>NZ_WHZW01000012.1 GCF_010667685.1 Bifidobacterium aerophilum | reverse complement strand
AGGACCGATACCGTTCGCGCTCATTCCCGATGAGGCACCACCACACCCTACGCGCTCAAAAAACGTGAGGCACGTCGCCCGTTTCCATCAAGGGTGGGCTTCATGGTAAACTCGTCATGCTCAAATGTGAGGTAGGCTTCCGCTGCGCCATAGTCGGCATTTTTGGGTATGTAAAATCTCTGGTTGAATGACGGGTTTCGAAGAACGTTCATCCTCTAAGTTCCAGAAGGAACCGTCTGGTTGAAAATCGTTTGAGACGTGTTTCCGTTTCAACCAGAGATTTACCGTTAGTTGAGTATCTCGCCGGTGGTTTCGTCCACCTCGTATTCAGGTTCGGGGAACGGCTCCCATTCGTCTTCCTCGTTGCTCTCGTCTTCCGCTTCGGTGGTGAACAGCGCGCCTTTGGTGAGGATTCGGGGACCGATGCTTATGCCGCCGCTGTTGATGATGTTGAGGAGGTTGGTCTTTCGGTACAGGCTTCTTCCCCGCAACGTTTCAAAGGAGTATCCGCGTCCTTTCATGTTGGATTCGCGTATGAGTCTGTTGGCGCATTCGGTGTAGCCGTTGCTTATGGCTATGGGGCAGTCCCAGTATTGGAAGATCTGGGTGTAGAAGTTGCGTACCGTTTTGGCGAGGGTTCTGAACGAGTCGAACAATTCGCCTTCGGGAATGTTGTTCTCCCATGTTTGGAACGCTTTCTGGGCGTTGCGTTTCGATGTGGGGTTCTCGTCCCAGATGTCGAAGAAGTCCTCCTTGACGTCGAAGGCCGTGGCGAGGGGCTTGAGCTCGTCGACGCCGCGCAGCAGGCGTATTTTCTCGGCCTCCTCGCCTGTGAGGTCGCGACGTCGGGTTTTGAGCGTGTAGGCAAGTCCGCGCTTGGTTTTGATGCGGTCCTTCTTGGTCATGGTCGTTTGCAGGGACCGTCTCACGGAGTCGACGGCTTCGTTGGCCTTCATGACGACGTGGAAGTGGTCGATGGCCCAGCGTGCGTTCGGCATGGCCGTGGCGATGCTTTTCTCGAATGGCCGATACATGTCCGAGCACACCCACATGACCTTGTCCCTGTCGGGCATGTTCATGAAGTATTCTGTGAGGGTCCTTTGGTTTCGGCCGTTGAGCATGTCGTAGAGCGTGCGGTGTTCGAGGTCGGTGATGACGGTGACCTCTCCGATGCGCTTGATCTTGATCTCGTCGATGCCGAGGAATGCGGGCGTGCGGAACCGCAGCTTCTCGTCATAGTCGCGGATGTATTCCTCGAACACGTTCTTGACGGTCACATGGGTCAACGCGTAGTCGACGGCCACGTCGCGGAACGTGGTGCGCAGGGAACGTTGCGCAATGTCCGCGTAGGCGCGCGAGGTCATCATGCGTTTCTGGTTCACGCCGTCGATGTCGGGCTGCCAGATGTCGTTGCACTGGCTGCAACGCCTTCGGGGAAACTCGATGATCAGGCGGGTTGGTACGCCTCCCATGGGGGTGTCCGCGATTTTGAGCGCGCGTCTGCCGTGGCTGTACGTCTTTCCGCCGCAAACCCCGCAAGCCTCGGGCACCGGACCGCAGTACGCGAGCCGTATGTTCTTGACCCGCTTGCCCTTGTCGATCGTCTCCTCGGTGCCCGTCAGCTCGCAGTCCGCGATGCCGAACAGGTCCTTGACGATGGAACCGGAATCATTGGCTGTCATGATCGCGCTCCATCCGCTTCATATACTCCTGAAGTTTCGGGATGTCGTAGCGTTTTCCGGAACGTAGCTGGTCATAGGCCTGATCGGCGAGGGAGTCGATGGCCTGCGGGTCGTTCATGACCTTCGCGCCGAGTGTGGCCGCTCGCTGCAGCCCCTCGTAGTAGAGCTCGGCGTTGTGCGCGGGGTCGGCGACGGTGCTCGCCGGAGAAATCGTGGCCACAGGCACAAACCCGTTGTTGGGCAATCCGAATGATGACGCTGGTGTTGCAGGCATGATGCCCCGTCCCTGGAATGGACCGCTGCCGAATATGGGCTGCAGCGGCGGCGCTCGCATGTGTGAGGCGTCGTAGTGAGGCCCAGTTTAGTGCGGCTGTGGGGAGTGGGTCGAGTTGTATGACGTGGGCGTAGCGTGGTTGCGACACGCCGGTGGATGTGTTGTGTTTGTTGGGTTTTGTGGGTGTGTGGTTGGGGTGGGTTTGCGTTTTGGTTGGGGTTCGTGTAAGTTATTCATCTTTCTGCTGGTTGGTGAGCGGCTGGGGTTGGTTCCCGGTGTGTTCGCTGGCTGTGTTTGGTGGTTTGAGAACTCAGAAGAAAAATTTCTTTTAGATACTTGTTTTCCTAAAACTGATGTGATATAATAATTCAATTCCAGAAAAGGAGTAAAAAATATGCGGCAAGGTATTCTTAAATAAAACTATAATCAAATAGTGGGAACAAAGGATTATGATAGTCCCTTTTGTAGGAGCTTAGTTTTTTGTACCCAATTTAAGAATACTTTTGCCTTATCAATTTTGACATATCCCCAAAAACAGCACTCACAAACAGGTGTATGCTGTATATGTGTATGTCCGCAAATTATCATCCCCAGTGGTAAAAGTATTTTACTGCTGGGGATTTTATGCCCTTCGGGGCAGTAAAGGGAGGACAATCACATGAAAATAATCAATATTGGAATTCTTGCCCATGTAGACGCTGGAAAGACGACCTTGACGGAGAGCCTGCTATATGCCAGCGGAGCCATTTCAGAACCGGGGAGCGTCGAAAAAGGGACAACGAGGACGGACACCATGTTTTTGGAGCGGCAGCGTGGGATTACCATTCAAGCGGCAGTCACTTCCTTCCAGTGGCACAGATGTAAAGTCAACATTGTGGATACGCCCGGCCACATGGATTTTTTGGCGGAGGTGTACCGCTCTTTGGCTGTTTTAGATGGGGCCATCTTGGTGATCTCCGCTAAAGATGGCGTGCAGGCCCAGACCCGTATTCTGTTCCATGCCCTGCGGAAAATGAACATTCCCACCGTTATCTTTATCAACAAGATCGACCAGGCTGGCGTTGATTTGCAGAGCGTGGTTCAGTCTGTTCGGGATAAGCTCTCCGCCGATATTATCATCAAGCAGACGGTGTCGCTGTCCCCGGAAATAGTCCTGGAGGAAAATACCGACATAGAAGCATGGGATGCGGTCATCGAAAATAACGATAAATTATTGGAAAAGTATATCGCAGGAGAACCAATCAGCCGGGAAAAACTTGTGCGGGAGGAACAGCGGCGGGTTCAAGACGCCTCCCTGTTCCCGGTCTATTATGGCAGCGCCAAAAAGGGCCTTGGCATTCAACCGTTGATGGATGCGGTGACAGGGCTGTTCCAACCGATTGGGGAACAGGGGAGCGCCGCCCTATGCGGCAGCGTTTTCAAGGTGGAGTATACAGATTGCGGCCAGCGGCGTGTCTATCTACGGCTATACAGCGGAACGCTGCGCCTGCGGGATACGGTGGCCCTGGCCGGGAGAGAAAAGCTGAAAATCACAGAGATGCGTATTCCATCCAAAGGGGAAATTGTTCGGACAGACACCGCTTATCCGGGTGAAATTGTTATCCTTCCCAGCGACAGCGTGAGGTTAAACGATGTATTAGGGGACCCAACCCGGCTCCCTCGTAAAAGGTGGCGTGAGGACCCCCTCCCCATGCTGCGGACGTCGATTGCGCCGAAAACGGCAGCGCAAAGAGAACGGCTGCTGGACGCTCTTACGCAACTTGCGGATACTGACCCGCTTTTGCGCTGCGAGGTGGATTCCATCACCCATGAGATCATTCTTTCTTTTTTGGGCCGGGTGCAGTTGGAGGTTGTTTCCGCTTTGCTGTCGGAAAAATACAAGCTTGAAACAGTGGTAAAGGAACCCACCGTCATTTATATGGAGCGGCCGCTCAAAGCAGCCAGCCACACCATCCATATCGAGGTGCCGCCCAACCCGTTTTGGGCATCCATCGGACTGTCTGTTACACCACTCCCGCTTGGCTCCGGTGTACAATACGAGAGCCGGGTTTCGCTGGGATACTTGAACCAGAGTTTTCAAAACGCTGTCAGGGATGGTATCCGTTACGGGCTGGAGCAGGGCTTGTTCGGCTGGAACGTAACGGACTGTAAGATTTGCTTTGAATACGGGCTTTATTACAGTCCGGTCAGCACGCCGGCGGACTTCCGCTCATTGGCCCCGATTGTATTGGAACAGGCATTGAAGGAATCAGGGACGCAACTGCTGGAACCTTATCTCTCCTTCACCCTCTATGCGCCCCGGGAATATCTTTCAGGGCTTATCATGATGCACCGAAATACTGTGCCACCATCGAAACGGTCCAGGTAAAAAAGGATGAAGTTGTCTTTACTGGCGAGATTCCCGCCCGCTGTATACAGGCATACCGTACTGATCTGGCCTTTTACACCAACGGGCAGAGCGTATGCCTTACAGAACTGAAAGGGTATCAGGCCGCTGTCGGCAAGCCAGTCATCCAGCCCCGCCGTCCAAACAGCCGCCTGGACAAGGTGCGCTATATGTTTCAGAAGATAATGTAACGTCTTGCGCAATGCAAGCGTTCATTGCTGGCTATTGCGAAATATCATTGATAAAATCAGTATCAGAGAGGAGAAACTATTTTGAACCAGGAACAGACGAATATTACAACAGGAAAGCAAATACGTCATCTGCGAACACAATTGGGAATGACACAGGAAGAACTAGCCGGGGAATTGAATGTTACCCGGCAGGCACTATCGAATTGGGAGAGAGATGTTAATGAACCCGATTTAAATATGTTGAAAAAAATTTGCTTTCTTTTTGGAGTCAACATGGACGATTTTGCGAAGGAGGTAATTTACTTCACCTGGCGGCCGGCGCACCAGACGTGCTGGGCGGTCCAGTCGGCGGGGTCGAGGAGGTTGAGGTCGGCGGCGTATCCGGGGGCGATGAGGCCGAGCGGAGCGCCGGTGACGGGGTTGACCCGGTCGAATCCGAAGGCGCGTGCCGGGGTGAGGGTGGCGGCCTCGACGGCGGCGACGGGGCTGAAGCCGAGTTCGTTGACCGCGCGCTGGACCGCGACCTCCAGGGTGAGCGTGGAGCCGGCGATGGCGCCGTTGGACACGAGGCGAGCGTGGCCGTCGATGACGTTCACGTCGAGTTCGCCGAGCTTGTACGCGCCGTCGGGGCAGTCGGTGGCGGCCATCGCGTCGGTGACGAACGCGATGCGGTGGGGCGCCAGTCCGAAGCCGAGTTTGACCATCGGGTTCTGGACGTGGAAGCCGTCATTAATCAGCTCGATGGTGACGCGCGGGTCCTCCACGGCGGCCGGGATGGGGCCGGGTTCGCGATGGTGCAGGCCGTTCATCGCGTTGAACATGTGGGTCATGATGCCGGCGCCCGCGTTGAAGCCGGCCTGGGCGGTGGCGTAGTCGGCGTCGCAGTGGCCGACCGCGGGCACCACGCCGGCGGCCGCGAACTGGCGGATGGCGCCGATGCCGTGCTCAAGCTCCGGCGCGATGGTGATCTGGCGGATGCAGCCGATCTTGCCGGCGGCGGGGTCGGCGCCCGAGGCGTCGAGCATGGTTCCCACGAGTTCGGGCACCGGGTCCTTGAGGCAGTTCGGATCGTGCGCGCCCTTGCGTTTCAGGGCGAGGAACGGGCCTTCGAGGTGACAGCCAAGGATGTCGGGGCGGGTGGCCATCTTCTCGCGCACGGTGCGGATGTTGCGGCAGATCACGTCCATCGGGTTGGTGATGAGCGAGAGCACCTGGCGGGTGGTGCCGTGGACCGCGTGGCCGGCGCGGGCCATGTCGATGCCGTCGGGGCCGTCGTCGAAGCTCTTCTCCCAGGCGCCGTGCGAATGGATGTCCACATAACCAGGAGTCAAAATCCGCCCGGCCGCGTCAATAACCGCACCGTCCGATCCCGATGGAGCGGCCGGGTCGATGCCGACCGTGCGGCAGGCATGCTCGAACGCCTCCTCGCCGCTGCCGTCCGCCGTCGCGGCGCCCGTGCCCACGATCACGCCGCGCGCGTCCGAGACCACCCAATATCCGCTTTGCTCGCCGCGGGCATCCACCTTGCGCGCCCCGCGGATCGCGACCGGCTTGGCCTCGCCTTCCAACGCCGCGGTCACGCGCGCGACGATCTCGTTTCTGTCCTGCGTCATGATTTCCTTCCTGTATGCGTTCGGGCTCCTTCTTTGCGGAGAAAGAAGGAGCCCGAACCGTTCGATTGCCGATCAGATGCCCTGCCAGGCCGGCTTGTGGGCGAAGGCGTAGCGGTAGTAGTCCTTGTGGCGCAGGCGGCTGGCGGCCTCCTCGTCGATGATGATCGTGGCGTGCGGGTGCAGCTGCAGCGCGGAGGCCGGGCAGAACGCGCTCACGCCGCCCTCGACGGTCTCCTCGATGGCCTCGGCCTTGCCCGCGCCGAACGCGAGCAGCACGAGGTGGCGGGCCTTGAGGACCGTGCCGATGCCCTGCGTGATGCAGTGGGTCGGCACCTGTTTGATGTCGTTGTCGAAGAAGCGGGCGTTGTCGATGCGGGTCTGCTCGGCCAGGGTCTTCACGCGCGTGCCGGATGCGAGGGAGGAGCCGGGCTCGTTGAAGCCGATGTGGCCGTCGGTGCCGATGCCGAGGATCTGCACGTCGATGCCGCCCGCGGCCTCGATGGCCGCGTCGTAGGCCGGGCCGGCGGCGGCGATCTTGTCGCCGTCCTCGAGCGGGGCGCCGTTCAGCACGTCGCCGGGCACGTGGACCTTGGCAGGGTCGAGGCCCAGGGGCTCGACGACCGTGCGGTGGATGGTGGAGTGGTAGGACTGCGGGTGGTCGAGCGGCAGGCCCAGGTACTCGTCGAGCGCGAAGCCGCGCACCTTGGAGACGTCGATGTGCTCCTCGTGCACGATCTTGGCGAGGGCCTGGTAGGCGGCCAGCGGGCTGGAGCCCGTGGCGAGTCCCAGCACCGCGTCCGGCTTGGCCTTGATGAGGTCCGCCACGCAACGGCCGTAGATCTCGCCGGCCTCCTTCTCGTTCTTGATGATGATCACTTCAGCCATGATTGATTGCCTCTTTTCTGTGGGTGTGTTTTGGGGAATATGCACAGGCGGCGGCATGGTGGTGCATGCCGCCGCCCGTTGCCGGTCAGATGAGTTCGAGGTTCACGTCGAGGGTGAGCGGCCTGCCTGCGGGCAGCTGGTAGGCCGTGTGGACGGGGGCTCCCCAGGAGTCGTCTCCGCCGACGCCCATCTGCGCCGCGAGCAGACGCAGGTAGTTGTGGCGCGGGGCGGGCAGGTCCTCATGGCGGCGCGCGGCTTCGATCATGTAGGTGTTCCATGGCAGCAGGCTGGCCGTGAAGTGACGGTCGCCGCGCTGGCTGACGCGCAATCCGTGGCCTTGGATGTCGGTGGCTTCGAGCCAGCGGACGTCCTCGTGGCTTCCGGTTTCCTGCACCATGAGATACGGCGCCATGCTTGCCTCTGAGGTGGTGTCCCAGATGCCGAGCTTGCCGCCCTGCTTGCGGTCGCGGTAGGTTTCCTCGGGGCCGGGCCCGTAGTAGCGCAGCTGCGTGTATTCGCCGGGCAGTTCCCATTCGACACCGAACGCGGGCAGGCTGGCGGCGTTGGTGACACCGCCGGGGTATTCGACGGTCAGTCGCATGTGCATGTCGGACGTGATGCGGTAGGCGACCGTCACGGGCGTGTGGCCCGGGTCGGCGAGCTCGTACCGGTATTCGGCCGTGAGTCCTCCGTCGTCGGATTGCGTGATGCTCGTATCGGTCACGATGGCGTAGCGGCCGGCCGCGAACCATGCTGCACGGTCGAATCCGGAACGGTTACCGCGGTCGTTGTCGGTCAGAGGGCGGAAGGTGACGAGTTCAGGGCGACGGATGACCATTTCCCGTCCGTCCCGCGTCCAGGAGACGATGCCTCCCTGGGTGCGCGACAGGAGGATTTCCTCGTCGTCGCGGCGGATGCCCGTGTTCCACCGGCCGAGCGTGACCGTCGCGCGGCCGTCGTCGTCATAATCGGTCTCGGTGATGTCCCGTTCGGGGTTGAGGGTGCCGGTAAGCTGGCCGAACGCGAGCTCGTAGCCGGCCGGCGCCCATGCGGTGGATTCGGCGAGCAGGAGATCGACCTCGTAGGTGACCTCGCGCGTGTTCCCGTCCGTGTCGATGTCCGGGAAGGCGATGTCATGGCGTTGGGTGTCTCCGGCGGCCACGTCGAACCGGTAGTCGGCGTGCCAGATCTCGCGCCCGTCTTCGAGGAGCCGTGCGGCGAACACGTAGCCGTCGGTGCCGATGAACAGGTTGCGGTTCTCGATGGTCACGCCGTGCCCGTCGGGGGTGAGCTTGATCGGCGAATACAGCTGCTTGACCTCCTGCGCCTTGGGGCTGGGCGTGCGGTCGGCGAACACGATGCCGTTGCCCACGAATTCGTAGTCGGTCGGCCGGTCGCCCCATTCTCCGCCGACGCTGAGTCGTTCGCTCCCGTCGGGCAGGCGCTGGACGAGCCCCTGGTCGATGTAGTCCCAGATGAACCCGCCGGAGTAGCGCTCGTACTGTTCGAGGTCGATGAACTCGCTCAGGCCGCCGCACGAGTTGCCCATGGCGTGCATGTACTCGCAGCTGACGAACGGCTTGTTCGCCGCGCCACGCTCGTCGCCGTGTTCGAGCCAGTCGCGGATCTCGTCCGGCTTGGCGTACATACGGCTTTCGAAATCGCTGATCCCATCATAGGCGTGGTTCCAATTGACGCCTTCGTAGTGGACGGGACGGCCCGGGTCGAGCCGATGCGCGTGCATGCTCATGGCCTTGAGGACTTCGCCCGCGTAGGATTCGTTGCCCAGCGACCAGACGAGTACGCTGGGATGGTTGCGGTCACGCATGATCATGCTGTCCAGCCGGTCGATGCATGCGCCCAGCCAGGCCTCGTCGTCACCGGGGACGGAGGTGCCCACGGGGATGTCGCCGGGGCTGTTCCAGCTGCCGTGGGTCTCCAGGTTGGTCTCGTCGATCAGATAGATGCCGTATTCGTCGCACAGCTCGTACCAGCGTGACTGGTTCGGGTAGTGCGAGGTGCGCACCGCGTTGATGTTGTGGCGCTTCATGAAGCGGATGTCCCACAGCATGTCCTCTTCGGTGACGGCACGGCCGCGCCGGCAGTCGAACTCGTGGCGGTCCACGCCGCGGAACACGAGGCGCTTGCCGTTGAGCTTGAGGATGCCGTCCTCGATGGCCACATGCCGGAAGCCGATGCGGGTGCGCGCGGTCTCCAGAACCTTGCCGTCCGCGTCGAGCAGGGTGACGGACAGTTCGTACAGGTCCGGGCGTTCGGCGCTCCAGGGTGCGGCGTCGTCGATCTCGGCTTCGGCGTGCAGCGTTCCGGCCGCTTCCGTGGCGGTGCGCCAGACGATGGTGCCGTTCTTGTCTCGCAGCGCGAGGTCGGCCGTCGCGGCGTTCGTGGCGCCGTCGATCAGCACGTCCAGCGAGAGCGATCCGATCGACGTGGCAGGCTCCCAATCGGCTTCGGCGTGGATGTCGGAGACGTGGGCGGCGGGTCTCGCGTTGAGCTCGACGGAGCGGAACAGGCCGTGCAGCCGCCAGAAGTCCTGGTCCTCCAGCCAGCTCGCGCTCGAATACTCGTAGCAGGCGACCGCCAGCACGTTGCCGTCCTTCCTGACGGCGTCCGTCACGTCGAACTCGCTGGGCGTGAAGGAGTCCTCGGCGTAGCCGACGAACGCGCCGTTGAGCCACACGTAGATGGCGGTGGCCGCGCCCTGGAAGGTGAGCGTCACCGTGCGGCCCTCGCGGATGGCCTGGGCGACCGCGCCCTCCGCGGCGAACTTGCGTCGGTAGACCGCCACATGGCCATGCTCGGGGATGGCCGGGGCCTTTGGGTCCTCGTGGCCGTCCCACGGGTACTGCACGTTCACATACTGCGGGTCTAGCAGTCCCGCGGTCTCCAGATGCGAGGGCACCCGCACGCGGGGGAACGACGAGTCGTCGAAGCCCGGCGCGGCGAACAGCGGCGACACGTCGCTGATCCAATCCGGTCCGTCGCTCGTCCCGTCGGGGAAGCTGTTCGCCGGCGCCGTCTCGACGCGGACCCGCCATTCGCCGTCAAGGCTCTGCGTGAGATCCGTGCCCTCGCCGCCGGAGGGGGCGTGCGACCAGCACGTATGGTCGGAATGGGCGTCGAGCCGGTGGACCGCGTACACGCGCGGGTCGGCGAGCCATGCCGTCGTCGGCATGGACGGGGAGACGATCGGATCGCCGTTCTTCCGCTGATCGTCGGTTGTGTTCATGATGTCCTCGCTTTCGCATCGGATTGCGTCGCGTCGTTGCCGCCGCAGTGCGGGAGCCTTCGAATGTGACTCCTTGCACAACGATGATAAAGATATTTACTAATTTACGCAACTTCTTGCGCATGCCTCGACGGCGACTGCGAGAACCTGTGCAAATCTATTGATTGCAACGATAATTCGGCTGCTGCGATGTCTTTTCCCTGCGCGTCGCGTCGAATCGACGAATGCGATTCGTTGGCATTGCTTGCGACACGCGGTAAAGTTTTTTACTTTTTTGAGAAAGTTCTATACTCGCGTCTTGCGGGATCGGAGCTGTTCCCGCGCACGGATTCTTTACAGGTCGCAAGGAGGCCACCACACCATGAGCGGATCCACCACACAGCGCACGGCGACGCCCGGACAGCCGCAGGCAGCGCCCGCGAGGAACATGGGACAGAAGATCGCATACGCGTTCGGCAATCTGGGACAGGCCGCGTTCTACAACACGATGAGCACGTTCTTCATCACGTTCGTGACCACCGCGCTGTTCGTCGACGTGGACAAGACGCTGGCCGCGCGCCTCATCGCGGTGATCACCGGACTCGTGGTGGTCATCCGCATCGCGGAGATCTTCCTCGACCCGCTGCTCGGCAACCTCGTGGACAACACGAACACCCGCTGGGGCCGGTTCCGCCCCTGGCAGTTCATCGGCGGACTCGTGCCCGGCATCCTGCTGATCATGGTGTTCACCGGCCTGTTCGGCCTCGTGGACGTGAACACCGGCGTGTTCATGGTCCTGTTCGTCATCGTGTTCATCCTGCTGGACGTGATCTACTCGCTGCGCGACATCTCCTACTGGGGCATGATCCCCGCGATCTCCTCCGACTCGCACGAACGCAGCACGTACACCGCGCTCGGCGCGTTCACCGGATCCATCGGCTACAACGGCGTCACCGTCATCGTCGTGCCCGTCGTCAGCTGGTTCACCTGGAAGTTCACCGGCCAATGGGAGCAGGGCCGCACCGGCTGGGCCGCGTTCGCCATCATCATCGCCGTGCTCGGCCTGCTGACCGCGTGGAGCGTCGCGTTCGGCACCCGCGAGAACCAGGGCGAGCTGCGCGCCAAGGCCGAGGCCAACGGCAACCCCATCGAGGCGTTCAAGGCCATCGCCCAGAACGACCAGCTCCTGTGGGTCGCCCTGAGCTACCTGCTGTACTCCGTGGCCAACGTCGCCACCACCGGCGTGCTCTTCTACCAGTTCAAATACGTGCTCGGCGCGCCGGACAGCTTCTCCATCGCCGGCGTCATCCCGGTCATCACCGGACTGGTCACCACGCCCCTCTACCCGGTGCTCAACCGCCGCATCCCGCGCCGCTGGCTGTACACCGCCGGCATGGCGTTCATGATCGCCGGCTACACGCTGTTCATCATCGCGCCCATGAACCTGCCCGTCGTCATCGTCGCGCTCGTCCTCTTCTACCTGCCCGCGCAGACCATCCAGATGACCGCCATCCTGAGCATGACCGACTCCATCGAATACGGACAGCTCAAGACCGGCAAGCGCAACGAGGCCGTCACCCTCTCCGTGCGCCCGATGCTCGACAAGATCGCCGGCGCCCTGTCCAACGGCATCGTGGGCTTCGTGGCCGTCGCCGCCGGCATGGTCGGCAACGCCACCGCCGCCGACATGACCGCCGCGAACATCCGCACGTTCAAGACCTGCGCCTACTACCTGCCGCTCGCCGGCATCGTCGCCAGCCTCGTCGTCTTCCTCCTGACCGTCAAGATCGACGAGAACATGCACGATCACATCGTCGAACAGCTCGAAGAACGACTCGCCTCCGAGGAACCCGACAAGCAGTAAGTAATCAAGGCAGCAAGGGAACGGCCCGGCGCTAACGGTTTGAACCGTTGGCGCCGGGCCGTTGCCATGCCCGCCGGGGAGAGAAGAAGGAAGAGAACCGGCGGGGTTCCGGCCGGATTGTCGTCCGGCCGGAAGAATCATCGCGGCAGAGAGCGGTCCCTGCCGCTTCGGTCAGACCACGGATTGCCCGCCGGGAACCGGATCGGCGGTTTCGACGGCATCCGCGTCGGCGTCCTCGGCATCGACGGGTTGCATCGTGCCGGAGTGACGGCCGGCGGCGTTGTTCCCGCGCCTGAACCTGCGGGCGGCGACCAGTCCCACGCCGACGGCGAGCAGGGTGATCGCCGCGGCGATCACGCCCTGGATGGCGGCGCCGGTGTGGGCGAGCCCGGTCCGGTAGCCGTTCCAGTCGTCGGTGTTGCTGACCACCTCGGTGTCGGGGCAGACGAGCCTGCCGTCGATCGTGACCGCGTCATCAGGTGCGGACGTCTCGTCCTTGCCGTCGAACGGATCCGGGTCGGAGACGACGCATTCGATCAGAGGCGTGCCGGTGACCGTGGCGCGGTCGGTGTGATGGTCGGTCACGCCCTTGAGGACGCCCTTGACCTCGACGCTCTCGCCGGGCTTGAGGATGCGGCTGTCCCAATCGGCGGGGTATTCGAGATCGGTCACCCGGCCGTCGCCGGCGACCAGTTGGTCCTTGAGGTTCAGGTCCTTGGTTCGGTACCATGCGCCCTGCTTGGTGTCGGGGTCGGTGGTGCTGGTGTTGGTGATGGTGAACACGATGCGCGTGTCGCCCTGCATGGCCAGCGCGTCCTTGACCTGGTCGCGGTCGCCGGCCGGCCAGCCGGAGGCCTCGTCCCATTTCTCGATCTTCAGGCTCGGGGTCATGTCGGGCGTGTGCGTCTCGACCTGGTTGGAAGGCCGTTTGGTGCCGTTGAGGGTTTCGTCGAACCGGTTGGCGATGTGTTCGCCGGTCTTGACGCGCTTGCACTGGATGAACGCGGTCCATGCCTGCTCGCTTTCGTCGTTGCCGCTGACGAGGTCGAGCATGCGCTGGGTCGCGGTAACGGTGACCACGCCCTTGTCGTCCTGCGCGAGGGTGAACAGTTCGCCGCCGTATGCGCCGGCGTCGAAGCCGCTGCCGGCGATCTTCATGCCTTTATGGGCGATCACCTTGCCCTGTTCGGTCAGGTCGCGCATGGCGTACACGGCCCATTGGCCGGTGTACTGGTCGTGCTCGGTGTCGAGCGGGTCGGCGATGCTCCAGTCGGTGACCTTCTGGTAGGCGCGGTGCGCGGGCAGCACGGAGCTGTCGAGACGGTAGAGGAACAGGCTGTTGAGGTACACGCTCCGCTTGTCGATGGATTCGCCGTCCACCTTCACGACCACGTCCTTGGACGGGTTGACGGGTTTGAGGGGGTTGGCGACCTCGTTGGTGTCCTTGCGGGTGTCGTTGACGACCTGCGTGGCCTTGTTCTTCACGATATGTCCGTCGGTGACCTTGATGACGGTCATCGGCAGGATCACCTTGTAGCTCGTGCCCAGCATCGACTGGTCGATGGCCGGCTCCTTCAACGGGTCGTGGTCCTTCTTTTCGGCGTATTCCTTGAGGTTCTTGGGCTGGGGGTCGCCCTTGATGGTCTCGCCGGTGGCCGGCACCTTCGTGTCCGCGGTCTTGGCGTACACGTAGGCGACGCCGTCGATCGCCGCGATGTTGAACTTCGCGGTCACGTCCTTGCCGGTCGCGGTATCGGTGACCTCGATGCGCTTGGCGTCAAGGGAGAGGTATTCGTCGTCCCAGTCGTCGGTCATGCCGAGCCTCCAGACCTTGTAGGCCTGGTTGGTCTGCTTGGCGTCGATGGTCACGCGGTAGTAGATCCGGTCGCCCAGCAGAGCGGTCTTGCCGTCGATGCTGATGGACGGGTCGGCCTGGGTGTCCTTCTTCACCGGCGTGAAGTCGGGAGGCTCGTTCCACACCCTGTTGCTCGGGGTGACCATGTTGTTCAGTGTCAATGCCCACTGGTTGCCGATCTTGGTGTCCGTGGGCGCGTCCTTGGCGACCGTGCCCTCGAAGCGGACGATGATGCGCGGGTTCGCGCCGTTGCGCCAGTTGGTCTTTACGTACCCGTCGGAGAACACGAGGCGCACCGCGTGCTGCGAGTCGTTCCACTGGGTCTCGTACTCGGTTTTCGGGATGAACCTGCCGGTGGACAGGTCGGTGACCTCCAGGGTCTGCTTGTCCACTTCAAGATGTTCGTCGTAGGTGTCGGTGACCGCCACCTCGCTGACGGAGTACGCGAGATTGCCGGGCAGGTGGGGCTGCGTCTCCAGACGGTATTCCACGCGCTGGCCCGGGTAGACGACCCTGCCGTCCACGGACGCCTGGTCGCCTCCCTGCGAGGATTCGCCGACCACGTCCTTGACGACGGGCGGTATGTAGCCGCAGATCTTCGGTTCGTTCGTGGGGATGGTGTGCGTGTTGACGGTCTGGGATCCCTTGTTCGTCAGCGCCTTGCCGTCCGGCGTGGTGCAGAACGACAGTTCGTCGCTCGACTGCTTGCCGAAGTCGTCGCGCACCTGGCCCGCGCCCTTGCCGTTGGCATAGGACGCCTTGCCGGGAATGAGCAGCGTGACCTGCTTCGCGGTCTTCAGCCCCTTCAATCCATCACGGTAGGTCTGGCCTGCGGTGGCGGTCACCGTGGTGCCTTCCATCGTGATCGTCCACTGGTCGGTGACGTCCCTGCCGTGGTTGGCGATGTCGGTGACGCTGGATTCGCGATCGGTGCCGGCATCAGCCTCGTACACCTTGATCTTCGACTTGTCGTCGGCGTCGAACAGGTAGTCGGCGGCCGACCAGTCGTCCGTGAGCGTCAGAGCCTCCGGGGCTTGGATGAGGTTTTTGGCGATGGTGCCGTTGACCACCGAGGCGACCCGGTCCCCGTCCAGAAGCGTCATATCGTCGGCGCCGGTCTGGTTGGTCTCCTTCGGATCGATGACCGCCTCCCACTGGCCCTTCGCGTTCAGGCGGATCCAGCTCTTGTCGGGATTCGGCCGCCACGTATCGAACTGTTTCGTTCCGGCGTCGGCCTCGGGCTCGTGGTTCCACTGGCCCCACGCATGGTCCCTGACCTGCTGGAAATCGGAGGGCTTCGACACGGTCACGTCGAAGCTGAATTCGTAGACATGGTCCATGGGCATCTCGCCCTTGTCCGCCGAACGAGCGGCCGACACCGTGTTCGACGCCTTGTCCCAGTTGATCTCGAACTCGCCGGAAACGTCGCGGTTGCCGTCGGTCCTGTCGATGAGCCTGTAGTTGTCCACGGAGTATTCGACGCCGTTGGGTTCGATCACATCGCGGAAACGCATCTCGTAGCCGCCACGGCCGGTGCCGTACGTGATGGTGGTGCGGTTCGTCATCCGGTCGGCGCTCACGCCGTCCTCGATTTTCTTGACCGGGGGCTCGGGCGGCACCGAGCTCACCTTCCAGGATTCGGCCGGATCGCGGTCCGCGGTGTCCACGGCCGCCTGCATGCGGCCCTGCTTGGGCACCTGAATGTCGATCCAGTACGAGCCCTCGGCCCAGTATTTCATGCCGAAATCCTTCGGCGAGGCGAGATTGTCGAGCTGGGTGTCTCCATTGCTGGAGAAGCTAATCGGCTTGCTCACGCTCTTCGCGGGCATGTAGGGGCCGTTCTCGTAATGGATGATCGCGGTGCCGTTCAACGTCTCCTTGATCGCGGAACCGCCGTTGTCTGCGTGGATGACGTCGCCGATCGGGTCGGTGGAGCCGACCTGCATGTCGGTCTTCTGCTTGTGGCTGGTGGTCACGTTCAGCTTGTAATCGACCGGTGGCTGGTTCTGCGCCAGCACGATCACGCGGAACGAGGCGTTCGGGTTGGAGTTGATCGACTCCTGTGCCAGCGAGTCAACGCTGCGCGTGCCGAGCTTGTCCTTCCACGTGGTCGAGGTCGAGTACTTCTGTCCCTGATACGTGTAGTCGCCCTTCGCCTCGGCCTTCCACTGCGCCTCCCAACGGTTCTTCGCGTTCGAGCTCACGTAGCTGCCGTTGAACGAACCATCCGCCAAGCGCACGTAGCCCACCGCCACCAGACGGCAGTCCGCGTTCCCCTCACCCGTATAGGAGCGTTGGCACTCATCGATCGCGTCGCTCAAAGTCTTGTTCATGTTCACGAACTGGTTCTGCCCGTTCGCCAGATCGGACGACAGACGCACCTTCGCATCACTCAACGCCGTCTTCATGCCATCCAGCGTGGCCGGCCACGAATCCTTGTAGATCCAATGCACATCGGCCGTCTGCGTCGGACCACCGCCCGAACCGCCGCCATCCTCGCCGGAACCACCGCCACCGTTATCGGCCAACGCGACCGGAACCAGACAGGCCAGCAACGCCGCGGCGGCAGTGATCGACGCCACCGCGCCGGTGCCTTTCTTCCCGAACCTCATACGAAATCCTTTCCCACATGCGATCACAAGCCCCTCTCCGGGAAAGGGGGGAGACGGGGACTCCAGAACCCGCCTCCTCCCGGGTCCCTGGAAGAAAAGCACGCCCGCAAGCCCGACGGCCGGCCGTCGGACCCCGAACGCACCATCAGCATCACCCTGCTCCAGGTGGTCTTGCGGCGGACAGACGTTGTCCCGGTCGAACCACCTCATCGTGGATCTGGGCTGTTGTGTCGCTCAGGTTATGATCTGATTGCGAAACGCGGCGGTATGCACACAGGTTACGCTGTATAATAGTCATGTATTTCAATTAAAAATTGATTATTGTGAGTTTTAGAGAATGGCAATGCGATGATTCGTTTGAAAAGACTTGTTCTGGACGACATGAGGAACATATCGCATGGCGTCCTGGATTTCGATGATCTGCCCACCGGCGGCAGCGTCACGGGTATTTACGGACAGAACGGGTCCGGCAAGACCACCGTCATCGACGCCATCGGGATACTGCGCGCGCTGTTGTCCGGGAATATGCTGCCGGATACCGCCGGTGATGTCGTCAGCGCCAGCGCCGGTTCGGCGACCGTGACGGCGACGTTCCTCGTCGGCGATAAGCAGAAGCCGAGCTATCTTGAGTACAGGGTGTCCATGCGCAAGGCGAACCCGGATTCGACGCGGGCGCGCGTCGTCGCCGAATCGGTGCGCATCGGCGACGATCCCTCGCGCTTGGGCCGTGAGGTGTTGGGGCATCGGATGGAGGATTCCGAGGCGGACGGGTTCGTGTCGACCCCGGTCTACGTGTGGCGTTCCATCGAGGCGGTCGCTTCGGTGAAGACCGTGGTCTCGCGCACCGCGGACCGCGCGTACATGGAGGGGCGTTCGTTCCTGTTCTCCCGGTGCGCCACGCTCGACGACCGGCCGGACGCCGAGTTCCTGATCGACTGGGCTGTGGCCCGCGTGCGGGAGGCGAACGGCGTGTCCTCCAGATCGTTGACGTACATCAACGAACGCTTCGGCGAGTTCGTTCGCCTGCGCGAGGCCCTGTGCGGCTATGCGACCAACGACATCTTCGTGTCCACCACCCGTCGTGGCTCCTACGCCGCGTTCGCGATCATCCCGATCATGGAGGAGAACCCGGAAGGTCGCAACACGGAGTTCGCGTTCGACCTGCTGCAGCCCAATCCATTGACCCCCGGCCAGGCGAAGCGGCTCGGGCAGACCGTGGAGTCCTTCGACCGCATCCTGCCCACCATCGTGCCCGGCCTGCACGTCCTGTTGAAGACCGGCACCGCGCCTTCCGGCAAGGACGGCGAGGACCGGGTCACCGCGGAGCTGTTCTCGCGTCGAGGCGATGTCACGGTGCCCTTCCGCTGCGAGAGCGAGGGCATCATACGTATCACCGCGCTGCTCGGCTATCTCAAGCACGCATACAACGACGAGAACGCGCTGGTCGCCGTGGACGAGTTCGACTCCGGCGTGTTCGAGCTACTGCTCGGCGACATGCTGAGCCAGCTGGCGGACGGGTGCGCGGGACAACTGGTGTTCACCGCCCATAACCTGCGGGCATTGGAGGTGCTGCCGAACAGCTGCATCCGCACGACGGTGACCGATCCCAAGAATCGGTTCGCGACCATCCCGCGCAAGTCCTCCACAAACAACCAGCGCAAACGGTACCTGACGGCCAGCGAACTCGGATGGAGCGGTCCCGACATCTACGATTCGCCCATCCCGCGCATGTTCGGCAACAGCCTCTACGCCGCCGGCCACCCCGACGAGGACGACGACATCGACGACGATCTGGCAGCACTCAACGCCGTCGGAACGGAGGCGAACCGTGGCTAAACGCAAGATCGTCCTGCTGGTCGTGGAGGGCGCAAGTGACGCCAGCCTGCTCGTGCCGGCGTTCTCGGCGTTGATCGAGAACCGCCTGTTCCAAGGTCAGGAATTCCATTGCGACGTGCTGACCGCGCCGAATCACCGTGAGGAATTCCACCGGCGCAACGGGTTCTATCCCGCGGACAAACCCTCGCAAACGGTGCGCGAACTCGTCGAGTATTATCTCAAGGACCATGATCGCACATGGGGCCAGCTCGGTCATGTCATCCAGATCTGCGACCTCGACGGGGCGTTCACGCCCGACGACCAAGTGCGGGAGGACCCGTCAGCGGAAGAAACCCTGTATTCGACGACCGACATCATCACCACGAACCGCGACGCTCTGATCGCAGACCGGACGACCAAGCGAAACGGCGTGGACTCCCTGCTCAAACTCGACGGATTCAGGAAGAAGCAGGGCGGCCGCACCGTCTTGATTCCATACCGTCTGTTCTATGTCAGCCGCAACCTCGAACACGCCTTCCGCGGTAGGACCGACAATCTGGACGCGCAGCACAAGCAGAGCGGCGCCATCAAACTGGCCGACCGCTTCACGCAGAACCCGAACCTGTTCTCGACGACCCTTCAATCCCTGCGACGCATACATGGCAACCCGGCCACTTGGGAGGAATCCTGGCAATACGCCATGCAGGACTTCCACTCGCTCGAACGTGGCAGCAACCTCGCATTCGTGGAACCATACCTAGCAGGCGAACTACAATAGGTCATCAGCCGCCAGAAAGAGTTTTAGGAACGCATTTGGCGGCCCTAAAACTCTCTGGCTTGCGGATATGAATCGTGATTGCGGACCTATGTCTGGCCGTCATCGCACAGCATGGAATTTGTCCATGATATGCGATGACGCACTCGTTTTAGCTGCGGCCGATACGGGTGATGGCATAAACGACGAAGGCTCCAATGATGGCAATGGACGCAAGGATGGCGAGCTTGGTTTCGCGGCGTTCCTTGGCTGCCATGTCGGCCTGTCGGTTGGCCAGGGCTTCGGCTTCGGCGGCGACGCCGCTGGCGGCGATGGCAGCGATATGCGCGCTCATCTGGTCTTCGAGAGTGGAATCTCCGCTCGTGCCGTCGAAGGGCGCTTCGTCTTCGTTGTGGCTGTCGTTCATGGTTCTGCTCCGTTCCTGATTGTTGGATTGTTTGCTTTCCTGCTTGTTGGCTTGCTTGATTGCTTGCATGTTCGCTTGCCTGTATGCAAGCAAGTTTGATTGTTGGATTGTTTGATTGTCTGCATGTGGGCTTGTCTGCTTGTCAGCTTTCGTTTTGCCCGGCGAGGATGGACATGCGTGCGGCGATGAGCGCGTGGCGCGCGATCGCCAGGTAGAGCTGGTGTCCCTCGCCGTCGTTCCAGAACCGGTCGAACTGTTCGGTCGGCATCATGCTGGCGGGGTCGAACCCGTTCCACACGCCGCCGCAGAACACCTTCGCCGCCGCGTTCACCTCCTCGTCGGACGGCATGCCCGGATGCCCCTCGGCGGCGTCCGCGGCCGCGCGCATCTGCGCGCCGAACACGCGGGCCTGCAACGGCGAGAGCGTGTACGCCATTCCCGCCGTGGAGCCCGCGGGGAATCCCGTGTTCACGCCGAGGGTGATGACGTGAGCCTCCTCTCCGATGCTGATCCGGTCGCCGAGCACGGAGACCTCCATCGAATAGTCCATAGTGTCTCCTTTCCGCAGACGCATCGGCTTTCGGGATCGCGTCCGCATGTTTGACTGCCTGAATGTTTGGGTGCTGACTTGTTGGATTGCTTGATTGTCTGACGGGTTATGGCTCATCGTCGCCGTCGAGCCGGTCGAGCTCGCGTTCGATGGCGTCGCGCAGGAGCTGCTGCATGGGCAGTCCGTGCGCGGCGGCCGTGGTCTTGAGCCGGGTCTTGAGCGACACGGGTATGCGCAATGAAAGCATGACCAGCGGTTCGCCCGTGGTCTTGGAGGTCTTGCTCTGCTGACGCAGCACGTCGTCGAACGGCACCGGCCGTGCCAGTGGCTGGTAGTTGCCCTGCATGGTCTCACTCCTGCTTTCCGGCGATCTGCTGGAGTTCGGTGACGAGGTCCCGGTATTCGCCCAGCTGGTGCGGGTTGGTGCCGAGCGAACGCTTGTAGTACTGGGCCTTCGGCACGATCGTGTCGAACCGGGGCGTGTCCATGGCGTTGAGTGCGTCCATGGTGTCGCGGAACGCCTTCGTGTTGCGTTCGGCCTTGACCAGCAGCAGCGCGGCTGGCGTGCTCATCCTGGCCATGTCGAGGGTGCTCCATGCCTGCTGGAGGTCCATGGGCGAGTCCGACGCCGGCACGATCACGAAATCGGCGGCCTTGATGGCCATGTCCAGGGTCGGCCCCTGCGGCGGCGCGTCGATGATCGCCCATTCGTCCGGGTCCGCTCCCGCGGCGAGCTGACGGAGCGTGGCCTGGTTGGCCGGAAGCACGTCGAACGTCAGCGGGTCCGCGGTCTGTTCAGCGGCGGCGGCCCACAGGCTCGCGCTAGACTGCGGGTCCGCGTCGTACACGACGGCACTGCCGCCCCTGGAAACGATGACCGAGGCGATGTAGATGCTGGACGTGGTCTTCGCGACCCCGCCCTTGGCGTTGGCTATGGCGATGCGCATTCGTTCTTCTCCTTTGCGACTGCCGGCGATCACGCGAACCTGATCAGTCGGACGCCTGATTGTCTGCTTGTCTGATTGCTTGGATTCCTGCTTGTTTGAATGTTTGATTGCCTGACGGCTCATGCGGGTCGGGGCAATCGGCCGTCCTGCCCCGTGCGCGCAGGCGTCGTTGCTGGCGTTCGGCGCTGGCCTCGTCGGTGGCTTCGTCGAACACGTTCCGATGGGCGCGTATCCAGTCCGTGAGCAGCCGCCAGCGTTGCGGCCACGGCAGGCCGCGGTCCCGGCAAGGGACTCCGTCGGCTTCGGCCATGCGCGCGATCCTGCGCCGGTCGGTGCACACCTTGCCGCCGTACACGCCCCATTCGAGTCCGCCGCTGGCCGCGTAGGCCAGGCATTCGGCGCGTACCGGGCATCGTTCGCACACGGCCTTGGCGACCGAGTGGAACGCCTTCGCGTCGCCGGGACGGTGCTCGAACTCCAGCGACCACAGGTAGTCGGACCATGGTTGCGGGAAGTCGCGGCATTCGCCGGCCTTCTTCCACGCCTCAAGACGCTGCCCGTCCCCGCTCATGGCCGCACCGCCTCCGCCGGCGCAACGGCTTTCGCCTTGCGGCGCCCGGCGACGTCGTGGGTGGCGTGGTTGCGTTTGTCGTACGCGCATACCGGGCACGCCTCCTGCGAGATGGCGCCTTCGATGTGTTCCTGACACAGCGAGGTGCGCAGCAGCGCCGCCCCGTAGATCGGCACGCGGCTTGCGGACGACGAGCTGACCGGTATCGCCCGGTTGGGGTCCTTGACGACCGGCAGCGGGGCGTCTGGCGCCCGCTTTCCCGTCGGATCGGGATGGGTGAGCATTTCCAGTCGCAGCTGCACGTAGTTCGCGGCGAACCTGGCGCCGCTGGTGAGCCGGGGAAGCCAGTAGCGGTTGCGGTACGCCCAGTCCATCGTCGCGACGATCTCGCCGTACGGGCGATCGATCAGCAGCGAGTGGACGGCCTTGCGGTCGGCCATGGTCGCCGGAACGTCGAACCTCTGGTCCACGGCGAGCATGCGCCGGCGGATGCCGTCGAGCACGCGCACCTCCTGGCCGGCGCGTTCCGTGACCGGCTCGGGCAGCTTGCCGGGTTCGGGCACCCATAGCGGGTTCCTGCAGCCCTTGGGAGGCAGGGCCTTGCCCCAATCGGTCGCCGGAACGGGTTCGGTCTTCGTGGGGGCTTGTTCGGCGTTGAGGGGAGCATCCCCGAAGGGGATGAGGGGAGAATTGTTTATCACTTGTCTATTGGGTGACTTTCTGTCCAAGATTCCGGGACAATTTGTCCTCGGCTCCACGCCCTTCGGTTCGGGTGACAATCCGTCGGGTGACAAATTGTCCTTGTCTGGATTCGATTTGCCGTCGCCTTCCGCCAGCGCGTCCAGGTTCCGGGGCTTCTCCTCGATGTTCTCGGCGGCGTGGTCGCCGTCCATGACGACGTCCCACACGCGCGAGCGGTGTCCCTTGGCGATCGGCTTGCGCGTGCGCGGGTTGCGCGCCGACATCTCCTGGTCGCCGGGCCTGATGTAGCCCTTGCGCTCCAACTCCTGCAACGAACGGATCACGGTGCGCTCACAGCACCCGCAGTTGAACGCGATGGTCTCCACGCTCGGCCACGCGGCGGCGCCATCGTCGTAGTAGGCGCGGCGGGCCAGATACACCAGCACGAACTTGGTGATGCCCTTGACGTCGTCGCGCTCCCATGCCCAGTTCTCGGCTCTGCTGCTCATCGTTCGACCTTCCCGCCGTCATGCTCCGGGTCCGCTTCGCGGCGTTCGCGCAGCCTCGCGCCGATGTCGTCGCCCAGACGGGCGGCGCGGCACAACGCATACGAGAGAACGCCGCCGGACACGCACACGGCGGCAACGACCAGCCACCACATGGTTCGGCCGGTATCGGGGAAACGGTCCGCGGACGCGCGCCTCAGCGGCGCGAGCCCCGGGACGGGTGGGCGAGCATGGACAGCACATGCGCCTTCGCGATGCGCAGATCGACTTTGCCGCCGGCCCGCGTCGTCCGCCGCGCGGCGTCGCGCTGGCGATTAGGCTCGAAGACGGATGCCGGGCGAATGCCGGCGGTATTGGTAGAATCGGTCATGGCGATGACCCTCCTTCGGGGAATCGGAACGACGGGCGTCTGATCTTGGCGGATATGCGCGCCCGCGGCTCCATGGTTGTTGCCGTTCAATCCCCGCGCCGGGTTCCAGCCGGTCCGGGGATTCTCGTTTCGGGTTTCCACCCGCCATCCGTGAGATAGGCGTCGATGCCGAGCACATACCCAGGGGACAGGTTTCGGTGAATGGCCAGCCAGATCAGGTCGGACTGCTGCCACGGTATCGAGCCGTTGACCTTTCCCGCGACCGAGGATTTGGACGTACCCATCTCCCTCGCGAGGTCTCGGCAGCTCAGACCCGCCGCCGTCATATAGCGACGCATCGGAGAATCCATTATTTTTGCCGTCAGTCCATTCACAATAGACAATATATCAAGAAACTTGCACAGCAGCAAATCATTGTTGTAGGATTATGTCCATCGATATTGGACAACTCCAATCTGAAAGGACTTGATATGGCAAAAATCGAACCGTCGTCCGAATCCAATGGACTCGGCGACTACCTGCAGAGGGTATTCATCTGGAACGTCAACATGCAGCTGACCGGCCGCGGGATGACCCAGCAGTCACTTTGCGCGGCACTGGGGCTGAAGAGGGGCGCCGTGTCCGCGAAGATGACCGGCAAGACCTCCTGGACCATCCAGGATATCGCCGCAGTGGCGGAATTCTTCAACGTCCCCCCGCTCTCCCTGCTGGATGCGTCGATGTACGAGCAGATGATGCGCGGAATGAGCAGTGACGGAGGTGCATCTTTGGTGGCAGTGGCCACCGCCGGGTTTCCTGTGCGAGCAACTGAAGGCCAAGCTGGCGGCCTGAAACCGTTGGAAACAAAAGGCTCCGGGCCACGATACCTCGTGGAACCCGGAGCCGGCGAGTACCCCCAGAGAGAGTCGAACTCTCGTTGTCAGATTGAAAGTCTGGTGTCCTAACCGTTAGACGATGGGGGCGAACAACTTGATATACGATACGCGAACCGCCGCAAACACGCAAATCGGCGTGTCGCGGCGGCGATGCGCAACGTCAGAAGCCTTCGCTCAACCGACCCGCACCAGCTCATACCGGCCCGCATCGGCTCATACCGGCTCACGCCGCACGATACGTGAAATCGTGGATCACACGCCCGGCCGCCAGCCCCTTCTTCTCGAAGTTGGTGAGCACGCGCCCGTCAAACCGCTCGGATTCCGTGAAATCGGCATGCGGCAGGTCGGCCGCCGTGTCGGCGTTGCCCTTGCCGACATGCTCGGTCGGCAGGCTCACGGTCAGCGTGCCGACGTTCTCGAACCCGGCCGCGCCGTCCATCACCTCGTGCACATGCAGCGCATAGTCCTCGATGTCGGTGGCGATGCGCCACACTCCCCCATCGGCGAGCGCGCGCCGAATATCGCCAGCCAGCTCGGGTTGTACGATGCGCCGTTTGTGGTGCTTCATCTTCGGCCACGGATCCGGGAAGAACGTCCACACCTCGGCCAGCACGCCCGGCTCGCACGCCTTGAACAGCTCGGGCGCGTTCACCTGTGCGATGCGCAGGTTCTCCAATCCTTGCTTGCCGGCCAGCAGCAGTGTGTGCGCGACGCCGGGATCATACACTTCCAGCGCCAGAAAGTTCATGTCCGGCCGCGCCGCAACGGCGGCGACCACGTTCTCTCCCTGCCCGCTGCCGATCTCCACGATCAGCGGATGGTCGTTGCCCCACGTCTTGCGCACGAACGCGGCATCGAATCGCAGCCCTTCGCGCACATCCAGCGAGCCCTCGCGCGCGTTGATGTCGAGTAGGTATTGCTCGGCATACGCATCCCATGCGCGCTGCAGACGATCGTCAAGACGTGCGGAACGACGGACGAACGACAGCACCTTGCGTCCGTACAGCGGGGAGCGTTCCTGCGTGACGGATGCCTCCGCGGCCGGGACTGCAGCCGGCGTCTGATCGGCAGTTGATTCTTCGATAGTCATGGGATTATTTATAGCGGCCGGCTTGGAATAGGGACACAGAACGATGCGAGATTGCGCCGGGTCATTTCAGCCACTTCGCATACGTCCGTCGCGCGCCCGCGCACCGCCGCCCGGATCGCCGTCAGCGAGCGCAGCAATCCGGTCAGCGCGTCGACGTAATCATCCACGCCATACTCACGCCCCATCGCCCATGTCAGCGATTCCAACCCGTCGCTTTCCACGAGCAGCCGGTCGTCGGGAATCCGAGCGGCCAGCCGTCGCACCGATTCGTCGGTCGTCACGTCCGGCCCGATCGACATGTAGCAGCCGAGGTCGAGATAGTCATCCTGCCAGCGATCGCACGCGTACCAGTGCACCATGTACCGGTTTGGATAACGCCGGATCAGTTCCAGCACTTCACGTTCGCGTGACTTGGTGTGCAGGACGACCGGTTTGCGCCGCCGGCTCGCATAGTCGAGCTGCGCTTCGAACACGGGCAGTTGCGCGGCCAACGGCACGTCGGTCCACTCGCCGTCAAGTCCGATTTCACCGACGATCAGGGTCTGTTCGAGATACGGCATCGCGTCCGCGATCCGATACCGGTCCGCATCCCACGGATGGATGCCAAAGCTGGCGCGGATGGATAGAGAATCGCCGATCCACGCGCTCGCATGTCGCCACTGATCGCCGTTCGCGCAACTGATCACCGAACTCACGCCGTACTTGCGCTGCGCGGCGACGAACCGCGCATCATCCGCATGACAGTGCGCGTCGGACAACAGCGACGCACACGTGCTCATCGATCCGACATCATGACACATCCGGCGAGTCTCCTCATACAAATACAAAAGACGGTGACCCACGGCATCAGCCGCAGGTCACCGCCATTCGATCAGACAGTCGTCAACACCGTGCTCACACGAGCGCGGCGGCGTCGCGACCACCGGCCACGCGGTCGAGCGCACCGGTCTTGGCGAGCGCCTTGTACAGCGCCCACGCGATCGCACCGGCGAAGATCACGCCGGACAGCGTGCTGCACACGAACGCGACGATGATGAACAGCGCGTCATAGCCCTGGTAGTACATGACCCACGACACGGCCATGCCGGCGAAACCGGCGGCGGCGCCCGACAGGATGGTGACGGCGATGTTCCACGCCTTGTAGGCGAAGATCAGGAAGATCACTTCGGCGGCCAGACCCTGCACGAGACCCGGGATGAGGGTGCCGAGACCGCCCCAGTGGCTGCCGAGCAGCGCTTCGACGAGCGCGGCGATCACTTCGGCGAACAGCGCGGCGCCCGGCTTGCGCACGATGATGGCGGCCAGCGGGCCGGCGAAATAGTACAGGCCCCACAGCAACGCATCGGAACCCGGCAGGAAGGTGAACACGGCCTCGAGCGGCTGGGTGACGATGCCGGCGCCCCAGAAGATCACGCCGGAGGCGACCGCGATGACGGCGGCGACGGTGATATCGGCGACGCTCCAGCGCAGCGAACGCACCGGGGTCTTGGAATCAGTGGACATTGCTCTCTCGCTTTCTGTACTGTCTACAGTCCTTCAAGCGGGAGCATCGTGACGAAGCGGGCGAACCGCGCAAGCCCAGACAAGATCATTCAAGGACTTCGTTCGCCGGCATGAACCGGATCACGTTCGACGGTCGGGTATCGCCCCTCTCAGTTCGCCATGCGAACTCCCGTGCTTGACAGATCACACGATACGGTGATGTGCCGGCATATGTCAAGGCTCCCCGCCGGGAAATCCGACGGGGAGCCTTGGATCGTGCGTTCGGCCGTTCCTTGGACAGCCGCGACTACAGCCGCGCTTCGACCCAGTCGACGATGTACGGCGCGACTTCCTTGATCTGGTCGATCGCGACCTGGAACTCGTGCGAACCGCCGTACCACGGGTCGACGAGATCGATCTCGTCCTCGCGTCCGGCCGCCGGCTTGGGCAGGTTCGGATCGAAGCTGCGGTACATGTGCACTTCCGGGCGCTTTTCGGCCGGCAACTGGCGCAGCAGGGCACGCATGTGCGACGCGGTCATCGGCAGGAACAGATCGCTTTCGTTGATCTCCTCGCGGGTGATGCGGTGCGCGAAGTGGTGCGCGGGGATTTCGTAGCCGTCGGCGCGCAGCACGCGCACGGCGCGGCGGTCGATCGGGTTGCCGTATTCCTCGTCGGACACGCCGCTGGACATCACGCGCACGCGATCGGCGAGGCCGCGCGACTCGAACTCGGCGCGCAGGATGATCTCGGCCATCGGGGACCGGCAGATGTTGCCGGTGCAGACGGTCATCACGGTGTACGGGTGGTTGGTGGTCATCGGTACTACTGCTTTCGTAACGGCGCGATGGTCGCGATTGCGGTCAGGTTCGGTCCCGCGGTCAGCGGGTCTTCTCGTAGGTGACGAAACGGTACGCCTCGATGCCGTTTTCCGGCTTGGCGGGCTTCATCCAACGGCTTTCGTCTGCGACACGCCACAGGCCGAGGTCGACCAGGTCGTGCACGTTGGGCGCGTACGCGTCGGCGTCGACGGACGCCTTGAGCAGCGTCACGTACGCCTTCGACGCCAGCGGCAGCGCTTCGCGGAACAGCTGCGCGCCGCCGATCACCCAGATCTCGCTGCGGTCCATGCCGTCGTCCGGGATCGCCTCCTGACGCGCATAGTCCATCGCGTCGTCGAGGCTTTCCGCGACGGTGGCGCCGAGCGCGCGATACTGCGCGTCGTGCGAGACGACGATGTTGTCGCGGTTCGGCAGCGGACGGTACTTCGGGTCCAGCGACTCCCAGGTCTTGCGGCCCATGATCACCGGATGCGAGACGGTCAGCTCCTTGAAATGCTTCATATCCTCGGCAAGATGCCACGGCATGCCGCCCTGGAAACCGATGGCGCCGTCGCGACCTTCCTTGTCGTGCGCTTCGGCCCAGATCAGGTTCACCGAGAAGGTCTTGGGGAAATCGTCACCCCAATCCTCCTCGCTCTCAAGCCCGGCGATTCCGGGCTCGGGTTCGTGATAGCCACTGCGGCTACTGTCATGCTCCATTTCACTCACTCCTTGGGTTAGGACTGGGGACAAGTGTACGGTCACACGGCGACGGGCGCCTTGATCGTCGGATGATGCTGGTAGCCGACGATCTCGAAATCCTCGTAATCGTAGTCGAACAGCGAATCGGCCTTGCGGATCCTGATCTGCGGATACGGATACGGGTCGCGGCCCAGCTGTTCGAGCACCTGATCGATGTGGTTGTCGTAGACGTGGCAGTCGCCGCCGGTCCACACGAACTCGCCGGGTTCAAGCCCAGCCTGCTGCGCCATCATGAGCGTGAGCAGCGAGTACGACGCGATGTTGAACGGCACGCCGAGGAACATGTCGCACGAGCGCTGGTACAGCTGGCAGCTCAGCTTGCCGTCCGCGACGCAGAACTGGAACAGCGCGTGGCACGGCGGCAAGGCCATACGGTCGACCTCGGCCGGGTTCCACGCGGTGACGATCATGCGGCGCGAATCGGGATGGTGCTCGATGAGGTCGAGCACGTTGGAGATCTGGTCGATGGTGCGGTTCGGATCGTCCGGCGTCGGCGCGGGCCAGCTGCGCCACTGAACGCCGTAGACCGGGCCGAGGTCACCGTTCTCGTCGGCCCACTCGTCCCAGATGTGCACGTTGTGTTCCTGCAGCCAACGCACGTTGCTGGAGCCTTTGAGGAACCACAACAGTTCGTACGCGAGCCCCTTGAAAAACACGGTTTTGGTGGTCAGCAACGGGAAGTACCGGGAAAGGTCGAAGCGGATCTGCTGACCGAACAGCGAGATCGTGCCTGTGCCGGTACGGTCGGATTTCAGCGTGCCTTCGGTCAGGATCCGGCGTACGAGGTCCTCGTACGGCATGGGGATGTCGGTGTCCGGACGGGCCGGGATGCGGGCGCGGATGTCCGCGAGCTGTTCGGGTGTCAAAGCCATGCCATCCAGCATAGCGTGCGCGGCAGGATATCGGCGCGAGCCATCGTTCTCCCCTCCCTCCGCTATGAGGTACTTTCCTAGGATTGTCTCGCTAGCGGCGGCTTTCGGGAGAGATCGCCCGGAGAAGCCATCCGCCCTTCCGGGGAAAGTCTCGCAAACAGGCCGTGTTGTGAGGCTTTCCCAGGAAACGCACCGACAAGGAGGCGGGGCTCGGCACCGGGAGCGCTGATTCGGCCATATTATGCGCATGGCGGACCGGGGCACGGCGCGGGTGGGCTAGATTGGATGATGACGACGCGACGCGATCGGCGCGACGCGCGGACGGCATGGATTCCAAGGAGGAATTATGGGCAAGCGACTGTGGGTCGAGCGCAACAAGGACGGTTCGTGGGACGCGTTCAGCGATGACGGCGCGCACATCAAGTTCGGCAAGGGCAAGGGCGTGTTCACGCCCGGCGACCTGGTGAAGATCGCGCTGGCCGGATGCGCGGCGCTGTCGAGCCAGTTCGCGATCGAGCACACGCTCGGCGAAGGCAAGGGCGCGCGCATCGTGGTCGACGGCCAGTATGATCCGGAAGGCGACGCGTTTACGTCGTTCGATGAGCAGGTGGTCGTGGACGCGACGGACGCGAACCTGTCCGACGAGGACGCCGAGAAGCTCAAGGAGCGCGTCACGCGTCACATCGACAAGGGCTGCACGGTCAAGCACACCTATGTGCAGGAGACCCCCGTGCGCATGAACGTGACGGTGCGCCGTTAGATTCGGCCGCGGTTCCGGGATTTGTTGCACTGACGCTATCCCAGCGCAACAAATCCCGGAAACCAATTAAAATTTCCCGAAATAGTTGCATTCACAGATGCCCAACGCAACCATTTCCGGCGATCAACCCAGATTTCCCGGAATAGTTGCACCAACAGAGACATTGCACCAACCAACAGAGACTTGGCGCAATATATGTTCAGAAATTAATCGAAATTGCCCGGATGTGTTGCGCTGAGACAATACCAGCGCAACACATCCGGGCAATCGTCTATTCGCTCTACCGAACCTCAGCAGACCACGGCCGAACCGCGCTACTGCCGATCCGGGTCGATCTTCGCGTCGATCTTGGCCGCGACCTCCGGTTCGGCGGTCGGCACCGCGATCTCCTCGACGCCGCTGATCTCGTCCAGCGACTTCGTCGGCACCTCGGCCGGCGAGCTCGGCACCGTGTCGAGACGGCTTTCGGCGGCCTCGACGTACTTGCGCGGCACCACATACACCGGCGTCACGGCATGCTGAAGCAGACCCTGACTGGTCGAGCCGAGCAGCAGGCCGGTGAATCCGCCGCGACCGCGCGAGCCCACGACGACGACGTCATGGTTCCAGCTGGCCTTGGTCAGCGCGTTCACGGCCGAGCCGGGCACGACCTGCTTGTTGACCTTGAGCCCCGGATGCGCTTCCACGATCGGCTTCAGGCGCACGTCGAGATCCTCCTTGTAGGATTCGATCACGCCTTCCTCACCGTCGATGCCCTGAATCTTCGGCACCGCGGAGATCACGTCGAGTTCGGCGCCCCAGGTGTCGGCGAACGCGGCGGCGATCTCGAGCGCCTTCAGGCCCCACTTGGATTCGTCGGAGCCGACCGCAACCTTGGTGATCGTGTTGTTCAGGTGCATGAGGTTGCCGTCGTCGTCGGTGTACGGCACGACGACGATCGGGCAGTACGCGTACGCCGGCAACGACGACGACGTGGTGCCGAGGAGCCGCTCGGCCAGACCGCCCTTGCCGCGGTTGCCGATGACGATCAGATTGTAGTTGCGCGACAGTTCGACGAACACGGAAGCCGGGTCACCGGTGACGATCAGCGTGGCGGCCTCCACGCCCTGCTCGTCGGCGATGGCCTTGGCCTTGGACAGGATCTCCTGCGCATCGGAATGCGCGGCGTTGTCGTCGCCCATCGCGGTGTACGTGGCGTCGAACGATACCGCCGCGTAGCTGGGCAGGGAGTATGCGCAGACGATCTGCAGCGTGAGTCCGGCATGCTTGGCATAGTTCGCGGCCCACCATGTGGCCTTGTAGCTGGCGTGCGAACCGTCGACGCCTACGAGAATGGCCTTGTCGTTGATCATGACGACCTCCTTACGGTGCTCGGCGCGACCATGCGCCGTTCATTTACTTACAATACCCGTTTCGGTCGTGAATGGCGTGTTTTCCCACGCGGAAAAAACGCGCGTCACCTTCTCGAGAGGCGCCCGTATACGACGACGGCGTCGATACCGTATCGGTATCGACGCCGTGTCGTTTCATGGCATTGTCGAAAGCTCTATCGCCCGTCGGCCATGGCACCGTACCGGCCTGTCGGCCAAGAACCCGCCGTCAGAGAACGCGACGGATGGAGTAGCTGCTGTAGAACACGCTCAGACCGCAGATCTGCGTGCCCTGCACCGGGTTCATCGCATTGATGACCAGGCCGTTGCCGATGTAGATGGCGGCATGGGTGCCGTTGGCGAGAATGTCGCCGGGCTTGGCGTCCGCGATGCTGGCCACCGCGGTGCCGACCGTTGCCTGCTCACCGGACGTGCGGGGCAGGCTGATGCCGAACTGCGCGAAGACATACTGGACGAAGCCGGAGCAGTCCCAGCCGTTCGGCGTATTGCCGCCGGAGACATAGGGGTAGCCCACGAACTGGGTGGCGTAGGCGACGAGCGCATCGGCGCTGGCGTTGGCCGCGGGCGCGCTGATGGTCGTGCCGGAAGACGTCGAATCAGAGGATGCGGAGGAATCAGAGTCGGAGGATTGGCTCAACGTCTGGCGTTCGGCGGAACGGCTCGCCGCGGCGGCGGCTTCGGCCTGCTCGCGGGCGGCCTGTTCCTGAGCGGCCTTTTCGGCGGCGGCCGCGTCCTTCTCGGCCTGGGACTGGGTATGAGGAACGTTGAGGTTTTCGGTGGAACCCCAGTTCGAGTCGGCTTCGGCCGACGTGGACGTGGCTTCGACGGTCAGGTCCTTACGAGCGACCGAGTACGACGGGAACGAGCGCGAGGACGTGACGGTCCCCGCCTGATCGGCCGCTTGGGCGGCCGGGACGACCGCAAAGGTCGTCATGCAGGCAACGGCCGCGACAGCGGCCAACATTGATACGGTACGTGTGCTTTTCATTACTGCCCGACCATACTACGGATCATGCCCAAGTGATACGGATCATTCGAAAAACACCCGACAAGCGAACACGGCGCATCACGCGAAAAATGGCGAGAATAACGAAAACGACGAAAAACGGGTCCCCGATTGCGGGAACCCGTGAGGCATGAGCGCGATCGAAACGGATCCGGAAACGAACCCGTCAGAACACGCGGATGATGAGATCGGGCTCCATCATGCCGGCCAGGGCGACGGTCGAGCCGTTCCAGCCACCGTGGATCGCCTGTCCGTTGCCGACGTACAGCGCGACGTGATCCCAGTGGACGCCGCCGTTCCAGCCGCCGGTGTAACGGTAGATCAGGATGTCACCAGGCTGCGGGTCGGTGACCTGCTTGCCAAGCTGCGCGTATTCCTCCGGCCAGCCGTGGAAATTGATGCCGCCGGCGGCCAGTGCGGCGCTCACCAGCGCGGTGCAGTCCATGGACTGGCCGATCAGGGCATAGGCCGCGGCGATCGCGCTTCCTGCGTTGCCGGACACTTCCGTGGTGCCGGACGTGGTCGGCGTGGTGGTCGTGGACGATTGCGAAGTACGCTCCGCACTGCGGCTGGCCGCCTGCGCCTGCTGCTCGGCTTCGGCCTGCGCCTGGGCTTGGGCCTGGGCGGCTTCCTCGGCGGCGGCCTTGGCCCGGGCTTCGGCCTCTTCCTGGTCCTTCTGCGCCTGGGACTTGGTATGCGGCACATCCAACGACTCGGTGCTGCCCCAATCGGCACCGTCCTCGGCATCGGTGGACGTGGCCTCGACGGTCAGGTCCTGACGTACGACGGTGTACGACGGGAACGAACGCGAGGACGTGACGGCGGTACCGGTGATCTCGCCGTTGATGTTGGCGTATGCGGAAGGCGCGGCGAAGGAGAGGACGGCAACGGCCGAAACGGCGGTTGCAAGCATGGAGGCGATCGTCTTATTCAAGCTCATAGTTCCCAGACACTACCATGTGCCGGTTCCGAAGATACGACGAAACAAAGACGATACCACTGTTATCTATGGCGACACGCCGTAGAAGTCCGATGATCGGACATGAAGCACAATTCGCCGTCAGCGACGAACGCCCGGTGGCGGCAGCCTACAGCCGGCTCAGTAATCGGCTCAGTAGTGGATGAACTGCAGCTGGGCCGCATCGGACGCGCTGATCGTGCGCGTCGAGATCACGCCAAGGCCCTTCGCGTTAGATTCGGAGATCTCGATCGAACCGTCCGCGTTGATCTTCTCCACGATCGCCACATGGCCATAGTTGGGATCGGCGTTGAGCTGTCCGGCACGGAACACGACGATGTCGCCGACGTGACGGGCCGTCGAATCGACCCAGTAGCCGAACGTGCGTGCGGAATCGGCCCAGTCGCCGCCGTTGCCGAAATACGAACCGACCGGCAGACCGAGCTCGGTGCGGCGGTTGTAGGCGTACCAGGTGCACTGGCCGTCCGGATAGGCGTTGCCGCCGTTTTCGCCGGTGGCGTGATTCGGATCAAAGCCGGAGGGCAGCTGATCATAGTCGATATCCATCAGCGATGCGACGACGGGATTGTTCGCCACGGAACGCGACATGCTGTTGACGTCCATCGACGCGGAATCGTCGTTCAGCTGCCAGTCACCCTCGTTCGCCGTCTGCTGGGACGAACCGTCCTCGGACACGGTGGTCGAGGACGCGATTTCGCTCAGCGGCGTACGGCTTTGCGAACGGGACGCCGATGCGGTGGTATCGCCGACGGTGACCGGTTTGAACTGCGTGGTCGTGGTCGCCGGATCGTCGTCGGCCAGTTCGAGCGCGTTCGGATTGGCGATCGCGATGGCGCCGGCGGCCGTGCCGACCAACGCGGCCAACGACGCGGAAGCCATGAACGTCGAGTGGCGCTCCGCCGCGCGGGCCGCCTCACGAATGGAACGACGGGTCTGCGGCGCGATTTCGTTGAGCTTGTCCGCGACGGCCTGATCAAGGCCCAGCACCGCACCGCCGTTGGCGAGCTGCACGGCCCGGACATTGCGCGTGGAATGGGAGCCTCGGCTGGATGCGAACAGCGACTGGGCCAACTGCAGGTACTGCGGCGCCGCCTTGTGCGTCTTGTGCGCTCCATGCCTCATATTCGTATCGCTCCTTGCCGGGATTTGCCGATGTCTCACCGAATTATCAATCACAACGGATCATAGGTGAACAACATCACGCTTCCGTCACAGCCATGAACTTTACATCATGGCTCGGTCATTGCGCGAACCGGCGATCATCCGCCGACCTCTTCAGGTTCCGCCAAACGGACCGTCCGCCCGGCCGGCCGCGAAGGCGGCTAGTCTGGTGGCCATGTCCAACACGATTGCCATTCCCCAATCCATGCTGCCCGAGGACGGACGCTTCGGCTCGGGCCCCAGCAAGATCCGCGGCGAGCAGGTCGACGCCCTCGCCGCCGGCGCGACGACGCTGCTGGGCACCTCGCACCGTCAGACGCCCGTCAGACAGGTGGTCGCGTCGATCCGCGAGGGGCTGGCATCGTTCTTCCGTCTGCCTGAAGGCTACGAGATCGCGCTTGGCAACGGCGGCGCCAGCGCATTCTGGGATATGGCGTGCGCGTCGCTGATCGCCCGTCGCGCCGCATTCGGCACCTACGGTTCGTTCAGCGCGAAATTCGCCGCTTCGGCGGCCAGCGCCCCCTTCCTGGAATCGCCCGTGATATTCGAAGGCGATCCCGGTACCTATCGCCTGCCCGAGTACGTCGACGGCGTGGATGCCTACTGCTGGGCGCACAACGAGACGTCGACCGGCGTGGCCGCACCCGTGCGCCGCGTCGCCGGCAGTCTCGGGCAGGGCGCTCTCACGCTGGTCGACGGCACGTCGGCGGCCGGCGCGCTGCCTGTGGATGTCTCCCAGACCGACGCCTACTACTTCTCGCCGCAGAAGGCGTTCGGCTCGGACGGAGGCCTGTGGGTCGCCGTGTTGTCCCCGGCCGCCATCGAACGCGCCGCGAGCGTCGAGCAGGGCGCGAAACTCGACGGCGCACGCCGCTGGGTGCCGCCGTTCCTGTCGCTGACCTCGGCGGTCGCCAATTCACGCAAGGACCAGACGCTGAACACCCCGGCGGTGGCCACGCTGATCATGCTGGAGAATCAGGTTCGCTGGCTCAATGACAACGGCGGTCTGGACTGGGCGAGCGCCCGCTGCGCGCGGTCCGCGTCGATCCTGTACGACTGGGCAGAACGCTCCGCATACGCAAATCCGTTCGTGACCGATCCCGGTGCGCGCTCGCACTCCGTGGTGACGATCGACCTCGACGACGCGATCGACGCGAACCGCGTCGTGTCCGCGCTGCGCGACAACGGCATCGTGGACACGTCCGGATACCGTAAACTGGGCCGCAACCAGCTGCGCATCGGCGTGTTCCCGTCCGTCGAGCCATCCGACGTGACTGCGCTCACGCAGTGCGTCGACTACGTCGTCGAACGACTCGGCGACTGACCCCGTATCATCCCCGGAGTAAGGTGCACCGTATGAAACTCGCCCCGATCGTCAATCCGGACGCCTGCCGTCCCGCACCCAAGCCGGTGCGCGTCGACCTGCGCAAGACGTTCCTGATCGGCACCGCGATATGGTGCGTGGCGCTGATCGTCAGCTCCATCCTGCTGTTCCTCGGCCTGCCGGTGCTGCGCGTGCTGATCGTATGCGCCGCCGGCACGGTCATCGGCGTGATGATGCTCATCTGGGAGCATTTCGACCGCTGGGACTACCGCCGTCTGGGCGAATAGCCGCCCGTCACCGTGCCAGCGGCAGGGACAGCGTGAACGTGCTGCCGCTGCCGGGCACACTCCACACCGCCACGTTGCCGTGATGCGTCAGCGCCACATGCTTGACGATCGACAATCCCAGTCCGATGCCGTTGCGCGAGCGGGCCGTCTGGTTACCACCGCGGTAGAACCGTTCGAAAATGCGCGATTGCTCGCCCTTGGCTATGCCGACGCCCTGATCGACCACGCGGATCACCGCATACGCGCCGTCGTCGGATCTCGTGACGGCCACGTTCACCACGCCGCCGGCGGGCGAATACACCAACGCGTTCTGCACCAGCTTCGCCACGGCCGCGTCGACCTGTTCGGCATCGCCGTTCACGGTCAGCGTCTCGTCTCCGGTGATGTTGACGGACACGCCGAAACGTTCGCTTTGCGCGCGCAGCCGCTCGCAGGCCAGGCGCACCTGTTCCATGACGACCAGGCGGTTCGCCGAGGACGGCGTGATCGGCTCCTGCGCCTTGATGAGCAGCATCAGATCGGACACCATATGGTTGAGCCGTTCGCACGAGGAACGCACCTGATGCGCATGCCATGACACCTGTTCGGCGTCGAGCGCATCGTTCGCCAGCGAATCCGCAAGCTGTTCCAGAGCACGGGACGGCTTGAGCAACTGCTCGGACACGTTGGTGATGAAGGAGTCGCGCACTTCGGCGAAACGGATCGAATCGCTCACGTCATTGATGAGCACCACGACGAAATCGCCGACCTTGCCGACCGTGATCTTCAGCCAGTTCGGCCGGTCCACGCCCTGCACGGCCACCGCGGGAAGCGAGCCGCCGTCATCGTCGCCGTCGGCCAACGCGCCGATGTCGGTGGCGGCGATCGTGCGCTGCGACGTGTGCGTCGTCAGGTCGAACCGCTTGCATCCGCCCGTCTCACGCACCGCCCGCACGGCCTGCCGCACCTCGTCGCTGATGATCGTCTCGTCGCCGACCACGCCGAGCGTATACGCGTCCGGATTCGCGCGGATCACCTCGTCCTGACGGTTCACGACGACCGTGGCGTCCGGCAGCATCGCCAGCAACGCCGCCGTCGTCTCGTCCAGGTCCTCCGTCTGCGCGTCGCCCTGCTGACGGCCACGTCGCAGATCGCGCCACCATGCGCGCAGACGGTCCGCCACGGACATGTCGCCGTCCTTCCGCCCGCGCGCCGTGGCCGGCGCATCGGACTCCTCGTCGGACTTGCCGTCGGACTTGCCGTCAGGAAGGTCACGCACGAAACGGTTGTCGAACAGCGGACGGACGTGATCGTAGATCCAGAAGAACACCAGCGTCACCAACGCCAGCCCCATGATGGAGAACGGGACGAACACGATGATGGTCTGCAGGAATTCGGGCATGTATTCCATTCTCCCATATCGAGACTGTGAGGGCTAACGACATGCCGGGCACATGAATGTACGGTGAACGTTCGCGTGAACAGTACCTAAACGACACATGGCTTTTGGCTACGTTGTTGAGAAACGCAAAGCACGAAGAATACACTGGTACCGTTGCAGAAAGTTTGAAAGAAAGGCACAGCAATGCGCGTTATTTTTAACGAAGAGATGAAGGCAGTCGCCGACGATCTCGACCGCATGGCCAAGGATGTCCGCAAGGCGATCAACAGCGCCGGCAAGGCACTGCTGGAAACCGACGTCGAGGCCGCGCAGGCCGTGATCGACGGCGACATCGAGATCGACGCTCTTGAATCCAGCGTCATCGACCAGTGCGTGAAACTGCTCGCCAAGCAGACCCCGGTCGCCACCGACCTGCGCGTGGTCGTTTCCACGCTGCGCTTGGCCGCGACCTTCGAACGCATGGGCGATCTGGCCCGTCACATCGCCGAGTCCGCCCGTCGCGCATACCCGGAGTCCCCGCTGCCGGATGAGGCGAAGGAGATCTTCACGCAGATGCAGGACTTCCTCGACGAAACCGCCGACAACGTGGTCGCCATGCTGGCCGATCGCGACGCGAAGATCGCGGACCGCATCATCCGCAACGACGACAAGCTCGACGAACTGCACCACAAGACCTTCGAGTTGACGCTGTCCGACGACTGGAAGGGCACCAAGCAGCAGCTCATCGACGTGGTGCTGCTCGGCCGCTTCATGGAGCGCCTCGGCGACCACGCCGTCTCGGCCGCCCGCCGCGTGGTGTTCATCGTCTCCGGCTTCGATCCGAGCAAGGAGCCGACCCGCGACGAGGACGGCGCCGTCGACTGATCGATTTCTGAACGACGGCCCGGGGGATTTCTGACTGCAGGAATCCCCTTTTTTGTTGGGCCATGTCGTACGGGCCTAGAAATCACGGCGCAACAGCCCCACACGACCGCCCGAGCCCGGCCAGTGGAGTTACCCGCCGCCTCAAACGCAAGAAGCCTCCCTTTCGGGAGGCTTCGTTGTTATCTTGCGACAATACCCGACGGCGCGGGGTCAGATCACTTCTGGCCCTGGGCGGCGACGGCGGCGGCACCGGCGGCGGCAGCCTCCGGGTCGAGGTACTCGCCGCGCGGCTTGATCGGCTTGAAGTCGTCGTCAAGCTCGTACAGCAGCGGGATGGCGGTCGGGATGTTGACCTTGGCGATCTCTTCCTCGGTCAGATTGTCGAGCATCTTGACGATGGCGCGCAGCGAGTTGCCGTGGGCGGCGATCAGGACGGTCTTGCCGGCCTTGAGCTGCGGCTCGATATCGGACTTGAAGTACGGCTCAACGCGCTTGACGACGTCGGCCAGGCACTCGGCTTCCGGAACCGGATCGCCGGTGTAGCGCGGGTCGTGGTTCTGCGCGTACTGGTCGTTCGGATCGATCTCCGGCGGCGGGGTCGCGTAGGAACGACGCCACAGCATGAACTTCTCGTCGCCGTACTCCTCACGGATCTCGGTCTTGTTCTTGCCCTGCAGAGCGCCGTAGTGACGCTCGTTGAGACGCCAGCTGCGCTCGACCGGGATCCACAGACGATCCGCGGCATCCAGCGCGAGGTTGGCGGTGTTGATCGCACGACGCAGCAGCGAGGTGAAGACGATGTCCGGAAGGACGTTCTTCTCCTTGAGCAGCTCGCCGCCGCGCTTGGCCTCGGCCTCACCCTGCTCGGTCAGCGGGACGTCGACCCAGCCGGTGAACTGATTGGTTTTGTTCCATGCGCTCTGTCCGTGACGGAGCAGTACTAGTTTGTAAGTCATACGGCCCAGTCTACCGCCCGGGCAGCCCAGACACGAGCATCCGTCTTACGTTTTCTCGATCGGAGGTCAACCAGCACGTGTCTCCCTGGTGCAAACCAACGCGAACCGGCTTCCCGGCGTTGGTTTGCGCGGAAATCCTCAGACCGGCAACGTGCCGCCGGCGGCAACGCAGACCACGACCAGCGCCGCGAAGAACAGCGTCTGATAGCCGGCATCGCCGAGCGCCCACCGATAGTCGTGCCGTTCGACGCTACGCAACATCCGCAGCGGCACGGCAATGCCGGAGATCACCAAGATCACGCCCCACGGCCACCACAGCAGGGCGACGAGCGCCAGCGACAGCAGCAGTTCGGCCACCATGCACACGGTCAGCGCGATGCGCGCGCGCCGCTCCCCCAGCCGCACCGCCATCGTGCGCTTGCCGTGCCGGGCGTCATCGTCGAGATCGCGCAGGTTGTTGACCATGAGCAGCAGCATCGCGTTGAGTCCGCAACAGACGGCCCCGGCCACGCCCAGCAGGTCGATCGTGCCGGCGAGCGCGTATTCGGTGCCGAGCACGGCCGCAAGCCCGAAGAACAGGAACACGCCGAGTTCGCCGAATCCCGCGTAACCGTAAGGGTGACGTCCGCCGGTATAGAACCAGCCGGCGAGCAGGCTCAGCACGCCGACCGCCAGCAGCCACCATGCATGCGAGATGACGATGGCGGCCAGTCCGGCGACGCAGGCGATCGCGGCGGCGATGCCGGCCGCCAGCAGGACGCGTTTCGCCGGCACGCCGGATGCGACGAGACGCTGCGGTTTGGCCGGCTGATGACGGCGTTCGGTCTGGGACGAAACGGATGTTTCATCAACGTCGCGCCCGTCATCGACGCCGCGGATGCCGTCGGAGTAGTCATTGGCGAAGTTGACGGCGACCTGCAGACACAGCGCGACGACCGCGCACAGGATGACGACCGGCCAGAACCGGCCGAGCAGCGTGTGCAGCAACGCGCGGTTCGCCACGCATTCGTCGGGTTCCGGGTAGATCAAGATGCAAAGGTCGAGCGTGTGGATATGGTTCCACGCGCACGCCGCGCCCACCGCCACCGGCGCGATCGACGCCGGGAGCGTACGCGGACGGGTTCCGGCCAGCCACAGTCTGATATCGGCCGGACGACCGGCGGCCATCTTGCGGGAAGCCGGGGAATCCGCTCCACCGCGCGAGAGGCCGGTCACGCGGACGCCGTTCCGGATTGGCCGGCGTCGTCGGTCTTCGACGATGCGGCGGGGACCGCGCCGTCGGCCTGTGCGGGCGTCACCGGGTACTGGACGGACTGTTGCGCGGGGTATTGTCCGGTCGATTGGATCGGCTGAGCGGGATATTCGGACTGCGTGGGATATCCAGGCTGCTGCGACGGCACGGTCTGCTGCGGCGCGGACGACGGCTGGAACACGCCCGGCTGCGGCTGGCCGGATGACTGGAACTGACCGAACGGCGGCTGCGCAGGCTGCTGCGAGAACGGCTGTCCCGACTGCTGCGGCTGAGAGAACGGCTGAGCAACCGGCTGGGACTGGCCGAACGGCTGACCTGTAGGCTGGCCCGGCTGGGACACAAACGGCTGACCTGTAGGCTGACCGAACGGCGGCTGGCCGAACGGAGTCTGAGGCGCACCGGCGTTCGCGGATGCAGGCGGGACCGCGGCCGATCCGGAACCGTTCTGACGGGCCTTGCGCTCAAGCAGGAACGAGGCCAGAGTTCCGGCTCCCATGGCGAGCACGCCCACCAGTAGCAGGATCGCGCCGACGCCCAGCGACGCCTTGACGCCGTAGTCGCCATAATCGGACAGCTTGCTGGAGGAATGGATGAGCTCGTAGAACGCGAGCACGATCGCGACTCCCGAGGAGATCAGCGCCGGCAGGGTCTTCTTGAGGAAGGCGAGCACGGCCGCGGCCACGGCGAGAATCAGGAACAGCCATCCGTCGCCGCCCTCGAACAGGCTGGCGCTTTGCTCGCCGAAGAACGGCACCTTCACCGAGGCGAACGGCAGCGCCGATGCGACGACGGTGAGCAGTGCGCCCGCGAACGTGATCAGGGTGACATAGCTGAACGTGTGTCCGGACACGGTGAGTTTCTTGCTCTCCATCTGTTCGGACAGGTTGGTGGCCTGCCGCGAGAGGTTGGCGGCCTGGGTCTTCGCCTGAGATTTCAGTTGTTCGAAATCCACGTTCGGACGGCCTTGAGCACCATGCGGCTGCTGGCCGTACTGTCCGCCCGGCTGGTACGGCTGTTGGTACGGGTTGGGCTGGCCGGGCGCATACGGACCGGATTGGGACGGCTGGCCTGCCGGACCGGTCGGACCATACTGACCGGCAGGCTGCGTGTACGGATTCGCCGCATCGGACGTCTGCCGGTACTGTCCGGGCTGCGGCTGGACGTACGGCGTCTGCTGCGACGCGGACGGCTGCGTCTGGCCCGCGGACCGTTCCGCCTGTCCGTTCGATGCCGGATTCGTTGGGTCCGTCGGATTCGTCGGATTCGGATTGGACTCCATCGTTTGCTCCCCTTCGTATCGTGGGATGCCGCATATTCCGCGCGATCCGCATGTTCATGCCAGCGCGAGGCATCCATCGTCGGTTCCCATCATATGCGAACATGCCCGGAAACGGTGCGATGCGGCCGGAATATCATGCGATCGCCGTTGCGGCGCACGTACGTCCGCATACGACAAAGCCCCCTCACGAGGAGGGGGCTTACGTCACATCATGTCGCGGCGCACGGCCGCGATGCCGGCCGTCAGTTCAGCGCGAGCGGCTTGACGAGCGGGAACGTGATCGTCTCGCGGATCGTCGCGCCGGTCAGGGCGATGAGCAGTCGGTCGATGCCCATGCCCATGCCGCCTGCCGGGGGCATGCCCACGCCGAGCGCCTCAAGGAAGTCCTCGTCGATGTCGCAGGCCTCCTCGTCGCCCGCGAGCGCGTCCTTGGCCTGTGCGACGAAGCGTTCGCGCTGCACGACCGGATCGTTGAGCTCGGAGTAGCCGGTGGCCAGCTCGAAACCGCGCACGTAGAGGTCCCACTTCTCGACCACGCCCGGCTTGGAGCGGTGGCCCTTGACGAGCGGGCTGGTCTCGACCGGGAAGTCGCGCACGAAGGTCGGCTCGTACAGCTTGTCCTCGTAGAAGTGCTCCCACAGGTGCTCGACGAGCTTGCCATGGTTCTCCACGTCGTCGCGTTCCACGCCGAGCTTGTCGGCGATCTCGCCGAGATGCTCCACGGAGGTGCCCGGCGCATCCGGTCCGCCGTTCGGCACGATTTCCTCGCCGAGCGCCTCGGACAGGGAGTCGTACATGCTGATCTGCTTCCATTCGCCGCCGAAGTCGTATTCGGTGCCGTCGAGCAGGGTGACCTTGTAGGAGCCGAATACGTCCATCGCGGTCTTCTGCACGAGTTCCTTGACGAGACGGCCGATCGTGTCGTACGTGCCGTATGCCTGGTACGCCTCGACCATCGTGAATTCCGGGGCGTGCGTCGCGTCGACGCCCTCGTTGCGGAAGTCGCGGTTGATCTCGAACACGCGGTCGATGCCGCCGACGAGGCAGCGCTTGAGGAACAGTTCCGGCGCGATGCGCAGGTAGAGGTCCAGGTCGAACGCGTTCATGTGCGTGGTGAACGGACGGGCCGCGGCGCCGCCGTGCACGGTCTGCAGCATCGGGGTCTCGACCTCGATGAAGTCGTGGTCGTCGAAGGTGCGGCGCAGCGAGGCGACGGCCTTGGAACGGTTGCGCACCATGTTGCGGATCTTCTCGTCGGCGATCATGCCGATGTACGGCTTGCGGGTGCGGGTGTCGTCGTTGAGCTCCTTGTGCAGCGCGGGCAGCGGCTGCAGGGCCTTCGCGGCGATCGCCCATTCGGTCGCGAAGACGGACAGCTCGCCGGTCTTCGACGCGATCACGCGGCCGCGGATGTACAGGTGATCGCCCAGGTCGACCAGCTGCTTGAACTGCTTGATCGAATCGGCGCCGATCTCCTTCTTCGAGATCATGCCCTGGATCTTCGTGCCGTCGCCGGCCGACAGCTGCACGAAGCACAGGCCGCCCGCGTTGCGCAGGAACAGCACGCGGCCGGCGATGCCGACCATGTCCTCGGTCTCCTGACCGGGTTCGAGCTTGCCGTCGTACTTGGCGCGGACCTCTTCGATGGTGTGGTCCACGTCAAGATGCACCGGGTACGGCGCGATGCCGGCCTCGAGCATCATCGCGCGCTTGGCGACGCGCATCTGCACCTGCTCGGGGTGTGCGAGCGGGCCGAATTCCTTGTTGGACGGATCGACGGCTTCGTCCAACGTCGCGCCGGACTTGATCTTTTCGCGGATGGTCGCATCCTGCTTGAGCAGCATCTCCGCGCGCTCGACCGTGGTCATCGCGGGCGCGGCGGTTTCTTCCTCGTTTGCTTGGGATTCTTGGGTTTCACACATAATGCATCAGTGTAGCGGCGGGGTTCTACCACCCGCATCGTCCAGACCGGCTTCGCCCCCGGGCGCGTTGCCGATGTCGAGCCGCGGCGACGCGCCCGGAGGAACGACATGTTGTAAACGTTGTTTCCCGTGATCGCAACACTTTGCCGCTTGCAACCGAGCCCGCCCCGATCTCCCTCGTTTGACACCATATGTAAAGAACCTTAACATTTAGGCAGCATGCAGCCAGCAGTGTCGATGGCCGCATGGCAACGTCCCATCCAACACAGCCGTCCGTCACCGACGACCGGCTCCCGGCGGCCCGAACCCGTGCCGCGCCACCTCCCGCAACGTCATCTCACGCTCCGACACCCCACGCCACAGTGACGCGGCGCCACCACAACCAGAAAGCATCCCACTCCATGAGCATTCCCAAACGCACACGCGCCCGCGTCCCATCGTGGATCGCAGGCATCGCGGCGGCCTGCCTGACGCTGACCATGGCTGCGGCACCCGCCGCGGCGCTGGACCAGTCGGCCAAGCCGGCCGCCACGCCTACCGACGCCGGCACCACCACGACCCTCACCCCCGCCGCCGACACCACGTTGCAGGCGTGGGCCAACGAGAAGACCCAGCGGAAGAACACGGCCCCCTACCTCGGCGCGCTGCAGCCGACCGGATACGGCGAATTCGGCGAACGGTTCGAATCCACCGATCCCGGCGACCAGACCGACGCGAAGATGGGCCTGATAACCTTCGACCTGTCCGGTCAGACGTCCGCGCCCGAACACGCGTCCCTGACGCTCACCTACCTCGGCTACGCGGGCGCCCAGCAGAACGCCGACACCACCGACAGCGTGCATGTCACGGCCGTCGACACCGCGACGTGCACGACCGACGCCTCCTGCGCCGTCAACGACGCCACATGGGCCAGCCGGCCGAAATTCGACGCCACGAACGCCACCGTGGCCCGCTCCGAAGCGTTCGCGATCGGTTCGGTGAAGTACGCGGACGGCATGAGCGTACAGGCCGCGAACACGACGAAGGTCACGCTTGACGTGACCGACATCGTCGCGGAGCTGTTCGGGGCCGGACACAGGACCATCACGCTGGCGTTGGGCGAATCCAAGCACATCGACGTGCGGTTCGGCAGCTCCGAGGTCGCCTCACTGGCCGGCGCGACCGACGACATGAAACCGCAGCTGACCGTCACCGAGGCACCGAAGCCCTACGTGCTCACGGCGGACACGTCCGCGATGACGACCACGTACCGGCCCGGCGACTCATTCGACGCCAGCGGACTCGTCGTCACGGCCACCAGCACCGCCGACGGCAGCGTACGCACGCTCGACGCCGACGAATACACGCTCGACGCGTCGTCGTTCGACGGCGGCAACATCGGCGCCTACCCGGTCACCGTGACGTACACGGCCGATCCGAGCATCACCACGTCGTTCAACGTGTACGTGATCGCCGAGGTCGAAGACGGCGGCGACGGAGACACCAGCGGCGACGACTGGCTGTGGTATTCCCAGCCCGCCTCGGCCACCGACGCGACGATGACCGCCGGCCAGTGGATGAACGGCAACGCCACCGGCAACCAATGGCAGCAGACCACGCTGCCGATCGGCAACGGACGCATCGGCGGCACCGTCTGGGGAGAGATCGGCAAGGAACGCATCACCTTCAACGAGGAGACGCTGTGGACAGGCGGCCCGGGCTCCACCGCCACCTACAACGGCGGCAACAACGAGTCCAAGGGCCGCAACGGCGCCACGCTGCGCGCGCTCAACAAACAGCTCGAACAGGGCGCCACCACCGTCAACCCCGGCAACCTGACCGGCGGAGAGAACGCCGTCGAGCAGGGCGCCTACCAGAACTGGGGCGACATCACCATCGACTACGGGTTCGGCGCCGACGCCTCGGCCACCGGCTACCGTCGCGACCTGAACATCTCCAAGGGCAAGGCCGACGTCACGTTCACGTACGACGGCGTGACCTACACGCGCGAATACTTCGCGTCCAACCCGGACAACGTGATGGTCGCCCGGCTCACGGCCAGCAAGGCCGGCGCGCTGAACCTCACCGTCGCCATGCCCACGAACGGCGGCTTCTCCAAGCACGGCGAAACCACCGCCGTCAGCGGCGACACGCTCACCGTGCGCGGCGCGCTCGGCAACAACGGCCTCGTCTACGACTCGCAGATCAAGGCCGTGCCCGACAACGGCATCGGCACCGTGCGGGCGGGCGCGGACGGCGCATCGCTCACGATCGACGGCGCGACCGCGGTCACGCTGTACATCGCCGCCGCGACCGACTACCGGCAGGAGTACCCGAGCTACCGCACCGGCGAAACGGCCGACGATGTGAACGCCCGCGTGGCCGCCACCGTGCAGACCGCCGCCAACAAGGGCTACACGGCCGTCAAGCAGGCGCATATCGCCGACCATACGGCCATCTACGACCGCGTCACGCTCGATCTCGGCCAGAGCGGCCACGCGTCGGACGGCGCGATCGCCACAGACCGCCTCGTCAGGACCTACCGCAACGGCACCGCCACCGCCGCGCAGCAGCGCGAACTGGAAACGCTCGTCTACCAGTACGGCCGTTACCTGACCATCGGATCCTCGCGCGAGAACAGCCAGATGCCCAGCAACCTGCAGGGCATCTGGTCCGTCACCGCGTCCGACAACGGCCACAACAGCGCCACGCCGTGGGGATCCGACTTCCACATGAACGTCAACCTGCAGATGAACTACTGGCCCACCTACTCCGGCAACATGGGCGAACTGGCGGAACCGCTCATCGCCTACGTGGAGGGGCTGGTCAAGCCCGGCCGCGTCACCGCGCGGATCTACGCGGGCGCCGAAACCGCGGACGCCGACGCCGCCATCGGCGACGGCGAAGGCTTCATGGCCCACACCGAAAACACCGCATACGGCTTCACCGCGCCCGGATACCAGTTCTCGTGGGGCTGGAGCCCGGCGGCGGTGCCGTGGATCCTGCAGAACGTGTACGAAGCCTACGAGTATTCGGCGGACGCGCGGCTGCTCGACCGCGTCTACGCCCTGCTCAAGGAGGAATCGCACTTCTACGTAAACTACATGCTGCACAAGGCCGGCAACGGCAAGCGGCTGACCACCGGCGCGGCCTACTCGCCCGAGCACGGCCCGCAGGGCACCGACGGCAACGCGTACGAGAATTCGCTCGTGTGGCAGATGCTCAACGACGCCATCGAAGCGGCCGAAGCCAAGGGCGATCCGGACGGACTGGTCGGCGACCTCAAGGAATGCTCGACCGACAACTGGGCCAAGGATGACGACGGCGCGTTCATCGACGCGGATGCGAACCGGTCGTGGTCGTGCGCGAAGAGCCTGCTCAACCCGATCGAAGTCGGCGCCAGCGGCCAGATCAAGGAATGGTACTTCGAAGGCGAACTCGGCAAGGACGAGAACGGCAATGCCATCTCCGGCTACGAAACCGGCCACCGGCACCTGTCCCACATGCTCGGCCTGTTCCCCGGCGACCTGATCACCGTGGACAACACCGAGTACATGGACGCGGCCAAAGTCTCCCTGACCAAGCGCGGCGACGACGCGACCGGCTGGGGCGTGGGCCAGCGCATCAACTCGTGGGCACGCACCGGCGACGGCGACCACGCCTATCTGCTGATCCAGAAGCAGCTCAAGGGCGCCATGTACGCGAACCTGTTCGACGCGCATCCGCCGTTCCAGATCGACGGCAACTTCGGCAACACGTCCGGCGTCAACGAAATGCTCATGCAGTCCAACTCGACGTTCACCGCCACCGACGGCACCGCGTACGAGGACTACACGAACATCCTGCCCGCGTTGCCGTCCGTCTGGGCCTCGGGCAGCGTGAACGGCCTCGTGGCGCGCGGCAACTTCGTCGTCGGCGTCGACTGGGCCGACGGCGAGGCCACCAAGGTCACGCTCACGTCCAACAACGGCGGACGGGCGGCCGTCAAGATCACCGAAGGCGGCGCCGAGCACTATGAGGTGCGTCTCGGCGACGACAAGGTCGACGCCAGGACGGTGAGCAACGCGGACGGCGCGTCGCTGCTCGTCTTCGACACGACCAAGGGCGCGTCGTACACGATCGTCAAGGCCGAGGAGACACCGGGCCCCGACCCCGGCACGACGCCGGTCACCGGCATCGTCGTCACCGGACAGACGGCCGCCACGGTGGGCGACGAGTTCGCACTGACCGCGACGGTCACGCCCGCCGACGCGACCGATTCGACCGTCATCTGGACCTCGTCCGACGCCTCGGTGGCCACGGTGGACGCCGACGGCCGGGTCACGGCCCAGGCCGCGGGCACGGCGGTCATCACGGCCACGTCGCAGTCCGATCCGGGCGTGTCCGGCACGTTGGAGATCACCGTGACGGACAAGGAGCCGACGCCCGATCCCGATCCGGATCCAGATCCTGACCCTGACCCGGATCCGAAACCCGATCCGGACCCCACACCGGATCCCGATCCCGATCCCACACCGGAAACGGTCGACAAGAGCGCCCTCGGTGCGGCGATCGACAAGGCCGAATCCAAGAAGGAAGCCGACTACACGGCGGCATCCTGGACCGCCATGCAGGCCAAGCTCAACGCGGCCCGCACGGTGTTCGCCGACGCCGACGCCACGCAGGCCGAAGTGACCCGGGCCACGGTCGAACTCAACGCGGCGGTCGACGCGCTCAAGGCACGGACCGAACAGCAGTCCAAGCCGCAATCCAAACCGCAGTCCAAACCGGATGAGCAGCGACCGACCCTGTCCGACACCGGTGCGGGCATCGCCGTCGTCGCGTATGTCGCCGTCGGACTCGCACTGGCCGGCTGCTTCGTCGTCGTCGCCATGCATGGCAGACGCGGCACGGGCGGCGGAAGCCAAGGCCGTCGATGATACCGCCGGCGCCCTTCCCCAACGAGGATCATCGGGGAAGGGCGCCGGCCCCGACACGGCGCGACACGCCGAAGTTTGACTCTCGACTGTCAGCATGTAATATAGCGGACGTTGCCAAACGGGCTGTAGCGCAGCTTGGTAGCGCGCTTCGTTCGGGACGAAGAGGCCGCGAGTTCAAATCTCGCCAGCCCGACCGCACAAGGGAATCACTGGTTCATCCGGTGGTTCCCTTTCTTTTTATCCCACATACCGCAACGTCCAAGCACAAAGAAAAGAGAGCACAGGCGACATGAAGAAAAGTCTGCTGGCGCTGGCATCCGGCGCGTTCATCCTCGGCGCGGCCGAGTTCGTGATGATGGGCATCCTGCCGCAGGCCGCCGACGCGATGCGCGTCGACATCCCGACCGCCGGCCATTTCATCTCCGCCTACGCGATCGGCGTGTGCATCGGCACGCTCATCCTCGTCTTCGGCCGCAAGGTACCGCCGAAGAACCTCATCATCCTGTTCATGATCATCGCGCTCGCCGGCAACCTGCTGAGCGCGTTCTCCGTGAACGCCCCGATGCTGATCGCGGCCCGGTTCATCTCCGGCCTGCCGCATGGAGCGTTCTTCGGCACGGCCACGCTCATCGCGAAGACCCTGGCCGACAAGGGCAAGGAGGCGCAGTCCGTCTCGATGATGGTGACCGGGCAGACCGTCGCCAACATGCTCGGCGTGCCCGCCGGCACGCTCATGGCCGAATTCCTCTCATGGCGGCTCGCGTTCGGCATCCTTGCCGCATGGGCCGCGATGACGATTGTGCTGGCCGCCGCGTGGATCCCGTTCGTCGCGCCGATCAGGGACGCCGGCATCAAGGGCCAGTTCCGCTTCCTTACCAAGCCCGGCCCGTGGGTGATCCTCGCCGCCGTGTTCACCGGCAACGCGGGCGTGTTCTGCTGGTGGAGCTACGTCTCGCCGTGGCTGCAGAAGACCGGCGGCTGGTCGGCTTCGCTGGTGCCGATGCTGATGATGCTCGCCGGGTTCGGCATGGTGGTCGGCGGCCTGATCGGCGGGCAGATCACCGATCGGTGGCGTCATGCCGGCACTGCGGCGCTCGGCCAGGCGATCTCGTGCGCGGGCCTGTTCATGGTGCTGCTGCTTCCGGGCAACCAGTTCACGACCGCGCTGCTCACGTTCTGGATCGCGTTCGGCCTGTTCTTCATCTCCGCGCCGCAACAGCTGCTCATGACCGAGGCCGGTCAGGGCGGCGGCGAGCTGATCGCGGGCGCGGCCGTGCAGGTGGCGTTCAACTTCGGCAATGCGGTCGGTTCGATCGTGGGCGGAGCGATGCTCACCACGTTCTCGATGAACTACCGGTTCACCGGTCTCGGCGGCATCCCGCTGGCATTGGTCGCCGTGGGCCTGCTCGCGTTCTACTCCGTCCGCTGCGAAACGCACACCGACGCCGCGGCGCGCATGCGCCAGATCGAAGCGTGAGCTTGTACCGCCACGCTTAACCGTGCGCAAACCAACGCGAACGGCCGTTTATGCGTTGGTTTGCGCACGGTGCCGTCGGCGAAATCACACCGGACCCGACCCGGCGCAAGCCTCCTTGCCCGTACACTGGAACACAGTGAATCGGCAAGGAGGCTTGCGTTTATGGATGACAGCGAACTGTTGCGACGGCTGGAAACGTTCGGCAATGCGATCGACGACGCGAAGGGATACGCGAAAGCCGCCGACGATGCCGTGGCAGACGTCGCGGATGACACGGACGATACCGACGACCAGCCGGCCACGTTCGATGCGGACAAGTTCCTTGCCGGACTCGATGCGATCTTCGACGCGCACGAGGCTTCGACCAAGGCCGGACCGTATCTCGAGCAGGCGGCCGTAGACGCGGAAAACGCCGGCGACGACGCCGGCCTGCTCACCGTGCTCAACGAAACGATGGGATTCTACCGATCGCAGGGCAAGCACAAGGAAAACCAGTGGATCATCCAGCGCGCACTGGAACTCGCGGCAAAGATGGGCATCGAAGGCACCGACGCGTGGACGACCACGCTGATCAACGCGGCGACCGGACAGCGCGCGGCCGGCAACTACGATCAGGCCGAGGACCTGTACCATATGGCGCTTGATTCGGCCGCACGCACCCTCTCCCCCACCGACCGCCGGCTCGCCGCGCTGCACAACAACCTGTCGATGGTCTACAGCGAAACGAACCGCAACGACAAGGCGGAATCCGAGCTGCGCGAGGCGTTGCGCATCCTCGAACAATCCAGTCCGGACGCGAGCGCCGATCTCGACGTCGCGTCGACGAACACGAATCTTGCGCTCGTCCTGCTCGCCGAAAAGAACCTTGCCGAGGCCGACCGGCATGCGACGCACGCGCTGGAGATCTACCGCACCGGTCATCTCGAACACAGCGCGCATTACGCGTCCGCGCTGGCCGGGGCCGCGCAGGTGCGGTTCGCGGCGGGCGATTACGCGGCGTCGACCGAGCTGTACCGGCGGTCGCTGGCCGTGATCGACGAATGCTATGGCCGTGACACCGATTACTACCGGGTCACCGAAGCGAACCTGAAGCAGGCCGAGGATGCGGCGCGGCAGGCCGGCATCGACGTCGATCAGACCTCCTCCTCAGCATCCGCATCATCCGACGAGGTCAACGCGGGCACGGCTCCGGTGACCGCCGACGTTGCGGAACGCGAGCGGGATACGGCGACTCCGCGCGCCGACGTCTCCGACCGCGCGCAGGTTCCCGGACGGCCGGCCGTGTCCGGGCTCAAGCTGGCGCGCGCGTACTGGGAGACATACGGCAAGCCGATGATCGCCGAGAAATACCCGCGGTATCAGGGCCGCATCGCCGCCGGTCTGGTCGGCCACGGTTCGGAATGCTACGGATTCGACGACGCGATCTCGCAGGACCACGATTTCGGCCCACGGTTCTGCCTGTGGCTCACCGATGAGGATTATGCGGCGATCGGCGCGCAACTGCAGGCCGATTACGACGCGCTGCCGAAGGAGTTCATGGGCTACAGGCGCGCCGATGCGGCGACGACCACGCCGCGTGCCGCGAGCGCCGGAGAAGGCCGGCGTGACGGCGTGTTCACGATCGGCGGCTTCTTCGAGTCGATCACCGGCTACGGTCAGGCCCCGGCCGCCGACAGGCCGCACGAATGGCTGATGCTGGACGAGGCGACGCTGGCCGCCGCGACGAACGGCGCGGTGTTCGCCGATCCGCTGGGCGCGTTTTCCGCGGCACGTCAGTCGTTCACGTTCATGCCGGATGACGTGCGGCTGTCGCTGATCTCGCGCCGATTGGGCATGATGGCCCAGGCCGGACAGTACAACGTGCCGCGCATGCTGGAACGCGGCGACGGCGCGGCCGCATGGCTGGCGATCGGCGAGTTCGCGGACGCGGCCGCGTCGCTGGTGTTCCTGATCAACGAACCGGTGACGGCCGGCTACCTGCCGTATTACAAGTGGCGGTTCGCGGCGTTGCGAAGACTGTCGCGGCGCATGGCGACCCGTCTGCCGGACGTGTGCGATCGGCTGGAGACGTTGCTGAGGCTGAGTTCGGCGGCCTGCTACGGCGGCGTCGGATTCGGCGAGGGAGGCAAGGGCGCGGCTCCGGCCGCGGCGCAGGTGACGCGGACCATCGAGCATGTCTGCGCCGAGGTCGTGGACGAGCTGAAACGCGAAGGCCTGACCCGCAGCGACGACACGTTCCTCGAATGGCAACGGCCGTACGTCGAGGAGCATATCCAGAACCCCGCCGTCTGCCTGCACAGTCTATGAACGAAGGGAACCATCTATAGCCGAGTACTGGTCTAGCTCATGCTTCCCCTGAAGGGGGAGCTGTCAGCGAAGCCGACTGATGGGGTGAACCCCAACACACGAAATCCAACAAGACATCGGAGATCATCATGACCAAGGACAACACCGCGCTGATCGCCCGTATCGTCAGGCTCGAATGGAACCAGTTCCAGCGCACCAACAACGAGGGCGGGCGTGCCGCCTGCCAAGGCAACTGGCCGGTGTTCAACCAGATGCGCACCAGCCAGTTCCTCACCTGGCCCGAACCGCTGCTCGACAGCTATCTCGACGATCTGATCGCGGCGGACCGCGCCGGGCGCAATCTCGTCACCGAGAAATACGGCCGCATGATGGCTTCGACCGCGCCTGCCGAGTACCACACGAACATCGAACCGTATATTCCGCGCCTGTCCGACGAACGCATCGCCGAGCAGGAACGGATCATCGCCGCACAGGTCGCATGGGCGGCGGAGTTCCGCGAGCGCTGGCCGAAGCTCGGCCGGGCGATGCGCGTGCTGACCACTGCGGAGGACACCGCCGATGCCACGTCGTTCGAGACGTATCTGCGCGGCGAACTCGGCACGTATTCCGATGCGACGCTCGATCTGTACGGCCGGATGATCGACGATTGTCGAGCCGCCGGCCGCAATCTCACCGAGGAGACGATTCGCGCGACCGTGCGGTTCGGCGGTTTCTCGGATCTCGCCGAAGCCGAAGCCGCACAGTGACGGCGAACGTTACTTGTCTTCCGGCGCCGGCCGTTTGCGGGAGGAGATCATGGAGGCGATCGACCAGATCACCGCGACAAGCACGAGAATGCCGCCGATCGCCGCGAATCCGATCGCCGCGGTGATGCGCGGGTCAAGCGTCCATGACTGGAGGATCCAGCCCAGCGGGAAATACATGCCGAGCAATGTGCTGATCACTCCCAGCACCAGCACACATACGCCCAGCATGATCGTCGCGGCGCTCGGTCCGGTTTTGCGGATGATCTCCGGTTGTGCCGCGGACCCGGCCGGCGTCGTGATCGGCGGTATCGGACCACCCGGCGTCGGCGCGTAGGACTGGCCGGCTGTCGGCGGCTGCGGGTGTCCCGTATCCGCCGCGCCGCTCGGACCGGCGCCAAACGCCGCGCCGGCAGCGGAAGCGGCCGAGTCGACCGTTCCGGACGCGTCGACCGCTTCGGACGCCCCCGTCGCCGGAGTATTCCGTTCATCGGTGGCGAACGGGTCGGATTGCGGCGAGCGGACCGCGGTGTACAACGGAATCGTCGATGACGTATCGGTTGCGCTCATCGGCAGAGGCGCCGTTGCCCGAATCGGCTTAGTCGGCTCAACCGTCCCGGTCGGATCGGCCGGCTCGATCGACTCGGTCGGCTCGATATCCGCGACATCGCGCAGATGCAACGGATCGTCCGAGTGCGGCGCGGCATCGCCGTCAACCGCGTCCATCACCATCGTGTTCGACGTGTCGGCGGCCGTGGTCAGCACCATCGTGGCAGGTTCCTGATCGTCGACCGGAAGCACCGTGATCTTGTCGTCGGAGACTTCCGGCAGCACGGCCGTCGGCGCAGGAGTCTCCCCGTCGGCCGGTCCGGCAACCGTCGGCAGCGGCGTGGTCAGCGGCATCGTCTTGTCGTCCTGATCGTTCGTCATCATCGCTCCTTCACGTACTCGAATCAATCGTCATCCCGGTCCTGGGCGGCCGCTTTCGCGCCGAACAGATCGGCGTTGTCACCCACGGTCCGATCCGGATATCGCACGAACACGCGCCCGCTCAGCAGATACTTCACGTCGATGAACAGTTCCGTGCCGTCGGCCGGGTAATAGTCGTAGTCGCGCAGCCATGCCGGCGCGTCCGCCCCGTTCGCGCGGGTCAGGCCATCGGTTGCGGACCGGCCGCGGATGGCACCGTCACGCGAATCGTCACTGTCGAGATACGACTGCTGCGCGAACGTGGAGCTCCCCAGGTTGATGCCGTCCGACTGCGTGCCGACCAGCGCCGCATACCGTCCGCCGTACGCGTTGCCGCCGAACGTGGACAGGTCGTCGTTGCCGAACGCGAACGGGCAGCCGGTGGGCAGCGTGATGACCACACGCGTCTGCAAGGCCGCGAGATGGATGGTGCCGCTCGGACAGTTCGTGCGCACGGTGGTGCCGTTGTGCAGTTTGGCGGCATGCGCAGGGCGCCTCGCGTAGCCGGACAGGTCGATGTGCGCGAGATCGTTGTCGTAGTCGGAGCCGTCGAAGACGACGCCGTCGCTCAGATGCTTGAACTGTGCGCTGTCGCCGTCGAGCAGGTCGTTCGCGGAGTATGCGATCGAACCGTCGTAGTCGACGTATCCGTGGACGGAGACGGTTTCGTACGACCGGTAGGCGTCGGCGTAGTGCGACGCGATGTAGCCGTAGCTCAGGTTGACGGTGAGCACGCACAGGGCGGTGATGCCGGCGAGCCAGGCGAGCGGCACGAGTCCGCCCGCGCGGCGACCGCGAATGCCGAGCACGAGGATGACCAGGCCGACAAGCACGCAGGTCGCGCCGATCCACAGGGTCGCCGATCGAATGAGCGAGGTGAGCGTGTAGTCGTTCGTCAGGTACAGTGCGATGGCCGCGAAAATGCAGGCCAGTCCGATGACCGCGGCGACTACGAGCGGTCCGGCGGGCTTGCGACGGGCGCGTATCGGAACCGGCTTGGGTTGCGGCGCGCGGTAGGGGGAGGTCATTGGCACGGCGGGACCGTCCGGCACGGCATCGGCACTACCCGCCGCGACGAACGGACTGCCGGACGGCGCCGGGGACGGACCGGACGCCGGGGATGCGAACGGGTACGCTCCAGCCGGCGACGCCGGTGTCGCGCCGGCCGATGCGGCCTGATACGGAGGCACGTTTGAATAGGTGCCCGATTGACCGTACGAGCGGGCATCACCGGATCCGCTGTCGTTCGGACACCCGGTACGGGGATCTCCAATCCCGATGTTTCCCGTGAAACCACCGGGATTGCCGGAATTCGGCCTGCCCGCACCGTACCCGCGCTGTCGGCGCAGTTCACGTTCGACGATCAGCCACAGCACGAACGCGGCGGTGGCCGTCGCGATTATTCCGGCTCCGGGCAGTCCGACGCCGATCACGAAGCACAGACCCACGCCGAGGCAGGCCCAGTCCCAGTCACCGGCGATCAGGCGTTCGCACAGCATGCCACCGTCCCGTTCGTCCGGCAACAGGAACCACGCGAACGCGTACAGCGCCGCGCCGAACCCGCCGCATAGCATGGCCGCGACCATGATCGCCCGCATCAATACCGGACTGATGTTGAAATACCGGGCCAGACCGCCGCATACGCCACCGACCCACCGGTCGTCGGATCGGATGATGCCGCTGCGCCGTATCCAGCCGAAGAACTTCGCGCAAGCGCCGTTCACATCACGGGGCTTGGCGTCGTGCGGATACGCATTGTACGGGTACGAGGATGGGTCGTACGGATTGCCGGGTTGCGGACCTGGTTGCGCGCCGGGTTGCGGACCGGACGTGTACTGACTGGCTCCGCCATCCTGCGGAGCATAGGGACCATACGAATTGCTCATGGTTCCATTACAGCAGTCCGACCACGCGAATCGGATCGGGGAACACCCTGATTCTCCCCTGAACATGACGTATGCGACCCCGTACGTTCCCCGTCAGGCGGCACAATGGAAGCATGACCCAGCCCGAGCATTCCCCTCAGACGTCGCCGCATGGGGCGTACGCGCGATCATATGCGCCACCATACGCATCGGCATCGTCCCCGAGATCGCCATATGACAACCGCCCGCCGTATGGGACGCCGCGCGCCGTCCGCCCGCCGCGTCCCGATCGGCTGCCGCTCATGCGACCGAAGCGCGGCCGCATGCTGTGCGGCGTGTGCCGCGGCGTGGCCCTGCATCTGGGCATTCCCGTATGGCTGGTACGGCTTGTATTCCTCGTCTCGACGTGCTTCTTCGGAGCCGGGGCCGCCGCATATCTGTTTCTGTGGCTGTTCGTGCCGGTCGGAGACCCGGTCGCCGCGGCGGCCGCGCAGACCCGGACCGTCGCGCAGTCGCCGTTGTCACGAGGCAACGCCGCTTCCGGTCCGTCACCCGACCACGGCACGTCCGAAAGCCTCGGCGAGGCGTTGCGCCGCGCACCCAAACCGGCGTTGGTCGCGTTGGCCGGCATGGGCAGCATCGCCGTCGCCGTGCTGTTGTCGCTCGGCGGCGTCGAATCGAGACTGATCCTGCCGGTACTGCTCGCGTTGGCCGGCATCGGCGCGGCGTGGCTGCAGTACAACGCGAAGGACGGCGGCCAGTTGTGGTCGATGCTGGGCAGTGTGACACTGCTGTTCGTGGCGTATGCGGTGTTCGTGATGAATGCGGCGGTCCCCGGGTGGGGCGCGTCACCGAGGCAGATCATTCTTGCGGGCTTTCTGCTGCTGGTCGCAGTGTGTTTCGCGATCGTGCCGTGGATCAGTTCGCTGATCCGCGATCTGGGCACCGAACGCGCGCTGAAGGAACGTGAGGAGGAACGCGCCGACATGACCGCGCATCTGCATGACGGCGTCCTGCAGACGTTGGCGCTGATCCAGCTGCACAGCGAGGAACCCGCGACCGTGTTCGCACTCGCCAGGCAGCAGGAACGCGAGCTGCGCGAATGGCTGTATCAGGAACGCACCACCACCGACCGGTCGGTGAGCGCAGGCATCAAGGACATCGCCGCTCGCGTCGAGGACGAGCATGGCAAGCCGATCGAAGTGGTGACGGTGGGCGACGCGCGGCCGAGCGCGCAGACCGACGCGCTGCTCGACGCGACCGGTCAGGCGCTGGTCAACGCGGTCACGCACGGCGGCGAGCCGGTTTCCGTATACTGCGAGGCCGGACCGTCCAAGGTCGAGGTGTTCGTGCGCGACCACGGCGACGGATTCGACGTCAATACGATTCCCGAAGGCCGGCTCGGCATCCGTGAATCGATCATCGGACGCGTGCGGCGGCGCGGTGGTACGGTGGAAATCGTGTCGAGGCCGGGCTGGGGCACGGAAGTGCGCATGCACATGCCGATCGCGGGCGATCCGCATGGCGGCGGCACCGGCACGCATGCGAGCGAGTGAGCCGCACGCCGCGGGATCGGCGAACGGTTCGACAGGATTTCGGGAAGGGTAAGGACAAACGATGGAAGAGCGGAGACAGGACGCCGCGCCGATTCGCGTGGCCGTAGTGGACGACCATGAGATGTTCCGGGCGGGCGTGATCGCGACGCTGCAGCCGTATTTCACGATCGTCGGGCAGGCGCCGGACGTGGAGGGTTCGGTGGCGATGATCGCCGCGACCAAGCCGGATGTGGTGCTGCTCGACGTGCATGTGCCGGGAGGCGAAGGCGGTGGCGGCGCGGAGATCCTCGCCAAGTCGCTCGCCTATTCGCCGCATTCCGCGTTCCTCGCGCTGTCGGTGTCCGATTCGCCGCAGGACGTCGGATCGGTGATCCGCGCGGGTGCCCGCGGCTATGTGACCAAGACGATCACCGGCGAGGATCTCATCAATTCGATTCGCCAGGTGCATGAAGGGTACGCGGTATTCTCTCCGAAGCTGGCCGGATTCGTGCTGTCGGCATTCCAGGGCGTGCCGGTCGGTGGCGACGGGCTTGGCGGGGCCGGTGCCGCCGGCGGCCATGACGAGGAGCTGGATCGGCTGTCCGCCCGCGAACAGGAGGTCATGCGGCTGATCGCGCGAGGCTACACGTACAAGGAAGTGGCGGCGGAGCTGTTCATCTCGATCAAGACGGTCGAAACCCATGTCAGTTCGGTGCTGCGCAAACTTCAGCTGTCCAACCGCACCGAGCTGACCCGTTGGGCCGCCGACCGCCGCATCGTGTAAACGAGGTTCCGGCCCCGGTCCGACCCTGTCTGGGTCCCTGTTCCGGCATGCCGACTCAGTCACGGTCGTTTTTCGGCCATACAAGACCAGAACTGAGTCCGTGTTCCGCCGTCCTGGCTTGGTCACGGTCGTTTTTTGCCCGGAAACGACCGCAACTGAGTCCTCGTCAATCGATCATGATTCGGTTCCGGCCATCCGCAACAGACGTTCCCGCACCTGTCCCGCGTCGAGGAACCGGATGCCGTCGAGGCCGACGGCGGTGGCGGCATCGGCGTTGCGGGCCTTGTCGTCCACGAACGCGGTGGTCGCCGGATCGACGCCGAACCGGACGATGGCACGACGGTAGATCTCGGGGTCGGGCTTGTGGATCCGCTCCTCGGACGAGACGACCGTGTCTTGTAACAGTCCCAGCCATGGGAACTTGGCGTGCGCCGCGTGCACGAACTTAGCGGTGAAGTTCGTCAGCCCCCACAGCCGCACCCCGACGGCATCCAGATCGTGCAACAGGGTCGGCATGCCGTCGATCATGTCGTACAGGGCGAGTTGCTGACGGTCGAAATAGTCGCGGAACACCTGCACCGGATAGCCCGCGTCCATGGCATCGGCATGGTGATGCGCCGCATAGTCGGCGATGATCCGCTTCTCGCTCCACCCCAGATCGGATAGCACGTCGTAATGCCAGAACCCGTATTCGGCGTCACGGTCGAAGAACCCGTCCAATTCCGCGTCCGGGTACAGGCCGTCCAACGCGAGGCGCGGCCTCCAGTCCAGCAGCACGTCGCAGTAGTCGAAGATCACGTCGGTGAACGGCATGTCGGCGGCCGTTTCGGTAATTTCGCTCATGCCTCCAGCGTATGCGCGCGGGGTCCCGGCGACGACCGGCCTCTTCACGAGACGGACGGGTTCGCGGCACACGGCGCCGGCCGGAGCGGACCCATCGAGGACCGCGATCGTGCGCGTGGGGGTTGTGAGCTGTTGTGTTTTTGACTTGTTTTACCTTGTTTGACTGTGTTATGGTTTATTCATGCGTGTTAAGGAGTGGGCTGTTCGTGAGGGGTTGAACGAGCAGACAGTGTGGAAGTGGTGTCGTGAGAATCGTATGCCCGTGCCGTTCGAGCGTTCCGGGGGCGTGTGGCTTATTCATGACCCGAAATACGAAAAATCCGATACGCTCGTCGCGGGTTCCCGTACCGTGTGTTATGCGCGCGTGTCGTCGGCCGATCAGAAAGCGGATTTGCAACGTCAGGCGGACCGGTTGAAGGCGTTCGCCATCAGTCTCGGCGCATCGGACATTCAGGTGGTCATGGAGACCGGTTCGGGCATGAACGACAGGCGTCGCAAGCTCAACCGTGTTCTTGCCGACCCGAGCGTGGGCACGATCATCGTGGAGCATCGTGACCGTCTGGCTCGTATGAACGCGGGGCTGGTCGAGTCCGCGTTGAAGGCGCAGGGACGTCGTCTCATCGTCGTGGACGATACGGAATTGGACGATGATCTGGTACGTGACATGACCGAGGTGTTGACCTCGTTCTGCGCGAGACTGTACGGGCGTCGCGCCGCGAAAAACAAGGCGCGGGCGGCGTTGGAGGCGGTGGAGAATGCTTGAGGCCGTCAAGGTCGCGTTGGATGCGACGCCATCTCAGGAACGGTTGCTGCTGTCCCATGCGGGTGCGGCGCGGTTCGCGTTCAATGCCGGGCTGGCTCACGTCAGGGAGATGCTTGAAGCCAAGGAGAAGCCGGCATGGTCTTTGTACGCGTTGCGCCGCTGGTGGAACGCGAGCAAGGATACTCTGGCGGTCGATGCCGATGGCGTGCCGTGGTGGCGGGAGAACAGCAAGGAATCGTATAACAGCGGGCTCGAAGCATTGTCGGACGCGTTGTCGAACTGGTCGAAAAGCCGGAAGGGACGGCGCAAGGGACGCAAGGTCGGTTTCCCGAGATTCAAGTCCAAGGACAAGGCGGCCCCGCGTTTCGCGTACACGACCGGCTCGTTCGGTCTCATCGACGGCGACCCGAAAGCGTTGAAGCTGCCTCGAATCGGACGCGTGCATTGCATGGAGAACGTCGCGGAACGGGTCGGCAACGCGAGAGTGCTGCGCATGACCGTCAGCCGACATGCGGGCCGCTGGCACGCGTCACTGACCGTGGAGCGGCCGGACATGACATTAGGCCGGATGCCGACAGGCGGAACGGTCGGCATCGACTTGGGCGTCAAAACGCTTGCCACGCTCTCGAATGGCACCGTCATCCCGAATCCGCATACGCTTGCATCCAACGAACGCCGGTTGAAACGTATGCAGAAGGCGTTGAGCCGCAAAACCAGCGGTTCGAACCGCCGCCGCAAGGCGCGCGAGCGGGTCGCGCGCCTCCACGCCCATGTCGCCGGGCAGCGCCGCGACCTGCTGCACAAGCTCACCACGATGCTCGCGTCCACGTACTCGGACATCTGCATCGAAGACCTGAACGTGGCCGGCATGGTCAAAAACCATCACCTCGCCAAAGCCATTGAGGACGCGTCATTCGCGGAATTCCGCCGGCAACTCGAATACAAGACCGTCCGCACGGGCGCGAGGCTGCATGTCATCGACCGTTGGCATCCCAGCTCGAAACTCTGCTCGAACTGCGGGAGCGTGAAAACCAAGCTCTCCCTCAACGCGCGAACCTACCACTGCGAAAGCTGCGGTCTGACCATCGACCGTGACCTGAACGCGGCCATCAACATCCAAGTCGCCGGGAGTGCCCCGGAGACGTTAAACGCACGCGGAGGGGACGCAAGACCAGCCACCCGCCAGGATGGAAGGCAGACCCCGATGAAACGTGAACCAAGCAGCCACGCAAGTGACATAAGACTTGGAGCGAACGCCCGCAAGAGCGTTCTGCAAGCTAAAACAAACTAGCTCGCAACGGCCGACCATCATATGTTCAGCTTCGCGCCGGAACGAATTCACCTGTTCGTGGCTTTCGCCACATCATCCGGAAATGCTGATGTGGCAAACCATATGGTGACATGAAATAGAGGTTAGACAAAGGAACGATCATGCAAGCACACGCCATTCATCACGACATGCACCACAGCGACGCGCACCACTCCGGCGACAACCAGTACGACGCCTACATGTACGCGGAATACGGCATCGAGCGCTGACGCCCGATAGCCCGATAGGCTTTCGATATGACGAAGGGTTCCGGGGAAGCACCCCGGAACCCTTCTTGCCGCGGACAGAGCGAGATTCGAACTCGCGGGAGCTTGCGCTCCAACGGTTTTCAAGACCGTCTCTTTAGACCGCTCAGACATCTGTCCTTACGCGCGCCGCGCGACGAAGTCGCGGATGCGCACGATGTTCAATTATACATGCGGGGACGAAAAGCCCTCACGGTGCAGGCGTGACGCCGTCACGCCTCCCATTTGGTCGGCTCGATGACTTCCTTGCCGCCCATGTACGGACGCATGGCCTTCGGGATCTCGATGGAGCCGTCCTTCTGCTGGTGGTTCTCGAGGATCGCGACAAGCCAGCGGGTGGTGGCCAACGTGCCGTTCAGAGTCGACACCGGGCGGGTCGAACCGTCCTCGGTACGCTCGCGGATGTTGAGGCGGCGGGCCTGGTACTCGGTGCAGTTCGAGGTGGAGGTCAGCTCGCGGTAGCGGCCCTGGGTCGGCACCCACGCCTCGCAGTCGAACTTGCGGGCGGCGGAGGAGCCGAGATCGCCGGCGGCGGTGTCGATGATGCGGTACGGCACCTCGACCTTGGCGAGCATCTCCTGCTCCATCTCGAGCAGGTGCTGGTGCTCGGCGTAGGAGTCCTCCTGCTTCGCGTACACGAACATTTCGACCTTGTCGAACTGGTGCACGCGGATGATGCCGGAGGTGTCCTTGCCGGCGGCGCCGGCCTCGCGGCGGTAGCAGGACGACCAGCCGCAGTAGCGCAGCGGGCCGTTGCCAAGATCAAGGATCTCGTTCTCGTGCATGCCGGCGAGCGCCACTTCGGACGTGCCGACGAGGTACTGGTCGTCGGGCTCGCGCAGGCGGTAGATCTCGTCGGCGTGGGAGTTGAGGAAGCCGGTGCCGCGCATGACCTCGGGGCGCACGAGCGTCGGGGTGATGGCGAGTACGAAGCCGTGCTGCTCGGCCTGGTCGACGGCCATGGTGAGCATGGCGATCTGCATGCGGGCGACCGCGCCGCGCAGGAAGTAGAAGCGGGAGCCACCGACCTTGACGCCGCGGCGCATGTCGATGCCGGCGACCTCGGTGCCGAGGGTCAGGTGATCCTTCGGTTCGAAGCCTTCGGCCGCGAAGTCGCGGATCTGGCCGACCTTCTTGACGACCACGTAGTCGTCCTCGCCGCCTTCCGGAGCTTCCGGCTCGACGATGTTGGACAGCTTCCACATGGCGGTGGTGTATTCCTCGGCGGCGGAATCCGCGGTGGCCTTGTACTCGGCGACCTTGGCGGCGAGTTCCTTGGTCTGCGCGATCAGCGCGGCCTTCTCGTCGGCCGGCGCGGCGGCGACCTTCTTGCCGATCTCCTTCTGCTGGGCGCGGGCGGCCTCGAATTCCTTGAGGGCGGCACGACGCGTCTCGTCGGACTGGAGCACCTCATCGACGAGTTCGACGGATTCGCCGCGCTTGCGCTGCGATTCCTTGACCACGTCGGCATGTTCACGGATGAATTGAATATCAAGCATAGGCCCAAGCCTACCGCCGTAAGCCGACACGCGAGTGCGCACAATGTTATTGTCCAGGCTGCGCAGGAAAGCGGTGGCTTTCTCGCGCAGACAGGTACTTTATCGTAGGCGACGGTCAGATGGTACCCGGTCCAGATGATGATGTGGAACAGTTCGCGCACGGTGGCGGGCGCCGCTTGTTCGCTGATGTTCGGATGGTCGTCGTGTGCGGCCGACATTGCATGCGTCATGTCGGAAATGCGGCCGCTAATCCGAACGATGCGAGGCCCTCAGATACTCGCGCAGAAACGGTATGGCGAAATCGACAAGTCCTCGTGCCGGAGACGTGATGATATGGTCTTCGATCAGCCGTTGCCGGTAGATGTTGGCGTAGTCCATGCTTTCGCCCATACGCGCGGCTATGTCCGAAGTCGATGATGGCCCGTCATCCCGTGCCATGGCCATCACGTAATCGAGAGCCCGGTCGGAGAGCTGCTTGATCACGGGAGCGCACACGCCCTCCCCCAGTTTCGCCCGCGCCTGTTCCACACCGGCCTGTACGTCATCCAATGAGATGGAGAGTCCCAACCCGTCGGCGCGGCGTCGTGCCATGCGCCACATGTTGTATCCGACCAGCTGGATCATGTACGGATATCCGCCTGTGCTTTGCGCGGCAAGATCCAATGCTTCGTCCGTGATCGACAGTCCGGCGCCGCGAATCGTGGAGGCGAATGCATCCCGCACTTCGTTCATCGGTACGTCGCCAAGTTCTTTGATCGAGGCACGACGCAGGAAGGTCAGCACCTTGGCATTGAGCAGATCGGATACGAGGGAGGGCAATCCGGCGAATACGAATGCCACCTCGGCGTTGTCTCGCAGCATATGCTGGGCGGCGGTCGCGATGGCGGTCATGTCCTCCATGGATGCATCCTGGGTTTCGTCGACGGTGATGAGCAGCCCCTTGCCCTTGCCCAAGGAACGAAGACGCGCAGTCATGGCATCGCGCAGCGTGGAAGGGCGCAACGCCGGCGCGATATTCACCTCTCCCAAGCTGGCACCCATCAACGATGGCTTGATGCTTACTCCGGCGATGCGACTCGATTCCGGGGCGATACGTGCGATGAGTCGCTCCGTCAAGCCTTCGGACGCCGTTTCGTCGACCACCATCCAATGTCGACGGGCGGCGATCAGCCCCAGCTCCGTAAGCATCACGGTTTTGCCGCTGCCTCGCGGCCCTGTGACCAACATCAACCGGTCAGGCGCACCTGGCCCATCATCCAGCCCTTCGGAAAAATCCAATCCGATGGATTCTCGGCCGATCAGCACCGGCGGCATGACGCCGGCCGTGGGTTTGAACGGATTCGCGGGAAACGCCATGATGCCCCCTTCGCAGCGCCGGTTGCTCGACATATCCCCACTATACCGCTTATAGAACAAATAGAAAATCTATAGAACAAACCCATCAACTCAGCTTGTATGGCTTGTTATCGTTGATATCGCAACGATAACAAGCCATACAAGCTCATCGAAATAGAACAAATATAACAAATAGAACAGCGCGTTGCAGCTCAAATATCCAGCCGGCGACGCATTGCATGAAGGAAATCATCTGCGACGATCGACTATAGGGAACCGCGGAAGGCGCGGGACCGGAGGAACGCGAAGAGCTCATCGTCCAAGGCAAGCACCCGCTCGACTTTCGCCCGCGCCGCCGCAATCCCCTCCACCCGCTTCGCGAAGGATAGTTGACGCATGTCTCGGGACAATACATTCCAGTGTATCGGGCGTCATGCCGACCGGACACGCCCCCCGTCGCAGAGGCATGCTCCGACCGCACTATGGCGATCGTGCAGGAATCGTCGATTTTCGCCGTGTTGCGGCCGGATTGTTCCGCCCGGGACGCCACAATGGAAACCATGCCTACAGTCGTCATCATCATCGCAGTCCTTCTCGGCATCGCCGCCATCGCCGCGGCCGCGCTGTTCGCGGTCCGCGCCTACCGCAAACGTCGGCTCGCCGAGCGCATCGACCAGCGCGACGACGACCAGGTGCATTACGCGTTCATCGTCAACCCGTCGAAACCGCAGGCGAAGGAACGCAAGCGGCACATCAAGCAGTTCTGCAAGGAGAAGGGGCTGAAGGAAGTCGAGTTCATCGAAACGCAGCTTGACAAGGACGGCCGTGCGTGCGCGAAGGAGGCGCTGGCCCACGGCGCGGACGTGGTGGTCGCGGTCGGCGGCGACGGCACGGTGCGCACGGTGGCGAGCGCGGTCGCGGGCACCGGTCACGCGATGGGCATCATCCCGATCGGCACGGGCAACCTGTTCGCCCGCAATATGGGCATTCCGGTGGACGATATCGACGCGGCGCTGTCGGTGGCGACCTCGCACGGCTCGCGGCACGTCGACGTGGGACGGCTTACATTGCTTGACGACCCGAACACCGATCACGGGCATGCGTTCCTGATCGTCGCCGGCATCGGCTTCGACGCGGTGATGATCGACGACACCGATCCCGAACTCAAGAAAAACATCAGCTGGCTGGCGTATTTCGTGTCGGGCGTGAAGAACCTGTTCATCCCGAAGTTCCGCGGCGCGGTGACGATCCGCAGCGCCGACGGTAGCTCGCACACGATCCGCGGGCTGCAGTTCCGCACGTTCATGGCCGGCAACTGCGGTCAGATCCCGATGTTCTCACTGATGCCGGACGCGCTGTACGACGACGGCATCCTTGATTTCGAGATCATCGACACGTCGGGCGGCATCATCGGATGGGCGAACCTGTTCGGCGACGTGGTGCATCAGACGATCACCGGCAAGTCCGGTTCCAGCCCATTGTCGGTCAGCTCGTCGATCGACAACATCCAAGGCGTCAGCGCCGAGATCACGCTGGAGAAGCCGGTGCCGGCGCAGGTCGACGGCGACATGCTGCCGCCCACGCAGCATCTGCGCTTCGACGTGGAGCGCAGGGCGCTGTGCGTGCGCGTGCCGGAGGTCGACCCGGACTTCTCCGCGACCGGCATCATTCCGTCGATCAGGGACTAGTCGTCAGCTGTCAGCGGCTGACGATGGTATCGCGCTTTCGCGCGATACTGCGTTATTGGCGGCTTCGCCGCGGTACCCCCACCCGTCAGCTTCGCTGACACCCTCCCCTAAGAGGGGAGGGAAACGTGTCGCCGCCGCGACGATCAGCCGAATAGACTCCTCTGAGGGTTTGCCCCTTTCCCTCCCCTCTTAGGGGAGGGTGCCCGGCGCAGGCCGGGCGGGTTGGGGTACGCGGCACGTAAGTGTCGCAAATAAACACAGCATCACAAAGCGCGATCCCGCCCGTCCCGCCAATATCCCGGATATGCGTGTGCCCCCGCTTCCGGATTCGGAGGCGAGGGCACACGCATAAAGGAAGACGATCCGGCAGGTACAAGATAGGCGAACAACCTACCGGATCAGACGAGACTCACTCGATCAGAGCAGATCGAGCAGCATCGGGTCGGCCAGGGCGATCACCGCGGCGCGGGCGTCGGCGGCGGTACGCGCGTCGACCGCGTAGGCGGCCATCTGCTGGCAGGTCGACATGTCGTGCAGACGCAGGGCGGCACGCACGGCGTTGACCTTCTTCGGGGCCATCGACAGCGACTGCACGCCAAGGCCGGCGAGCACGAGCGCCAGCAGCGGATCGCCGCCGGCCTCGCCGCACACGCCCACGTACTTGCCGGTGGCCTTGCCACCGTCGCACGCGGCCTTGATCATGTTGAGCACGGCCGGCTGCCACGGGGTGAGCAGGTTGGCCAGTTCACCCTTGAGTCGGTCGGCGGCCATCGTGTACTGCGCGAGGTCGTTGGTGCCGAGCGAGGCGAAGTCCACGACGGACAGCACCTGCGCGGAGCGGATCGCGGCGGCGGGCACCTCGATCATCACGCCGACCTTCGGCAGGCCGAGCGCGCGCACCTTGTTGGCGAACCATTCGGCTTCCTCCACGGTGGCGACCATCGGGGCCATGACCCACAGATCGCCGTGGGTGGCCTCGTAGGCGTTGGCGAGCGCCTGCAGCTGGGTGTCGAGCAGGTCTTCGCGGCGCTGGCTCAGACGCAGACCACGCACGCCGAGGGCTGGGTTCTCCTCCTCGCCGAGGTTGGCGAAGGCGAGCGGCTTGTCGGCGCCGGCGTCGAGCGTACGCACGACGACGCGGCGGTCGCCGAACGCCTGGAGCACCTTGGTGTAGGTGTCGGTCTGCTCTTCGAGGGTCGGAGCGGTTTCGCGGCCGAGGAACAGGAACTCGGTGCGGAACAGGCCGGAGCCTTCGAGGTCGAACTTCGCTGCGGCTTCGGCATCGGCCACCGTACCGATGTTGGCGAGCAGCTTGACCTTGAAGCCGTCGCGGGTGCTGCCTTCGCCGCTGGAACCGGCGAGGGCCGCGGCACGGCGACGGGAGCGTTCGGCCAGCTGGCCGGCTTCTTCCTCGGTCGGGGAGACGATGATCTCGCCGACGCCGCCGTCGAGGGCGATGGTGTCGCCTTCGGCCACGGATTCAAGCACGCCGGAGACCTTGACGGCCGCCGGAATGCCGAGCTGGGCGGCGAGGATGGCGGTATGGCTGGTCGGGCCGCCTTCCTCGGTGATGACGCCGAGCACGGTCTCCGGATTCAGCGTGGCGGTTTCGGCCGGGGCAAGGTCACGGGCGACGAGCACGACCGGAGTGGTGATGTCCGGCACGCCCGGCGCGGGCAGGCCGCGCAATTCGCAGATCGTGCGGTTGCGCACGTCGTGCAGATCGGTGACGCGCTCGGCCATGTAGCCGCCGAGCTTCTTGAGCATTTCGGCATAGCCTTCGACCGCGTTGTACACGGCGTGGGTCACGCCGTCGCCGGCCTTGAGGCGCTTGGTGATGGCCTTGGCCAGACCGCGGTCGCCGGCGAGCTGGGCGGTTGCCTCCAGCACGGCGCGGGACTTGTCGGACGTGGTCTTCTCGGCGCGGGCCTTGAGGCTGGCCACGACCGCTTCCATCGCGGCCTTGACGCGCTCGGTATCGGCGGCCGGATCGGTGCAGGCGGGCTCGTGCTCGTCCACGCCCGGCGCCTCGCGCACGAGGGCCAGCGGGCCGGATGCCGTGCCGGCGCACACGCCGATACCATGCAGAATCTTGTGTTCACTTGCCATATGCGGTGCTCCTATGTATGGAAAGTCTGGAATGTCAGCCTATCGGATCGGACGACTCACTCGGCGTCGAGATCGCGGGTCAGCATCTCGGCGAGCTCGTCCATCGCGGCTTCAGCTTCCGGGCCATCCTCCTCGCAGGTCAGGGTGACGGTGTCGCCGCCCTTGACGCCGAGGGTCATGATCTCGAGGGCGCTGGCGGCATCCGCCTCTTCGCCGTCGAAGGACAGAGTGACGTCGATGCCCTTGTCGTCGACGGCCTGCGCGAACAGGGCGGCCGGACGGGCATGAAGACCGACGGAGGCTCCGATGACTGCGGTACGGGTGATCATGATGGTTTCCTTTCACTTGTTTGGTTATGTTGACAGATATTCGTTCCCGGCCGTGCCGTCGACGATTGCCGGAGGCACAGCCGGGGAAGTCTAACGTTTCAGCTGGTTGGTGACGCGTGCGACGTGCAGCGTCAGGTAGGCGATCTCGTCGTCGCTGATGTCGGCGCCGAGTCGCAGTTCCAGCACTGAGGCGATCGTCATCGCGCAGTGCAGCGCTTCCGGATAGGATTCGCGGATCGCGTTGACGATCGGCTCGGGTTCGCTGTCCAGCTGCTTGTGCTGGTGGATGCGGACGAACAGGTAGCGCAGGTGGGTGATGAACCGTCCAACGCTGACCGATCCCTGATCGAGCGTGATGCCGTAGGTCTGCGCGATGATGTCGAGCATCTGCTGGATCACGCCGGTCATCGTATATGTATAGGACAGGTCGCCGGTCAGGAACCCGGCGTTGACGAGGTGCAGCGCGAGCGCCGTCTCCTCGCCTTCGGGCAGCTGCATCGATCCGAGCCGCTTGTTGATCGCGGTCAGCAGCGCACAGCCGCGCGCGTATTCCTGCGGATAGAGGTTGCGCACTTCGCCGAGCAACGGATAGACGACCTTGATACCTTGCGTGACGCGCGAAATGGCACCGGCCACGTGATCGGCCAGTGCCATGACCAGCGTCGTGCTGGCGATGTCCTGTTCGCTGAGTCCGGCCTCGCGCATGGCGTCGACCACGATGCGGATGATCTCGGGCGGAATGTCCGACAGCATCTGCGCAAGGTGGTCGGGGTCGCGGCCGTCGGCCGGAACGAACTTGCGGACGACTTTGGCGGTATCGACAGGGTGCCCCGGCCGGGCCTGGAATCCCAGGCCACGGCCGGTAAGGATCACTTCTCCCCCATCGTCATCCTTCGCGAGGACGACGTTGTTGTTGAATACCCGAAGTATCTCCATGGCACCCCATCGCTCGACGTCAGTGTTCGACCTCGATCACCGGATCGCCAGTCGTGACATCCTTGCCCGCGAGCGGGGTGACCGAAGCCATCTTCTTGGTATTGGTCACGGCGATGATGGTGGCGGTGGAGTAACCGGCGGCCTTGACCTTGTCGAAATCGACGGTGGCCAGCAGGTCGCCAGCGTTCACGCGCTGACCCTTGGAGACGGCCACGGTGAAGCCGTCGCCGTTCATCTGCACGGTGTCAATACCGATGTGGACCAGGACCTCGACGCCGTCATCGGTCTTGATGCCGTACGCATGGCCGGTCTTGGCCACAGTCTTCAGTGTACCCGAAACCGGGGCCTTGATCTGCGATTCGGTCGGCACGACCGCGACGCCTTCGCCGAGGGCCTTGGACGCGAACACCGCGTCGCCGGTCTCCTCGAGGGTGATGACGTGGCCGGCACACGGGGAGACGACTTCCTTGGTCGGCTCGGCCGGTTCGGCCGGGGCTTCGGCGGCAGCAGCGGCCGGGGCCGGAGCGGCTTCAGCGGCCGGAGCCGGAGCGGCGGCGGCCTGAGCCTCGAGCTTGCGATCCTCCTCTTCCTGGGCGACGCGGGCCAGCACTTCGGCCTTCTGCTCCGGGGTGCGGTAGTCGAGGGTGACGATCAGGAACATGGAGACGGCGAACGCGACGGCGATGGAGATGCCGTACACCCACATCTGGTTGAACACCGGGATGGTGAGCAGCGAGGTGAAGGCGAAGGCGGTAGTGGTCACGCCACGCACGGTATCGCCGGAGGCGACGACGGACGGGAACAGCCAGCCGAGGACGGCGATCACGACACCGCCGGTGCCGCAGCCGATGAGCATGCGCTTGTAGACCAGCTTGTAACGCAGGTGGATGCCGTAGAGGGACGGCTCGGAGACGCCACCAAGCAGGCCGGCGGCGAGGGCGCCGATGGAGGTCTGGCGCATTTCCTTGTCGTGGTCACGGATGGAGAGGAACAGCACGCCGGCGGTCGCGCCGAAGCAGGCGAAGTTCCACACGCCCATCGGGCCCTGGATGAAGTCGTAGCCGAGGGACTGGATGTTCATGAGCATGAGGGCGTTGAGCGGCCAGTGCAGGCCCAGCGGCACGAGGAACGGGTAGAGCAGCGGGATCGCGATGGCGAAGACGAACGGAGCGTGGCCGTTCATCCAAGCGAGGACGACGCCGAGGCCGTTGCCGACCCACACGCCCAGCGGGCCGATGATGAAGGCGGTGAGGACGCCGACGATGATCATGGAGAAGAACGGCACGAACACGAGCTGGACGCTGTCGGGGATGATCTTCTTGAGACCGTGGTAGACGAGCGCGAGCACGGCCGCCATCATGAGCGGCACGAACACGTTGCCGGAGTAGTCGGACAGCTGCATCGGCAGGCCGAACACGGTGGCGGTGCAGTCGGTGGTGCCCAGCGTGGTGTTCTCGACGCACTGGACGGCGTCGCCCCACGTCTTGGTGTCGGACAGCGCGGCAAACTGCGGGGTCATGAGCATGGCCATGATGGAGCCGCCGAGCCACGGGTCGACCTTCAGCTTCTTGGAGGCGTTGTAGGCGACCATGATCGGCAGGAAGTAGAACACGCCCTTCCAGATCGCCTTGATGAACATCAGGGAGGTGTTGTCCTCGTCGCCGGCGATGACGCCGAGCGAGATGAACAGGTTGACGAGCGCGATGATGATGGACGCGCCGAGCAGGACGCCCAGGATCGGGCGGAACGAGTCGGCCAGGTACTCGAAGAACGAGTCGAGCCAGGCGACCTTGCCGCGCGCCTTCGCGCGTTCGGCGGCCTTGACCTCGGCGTCGGTCATCTTCTTCGCGGTGCCGACGTTCGCCATCTCGGGCAGGTGCATGATCTCCTCGTACATGGAGGCGACGGCGCCGCCGATGACGACCTGGTAGCGGTCGCCGGACTGCGGGACCGCGCCGAGCACGCCCTTCATGGTCTCGAGGCGATGCTGGTCAACCTTGCCCGCATCGACGAGCTCGAAACGCAGACGCGTCGCGCAGTGGGTCAGGCTTTTGACGTTGCCCGAGCCGCCAATGGCTTCGATGATCTGCGAAGCAGTGGAATCGGCCATCTTCTTTCCTTCCTTGGATATGTTGTTTTTCTCCGGTATGCTCTCCGCCCTCGCAGAGCTACCCGACAACAAAAAAGACCCGAGACATCGTCCGCGCATATGGCTATGCGCATGGCAACGTCTCAGGTCTTGCGTCTATGGTGACTTGCAACCCTGCAAAAGTAGAAGTTCATGAGTCAATATATATCTGACGTCGATAAAAACGCAATCCTCGGTGTGTCTTGACGCTTGATTGAAATCCGTCATCAAAAACGCATATGCGGGTGCGCTCGACAGCCATCTTCCGACACCAACGACACACCATCGCACAAAATATGACAAAAATTAACACAACGGTCAACGATGACCGGAACAAACCGTGGCACAATAGGACTTATGGTAGCAAACAATGCGGGCATGCCCGCCACCCCAGCTGATCTGATCAACGTCGATGAGGTTATCGGCAAGTACTATGACCTCGTCCCCGACCCGTCCGTTCCCGAGCAGCGTGTCATCTTCGGCACCTCCGGCCACCGCGGATCGTCCCTGAAGACCTCGTTCAACGAGGCCCACATCGTAGCCATCACCCAGGCCATCGCCGAATACCGCAAGAAGGCCGGCGTCAACGGCCCGCTGTACCTCGGCTCCGACACCCACGCGCTGTCCGGCCCGGCCAAGAAGACCGCCATCGAGGTGCTCGTCGCCAACGGCGTGCACGTGCGCATCGACTCTCGCGACGACTTCGTGCCGACCCCGGTCGTCTCGCAGGCGATCCTGACGCACAACCGCGCGGCCGACGGCACGCAGCGCTTCACCGGCGACGGCCTCGCCGACGGCATCGTCGTCACCCCGTCGCACAACCCGCCCACCGACGGCGGCTTCAAGTACGACCCGGTCACCGGCGGCCCGGCCCCGGCCGACGTCACCAATGCGATCGCCGCGCGCGCCAACGAGCTGCTCGGCGACTACAAGAACATCAAGCGCGTGCCGTACGAGGAGGCCGTCAAGTCCGAGTACGTCGAGGGCTTCGACTTCCGCGAGCACTACGTCGCCGACCTCGGCAACGTGATCGACTTCGACGTGATCCGCAACTCCGGCGTGCGTCTGGGCATCGACCCGCTCGGCGGCGCGTCCGTCAACTACTGGCCGCTCATCAACGAGAAGTACGGCCTGAACATCGGCGTCGTGCGCCCCGAAGTCGACCCAACCTGGCGTTTCATGACCATCGACCACGACGGCAAGATCCGCATGGATCCGTCCTCCCCGTACGCGATGAAGGGCCTCGTCGACGAGCTCAACGGCGGCGCCTGGGACAAGTACGACCTCGTCGGCGGCACCGATCCAGACGCCGACCGCCACGGCATCGTCTGCCCGAACTGGGGCGTCATGAACCCGAACCATTACATCGCCGTGTGCGTCGAGTACCTGTTCGGCGGCAACCGTCCGGATTGGCCGGCCGGCGCGGCCGTCGGCAAGACGCTCGTGAGCTCGTCCCTGATCGACCGCGTGGCCGCGTCGATCAACGCGAAGGTCATCGAAGTGCCGGTCGGCTTCAAGTGGTTCGTCGACCCGCTGTTCAGCGGCGAGGTCGCGTTCGGTGGCGAGGAGAGCTCCGGCATGAGCTTCCTGCGCAAGGACGGCCGCGTGTGGACCACCGACAAGGACGGCCTGATCCCCGACCTGCTGGCCGCCGAGATCACCGCCAAGACCGGCAAGAACCCGGCCGAGCTCCACAAGGAGCAGGTCGCCCGCTTCGGCGAGTCCTGGTACAAGCGCGTCGACACGCCGACCACGCTTGAGCAGAAGGCCAAGTTCGCCTCCCTGACCGGCGACGACGTGACCGCCACGCAGCTGGCCGGCGAGGACATCACCGCCAAGATGACCGAGGCGCCGGGCAACCACGCCAAGATCGGCGGCCTGAAGGTCACCACCAAGGACAACTGGTTCGCCGCCCGCCCGTCCGGCACCGAGAACATCTACAAGGTGTACGCGGAGTCGTTCGAGTCCCCCGAGGCGCTCGACAAGGTGCTTGCCGAGGCCGAGCAGGTCGTCGACAAGGCGCTGGGCGAGTAAGCCGGACGACCGTACCCCGAACCGCTGTTACGAGTACGGCCGGTTGTTTTCCGTAGATGCAAAGAGGGCGGGTTCCCATTCGGAAGATGGGAACCCGCCCTCTTGCGTTCGGTAGGTTCGACCGTCTCAGGCGCGACGACGGCGAGCCGCGGCGAAGCCGATCAGGCCGAGCGACAGCGCGATCGCGGCGATGATCGCCACGGTCCGCACGTTGGCGCCGGTGTCGGAGATGGCGCCCTTGTCCTTGCCGCCATTGTCCTTGCCGGAGTCGGAGCCCTTGCCGTCATCGACCGGCGTCAGCCCCTTGACGGCGGCCTCAAGCTGGTCGAGCAGCGTGACGAGCTCGTTCTGGTTCGCGGCGTTCCACTGGCCGGCCTTGATCTTGGCGACCAGATCGGTGACCTTCTTGGCCGACTCGGAGGTGTAGCCGCTCAGATCGGACGGGATCTTGGCCAGCAGGTCCTGTTCGCGCTTGGCCACCTCGTCGGACACCGGCTTGAGTTCCAGCGCGGCCTCGGCCTTCTCGAAGGAGTCCTTGGCGGCGGCAAACTCGTCGAGGCCGACTTCGCGCTCGCCCTTGGCGGCCAGCGCCTTGAGCGCGTCGTAGGCGTCCACATAGGCCTGGTAGCTAGCGTCGGTGTAGTCACCCTGGGCGACAACCTTGATGCCATCCACATAGGCCTTGATGTCGGCGGCCTTCGCAGCCGGAGCGAGCACCTTCACCGCGGCGTCGATCGCGGCCACGCGGTCGGCGACCTCCTCGGCCGTGCCGGAGGCGTACAGGGCGTCGAGACCCTTGACGCCATCGGCATCGGCGGCGGCGATCAGAGCGGCGATCCTGGCGTAGCTGGCGACGGTGTACGCGTCGGCGTCGATCTTGCCGGCCTCGGCGACCTTGGCGCGCAGCGCGACGACGGAGACCAGAGCGGCCTTCGCGTCCTTCATGGCCTTGATGTTCGCCGCGTTGAGATCGGCGTCCTCCTCGGCCTTGTCGCTCTTGGCCTTCGCGATCGCGTCGGTGAGCGCCTCGAAGCTGTCGGTCGTGTATTCGCCGTCGTCGTTGGAGATCCGTTCCATGTCGGCGATGGTCTGGTCGAGCTCCGTGGTGTCGGGCGCCGGCGTCGAACGTTCAAGACCGTTCTCGGCGGCCTTCAGCGCAGCGAGCGCGGCGGCGACGGACTCGGTCGTGCCGTTGACGAGCGCGGCCTTGGCGGCCTTCAGCGCGTCGGCGTACGCCTTCCACGTGTCGGCCGTATAGTCGGCCTGAGCGTAGTCTGATTCGTGCGCGATCTGCGCCTTGAGCTCCACCACGTTGACGAGCGCAGCCTTGGCGGTCCGGTACGCGTCGACCTTGCCGGCGAACGCGGACGGCTCGGTGCCGTCGGCGTCGATGAGCGCCTGAACCGCATCCTTCGCGTCCTTGAGGGCGTCGTAGGAGTCGGTGGTGTAGTCGTCGGCGGAGATCGTGGCGAAGTCCTCGACGGCGATGACGGCGAGCTCACGCTGGTAGTCGGAGTGCTTCAGCGCGGCGACGGCGTCGTCCACGGCCTTCTTCAGGGCCGCGGCGTCGGTCGCGGAGAGGTTGTCGGCGCTCTTGAGCGCCTCCTTGACCTCATCGAGCGCGTCGGAGTAGGCGGCGAACGTGACGGCCGTGTAGTAGTGGCCGTCGTTGTTCAGCGCCTCGTCCACGAGCTTGCGCAGCACGGCAACGGCATCGGCATCGGCCTTGGTTTGCGCGTCGGCGACGGCGCCGGCGAGCGCCTGCCTGGCGGAGTCGATGGACGAGGCCGCGGCCTGCGGACTGTCGTACACCTTCCGTGCGGCGGCCTTGGCGGCATCGTATGCGCTCTTGGAGTCGGCGGTCCACGTGGCGGTGTCGACGGTCTTGTCGAGCTCGGCCTTGAGGGCCGCCTTCGCGGCGGTCACGTCGGCCGCGGCGTCGGCGGACGCGACGGCGATGAACTCGGAGATCTCGGGGATCCTGTCGGCCCAGGCGACCGTCACGTCGATGAGCTGCCTGCCGTCGGGCACGTTGAAGGCGCTGATCGCCTGAGCGAGCGTACCGAACGTCACGTTCTGCGTGTCGCCGGTGGCGGCGTCGTAGACGTGGCCGGTCACGGTCGCGTCGCTGGCGTCGCCCGCCTGCACGAAGCGGAAGGACCTGACGTTCGCCGGGTCGGAGATCTTGTACGTGAGCGAGCCGTCTGCGGCGCCCGGCTTGTACGTGGTGGTCAGATCACCGTCGATCATGGCGCTCGGCGTGTGGCCGCGCTCCTCGGTGACGGTGGCGGAGAACGCCGCGTTCGACTCGGTGGAGACGTACGCGCCGCGGTTCACCACGAACTCGTTGAACGCGAGGGCGCGCACCGGATAGTCCGCGGTGGCCTTGATGCGCAGGTAGCGCATGCCCTTGCCGTCGGCGATGTCGTCCTTGCCGTAGTACAGCACGTTCGGATACTGCGAGTCGATCCGCTTGTCCGGATCGTTGATGTCGCCGAACGAGGAGGCCACGTCGGTGTCGGCGATGCCGTCGCCGATGGTGAACGCATCGACCCACGTCGTGCCGTCGGCCGACATCTGGATCACGGAATCGCGGATGTAGTCGTACTGGCTGTCGGACGTGTAGATGCGCAGCGACGTGACGTCGATCGGCTGGCCGAGGTCGAAGTCGGCGACGCTGCCCTTGGAGGGCTGGCCGGCGAACTTGATGACCGTGCTCATGTCGCCGTCGAACGCGTTCAGGGTGTTACGGGTGTCCGTGCCCCAGCTCGTGTTGATCGGGATGTCCGAGTTGATCATCGTGCCGTACGCGCCGATGGTGTCGAGCGTCACGTCGAACGCGGTGATGGTCGCGGTCGCGGCGGCGTCGGCCGTGTTGACGACGCGGATGTAGCGCGCGGTCGTGCCCTCGGCGAGGTCGCCGGTGGCGATGCCGGACCACACGAGGCCGTTGTCGGAGGACTGCAGCGCGAGGCCCGCGGCGTCGCCCACGGCGAGGTTGGCGGCCTTCAGCTTCGTGATGGCGCCGAGGTCGAGGCCCACGTACTCGCCCTTGGCGAGCGAGACGGTGCCCGCGGACAGTTCGGCCTTGTCGTCGTCCTTCGTCGCGGTGAACGCGGAGTTCACGACGTTCGTGTACACGTACTTCGTCGCGTCGACGGCGGCCGGCGGGTTCACGGTGATCTCGCGCACGCGCCACCACTTCGCGATCGATTCCGTGTTACGGATGCGCACGTAACGGGCGTCACGCGCGGTGCCGGTCACGGTGAGGTCGGTGGCGTCCTGGATGTCGCCGAGCTTGGTCCACGTGGCGTCGTCGGTGCTGGTCTCGACCACGCCCGCGACGATGCGGTCGGCCGGAGCCTGGCCGTCGCCGTGGTTGATGGTCACCGAGCCGACCGACTTGGATTCGCCGAGATCGAGCGTGATGGACGCGCCCGCCGCGGTGGTGTCACGGTCCGCGCCGGTTCCGCCCTTCTTGAACATGACGACGTCGGAGGCGTTGCCGTTGTATGCCGTTTCGGTCTTGCCGCTGGCGACGACCATGTTCGTGAGGGTCGCGCCGGCCACGGCGTACGGACCGGTCTGGGTCTCGGCCGCCGGGTAGACAGCGACGTCGGCGATACGCCACCACACGCTCTTGTCCGCGCCGTTCCTGATGCGCACATAGCGTCCGGAGGCCTTGCCGGTCACGGTGGACACGTTCTGAGAACCGAGGTCTCCGAACTTCGTCCAATCGGTCTTGTCGTCGCTCACCTCGATGACGCCCGAGTCGGGACGATCGGTGGCGGAACCGGAGTCGCCGGTGAGCACGACCTTGCCGATGCTCCTGGACTCGCCCAGATCGATGATGACGGCGGCATCGGCCGCGATCTTATCGTCGCCGGCGTCCTTCAGATACGCGATGGTGCCGGCGTTGTTGTCGATGATCGCGCTCTTGTTGGAGCCGTAGGTGATGACGAGGTTCTCGAATTCGACGTCGGTCGCCGTGTACGGATCGTCCGTCGCGTCGCCGGAGTCGGATGCCGTGTTGATATCGATGCCGGCGAGGTCGAGCCACAGGTCCTGCTCGTTGTCGGCGGTGGCGATGAGGCGCACGCCGGTCACGCCGGTCAGGTTCAGGCCGGTCGCTTCGATCGGCTTGCTGTTGCCGTTCGGACGCTCGTAAGTCTCGCCGTCCGGCAGGTCCTGCCACGTCTTGTTCTCGTCGGTCGAGTACTGGATCTTCGAGTGGTAGAAGTGGTTCTTGGCCGCCGGACCGAACGCGAAGCGCACGGAGTCGACGGTGGTCGGCTTGCTGAACCGCACGCCGACGTAGTTGCCTTCGTACAGGTTGCTCGGCGTCTGGAACTCGGCGATGGTCGAGTCGTCACCGTCGAAGATGTCGTTCACGGAGCCCGAGGTCGGGTTGGTGAACACGTCGGAGATGTACGTCTTCGTCACCACGCTCGGGTCGGCGTCCTGCTGCACCTTGGCGGACAGGTAGGAGTCCATGGCCTTGATGAACGGCACGATGTGCTGCACGCCCACCTCGGCGTACTGGGTCTCGCTCACGTAGTAGAAGCCGTGGCTCCTGGACGCGGCGTAGGCGGCCTGGGCGGCGGAGTAATGCTTGAGCATGGCCGAGGAATCGCCCTTGAGGGAGGCTTCGATGCCCGCGATGTAGGCGAGCGCCGCCTTGGTGGTGTCGTCCCAGGAGTCGAGCCACGGGCCGAGCTGCTCGTTGGCGTCCTTGCCCGAGTAGTCCCCGGTTTCCCCGATGAGTTGCGCGTTGCCCTTGGCACGGTACGTCTTGGCGGCCTTCTGCAGTTCGACGAACGCGGCCTTGATGCCGGTGAGATCGTCGGCGGTGATGGTGCCGGCGGTCATCTTCGTCCTGGCTTCGGTCAGCGACGGGGCGAGGTCCACTGATTCCTGCAGCGCGGTGACGCGGGAGTCCATGTTCTGGTTGATCATGTGCTTGCTCAGCTCGCGCAGCGCGTCGGACGCGGCGGACGGCACGGCGGTGTTGTGATCGACGAAGCTGAACGAGTCGCTCCACGCCTGGTCGGCCTCGTCCTTGGTCTGCCAGATGTTCCACGAGTACGCGGCGTTGCCGAAGATGGCGACCTTGCTCGGCTCCGACTGCTGCATCGGGTTGAGCATGATGCCCTGGATCTTCCCGGGGTCGACGCCCGGGTGCAGGAACGTGTCGTAGCCGCCCATGATGAGGTGGCTCTTGGAGTTGTCGGTGCACGGCCAGTTGATCCACAGGAACGGTCCGCGCTGGGCCTTGCCGTAGAAGGTGTCGACGTAGTTCTGCGAGACCTCGCCCCAGATGCGGCCGCCGGTCATGACGATCTGCACGTCCTCGGGGAAGTCCTGGTAGTAGGTTTCGCCGTAGTACATGTACTCCTGGGTCACGAACGGCAGAGTGACCTTGAGGTCCGGGTATTCGCTTGACTTGAGATCCGTGAGCCATGCGACCATGTCGGCGAGCAGCCTGGTGTAGTTGGCGCCGCCCACGTTCGCCGCGTCGTCGGCGAGGATGGCGATCTGGCGCACGCCCACGTCGATGGTCTGCCTGAACTTGGCCTGCAGGGTGGCCAGATCGGCCTGGTAGTGCTCGTCGGTGTCGAAGCGGAACGCGTTGTACATGAACGGGTGCAGCGCGAACACGAAGCGCGTCTTGGACTCGTTGCCGGCCTCGGCGAGCGGCTGGATCTTGTTCCTGAGCTCGTCCTCGGTGTACGGCGTGCGCCACTGGGCGTTGTGCTTCGGATCATCCTTCGGCGCGTAGAAGTAGGCGTTCATCTTGTAGTAGCCGCCGAACTTCATCAGGTTGATGCGGTCCTGCGTGCTCCACGGATTGCCGTAGTAGCCTTCGATGAATCCGCGGCTCGCCACGTCGGAATAGTCGGTGACGGTGAAGTTGCGGATGGTGAGGCTGTCGAGCTGGCCGAACACCTGGTAGAGGGTGGTCAGGCCGTAGAAGCTGGCGTCGGCGTCCTTGCCGAGCACGGCGATGGTGCCGTTGTCGGATTTGAGGAAGTACGAGTCGTTCTTCTCGAACGTGGCCGGCTCCGGGCCGTACTTGTTTTCGATGGCGGTGTCGGCCGCGCCGTCCGAACCGTCGATGCCGACGTAGACGTTGGTCTTGCCAGCCACGGCCCCGTCGGATTCGGTGACCGTGAGGTTCTTGAGGGCCGCCACTTCGTCGAGGCGGTTCTGGGTGGCCTCGTCGATGCCATCATCGTAGATGACGTTGATGTCACGCAGGATATACTGCCCGTCATCATAGGTGATGGAGTGCGGCTTCGGATACAGCGTGTAGCCGGACGATGCCGTCGCCGTATCATCAGCCGCAACGGCGGTGGACACGCCGACCGTGGCGACCGGGGTGACCGCCATGGCCAACGCGAGAAGACCGCCTAATGCCTTGCTGCGCATACTGGATTATCCTTTCCAAGCCGGCGCGTGGGAACGCGCCGAAAAACTGAAATCTCTCATCATTGAGCTGGCCGCCACGATGCCGCTTTACATCGTGACGACGGGAACGTCGTGAACTCTCCGGCGGTGACCACCATAAAGTATATATAATTAACAAAATAACGCGACTCTGTCACATGCCCGATCGCCCTTTCTTCGCCGGCGTATGGAAGCGCACCGGAAATCCAAATCCCTCATCATTGACGGGTCGCCATTGACTGGCCGCCACGATGCCGCTTTACGCCGTGACGACGGGAACGTTGTGAGCACGCTGACGGCACTCACTATATCAGTATATATAGTTAACAAAATAATGCGACTTTGTCACGCGCATGCGCCCCACGGCGTTTCGCGGTGTTTCTCACCGTTTCCATGCCGCCGCATAGGCTGGGGCGCATGACCATCACAGTTTCCACCGACGGATCCGCCCTGGGCAACCCGAATGCCGAGCCGTCAAACGGACAGTCCAGCAGGCTGTCCGTAGGCGAGGTGAGCGGGCGCGCCACAGGCGCCCGCGAAGGGACCGTTCGGGTTGACCGGAAAGCGAGTTCGACGTGACCATCACAGTTTCCACCGACGGCAGCGCCCTGGGCAACCCGAACGGTCCCATGGGCTGGGCCTGGGCCGACCACGCCACGCCTGCCTGCGACGCGGGCGGCGCCACGAACGGCACGAACCAGATCGGCGAATTGTGCGCGGTGCTGGAGGCGCTGCGAGCACACACGGGATCCGAGCCGCTCGTGATCGAAACGGATTCCCAGTACGCGATCAACTGCTCGACCAAATGGGTGCACGGCTGGAAGAAGAACGGCTGGAAGAACGCCCAGAAGAAGCCCGTGAAGAACGCGGCGCTCATCAAGGCGATCGACGCGGAGATCTCGGCGCGCGCCGGCTCGGTGAAGTTCGTGTGGGTGAAGGGCCATGCGGGCAACGCCGGCAACGAGAAGGTCGACGAGCTGGCGCGCACCTATGCCGGCGACTGCCGTTCCGGGGTCCGCGACGGCTACCTGCCCAAGGAGGGCTGGGAGTCGCTGCTCGCCTCCGAATACGCGAAGGGCACCGACGTTCCCGAGGACGCCCGGATGCTCATGGACGGACGCATCTCCGCCGAGGAATATCATCTCGGCCGCGGGGAAGGCACCGGCGAGGCCACGACCGGCACGGCCGGCGCAACGACCCCGCTTGGTGGACAGTCACAGGCCGAACCCGAAGGCGTGCCCGACTATCCGGACTTCAGCGTGGCGAAGAACGCAGGCAAATCCGATACGGGCCGCGGCTCCCGGTCCGATGCGTTCCGGTCCGACCGGTCGGCCTCGGAAGACGATTCCGCGGTCTCCGCAGTCGTCTCGGACGCGATGTCCGAAACGGTTTCGTCGGACGCGACCGCCGTCACGCCGAACGCTCCGGCTTCCCCGAACGTCACGGTCGCCACGCCGCCGCGACCGCTCCAGCCGCCATCCCCGTCGACCCCGTCCGGACTTGCGGTATCGGGCACGCTGCGCTTCACTCCCCCGCCGTCGTCCAGTCCGACGTACGACGGCCAGCCGCGCATGATCAGCGGATACGTGCTGGTCGACGGCTACGTGAACGGCGACGGAACCCTGACGATCGACAGCGCGCCGTTCATCATCCGCCAGCACTGAGCCCGGCCATCGCCGCGACTGAACATCGCGAACGCCGCCGCAACCGTTCCGGTTCGAACCGGAAACGGAACGCGGCGGCGCGACGCACGGTGCGATCGGATAGTATAGGAGCCGGACCGAGCGCCGCGTGCGCAAGGCATGATTCCCGTCACAAGGAGAGATCTATGGACAAGGCACAACAGGATGCGCTGAAGAAGGCGGCCGGCATCGAGGCCGCCAAGCTGATCACCGATGGCATGATCGCCGGTCTGGGCACCGGCTCGACCGTGCGGTTCCTCGTGGACGAGCTGGGCCGCCGCGTCAAGGAGGAAGGCCTCCAGTTCACCGGCGTGACGACTTCCCGCCGTACGCAGGAGCAGGCCGAAGGCTACGGCATCAAGATCGTCGACATCGACGACGTCGACCACATCGACATCACCATCGACGGCGCGGACGAGGTCGACAAGAACTTCAACGGCATCAAGGGCGGCGGCGCCGCCCTGCTGTGGGAGAAGATCGTGGCGACCAACTCCGACAAGATCGTGTGGATCGTGGACGAGTCCAAGGTCGTGGACACCATCGGCAAGTTCCCGCTGCCGGTCGAGGTGATCCCGTTCGGCGCCGGCCACGTCATCAAGAAGTTCGAGGCCAAGGGCTACAAGCCGACGCTGCGTCTCGACGCCGAAGGCAAGCCGGTGCGCACCGACGAGAACAACTACGTGGTCGACCTGCATCTCGAGCGCATCGATCACCCGCAGGATCTGGCCGAGGACCTCATCACCACGGTCGGCGTGGTGGAGCACGGCCTGTTCCTCAACATGGTCGACAAGGTCATCGTCGGCGACCCGAACGGCCCGCGCGTGCTGACCAACTCCAACAAGTGAGCTGACGGACCGAACCATTTCGGGCAACGGCCGTAAGTGAGTCCCGGATACATTGAGGGGACTCAGTTACGGCCGTTTTTGCACCGGAAACGGCCGTAAGTGAGTCCCTGTCACGCACGGCCACTCGATTATGGTCGTCCCCGACCCCGGAAACGGCCGTAGCCGAGTCGCCGCCCACGGACATGGACTCAGTTGCGGCCGGCTGTTCGTGTCCAAACATGCCGAGAGCCCCTCACGGAACAATCCGTAAGGGGCTCTCGTGTTGCTCACCGAGTGAGCGAGAAGACTACTTGCGCTGGTGGCGAGTCTTACGCAGCAGTTTGCGGTGCTTCTTCTTGCTCATCCGCTTGCGGCGCTTCTTGATGACCGAACCCATCTCAGCCTCCGTTCCTAACTAATCGAAAAGTTTGCAACTTGCCCAATAGTACACGTATTTGGGGACGAACGGAACCGGCGTTCCGCAAACCCCGTCCGCACGTGTCCTTTACAGCGGGAATTTCTGGTAGAAGCGCTCGACGGCGGCCTTCGCGCCCGTGACCTGGAACACGACGGTGTCGTTCTGCCACACCGCGATCGCCTTGCTGTCGTCGTTCGCGTCGGTTTTGGCGGTGTAGCTGCCCTTCGCCTCACCGGACACCTTCACCGTACCCGAACCGAGCTCGGTGCCGGTCAATGCGCCGGACAGCGCGTCGTACTGGGTCTTAGCGGCATCCGAAGCCGACCATTGCGCGACGATCAGCGTCACGTCCTTGGCCTCGTCACCGGTCGAATAGGTCAGCGTGTATTCCTCCAACGGCGACGTGCTGCTCCACGTCGTGCTCGCCTCCGCCTTGGTGCGCGCGTAGTTGAGCACCGTATCGGGCATCGCCTTGAGCAGCTCGCTCGCGCCGTCCGGCAGCGCGGTGGCCTTGATGCTCGGCGTGGTCGGCTCCTCGTCCTTGGTGCCGTCCGACGACGTGTTTCCGGACGACGACGTGCCGCCCGTCGTCTGCTGCGACGCGTTGTCCTTGTTCAGCGCCCAGCCCGGCCAGATGAACGCGGACAGCAGCGCCAGCACGATCACGAGCGCCGCGGCGACCACGACGGCGATCAGCTTGCCGTGCGACGGCGAAGTGGAAGAGGAAGGTTGAGTGTTCGACATGGCTTTGATTCTCTCACAGCCGCATGACTCGGAACACCGACGGCGGCGGAACGCGCGGCCGAGATGTCGGCGAACTTCGATAGCGTCGAGGCATGGCGAAAACCTCCGTGCAGTACCTGTGTTCAGAATGCGGCTGGAGCGGCCCGAAATGGTATGGCCGCTGCCCCGAATGCGGGCAATGGGGCACCATCGAGGAATTCCACGAAACGCGTGCCGCGGCCGGCGTCGCGCGCGGTTCCGGAGCCGGCGGACGCACCGCCGCGCCGGGACGCACCGCACGCACCACGCCCGGCACGGTCCCGCAAAGCGCGGCCGCACGCCCGATCACCCAGATCGACACCGACGCCGTCACGCGCGTTCCCACCGGATTCGCCGAATTCGACCGCGTGCTCGGCGGCGGCATCGTTCCCGGCTCGGTCGTCCTGATCGCCGGCGAACCGGGCATCGGCAAATCGACGCTGCTGCTGGAGACGGCCGGCAACATCGCACGGGGCGTACGGGATGCCGCCAAGTCCGTCCTCTATATCTCCGGCGAGGAGTCCCTCGCGCAGGTGCGCATGCGGGCCACGCGCATCAACGCGGTGGAACCGAACCTGCTGCTCGCCTCCACCACCGATCTGGCGACCGCGCTGGGTCTGATCGAGCAGGAACGGCCCGCGCTGGCGATCGTCGATTCGGCGCAGACCATCGTCTCGCAGGACGTCGATGGCATCTCGGGCGGCTCCACGCAGGTGCGCGAGGTGGCGAGCGCGCTGATCGACACCGCGAAAAGCCTCGACGTGCCGGTGTTTCTGGTCGGTCATGTCACCAAGGACGGGTCGATCGCCGGCCCGCGCACGCTCGAGCATCTCGTGGATGTGGTGTGCCAGTTCGAGGGTGACGCGCAGACCGCGCTGCGCATGCTGCGCGCGGTGAAGAACCGCTTCGGGCCGACCGACGAGGTGGGCTGCTTCGACATGAGCGGCGAGGGCATCGAGGAGGTGTCCGATCCGTCCGGACTGTTTTTGTCGGCGTCCGGGGCCGGCGTCGGCGCGGACGGCAAACCCGAGCCGCCGGTGGAAGGCACCTGCGTGACGTTCACGCTGGACGGCCACCGCAGCCTGCCGATCGAGGTGCAGTCGCTGGTGACGAGTTCGGTGCTGCCGACGCCGCGCCGCGCGGTCAACGGCGTGGATTCCAACCGCATCGCCATGCTCACGGCCGTGCTGTACCGGCATGGCAAGGTGAACCTGCTGGCGAACGACCTGTACGTGTCGACGATCGCGGGCGGATTGGCGAAGGAGCCGGCGTGCGATCTGGCGATCGTGGCCGCGCTGGCGAGCGCCGCGAAGTCGAAGGCGATCGCGCGCACCACCTGCGCGATCGGCGAGATTTCGCTGACCGGTCAGGTGCGACCGGCGCCGCGGCTGGAGTACCGGCTACGCGAGGCGGCGCGGCTCGGGTTCACGACGGCCGTGGTGCCGACGTTGCGCAAGCGGGTGACGATTCCCAGACTTCGGATCGTCGAGGTGAGCTCGTTGCGTGACGCGTTGGCCGCGTTGGGGTTGTGAACCGGTGTTGGATTGCGTGATGTTTGCGTGATACCGGATTGTGGGGCACAACATGAGACGGGATCGTCCTGTGATACAGGACCATATGCAAGGGAGGTTGCATGGCTGATGGCATGACCGCGGAAGGCGGGCGTGATTTCGCCGAGTGGGCGGCGTGGTATTCGCAGCGGACGAACCGTTCGCTGGCCGGCACTCGGATCGCGTTGCCGACGGCAGTTGACGATGCCGGCGACGGTGCGACGCATACGTTCGCCGCACGGGCCGCCCAATGGGGCATGATCGTCGATCCGGCTGATGACGGTCTCTCTCCCGCCGATGAGGTGGCGGATGCGCGGGAATTGAGCGGCAAGGACGCGATCGACTACGCGGAACTCCATATGACGGTGCTGCGCACGCTGATGGCGCAGTTGCGCGAGACCGTTGATTTCGCGGGCGTGCGCATTGCGGTGTGCCTCGTACTGGAGCCGAAGACCGCGGTGCTGCTGCGTCAGCTCAAGGCGGCCGGCGCGACGGTCGGCGTGTTCGCGGACCCGTCGGAAACCGATCAGCGTGTCGCCGACCAGCTGCGCCGCGAGGGCATCGCCGTCGAAGCCGATACGCGCTGGACGCCCGAGGAAACGCAGGCCGGCGCGCTGAAGTTGCTGGATACGATCCGCCCGCAGATCATCATCGACGACGGCGCGAGTTTCGCCCGTCTGGCCGCCGCCGAACGCCCGGAACTGATGGACGGGTTCGTCGGCGTGGCCGAGGAAACGACCAGCGGCGTGCGCGCGTTCCAGGCCATGCAGGATGCGGGCGCGCTCACGTTCCCGGTGATCGCGGTCAATGACAGCGTGCTCAAAACCGGCTTCGACAACGAGCACGGCACGGGCGAAACCTGCGTGACGACCATGCAGGAACTGCTCGGCGCACGGTGTTTTGACGGCGCGAACGTGGCCGTGATCGGTTACGGTCCGGTCGGGCGCGGATTCGCGCGGCGCGTGCGCGCGCTCGGCGCGAACGTCGTCATCTGCGATACTGATCCGGTCGCCGCGCTCAAGGCCGTGTTCGACGGGTTCGCCGCGCGGGATATCGACGATGCGGTCACGCGGGCCGATATCGTCGTGTCCGCGACCGGCGTGCGACATACGGTCGCCGTCGAGCACATGCGCCGCATGCACGACGGCGCGGTGTTGTCGGTGATCGGCGGCATCGCGAACGAGATCGCGCTGGACGACATTCCCGGATTCCGCCACGACAACGGACGCGACGTGACCACGATCGCCGTGCCGGACGGTCCGACGCTCACGCTGCTTGCCGAGGGCGACGGCGTCAACTACACGGCCGGTGGCGGCAATCCGATCGAGATCATGGACCTGAGCTTCGCCGTACAGGCGAGCGCCGTCGCACGTCTGCTCGAATCGCGCGAGACCGGACAGACGCTGTCCCCCGGACTGCACCGGCTCGATACGGCGTCCGACCGCCGTATCGCCGCGGTCGCGCTGCGCACGCGCGGCTTCGCCGCCAGTCACGCGGTCGCCGACAACGGCTACGACTGGCAGCTCACCCGCTTCGCCGACGCCTGACGCCCGCCCCCTCGACACGGCATCGCCATCCCAACCGGTATAAATGAACCATGACCAACACCGACGATTTCGACCCGTTGTATGCGGCCGCGCATCCGGCCCCGCTCAATGAGGTGACGCTGTACAGCGCGCCGCTGATCATCCCCGTCACCGGACCGGTGATCATGGACGGCGCCATCGCCGTGGCCGGCAGTCGTGTGGTGCATGTCGGCACGCGACGCTGGGTGCTCGACACGCTCAAACAGGACATGGCCACGAACGCCCACATCGAGGAGCACCACTGGCATGGCATCATCACGCCGGGCCTGATCAACGCCCACACGCATCTGCAATACACGAATATGGCCGAGGTGGGACGCGGCACGTATTCGAGCTTCCGCGACTGGGAGCTCGGGTTCAACCCGGTGTATGAGCAGCTGTGCGAAACCGGCGACTGGAAGGCATCGGCCGAACAGGGCGCGCGCATGATGGTCGAGGCGGGCACCACCGCCGCGGCCGACATCGTGACCGACCCGGAGGCGGCCGGCGCGCTCGCCTCGCAGGGCATGCACGGCGTGGCCTACTGGGAGGTGATGGACTGGCATAACGACGACTGGCGCAAGGTGGGCGTGCGCGAGCTCGTGCGGCATCTGGGGCGCATGCGCGCCGAGGACCTGCCGAGCGTGGGCATCAGCCCGCACGCGCCGTACACGTTGGAAACCGCGCCGTTCGTGGACCTGCCGGACATTGCGCGCCAGCTCGACATGCGACTGCACATCCATTTGGCGGAAACGCCGATGGAGGCCGGCACCCACGGCAAGGAAGACACCCTGTCGACGTATTCGGCGGCCGCATGGCGCGATGAGGACTGGTCGAGCTACCAGCAGCTCAAGGACGCGGGGCTTGGCGCGTCCGCAATCCAGTTCCTCGACCAGCTTGGCTCGCTCGGCCCGGACGTGCACATCGCGCACGGCGTGTGGGCGGACGCCGAGGACCGCCGCATCCTGCGCCAGCGCGGCGTGGGCGTCGCGTTGTGCCCGAGATCGAACCGGATCACCGTGACCGGCCGCGACGCTCCGATCCGCGAGTATCTGGAGGAGGGCAACCTGCTGGCGGTCGGCACCGATTCGCTGTCGAGCTCGCCGAGTCTGGACGTGCTCGACGACGTGGCGATGCTGTACGATCTGGCCCGCGAGCAGGGCTATGCCGGCGACGATCTGACGCACCGGCTGATCCGCATGATGACGCTCGGCGGCGCGCAGGAGCTCGGCATGCACGTCGGCGCCGGCCGCATCGGCCAGATCAACGCGGGCGCGATGGCCGATCTCGCGTTCTTCGATGTGCCGGTCTATGTGGCCACGCCGCGCGGCATCGAGGACACGCTCGAGGAACTGGTGCGTCACGGCGCCGGCACGAACCGCGCGACCGTCATCTCCGGCCGCGTCGTCTACAACGACGGCGCGTTCTGATTCGGCTTACGCACGTGGAATATGCCATAAGCCGATACCGCATTGCAGCGGTCCTTGACCGCGGTACCCCACCCGTCAGCTTCGCTGACACCCTCCCCTAGTACAGGGGAGGGAAGAGCAAAGGAATCATCATGAGCATCGCACTGGAAAACATGAGCGAATACGCGCGTTCCGTCGTGGAACGGCTGGGACTTGAGGCGCATCCGGAAGGCGGCTGGTACGCGCGCGACTGGCAGGCACCGGCCATCGACCCTACCTCCGGACGGCCGCTCGCATCGCTGATCTACTTCCTCCTGCCGGAAGGCGACGCCAGCGCCTGGCACAAGGTCGACGCCGACGAAATCTGGCTGTGGCACGGCCCGTCCACCGTCACGCTGGAACTCGGCGGCAGCGGCGATCAGCCGGCCGTCGATCCGGCCGAAATCCAGTCGATCGTACTCGGACAGGGCATCGCGGGTGCCGGCAAATCCGCTGGTCATGCGACGGTTGATTCGACGACCGACCCGGCCTTCGTATCAACCGACGATGCTGCCGTCGTCAATGCGGCAACGTCATCGGTCGAGACCAACGCGAACCCGGCAACCGCGACCCCGGCCGGCCATGCGATCGTCCCTGCCGGCGTATGGCAGCGCACCGTTCCCGGCCATGGCGACGCGCTCGTCTCCTGCGTCGTCTCCCCCGGCTTCACGTTCGACGGCTTCACCCTGCAATAGGCAGGCCCCTTAGATCGCGTGGCGGAAAACGCTCGGTGACGGGCACCTCACCGAGCGTTTTCCGCCACTACGAGCTTCTTCGCGGCCAATAACGCGCTATAGATGATTGCGATAGGCCGAGGCGCGCGGCGGTAACGGGCTGGCCGTAGAATTGGCGCGTTGCGCCAAAACGGCCGACGGCATGGCCCGGCCGAAAACGCGCGTTCGCAAGAACCACAGAAAGAATCCAGAGAGGAAAACCATGTTCAACAAGAACGGCATCATCCGCGCCGTCGCCGCGACCGTCAGCGTCATCGCGCTCGCGTTCTCCGCGGCTTGCGGCACGTCCGGCAACGACAACGCGAACACCAACTCCAACGCCGACAGCTCCGACATCACGCAGCAGACCGTCACCCCCGGCACGCTCACCATCGCGACCGGCGACCCGGCGTACGAGCCGTGGGTCATGAACGACAAGCCGGAATCCGGCGAGGGCTTCGAGGCCGCGCTGGCCTACGACGTGGCCGCCAAGCTCGGTTTCAAGAAGGACGACGTGAAGTGGATCCGCACCACCTTCGACTCGGCCATTGCCCCGGGCGCCAAGGACTGGGATCTCAACATCCAGCAGTTCGGCATCACCGACGAACGCAAGCAGGCCGTCGACTTCTCGTCCGGCTACTACAAGGACACGCAGTCGGTCGTCGTGAAGAAGGACGGCAAGTTCGCGTCCGCCAAGTCGCTCGCCGATCTCAAGGACGCCGTGATCGGCGTGATGGTCGGCACGCAGGCGTATCAGATCGTCAAGAGCAAGATCAAGGACGACATCCAGACCTTCAACGACGACGCCTCGCTCGCGCAGGCGCTTGAGGCCGGCCAGATCGACGCTCTGGTGACCAACACCGTCGAAAGCGTGTACATGGTGCAGTCCGAGCAGATCAAGGATGCGAAGGTGCTCGGCCGCATCGCCGGCTCCGAGGACAAGGACGGCCTGGGCATCGTGCTGCCGAAGGATTCCAAGCTCACCGCGGCCGTCACCAAGGCCGTGGACGACCTGACCGCCGACGGTACGCTCAAGCAGCTGCAGGACAAGTGGCTGGCCGAGTACACCACCGACCTGGCCGAGCTGAAGTAAGCCGAACCGGTTCGCCCACTGCAATAGAATCGCTATCATGGTCGATTCGCACATCCAGCAAGACCTCGCCGCCGACGCAACGCCGCCGGTGAGCGAGGTCGAACTTTCACGCCGTGAATACCGACGCCGGCAGCAGCTCAAGTCGGTGGTCACGAGTCTCGTCAGCACGATCGTGCTGGCTCTCATCATCGTCGTCGGACTGAAGATGTCGCCGGGCTGGCCGCGTGTTAGGCAGACGTTCTTCTCAGCCGAATACTTCGCCAAGTCGTTCCCCGAAGTGCTGGACGGCCTGTGGCTCAACCTCAAGGTCCTGGTCGTCGCCGTGATCGGCGTCGCGATCTTCGCCACGCTGATCGCGCTCGTGCGCACCAGCAAAAGCCCGGTCATGTTCCCGCTGCGCGCGCTGGCGGCGATCTACACGACCGTCATGCGCGGCATCCCGATGATCGTCATCCTGTATCTGATCGGCTTCGGCATCCCCGGCCTGCAGCTGACCAAGCAGCGCATCGACCCGTCGCTGCTCGGCACCATCGCCGTGATCATGGGCTACAGCGCATACGTTGCCGAAGTGCTGCGCGCCGGCTTCAACGACGTGCACCCCTCGCAGCGCGCATCCGCGCGTTCGCTGGGCCTGACGGCCGGCCAGACGACATGGCTGGTGGTCGTGCCGCAGGCGTTGCGCAAGGTCGCACCCGCGCTGATGAACGATTTCATCTCGATGCAGAAGGACGTCGGCCTCATCTCCGTGCTGGGCGCGGTGGACGCGGTGCGCGCGGCGCAGATCGAAGTGGCAAGCTCGTACAACTTCACGCCGTACGTGGTGGCGAGCCTATTGTTCATCCTGATGAGCGTGCCGTTCATCCTGCTCAACGACTGGTATTCGGAACGGCTGCGCAAACGTGAGCAGAGCGGAGGCACGGTATGAGCGAGCATACGATCGCCGACATCAGCGGCGCCGGCGACGGGCTGGTCACGACCACGCCCACGCCGGTGCTGCGGCTGGACAACATCCGCAAGTCGTTCGGATCCACTCAGGTGTTGCGCGGCATTTCGTTCGACATCAAGCCGCATGAGGTGGTGGCCCTGCTCGGCCCGTCCGGCTCCGGCAAGTCCACGCTGATGAAGTGCGTGAACCTGCTCGAGCAGGTCGACGACGGCCAGATCTGGCTGGGCGACACCGACATCACCGATCCGCGGGCGAACCAGGACAAGATCCGTGCTCGCGTGGGCGTCGTGTTCCAGCAGTTCAACCTGTTCCCGCACATGACGGTGCTCAGGAACGTCACGCTGGCCGCGATCAAGGTGCATCACTGGAACCGCGATCGCGCCGAGACGCGTGCGCTGGAGCTGCTCGACCGCATCGGCATGCGCGCAAAGGCGAACTCGTATCCCGACCAGCTGTCAGGCGGTCAGCAGCAGCGCGTGGCGATCGCGCGTGCGCTGATGACCGATCCGGAACTGCTGCTGCTCGACGAGATCACGTCGGCGCTCGACCCAATGCTGGTGGGCGAGGTGCTGAGCATGGTCGCCGAGCTCAAATCGCAGGGCACGACGATTCTGATGGCCACGCACGAAATGAGCTTCGCGCATGACGCCGCGGACCGTATCGTGCTGCTGCGTCGCGGCGTGATCGCCGAGAACGGCACGCCACAGCAGGTGATGGACGAGTCCGAGGATCCGGAGACGCGCGAGTTCTTCGCGCATTTCCGGCACTGAATGACCGGGAGCTGCCTTTGCGCGGGTCCGCGCGGGGTTGTTTCCCGATCTCATACGCATTGTGCCCCGCTGGGATGCTTCCCAGCGGGGCACATTCATGATGACTTCGCCGGTCTGCCCCGCAAAGCTCCGTCCCAGCGGGGCAGTTCCTTGGTCTCACACGCATTCCGCCCCGCTGAGGACCATCCCAGCGGGGCGGAATCATGATGACTTCGGCGCGACGACGCGCCATCGCGCCGTCACCGGTCACGCGGTCAGACGCTTGGTCTCCTCGACGTTGCGGCCGAGTTCGGCCACAAGCGCGTCGGCCGAATCGAACTTGACTTGCGGACGCAGGAATCCGGTGAATTCGACGCGCACGCGATGCCCATAGAGTTCCAGCCAATCGCCGGTGATGGCATAGGCCTCGACCACGCGCTCGTGCAGACCGGTCTTCTCGCTGAACGTCGGCTTCGTGCCGATCGAGATCGCGGCCGGCCAACGCCACGGGGAACCGTCGGCAATGCGAGCCTTGTCATCGGAGGCGACGCGGTCAGTCAGCGCATCATCGTTGCCGTCCGCACTATCGGCCGGCCCCATGTCGACCAGCCAACCCGCGTACACGCCGTCCACCGGCAGGTATCCCGTCACCGTGGCCTCGTCGAGGTTCGCGGTCGGGAATCCGATCGTGCGGCCGCGTTCCTCGCCGTGCACCACCGTGCCCTCGATGGCGTGGCGGTGTCCGAGAATCTCGTTCGCGTCCACGATGCGGCCCTGACCGAGCAGGTAGCGCACGTTCGTGGAGCTCCAGGTGCGGTGCAACCTGGCCTGATGCTTCTTGCTCCACGCGCGCAGCTCGGCCTTGGTCATCGCCGCGAACGGATCGGCCGGTTCGCCCCATTCGGACGGCATCTGCGGCTTTGCGTCGGCGGGAATGCGCACATGGCCCGGCCCGCGATCGTCCACCACGTCGAGTTCGAACACTCCGGTGGCGGCCGACAGCGTGGCGATCGCCTTCACGTCGCCGGCGCGGTCCTTGCCCATTGCCGCATCCTGGCCGAGCACCAGCGTGCGCATGCCGAGCTTGCCGACCATCTGACCGAGGAAGAAGCGGTACGACTTCGCCGCGAAGGCGAGCGTGTACCGTACGACGAGCACCTGATCGACACCGAGATCCCGCATCATGCGCAGGCGTTCGTCCACACCGGTGAGCGCCTGCACGTCGCGCACGTCGTCGCCCGGTTCCGCGCCGTCGTGAGCGGCGGCATAGCCGTGCACGAGGCCCGGCCGCGGATCGAACAGCACGACGACGGAGAACGCATCATACTGTTTCGCGAGTTCTACGACACGTCCGATCACCGCCTGATGGCCGCGATGCATGCCGTCGAACACGCCGACCGTCACCACGGACTTGCGGTCGTTGCTCAGGGTGGGCCAGTCAACCAGTCCGGTCGGATCGGGTGTGAGTCGGGTGATGTTCATGATGTTCCTCTTGTTCGGCGTTCGGTTCGTATGCTTCGTATGAATTCGTATGATTCGGGGGCGTTGCGTTCCTATGACAGTGTACTCGACCTCATTCTGGTGTGCCCAGAGCGGCCTAGAGGGATGTCATCCTGCGCGCAAGCCAACGCGTTCCCGACTGTCGGCGTTGGTCTGCGCGGAAGGATCAGCCGGAAGATCAGCCGGCGGCGAACACGACGACGGGCTTGGCCTCACCACGCTTGGCACGCTCGATGATGGCGGCCACGTCGCCGGACCGATCGTCGCCGGACGGATCGGGCACATACGCGGCGGTCGGTCCATGGACGTCATAGGGGATGCGGCGGCCAAATCGCAGGTTCGCGGCGTCCTCTCCGGTGATTTCCACCGTCGGCATGGTCATCTTCACGGCCTCGACCATGGTCAGCGCATGCGATGCCAGCAGCTCGTCTCCGGTCTGGTCGAGCACGGCGCGGTTGCGGGTGACGGTTTCGCCCGCACGGTTCGTGAACGTGCGCGATTCGACATGGGCGGTGGCGACGCGACCGGAGAACTCCGGCGAGGCGAGGTCGAACCGGCCGACGCGCGTGCGGCGCAGACGGGTCAGGTAGCCGCCGCAGCCGAGCAGCACGCCAAGGTCGCGCGCCAGCGCACGGATATACGTGCCGGCCGAGCAGCTGACGCGCACGTCGAGGTCGATCACCGGGACCATGCCGTGCTGCCGTGACGGTTCGTCGGTACCGCCGCCGGCGACGTCATCGAATACGGTCACGCCGGCGTCATCGGCGTCGTCGGGGCCGATCAGCGGTCCGTCGGTGCGCGTCGCATCGGTGACTCCGGCACGCATGCCGAGCACGTCGAACGCGTGGATGGTGACCGGCCGGGCCTTGAGCTCGACGTCCTTGCCGTCACGGGCGAGGTCATAGGCGCGCTGGCCGTTGATCTTGATCGCGGAGAACGTGTTCGGCACCTGTTCGATCGGACCGGTGAGACGCTCGGCGATCGTACGTTCGATGAGGTCACGGTCGATGCCGTCGAGCGATGCGGGCATAGCCTCGGCCGGTTCGAGCAGCGTACCGTCGGCGTCGTCGCTGTCCGTGGACCGGCCGAGCCGAATCGTCGCCTCGTACGTCTTGTCATGGTCGACGATGACGTTGAGCAGCCGCGTGGCGTTGCCGAATCCGATGACGAGCACGCCGGTGGCCATCGGGTCGAGCGTGCCCGCATGGCCTACCTTTTTGGTGTGCAACGCGCCGCGCACGGCCGCGACCAGATCGTGGCTGGTCACGCCCTGCGGCTTGTCGATGACGAGCAGCCCGGACGGCTGGGATGGTCGCGAATCAGCCAAGTCGCTCAGGCCTCTTCGACCTCAACGGCGTCATCGGACGAATCATCGCCGTCGAAATCGTCGTCTTCGTAACCGTCCTCATCGTCCCCGAAGTCGTCATCGTCGCGCTCCTCGGGATGCTTGTACGGATCGGCGTCGCCGGCGTACTGCGCGGTCTCGCGCGCGCGGGCCAGTTCCTCGTCGCGTTTGCGGGCGACGGCGAGGATGTCCTCGATCTCGGTGGCCTCGCCGGGCACCTCGTCGAAGATGAACTGCAGCTGCGGGGTCAGGCGCAGGCCGGCCTTGGTGCCGACGAGCGAGCGCAGACGGCCCTTGGCCTGTTCGAGCGCCTGCTTGGCGCGCTTGCGTTCGCCGTCCTCGTGACCTTCGTGACCGAGCTGCGTCCAGTAGATCTTGGCGATCTGCAGGTCGTTGGTGACGCGCACTTCGGTGATGGTCACGTTCGCGAGGCGCTTGTCGTGCAGCTGCGCCTCCATGTTGGACGCGATGACGCGCTGGATGAGCGCGGCGATACGGGCCGCGCGCGGGTTGGTTCCGGGCATGGTGTTCCTTTTCTCGTGTTCCGTATCCCCCCTTCCAGAGGGAGATGCCGTCGTAGACGACTGAGGGGGCTCACCAGCGTATATGCCGTGTGGACCCCCCTCAGTCTGCTTCGCAGCCGGCTCCCCCTATCAGGGGGAGCCAAGAGAGACGCTACTTGCGTTCGATCTCGCGCATCTCGAAGGTCTCGATGATGTCGCCGACCTCGATGTCGTTGAAGGTGCCGAGGTTGATACCGGCCTCGTAGCCTTCCGCGACCGACTGCACGTCGTCCTTGAAACGACGCAGCGAGGAGATCTCCAGATCGTTGACCGTGGCGACGCCGTTGCGCAGGATACGGCACTTCGTACCGCGCTTGACCTCACCGTCCTGCACCATGACGCCGGCGATGTTGCCGAACTTGGAGGAGCGGAAGATCTCGCGGATCTCGGAGTGGGATGTGACGACCTCCTCGTATTCCGGCTTGAGCATGCCCTTGAGCGCGGCCTCGATGTCCTCGATCGCCTTGTAGATGACCGAGTAGTACTTGATCTCCACGCCCTCGCGCTCGGCGAGGTCCGCGACCTGACGGTTCGGACGCACGTTGAAGCCGATGATGACGGCCTTGTCGACCGTGGCGAGGTTGACGTCGTTCTGCGTGATCGCGCCGACGCCGCGGTGGATGACCTGGATGCCGACCTCGTCGGACACCTCGATCTTCATCAGGGAATCTTCCAGCGCCTCGACGGAACCGGAGGAATCGCCCTTGATGACGATGTTGAGCATGTCGACCTCGGACTTGGCGAACTGCTCCTTGAGGGACTCGAGCGAGACGACCTTGCGGCGCTTGGCGAGCTGCGCGGCGCGTTCGGTGGCCTGGCGCTTCTCGGCGATCTGACGCGCGGTGCGGTCATCCGGGGCGACGAGGAACAGGTCGCCTGCGGTCGGCACGGAGGTCAGGCCCAGGACCTGCACCGGCGTGGACGGACCGGCTTCCTTCATGTGGTTGCCGTTCTCGTCGAGCATCGCGCGGACGCGGCCGTATGAGGTGCCTGCCACGATCGCGTCGCCGATGTGCAGGGTGCCCTGCTGGACGAGCACGGTCGCCACGGCGCCGCGGCCCTTGTCGAGTCGCGCTTCGATGGTGGCGCCGCGGGCGTCCATATCCGGGTTCGCACGCAGGTCGAGATCTGCGTCGGCGGTGAGCAGGACGGCTTCGAGGAGCTTGTCCACGTTGATGTTCTGCTTCGCGGAGATGTCGACGAACATGGTGTCGCCGCCGTACTCCTCGGCCACCAGACCGAACTCGGTGAGCTGGCCGCGCACCTTGTCCGGGTTCGCGCCCGGCTTGTCGATCTTGTTGACGGCCACGACGATCGGCACGTGGGCCGCCTGCGCGTGGTTGATGGCCTCGACGGTCTGCGGCATGACGCCGTCATCCGCGGCCACGACGATGATCGCGACGTCGGTGATCTCGGCACCGCGGGCACGCATGGCGGTGAACGCCTCGTGGCCCGGGGTATCGAGGAACGTGATCTTGCGCTTCTCGCCGTCGAGGTCGACGGTCACCTGGTACGCACCGATACGCTGCGTGATGCCGCCGGCCTCGCGTGCGACGACGTTGGTCTGACGGATGGTGTCGAGCAGCTTGGTCTTACCGTGATCGACATGGCCCATGACGGTGACGACCGGCGGACGCGGCTTGAGGTTCTCGTCCTCCTGCAGCTCCTCCTCGTCCAGATCGATGTCGAACTGCTGGAGCAGCTCCTTGTCTTCCTCTTCGGCGGACACGATCTTGATGTTCCAGCCGATTTCCTCGCCGAGGATCTGGAAGGTGGACTCGTCGAGCGACTGCGTGGCCGTGGCCATCTCGCCGAGATGGAACAGCACGGTGACGAGGGCCGCCGGATTGACGTTGATCTTCTCGGCCAGATCGGCGAGGGACGCGCCCTGACGCAGGCGGACGGTCTGTCCGTTGCCGGTCGGGATGCGCACGCCGCCGATGACCGGAGCCTTCAGCTCCTGGAACTCCTGACGCTTCGCGAGACGGTTCTTACGCGCCTTCGAAGACTTGCCGCCCTGACGTCCGAACGCGCCCGCGGCACCGCCACGACCGCCGCGGCCACCGCGTGCGGGACCGTTGTTCGGAGAGCTGTTCTGCGCGCCGGCACCGAAGCGGTTGCCGCCGCCCTGACCCGGACGAGCGCCCTGGGCACCGCCCTGCCCCGGACGGTTATGGCCCCACTGGCCCGGACGCGGAGCGCCCTGCGCTCCCTGGCCCGGACGACCGCGGAAGCCACCGCGCTGACCGCCCTGACCCGGACGACCGCCGCGGCCACGACCGCCTTCGTTGTTGTTCGCGCTCGGACGCGCCATCGGATGCGGACGCGGGATATCGCCCGGCGTCGGCGTACGCATGCCCTGCTTGCGGCTGAACGGGTTGTTGCCCGGACGCGGGCCCGGAGTCGGAACGCCGTTGCCGGCCGCGGCCTGGGAACCGTTCTGGCCCGGCTGACCGGACGGACGCGGCGCGTGCGGCACCGGGGCACCCGGACGGGCACCGCCGTTGGAACGCGGCTGCTGATGGTTGCGATCGCCGCGCGGCTGACCGTTGCGGTTGTCACGACGCTCGCCGCGACGCTCGTCACGACTGTCACGACGGTTGTCACGACGGTCGTCGCGCTGCGGGTGCGGCATGTGCTGCGCGGGCTTCGGAATGCCCGGGACCGGAGCGACCGGCTTCGGGGCGACCGGGACATGCGGAGTCGGCACGGGAGCCGACTGGCCGGACGACGCGGGAGCCGCGGGCTTGGCGGCCGGCTTCGGGGCGGACGGAGCCTTGGGCGCGGCGTTGCCGGCATTGTGAGCATTATGGTTGGCGGGCTTGCGGGCAGGCTCCCCAGCCTTGCCGTTGCCCTTGGTATCCCCCTGGAACGCCGCCTTGAGGCGACGGACGACCGGCGCTTCGACGGTCGACGATGCGGATTTGACGAACTCGCCCATATCCTTCAGTTTTGCAAGGACGTCCTTGCTTTCCACGCCAAGTTCCTTGGCCAGATCATACACGCGTGCTTTCGCCACTAAATTTTCTCCTATCCGAACCGCGCGTATGAAGACGGCGGTCACTGTGTGTTTGTCGAGAGCCTACATTGAGTGTCCGTGCGACGTTTCATCATTCGACGTCTCATCGTGCGACCATGATCGTGCTTACCTCGTATTCGTCTCAAGGCATGACCGCGCGGCGCGACCATGCTCGGATTCCGAAATAAGCATACTCGTGCCATTGGATGTGCGGGCGTGGTGCAACACGCCCGAAGTTTACGTGTCCCGATCCTTCGACGAGAAGGACCGGGACACGTAAGATCCGCGTAAGATCACTGCGCGGAGTCGGCCTGCTTCTTGGCGTGCGCCTCCGCGGACTCGATGCCGATCTTCCAACCGGTCAGCTTCGCGGCGAGACGCGCGTTCTGGCCTTCCTTGCCGATCGCCAGCGACAGCTGGTCGTCGTGGATGAACGCGATCGCGGTCTTGTTCTTCTCGCTGATCACCTGAACGCCGGTGCACACGGCCGGCGACAGCGCGGACGCGACGAACTTCGCCGGGTCGGAGGACCAGTCGACGATGTCGATCTTCTCCGGGCCGAGGTTCTCCATGACGGCACGCACGCGCGCACCGCCGGGGCCGATCAGCGCGCCCTTCGGGTTGACGCCCTCGGTGTTGGCGCGCACCGCGATCTTGGTGCGGGCGCCGGCCTCACGCGCGATCGCCATGATCGACACCGCGCCGGACACGAGCTCCGGCACCTCGCGCTCGAACAGCTGGCGCACCAGCTCCGGGTGGGAGCGGGACACGATGATCTCCGGCCCCTTGATGCCGCGGGCCACGTTCACCACGTACACGCGCAGACGCTCGCCGTGACGGTAACGCTCGCCCGGCACCTGCTCGCGGCGGGGCAGGATCGCCTCGACGTCGCCGATCGCGATGTGCACGTTGCTCGGATCCTTCACATCCTGCTGCACGATGCCGGTGACGAGCTTGCCCTTCTGGCCGGAGAACGCGCCGAAGATGCGGTCGTCCTCGGCCTTGCGGAACAGCTGCGTGATGACCTGGCGCGCGGTCGCGGCGGCCAGACGGCCGAAGTCCTTGGGGGTGTCGTCGTATTCCTCGCCCAGCGTGGGAGCCGGATGCGGGTTGTCTTCGGTGGGCTCGGACGGGATCTCATCCTGCGCCCAGACGGTGAACGTGCCGGCGCGCGCATCGAGTTCGACGCGGGCGTGCTTGGCGGCGTGCGGAGTTTTCAGATAAGCGAGACGAAGCGCTTCGGACAGTGCAGCGTCCAGCGTCTCGGTGTCAATGCCTTGTCCAGCGGCAAGCTGATGGATTCCCGTCAGGTCCAGTTCCATGGGTCAAGACCTCCTATGAAGTTATTTCCGAGCGCTAGGGCCCCTATGGTCACAGTCAACTATTAGTGTAGGAAATCATGCAGACACGCCGACAGTTGTTCCCACCGCGCGAAACCGCTACCCGCGGCCGTACGGTCACTGTCCGCAAACGTCGTCTGACGGCGTGTCTTGCCGGTATCTGCACCGCGGCGCTGCTCGCATCGTTGTCCGGATGCACGACCCCACGATTCGCCGGCCGCGCCGAATCCGAACAGACGCTGAGCGACTGCGAACAGGCCTACTATCAGGCGTCCGAACAGTACGATATCGCGAGCGACGCCGCGCAGCCGACTCCGTTGCGCTACCATGCCGCCGACGTCGCGCGATCACAATGGATCGAAGTCGCCGCGACGTGCACCGACCGGTTCGACGAAGGAACGATCCGCGCCGCGCAGGCAGACCTGATCGCCACTGTCATCGCCGGTCCGTTCGGCACGACTTCGGATGACTCCAACGCGTCCGAAACAACCGGAACCGGCGACGCGGATGCCGAGAACAACGGTACGGGCGACGGTACGCTCACCGACGATTCGCCGTGGGACGAGCTAGACAGGATCGCGACCGGCATGCTTGAACCGAACGCGCTGACCGGCATGGCATTGGCCGAGGATCGCGCAGGATTCGCCGTGGAGGTCCTGACCGCGCGCGGCGCCGAAGACGCGACGCTGTCCATGGCCGATACGCACAAGGCGATCGGGGAACGGCTGATGTCGTTGGCCGAATCCGGCACGTCCGGCTCCCTTGACGACCCGCGGCGCAAGGTCTATGACGTCAGCAAGCTGATTGACGCAGCCGACGCGACCGGCACGATCACCGACCCCGCCACCGGACTTGCAGCCACCGCCTACGCCGTGACCGAGATCAACTGCGCCCGTGAGGAACTGACCGCCATCGCCGGACAGTCGGGCGACACCGGCAATGCCGCCGGCACGACGGCGGACAATACCGGAAATGACACGGCGGCCACGACGAAATCGGCTTCCGCAACCACCGCCGCCGAAACCCACACGCAATCCATGCGCGCCCTCGCCCGTCTGATCGCCGCCCACGCCGCCGCAGCGCTCTCCGCCGGCTATCCGTCCTTCGATCAAGCCCTGTTCGACTGATCAACCAGGCCACGTGACGCTCGCCGTACCCACTTACGTACCTCGTTAACCGCGTTTTATCCCGAGTGCCGCCGCGTCATTGCGCACGACATCCATCGCAGGCCGGCGAGCGCTCGCAGATCGTTTGCCGCGTCGGGTTCAAGGTTGCGGGTGCAGCACCTGGTCAGGAACGCCGCACCCTTAATGACGGGGTATAGGCAAATTGTGGGTTCTCTGGCATGTGCTCTATTTGGCGTCATTCCTATAGCGTGGTGGGTGTGCTGGTGTGCGTTGATGTGCCACGGTAGCGGATTTTGGGTGTTTTTGGGCTACCGTGGCAAGTACCGCGATGGTGGGGAAATGCCGTCATTTTGAGGAATGGCGGAATTCCGCGGTTTTGCGAAGATATGCATTGTCCCGGTTCGCGCGTTAATCGATTGCCGTCGTTACCGTGGCAAACGAGCGTGCCACGGCAACGATTTTCCGCTGATTTTTCCCTACCGTGGCACAAAAGAAGTGCAAACTGAGCGACTCGCCACGCAACACGGAGGGAACGCGGGCGCGAACCAAGGGCACACGCATTCATCAATCGCATTTCCCGGTAGATATGTACCGCCTAATCGGATGTCCGCCTATGTTGTAGACATCCGCAGCCACAGGAGGAGGGACCGGTCATGTGCACCTATCTCGAATGGACAACCGATATCAAGGTCGACTCGTATGACGTGCTCGACCATGACCATCTGGAAAGCATGGCCCGGGAGGACCGCCGTCACGCGACCGAACATCTGCAGGCCTTCATCGACGCCGTCATCGGCGCGGACACGGATATCGACCGGATCAACGGACGTACCATGATCTCCGCCTTCGAATCGGACGAACCGGAACAGACCGAACACGACTGGTGGAAGTCTTTCGTCGCGGCATCCTCCTGCGATGACGCCGAATGGCGGATGGACGACCTGCTTGCCTTGCTGGACAATCTTGCCCGCATCGGCAGGCAGGGCATCACGGGCATAAACTTCTCCGCCGGCACCTGCGCCCTGCCCGACGGAAGTCGTGTCAGGATGGCCAGATGGGAGCAGATGGTGGAACCCGTCAATGACCATCTCGCCACACTGGAGAGCGCGACCACATGCGCGACCGGTTTCCTGACCATACAATCGTCAAGCCATACGCTGCCCCTGACCGCCGGATGGATGCGGGACCTCAAGCGTGGGCTGACCGTCGCACTCGACGTGGTTCGGATCTCCCGCATGTCCCGTCACACGGCAACCGAATAGGCGGCACCCATTGCGAGCGGACCGGCCCGCTCCGGACGAGACCGGTTTGCCTCAGTCCAGAAGGTACCGTTCGGCGATATTGTGCAGATTCTCCTTGACGGGCCATCATCCATATATGTGCATACATCACGCGATCGGCCGTAAGCCGGCGATTCTCTACACGGCCCCGGCGTAAAGCCCGGCGAGATAGGCTCCCGTATCACGCAGCGACTCGCGCAGGGATTGCGGTGAGAGCACTTCGATGAGCCGGGTCGAGGCGTACTGCAGGACCCAGCACAGGACGGCGTACTCGTTGGCCATGATCCACACGTCGTACACGTCCCCGTCGAGCCGCGTGACCTTGGCGTCGTCGAACCAGTCATAAACGGGCTCCAGCGTCTTGCTGATCCTCAGGTGAATGGGCACGGCCGTCTCGCTCATCGGATACGGCCGCTCCCCCATATACCGGTCCAGGTCAAACGGGACGCCAGGATGCGGGTTGAAGCTTTCGAGCGTACGCTCGACCGAATGGTCATCCCCGTCGACCCTCAGGTCACGGATACACTCCACATGCAGGTAGGACAGGCTCTCGTACGACTGCATGTGGCAGATCAGGTAGTACTTGCCGTTCCGGTACATCAGCCGGTACGGGTCCGCACGGTATTCCCTTACGTCGCCCTTCGTGTCACGCCGCGGCACGAGCGAACCGTCCACATCGTACGTGCAGTAATGGAAGCCGATGGATCTCTCGTGGTCGATGGCGTCGTTCAACAGTTCGATGTTGTTGAGGAACTCACGGTTGTAGTTGCGCGGCGTGCGCGTTCCGCCCATGTCGTCGACATGCGCGGAACGGCCGGCGAACGAATACACCTTGGCGATCAGATCACGTAGGTAGTCGCCATCCGAACGGGAGATGCCCGCGCCATCCGCGAGCAGACGCATCTGCGCGGTACCGAACACCGGCTCGATATACCAGCCCGGCCTCGGATCGGCGCTCTCAGCATGCTCCAGATCACGACGCATGATCCGTCCGATCCGGCGCCCGAACGGCTGGATCTCCTCCAATGTATGTAGATGCCCACGCACGGTCTTCTCGGTCACCCCGAGTCGTTCGGCAATCCAGGCCGCGCTCACCCCATGCTCGCGATCCGTGTGGCCATCCAGCAATTCGAGGATGCCGACCACGATCTGCGACGTGGGAGGAGTCGGACGAGCCACCACTGCCATACGCACACCTTCCATCCCCGGCATCACGGCGACCAACCGCCAAGCCAAGACCGGTAGAAAACTACCGCTCATTTTAACCAGGCGAACCGGCCGACCCCTCGGGCGACGTCCCTTTCCCGAATATCCGCCGCCGGCCACGTCGTCCTGGTTGCGGCGACGGTGCGCCACATATCTACCGGATGAGATGCGCAGCTGAGACAATGGAAGCAAAGTACAGGGCGACAATAGGAGATGGACATCACTCAACCGAAAGGACAGGCGTGAGACTGGGAACGATCGATCTGATCAGGAAAATCGGACTGGAACCCAACGATGTGGTTCTGATACGGCATTCCACGGAAATTACAGAGAAGTACGTCAACCGGGGTTTCGTCGACCAATGCACCGCCATCATGAATCCGAAGGACCGCAAGTACTGTCAGAATCATCGCTATTGGATGGTCTTCGCGGGCGAGGGATCGATCACCAGGCTCGTTGCCCTGTATCGGATGGACGGGAGGACAACACTGGAGAAAGGCATGCTCCCCGACGACTACCCTATCGACGAATCAGAATACGGGAAGAGCGACTTCTTCATATTGGAGCGCCTCGACCTGCTCACCGAATACGAGAACAGGGACCGTGTTTGCTGTTCTGATGGAGGGGTGGGAATAGTTAGAGGCTTCTAGGCAGAATGGGTGGTGCCTAAACCTAT
>NZ_WHZW01000011.1:75535-111619 GCF_010667685.1 Bifidobacterium aerophilum | reverse complement strand
CCCTCGTGATGTCATACCTCGGCGTACACATACCACCATCATGTCACCAAAGCACCATAGAGTAAACACACCCTAGTTGGTTTGGTTCCATTCGACGTGGGTGTGGAAGTCGTTCCGGTCGATGCCGTTGCCGTATTTGGGCTCGCCCATATTGTCGTCGTTGCCTGACGGCGCGGCCGGCCTCGTCGCTTTCCGATGCTCCGGCCGTATCAGTGATTCGGGTTTCGGATTCCGGCTTTTCATGTAGCACACCCATTCGCAGGCGCGTCGCATGTGTTCCTCCGGAAGACCGCGGTGATTGAGGAGCATGCGTTTGAGCGGCGAATTGACGCCGCCCTCCAGACGGTTCGTGGTGCGGCCACCGGTCCGGCCGATGCGAGCGTGGGGTCGAGGAACGCGAACAGTTTGCCCTTGCGGAACAGTTTTCCGGTCTTCGGTAGCAGCGGCGGACCTCCTCGTGCGTCCACCACCACTGTCATCGGGACGCTTTCGGGTTCGCGGGATCGTTCTTCGCGAGGGTGCGCTCGTTGATGAAATCGCTCCACCTGATGTGCCATACGTTGAGCGCCTCTCCCCACCGGACCGCACCCTTCGACTCATGCGGGCACCACTGCGCGTCCAGTACCTCGCCGCTTTCGCCGTCGATCGCGACGATCAGGCACCAGCCGTGGTTCATATACGTGCCGTCCGCCATCACGGTGTGGTGTCTCACCGCGCAAGGCGGGATCACGGGGCGGATGTTCCAGCACCATGACGTGCACTTGCGGAACATGCGCGGTCCCGCGCCCATATCACCCTGCCTTTTACCGGAACGCAGCCAGTCGAGGAACGCGCGCAATTCGGCGTCGCGTCTCTCGTCCGGCCTGGGCGCCGTGGCCCCAAGCGAACACGCCGCGCACTTCCAACGTTGGGAGCCGGCGGCCGTCCTGCCGTTTTCCCTCATCGGCCTGCCGCACACCGGGCACAGCCGGGCCCGTTTCGATTTCGTTCTCATACGCCCATGGAACAGGACGGAGACGGCCGGACCAACGCCTTTTAATACGACGCCGCATTAAAAGCACCCCCCGACACACCTACTCCCGCAAGCCCAACCCCAGAACATAAACACCACGTTCAGTTCCTATAACCCGAAGATCGCGGGAAGAATGCTCGCGGTGAAGACGAAGGTGAACGCCGCCGCCGATCCGGTCACGCCGAGCACCCACATGGACATGACGAACCGCAGCATGATGTTGGCGAAGAACGATATGCCAAGACTTGCGGAGAGCAGATAGAAATCGCGTACGTGCACGGGCCGGCGATGCGGCCCGCTTGCGGTTGGGGCGCGTATTCGGATGCGGCCGTCATCATGGATTCCTTTTCCGGATTACATTCATGACAATCCATTCGGACCGATCATTGGTCGGTTGGTTAAAATGAATCGACAATTCCGCTGGCCGCGAACCATGCCGAGGCACCACCGACCAGCGAAACAAGTACGCCGACCCGATTACAAACCTTGCGTCATCGCTTATGGGAACACGATCCCTTGCTCAGACCTTATGGGCGTTGATGATGGAGAGGGCCTCCTGTGCCTGTTTCTTGTTGCGGAATTGCAGCATGACGGCGTTTTTCATGGCTGATTTCTTGATGGTCAGCCATCTGCCGGAGATATTGATCGAGTAGAAGTCGCTGTAGTAGTAGACGTTGGTTTTCCTGAAGATGAACCCGGAGTCCATTTCCACGCGGTTCGCGTAGAGCCGGATGTCGCCGGCATCCATTAACGGCTGGTCATTCATGGGGTCGATGCCTTTCTGAGTCGCGCCACAAAAACTGGACGTGGTTTATCAAGGGTACCCGATCATGCCGCGAGGGTATGCTCCGGAGCCCCTTCGAGGCATATCCCTCCAATTGCGGTCCATCCCATGTCGTAGATGGACACCAAGAGCGCATGCCTACCACGCCGGAACTTGACACCGTCCGCGCTCAGCCACATCCACGGACGACCAGCCGCGAAGCCGCGCTTCAAATGATCGAACATCACAGAAAGCTTCGCTTCGCAGTCGCACCTCCCGTTGACTTCACGTTCTCCCATAAGCATGGCCTCCCCGCCGACCCGACGTGACAGCAACCATTCTTTCGGGTTTCCTTGGACGCATCAAGCCGCAGGACGAACGACTCGGCACCGATCCCATCGCGAATCGATCCCGGCGACGATCTTCACGAACTCGACGTCGTGTGGTCCTTTGCGCTCCCCGTGGCATAGAGAACCAGCACTTCAATCAGCGGGCGAATTACTTCAGACCAACGATCGGGAAGCGGTTCATCATGGGGAGTGCGGAGCAACCGTTCGCATTGTCCGGCAACGGGTTGCAAGCTGTTTTCACGGACGCTTTTTGGGCACATTTTGGGCACATTCTACCGAAAAACAGCGTAAATCGACGTGATTCGCGGAAATACGAACAAGCCGCTCAGCCCTACTCCCGTAAGGCAAAGCGGCCTGTTCACAGCCTTCGCTCAGCTCAGTGCGTCCTTGAGCTTGCTGAAGAAGCCCTTGCGCGCACCGGCTGTCGTCGGCCGGGAACTTTGCGACACATGCGAGGCGTCCGTGTCGTGCAGGTCGGCGAATTCCTCGATCAGCTTGCGTTCGCGTTCGTTGAGCTTGGTCGGCACACGGACCGCGACATGCGCGATCAGGTCGCCGCGTTCCGCGGGCTGGCGCATGCGGGTCACGCCGAGCCCCTTCAATGTGACCGTATCCTCCTGCTGGCATCCAGCCGGGACGGTCACGGTCTTCGGACCATCGAACGTGTCGATTTCCAGATCGTGCCCGAGAACCGCCCAGCTCATCGGCACCTGGATCCAGCAGTGCAGGTCGTCTCCGTCGCGAGTGAACTGCTTGTCCGCACGGACGCGAACATCGATGTACAGGTCTCCGGCGACGCCGCCGCCTTCGCCCACCTCGCCCTGGCCGGCAAGACGCAGACGGGCATTGTCGCCGATGCCGGCCGGCACGGTCACGCCGACGTCGCGAGTGGTGCGCACGCGGCCATGTCCAAGGCATGACGGGCAGGGGTTCTCGATGATCGTACCGTGCCCTTCGCACCTTTCGCATGGCGCCGATGTCATCATCTGTCCGAGCATCGTGCGCACGACCTTCTGCACGGATCCCTGTCCGTGGCACTGCGGGCAGGTGACCGGCTGCGATCCGCTTTGCGCACCGGATCCGCCGCACTGCTGGCACAGGCCGAACGTGTTGATCTTCACGTGGGCGATGCCGCCGAACACGGCGGTCTTGAGGTCGATGGTGACGGATGCCAGCGCATCGCGCCCCGGCTGGGTACGCGGGGTCGGTCCCTGCGCGCCGCCGAACGCGCCGCCGAAGAACTGTCCGAAGATATCGCCCATGTCGTTCATGCCCGAGAATCCGCCGAAGCCGCCGGCCCCTGCTCCGGACGTCGGATCGTTCGGGTCAACTCCCGCGTCGTACATGCGACGCTTGTCCGGATCGCTCAGCACCTCGTACGCGCTGTTGACTTCCTTGAACTTGTCCTCGAATTCGGGGCCTGCGATATCGGGATGGTATTTACGGCTCATCTTGCGATAGGCCTTCTTGATCTCGTCCTCGCTGGCCGTGCGCTCGATGCCGAGCACCTCGTAGTAGTCTGCCAATGTCCGTCCTTTACTGGTGTTTGTCGCGAGTCATTGTGTCATAAGGCGGGGTCAGACCGCATGGAATCCCCGCTGGCGATCGACAGGGTCAGGTATTTCGCCACGGCACGTACCGCGGCGATGGTGGCCGCATAATCCATATGCGTCGGACCGATCGAGCCGATGAAGGCGACCGGCTCACCCGCTCCTTCCTGCGGGGACGCCCCGTCGGACCGGTCACGTCCTGCGTCGGGCTCGTCATGATCCGCTCCGACGTCCTCCGACGAGCCCGATATGGCTCCTTTACCCACGGTACCCGATACGTGTTCGGGAGGCTCCCGTCTCTCTTCACGCACCGAAGCATCTGCCGGCGCGGCAGAACGTCCGTAGCCGCTGGTCACCACCGAAACGTTCATCAGACCGGGCGTGTGCGTCTCCGATCCGATGGCCACACCGACGCCGTCGCGGTCGGCTTCCTCGCTCAGCGTGCTCATCAGGCGCATCAGCACCACCTGTTCCTCAAGCGCATCGAACAGAGGCGCCATGTCGGTCATGGACGGCTGCTGCGCCAGATGCGAGGCGCCGGCCATGTACAGTTCGTTGGCACGCTCGTCGTCGGCCATGCCTTCGAATACCGACGCAAGGGATTCGGACAATGCGACCACGGCGTGGGGCAGTCCGGCCCCCGCGATCGAACGCACCCGTTCCGCCGCCTTCGAGAACGACAGGCCGGAGCACTGCCGGTTGATGGCGTCGCAGCATACGGATAGGTCATCCGCTCCGGGCATGCGGCGGACGGTCAGCGTATGCTGCGCCACACGTCCCGTATCGGTGATGATCACCGCAAGCAGGACGTTCACGCCGACCGGCACGATTTCGACGTGCCGTACCGTCGCCTTGGACAATGCCGGCGAAGCGACGACGGCCATCTGTCCCGTGATCTGAGAGAGCAACCGTGCGGCGCGCTGCAACGTGTCCTGGAGACTGACCGACCCCGACAGGAACGTGGCGATGCCGTTTCGTTGGGCCGTGGACAACGGCATGACCGTGGCCAGTCGATCAACGAAATACCGGTAGCCTTTCTCCGTGGGCACACGGCCCGCGGAAGTGTGCGGCTGTATCAGGTATCCTTCGTCCTCCAAAGCCGCCATATCGTTGCGTATCGTCGCGGAACTCACTCCCAGGTCATGGGTTTTCGTCAGCGAGGATGATCCGATCGGCTCCTGGGAGCGGATGTAGTCCTCCACGACGGCGCGCAGCACCAGCATGCGACGTGATTGCGTCATACGCGCCTCCTTTATATACGACTGCGATGCCTATGCATCATGTGCATATTGTATTAGCACTCCGGAGCGTCGAGTGCTAACGCGTTCGTTCTCAGAGTATTGCGGACGGCCAGTACGCACCGCCATTATGTTCCGTTTGCGTCTTACGCGCGTTTTTGTGATGTGTGAACGCTAACAGCACACAACATCACAAAAACACGCCAAAATCGCACCGTGAAGTCTGTTCACGCGGTTACTATGTAAGAGCAATGTGAGGGTATGCATGACCCGGCATAAGCCGGGCGCGTGGTGCCCGAAGTATTGGAAGGAAAATTACAGACATGACCGAATTCAAGGAAACCGAACTGGACGAGCGCGCCATCAAGATGGCCAAGGTCCTTTCGGCTGATGCGGTCGAGAAGGCAGGAAGCGGCCACCCCGGTTCCCCCGTCTCGCTGGCTCCGATCGCCTACACTCTCTACCAGCACTTCATCAAGCATGATCCGAACGACCCGAAGTGGGAAGGCCGCGATCGCTTCATCCTTTCCGGTGGCCACGCCTCCCTCACCCAGTACGTCCAGCTGTACTTCTCCGGCTACGGCCTGACCCTGGACGATCTCAAGCACTTCCGTGGCGGCGCCGACACCCACACCCCGGGCCACCCGGAGTACGGCCTGACCCCGGGCATCGAAATGACCACCGGCCCGCTGGGCCAGGGCTTCGCCTCGGCCATCGGCTTCGCCTACGGCGAGCGTTTCCAGCGCGGTCTGCTTGACCCGGAGACCCCGAAGGAAGACTCCCCGTTCTACCACAAGATCTGGGTCATCTGCGGTGAAGGCGACATCGAGGAGGGCATCTCCGGCGAGGCCGCTTCCCTGGCCGCCAACCAGAAGCTCGGCAACATCACCGTGATCTTCGACGCCAACCGCATCCAGATCGAAGGCGACACCAACCTGGTGCTGGCCGAGGACGTGCTCAAGCGCTTCCAGGCCTACGGCTGGTACACCGACGAGTTCAGCTTCATCCAGCCCGACGGCTCCTACAAGGAGGACGTCGAGGGCCTGGCCGACGTGATCGCCAAGGCCGAGGCCGCCGCTCCGGACCAGCCGAAGCTCATCAAGGTCGACACCCTCATCGCGTGGCCGACCCCGGGCAAGACCAACGATCCGTCCTCGCACGGCTCCAAGCTGGGCGCCGAAGCCGTCGCCGGCCTCAAGAAGATCCTCGGCTACGATCCGGAGCAGTCCTTCCAGATCGACGAGGAGGCCCTCGCCCACGCCCGCAAGGTCGCCGAGCGCGGCCTCGAGGCCCACAAGGCCTGGGACGAGAAGTTCGAGGCCTGGCGCAAGGCCAACCCGGACAAGGCCGCCCTGTACGACCGCCTGAAGGAAGGCAAGCTGCCGGAAGGCTTCGACAAGGCCCTCGATGATCTCGAGGCCACCTTCGAGGTCGGCAAGGGCGTCGCCACCCGTGGCGCCTCCGGCTCCGTCCTCAACGCCATCGCGGCCGTCATGCCGGAACTGTGGGGCGGCTCCGCCGACCTCGGCGGCTCCAACAAGACCGACCTCAAGGGCGCCGCCACCTTCGCTCCGGCGGAGTGCGCCACCAAGCAGTGGCCGGTGTGCAACGAGTTCGGCCGTCAGCTGCACTTCGGCGTGCGCGAATTCACCATGGGCTGCATCACCAACGGCATCCTGCTGGGTTCCTACACCCGTCCGTTCGGCGGCACCTTCTTCATGTTCTCCGACTACGAGCGCTCCGCCGTCCGTCTGGCCGCCCTCATGGAGATCCCGAACCTGTACATCTGGTCCCACGACTCCGTCGCCGTCGGCGAGGATGGCCCGACCCACCAGCCGATCGAGCACCTGGCCTCCTTCCGCGCCATCCCGCAGCTCGAGGTCGTCCGCCCGGCCGACGCTTTCGAGACCGCCGAAGCCTACCGTTACTTCTTCGAGAAGAAGAACACGCTGCCGACCGCGATGATCCTGACCCGTCAGGGCGTGCCGACCCTCGCCGAGACCTCCGAGAAGGCCAAGGACGGCGTCAAGAAGGGCGCCTACGTGCTCGTCGACACCGAGGGCACCCCGGACGTCATCATCATGGCCTCCGGCTCCGAGGTCCAGTGGGCCGTGGCCGCCGCCAAGACCCTCGCCGAGAAGGGCGTCAAGGCCCGCGTGGTCTCCTTCCCGTCCATGGAATGGTTCGAGGAGCAGGACGCCGAGTACAAGGAGGCCGTGCTTCCGGCTTCCGTCAAGGCCCGTGTCTCCGTCGAGGCCGGCGTGGCCATGCCGTGGTACAAGTACCTCGGCACCTACGGCAAGCCGGTGTCCATCGAGCAGTTCGGTCTGCAGGGCAGCGGCGCGCAGAACATGATCGACCTCGGCATCACCGCCGAGCATGTGGTCGAGGCCGCCGAGGCGTCCATCGCCGAAGCCAACGCCTGATTCCCATCAGACAGGCGGGAGGGGGAATCCCGCAGAAACGCCTGATTCCCCCTCCCCTGAACCAAAAAGATTTGATCCAATAAGGTATCAAGGAGAAAAACAATATGACTGAAGCAACTCAGCGTACGTCCGACAACGGCGTGTCCATCTGGCTGGACGACCTGTCCCGCTCCCGCATCGAGTCCGGCTCCCTGCAGGACCTCATCGCCAACAAGAACGTGGTCGGCGTCACCACCAACCCGTCCATCTTCCAGAAGGCCCTGAGCCAGGTCGGCCCGTACGACGAGCAGCTCAAGGAGCTCGGCAAGGTCGACGTCGAGACCGCTATCCGTGAACTCACCACCACCGATGTTCGCAACGCCACCGACATCTTCCGCGAGATCGCCGAGAAGACCGACTTCGTCGACGGCCGTGTCTCCATCGAGGTGGATCCGCGCCTCGCCCACGAGACCGAGGCCACCGAGAAGCAGGCCGTCGAGCTGTGGGAGAAGGTCAACCGTCCGAACGCGATGATCAAGATCCCGGCGACCCTCGAAGGCCTGCCGGCCATCACCGCCACCCTGGCCAAGGGCATCTCCGTCAACGTCACCCTGATCTTCTCGCTCGAGCGCTACGAGCAGGTCATCGACGCCTACATCGAGGGCATCGCCCAGGCTGCCGCCAACGGCCATGACCTCAAGCACATCGGCTCCGTCGCCTCCTTCTTCGTCTCCCGCGTGGATACCGCGGTCGACAAGAAGCTCGAGGAGATCGGCACCGACGAGGCCAAGGCCCTCGAAGGCAAGGCCGCCGTCGCCAACGCTCGCCTCGCTTACGAACTCTTCGAGAAGAAGTTCGCCGAGGATCCGCGCTGGGCCGATCTGGCCGCCAAGGGCGCCAAGGTCCAGCGTCCGCTGTGGGCCTCCACCGGCACCAAGAACCCGGCCTACTCCGACTGCAAGTACGTCGATGAGCTCGTTGCGAAGCACATCGTCAACACCATGCCGGAGAAGACCCTGAACGCTCTGGCCGACCACGGCAACGGCGCTCCGTCCATCGAGGGCACCTACGAGGAGTCCCACGCCATCATCAACAAGCTCGCCGAGCTGGGCATCGACTTCAAGGCCGTCACCGACAAGCTCGAGGCCGACGGCGTCGCCGCCTTCATCAAGTCCTGGGATTCGGTCATCGCCGACGTGCAGTCCGGCATCGACCGCGTCAACGGCTGATTGTCTTATCGTCCGACCGTCACTGCGGTTAGCCGGTAACGACTGAGCAAGGCTCCTTGATCCGATGGGATCAAGGAGCCTTGTGTTGTTTTGCATAGAATGCGCATCCCGCATACGCGAAGTTGCCAGGACACCATTGCAACGACGACTCATTCCCGCATCCTGCATGTCCTGTATGGTGGTATGCCGTGCCTGCTCGAATCCTCCCCACGCATGTCACAAGGACACACCGTATATCCATGATGAGAAAGGCCTCCATGAAGCTGACCACTCACCAGCGTCTGATGATGACGTTCACGTTCTTCTCGATGTTCTTCGGAGCGGGCAATCTCATCTTTCCTCCGTTCGTAGGCGCCCAGGCCGGTTCGGCCACGGCGGGTGCGGCGCTCGGATTCATCGTGTCCGCGGTGGGTCTGCCTATCCTCGGCGTACTCGCCGTCACGTTCGCGGGAGGGTTCGATGCCTTGGCGGAACGGGTCTCCCCTCGGTTCGCACTGATACTCGGCATGGCGATCATTCTGACGATCGGACCATGTTTCGCAATTCCCCGTACGGCGACCACCTCGTTCGAAATGATGGTTTCCCCGTTCCTGACGACACCGTCGGCATCCGCGCAGCTGGTCTATTCCATGGTCTTCTTCACGTTGTCGTTCCTGTTCGCGCAGCATCCCGAGCGGCTGTCGAAGGTGCTCGGCAGATTCATGGGACCGCTGCTGCTTACGCTGATCGCGGTACTGTTCATGGCCTGTCTGGTACATGGCATCGGCGTTCCGTCGGCACCATCCGGAGATTATGCGACCAATCAGCTGGCACGTGGTTTCCTCGACGGATATCAGACGATGGATCTGCTCGCCGCATTGTATTTCGGCATCGTCATTTCGGCGAATGTGCGTGCATTGCAAGTTGACGACGAATCACAGGTGAGGCGCGAAACCGCTTTTGCCGGACTGGGCACAGGCGTTCTGCTGATCATGATCTACGGCGCGTTGAGTTATGTCGGAGTGGTATCAGGTGCGATCAAACATGTTGATCCAACCGTCGATACCGGTGCAACGGTACTCACCAATCTCACATCATCCGTATTCGGGTCCATCGGTACCGTTTTCCTCGGGCTGGTATTCGTCATCGCATGCCTGAACGTGTGTACGGGATTGATCTGCACCTGCGCCACGTATTTTCACGAACGCTTCGGCACGGTCAGAGGCAGGAACGTAAGCTATCGCACATGGCAGGCAACGTTCACCGTGTTCAGTTTCGTCGTTTCGAATGCCGGTTTGAGCACGATCATCAAGGTATCAGTGCCCGTACTGGCGGCATTGTACCCGATCGCGATCGTTTTGGTGCTGTTGTCACTGACGCACCGCATACTGGGAGCGCGGTTTCGTCGCACATACCGTTGGGCCGTCCTGTTGGTCGCCGTCGAATCGTTCGCGACCTGCGTGTCCAGTCTGGCCGATATGTCCAACAGTCCGCTCCCCTGGTTGGAAGGTCCGTTGTCGCTGCTGCCGTTGCATCAGTATCAGCTTGGATGGCTGCTTCCTTCGCTGATCGGCGTATGCATAGGCGTGGCCGATTCCCTGTTGCATGAACGCCGCAGCCGCGGCTCGGAAAGCCCGGTCACCGGCGAATGACGGTGACCCCTTCGGCCGAGGCGCGTATTTTCCGATAAAGGAACAGGAACAGCAGGCCGGCAATGATTCCCGACGTCGCATCCGATATGGGTTCCGCGATGAAGATGCCGTCCACGCCAAGCCAGTGCGGCAACGTCACGGCAAGCGGGACCAGCAGGATGAGTTTGCGCAGGATCGCCAGAAAGATCGATGGCGCTGCCTGCCCCATGCCGACCAGAGAACATTGCACGCCCATCTGAATGCCGAACACGCCCCATCCGCAGACAAAAACGGGCATCATCTGCGTGACGATCGCGATCACGTCGGGTTTGTCCGTGAACCATGTGGCAAAGAACCCGGGGAACGCCGCAAGCACCGAGACAAGTGCCGTAGCCGATACGATCTGCGTGACGAACGCCATGCGAATGGCTTGGCGGACCCGTTCCATGCTCCTCGCCCCGAAATTGAAACCGATGATCGGCTGAATGCCCTGCTGGAATCCTCCGGTAAGCACGCCGACGATCTGCATGAGCGAGGTGATGATCGTGATCGCCGTGATGTAATCATCGCCACCGTATCGTTGCAGACCTACGTTGAATACGACGTTGATCAGGCATTCGGTTATCTGCATGATGAACGGGGCGAGTCCCAGCGACAGCACCGGCAGAATCAGCGGATCGAACCGTATGTGTTCGAGCCGGAGTCTTATCGCGCTGCGCTCCGACGAGAGAAACCCGACAACCCATATGGACGAGATCAGCTGGGCGATCACGTTCGCGGCCGCCGCGCCGCGGACGCCCCACCCGAAAACGAAAATGAAGACGGGATCGAGCATGATGCTGATACCGGTGCCGATCAGCACGGATACCATGGCCGTCGTGGTCCGGCCCTGCGCCGAGATGAAGCTGTTGAGTCCGAGCGTCAGCTGAACGAACACCGTACCGGCGAGATATATGGAGAGAAAGTCGACCGCATATCCGATCGTTGCCTCGCTCGCCCCGAACGCCATCAGGATCGGACGTTTGCCGATCTGCAGTACGACGGTGAGCACGACGGCGATCATGACGAGAAAAGCCGTGCTGGTGCCGAGAATGCGTTCGGCTTTGCCGATGTCGCCTCGTCCGAATTCGATGGACGCGCGAGGTGCGCCGCCTGCGCCGATCAGCGACGCGAACGCGGTGACGGCAAGCAGAATCGGGAAACAGATGCCCACCCCGGTCATGGCCGCGTTCCCGTCATAAGGAATATGCCCGATGAACAACCGGTCGATGATCGTATACGACGCGTTGGCGCCCTGGGCCACGATCGTCGGTATCGACAGGGTGAGCGCAAGCCTGGACACCGGTTTCGTGCCGAGACCGGCATCCATCGCACCGGTGTTGTTCGTCATCGGGAACGGCCTCTCTTCTGATGCATGCTGATGTCATACGGACTACTCCGCACGATGCCTGCCATCGATAGGGAACGAACCATCGACGGCAGGCACGTTTCACCCGAGTCGTTCGAAGGACTCCTTGGTTTTCGCTGCGAGCTGTCCGCATGCGCCGTCGATGTCCTGTCCGCGCGTGTCACGCAATGTGGCGGTGATGCCGGCGGCATGCAGGATGTCGAGGAAGCGCTGCTCATCCTCGGGCTTGGACGCGGTCCATCGGGATCCTTCGATCGGATTGAGCGGAATCGGATTGACATGTGCCCAATTGTCGCCGTAATGGTTGAGCCGTTTGGCAAGCAGCCGTGCGTGTTCGGCCTGATCGTTGATGCCGCGCATCAGCGCGTATTCGATGCTGACACGACGCTTGGAGGCGAGGAAATAGTCATGCGCGGCATCAAGCACCTGCGTGGTATTGAACCGTCGGTTCATCGGCACGAGTTCGTCGCGCAATTCGTCGCTTGGAGCATGCAACGAGACGGCGAGACGGACGGGAATGCCTTCCTCGGTAAGCTTTCTGATGCCAGGGACCACGCCTACCGTGGATACGGTGATGTTACGGGCGGAGATGCCGAATCCTTCAGGCGGCATGGCGCTGATCTGGCGTACCGCCGACAACACCGAATTGTAGTTGCCCATCGGCTCGCCCATTCCCATGAACACGATGTTGCTCAGCCTGCCTTCGCCCCCGGCGACCTCGCCGTCGCGCATCATACGCGCCGCGACACGTACCTGTTCAAGGATCTCCCCCGCGGACATGTTTCTGGTCAGTCCGAGCTTGCCGGTCGCGCAGAACGGGCATCCCATGCCACAGCCCACCTGCGAGGAAATGCACAGCGTGGTGCGGGTCGGATAACGCATGAGCACGGATTCGATATGGGAACCGTCGAACAGCCGCCACAGCGTTTTGATCGTGGACCCCTGATCGGCGACCTGACGCGTGACCTCATGAATGAGTTCGGGGAAGAACGTCTCGGCCGCCTCCGCACGTTTGGCCGCAGGGAAATCGGTGAATTCCTCGGCGTTCACATCGAAATGGCCGTAATAGTGGTTGGCGAGCTGCTTGACCCGGAATTTCGGCAGACCCAGATCCTTGGCGGCGGTGATGCGCTGTTCGGAAGTCATGTCGGCAAAATGCAGTGGCGGCTTGCCGCGCCTGGCATGATCCTTTGACAGCACGTCGCGGAATGCTCCGCTGGTGCCTCCGGGCGTGATGCCGGTTTCCGGCGTGTCATGATGTTCGGTCATGTAGTGATGCCCCTTCATGAAGAAAGCCATTTCAGACGCTGGGCTGAAATGGCATGGTGCTGGTCAATTCGTATACGGCGTGATCCGGTCCGCACAAATCCATGATCCGCTTGCCGGCATCGTCACAATCCCGTGGCCCACAGCAATATGCAGGTGAACGGCGCGGACAACAGAATCGAATCGATGCGGTCCATCACGCCTCCGTGTCCTTTCAGCAGATGGCCCATATCCTTGATGCCGATGTCGCGCTTGAGCATGGACGCGCACAGATCGCCGAATGTGCCGACGATGCCGATCATGACTCCGGCCACGACGGGCACCCACCATCGGTCGGCCCAACGCGCGGCGTCATACGTACATGCGAATATGGCGAACGCTCCCGCCATGGCGAACAGAATGGAGCCGATCAGTCCCTCGACCGACTTTTTGGGAGAGATGCGCGGGGACAGCTTGTGCTTGCCGAGCCAGGCGCCGGCGAACAGACCACCCGTATCGCTCAGAGCCGGAAGGAACACCAGCATGATCGCGTGAGCCACGGGATGGCCGTTGAAAGTCAGCGGAATGATCAGGCAGGACCCGAGCAGTGGAATGTACAGCAGGGTGAACAGGGAGACCGCCACGTGGCTGAGACGGCTGTGATGCTGTTCGCCTCCCTCATGGTTGAAGGAGGATTCAAGCCGTGCCGCCGCATCGGTGTTGGCCAGCTTGGATGCGACCGCCGTAGACAATCTGGTGCCGATGCTCATCTTGGCGCTTGCGGACAGGGCCACCATCACCGCCGATGCCATGATGCACATGGCCATGGCGACGATATGGTATGAGGAATAGTAGACGGCGACCAACGTCATGGTCGAGCATACCCAGAGCATGATCACCGGGATATGCAATCCCGCGGTGGCGAAATCGACACGCATCTCCCACAACGCCAACACCATGAATACGATGATCAGCACGACGAACAGATCTATGCTGATCAGCAGGCAGGCGAGGATGATCGCGATCAGGACCGCCGCAGTGCCAATGGCCTGAGGCATGTTGCGTCCGGTCTTCTTGTTGATCGCGTCGATGGCCTCCTCGGCCTCCTGTTCGCGCCGTTCACGGGTCTCCATCATGTTCCTCCCGGTTTCGGATCCGTTCGCCACAGACAGCGGTTCCTCCCGGCATGTCGGGAGGAACCGGCTGAATACGGAGGATCAGACCTCCATGATCTCCTTCTGCTTGGTTTCCAGCAGCGCGTCAAGTTCGTCGGTGACCTGCTTGGTGACCTTGTCGAGATCCTTGAGCAGACGATCGCCCTCATCCTCGCCCATGTCGCCGTCCTTGACGGACTTGTCGATGGTTTCCTTGGTCTTGCGGCGGATGTTGCGCACCGCGACCTTGCCTTCCTCGGCCTTGGTCTTGGCGAGCTTGACATACTCCTTGCGACGCTCCTCGGTCAGCTCGGGCATGGTCAGGCGGATGACGTTGCCGTCACGACGGGGGCTTGCGCCCAGATCGGAGTCGCGCAACGCCTTCTCGACGGCGTTGGCCTGCGACGGATCGAACGGGGTGACGGACAGGGTGCGCGGTTCGGGCACGCCGATGGTGGCGACGGACTTGAGCGGCATCGTCATACCGTAGGATTCGACGGTGATGCCGTTGAGCAGCGCCGGATTGGCACGACCGGTGCGAATGCCGGAGAAGTTCTCCTTGGTGTTCTCGATGGTCTTCTTCATCTGGTCCTTGGCCTGATCGACGAGGCTAGCCATGTTTTGCTCCTTTGTGTTGTTCTGTTTGTTATGTTGGATTCGTCGTTGAATGGGACCTGTGCCCCGCCTCAGTCGGCGAGCGTGGATTCGGCGTCGGAGACGAGCGTGCCGATGCCCTCGCCGAGCAGCGCCTTGGTCACGTTGCCGGCGCCTTCAAGGCCGAACACGCGGATATGCTGCTTGTTGTCGCGCGCCATCGACAGTGCAGACGCGTCCATGACGGCGAGGTTGTCTACCAACGCTCGATTGTAGTCGAGCGTGGCGAAACGCCTGGCATCCGCATGCTTGCGCGGATCGGCGGTGTACACGCCGTCAACGCCGTTCTTGCCCATAAGCACTTCGTCGCAGTGGATTTCGAGCGAACGCTGGATGGAGACCGTATCGGTTGAGAAGTACGGCATGCCGGCGCCGGCGCCGAAAATGACCACGCGGCCTTTTTCGAGATGGCGGATGGCCTTGAGCGGAATGTACGGTTCGGCGACCTGCCCCATGGTGATGGCGGTCTGCACGCGCGTGGCCTGCCCCTCCTGCTCGAGGAAGTCCTGCAATGCGAGGCAATTCATCACGGTGCCGAGCATGCCCATATAATCGCCTCGGGAACGGTCGATGCCGGCCTGCTGCAGTTCCGCGCCACGGAAGAAATTGCCGCCGCCGGTCACGATCGCAACCTGCACGCCCTGCTGGACGGCGGGCACGATCTCCTCGGCGATGCGACGCACCACATGCGTGTCGATGCCGACCTTGCCGCCGCCGAACGCTTCTCCGGACAGCTTGAGCAGCACTCTGCGGGGCTTGTTTTCTCCAGTCATACACAGCCTTTCTACCCCGGCCTGCGGGCCATGTCGCCCACGAAACCGCAAAATTAACCGTTTATCAGACTATCCGTAAACAACGACAGCATCACGCTGACACGCGGTGATCACATGGGAATCCGTTCAGCGCGAAACGCTTCGCGCATATGCCACGACATTGCCGACGACGTCGGACAGGTAATCCGCCGACGCCCGCCAGTCGCCGGGCACTTCGATCGAATGGTTGGCATCGGGATATTCATGGATCAGCCCGCCCAGACGATGCGCCCGGGACGAGTCATACAACGGATCGGCGTCACCGGCGCAAATCAGCGGCGCGGGCGCCGTGCCCGGACGGTAATCGTCGTCCCCGGGTACGGGGATCACCGATCGCGCCGGATCGAAGTCGGCCGGGGAGAACACCGGTGTAAGCAAGGCCATGGGGATGCCAAGTCCCGACACATGAGGCTGGATGAACGTCGACAACGATTTGCCGATTACCAGCAGATGCGGCGGATCGCACTCCCCCGCATCTGCCCGTACCGTGTCCGCCCACCGGTCCACGGCATCGGACAGCATGGCGAAGATGCGTCGTGCCGGGGTCTTCGAAAGATCGGCGTTCACATCCAGGCGGTCTGCATACCACCCGTCCTGGATGAGCGCCAGCGCGGCGTAGTACAGCAACGGACGGTCGCACGTGTATCCGGTGCCGGGCATGAGCAACACGCGTTTGGTCGCCTCCGTCGCCCGCATGCGGTTCTTGCGGCACGCGCGCATCGTACAGGTCGGCGTGACGCCGCCATCGCCCATCGTCGTCTCGATCATCGTTCCTCCCTTGCTTGGCGCGGATTCCGCCGGATGCGGTATCCGCAAAACCTCCATACCACTATAGGAACGCACGGGACGCCGACGGCCGTGCATCCGCGCACCGGCGACACGCGACCGGGCCTGACCACTCGATATACGACAGGGCGGACCGTACGATGCACGTACGATCCGCCCTGCGAATTCAGTCACGCTGAATGATCAGACCATCGGTCCGACATTCACTCGGCGTCCTCTTCACCCTTACCGACCTCGATGCGGGCGAACGCGATGGCCTTGCCACCGACTTCCTCGAACAGCTTGCCGACGGTCTTGGACGGATCCTTGACGAACGGCTGCTCGAGCAGCACGACTTCCTTGTAGAAGGCGTTGAGGCGGCCTTCGACGATCTTCGGAACGATCTTCTCCGGCTTGCCCTCGGCCAGGGACTTCTCGGTGGCCACACGGCGCTCGGACTCAACGACATCGGCCGGGACATCCTCGCGGGTCAGCCACTTGGCGCCCATCGCGGAGATCTGCAGCGCGGCCTCGTGAGCCACGGCGGCACCGGCCTTGTCGGTGGCGATCATGGCGACGATGCTCGGCGGCATCTCGGCGGACTTCTTGTGCGCGTAGATCTCGACGTGCTCGCCGGAGATCTTGGCGAACTGGCCGACCTTGACGTGCTCGCCGAACAGGGCGGCGGCCTCTTCGATGGCGACCTTGACGGTGCCGTCCTCGGCCTTGGCCTCGAGCAGTTCGTCGGCGGAGTTGGCGTCGGCGGCCACGGCGTAGCCGAGCACGGTGTCGGCGAACTCGACGAACTTCGGGGTCTTGGCCACGAAGTCGGTCTCGGAGTTCAGCTCGACGGCGTAGCCGGTCTCACCGTTCGCGGTCTCGATGACCTTGGAGGCGATGGTGCCTTCCTGGGCCTTGCGGCCTTCACGCTTGCCAGCGGCCTGGATGCCCTTGGCACGGATGATTTCCTTGGCGCGGGCGACATCGCCTTCGGCCTCGGTCAGGGCCTTCTTGACGTCCATCATGCCGGCGCCGGTGTCTTCGCGCACCTGCTTGATCAGAGCTGCAGTGATTGCTGCCATTGGTTTTGTCTCCTCTAGACTCGATGTGTTCCCATATATGAATGGGAGACGTTGCCGCCTCCCATCATAACGGATGCTCAGGCCTGGGCTTCGCCCTCGGCTTCAGCGGCGGCCGGGGCGGCCTGTTCGGCGTTGCCCTCGGTCAGCAGTTCCTTCTCCCAAGCGGCCATCGGCTGCTCGGACTCGCCTTCGGCCTTGGCGGCCTTGCCGGAACGCTCCAGCAGGCCCTCGGCCACGGCGTCGGCCATGAGGCTGGTGAGCAGTTCGATGCCGCGGATGGCGTCGTCGTTGGCCGGGATCGGGTACTCGACGGCTTCCGGATCGGCGTTGGTGTCGACAAGGGCGACGACCGGGATGCCCAGCTTGTGGGCTTCCTCGACGGCCAGGGCTTCCTTGTTGATGTCAACGACGAACATGGCGGACGGCGTGCGGTTCATATTGCGGATACCGCCCAGCTGCTTGGCCAGCTTGTCCTTTTCGCGCTCGAGCAGCAGCAGTTCCTTCTTGGTCAGACCGGAGCCGTGCACGTCGGAGAAGTCCATTTCCTCAAGTTCCTTGAGGCGGTTCACGCGCTTGGACACGGTCTGGAAGTTGGTCAGCATGCCGCCGAGCCAACGCTCGGAGACGTACGGCATGTTCACGCGGGTGGCCTGGGCGGACACGGCTTCCTGGGCCTGCTTCTTGGTGCCGACGAACAGCACGGTGCCGTTGTGGGCGACCGTGGTCTTGATGAAGTCGTAGGCCTTGTCGATCATTTCGAGCGACTTGAACAGGTTGATGATGTGGATGCCGTTACGCTGGGTGAGGATGAACTGCTTCATCTTCGGGTTCCAACGACGGGTCTGGTGACCGAAGTGGAGGCCGGCCTTGAGCATGTCGCTCATCGTGATCTGTGCCATAATGCACTACCTTTCTTGTCGGTTATTGCCTGGCCATGCGCGCCTGCGTGCAGCCCCACCCGCTTGAGCGGATGGCGGCCGACCGACACAGGCCGTCGCGGACATGGCGCGATGTGTCGTGTGCCGGTTGACGATGATTGGTTTGGCTCGGACGACCAGCGACTGCCGCCGTTGCCGGATGGCACACGAATGTTCAGGATACCATGACCCGTCAACCAAAAAACGCGGGCCGGATGATTCGCTCATCCGGCCCGCGTCCGTCAATGGTCCGCCCGCGCACGGCACCGGCCGCGGCGGCGGGAATCAACGGCTGCGCATGCGGCGCATGGCCTCGCGCCGTTCCTCTTTTTCGAGTCGGTCGAGGTAGACATGGCCGTCGAGGTGGTCGCATTCATGCTGGAGCATGCGTCCCATCAGCCCGCTTCCCTCGAGGACGACTTCCCTGCCGTCCAGATCGATGCCACGAACCCGGGCGTAATCCGCGCGCCGCGTCTTGTACCACAGCCCGGGCACCGACAGGCACCCCTCGTCGCCGTACTGCTCGCCGCGCTGTTCCTCCATCACCGGATTGAGGATGTATCCGATCTTGCCGTCGATGTTGTAGGAGAACGCGCGCAGGTTCACGCCGATCTGGTTGGCCGACAGACCGGCACGGCCGGGATCGTCGACTGTTTCCAGCAGGTCGTCCACCAAGCGGCGCACCGCCGGGGTGATGGAGGTGATCTCGTCGCAGGGCGTGCGCAGCACGGGGTCCGGCACGACTCGAATTTCTCGAATGGTCAATGGTCTACTCCTGATTGTCGTTGTCGTCGGCGCTCTTCCCGTCCGATTGCGGGGAATCGTCCGCCGGCCGGGCATCCTGTTCGGATTCGGACTGCTGACGCTTGATTCTGTCCTGCATCGTATCAAATGCCTGGCGAACCATCGGGGTCACGTTCTCCGACGCCTGCTTGACGCTTTCCGACGCCTGCTTGACCGTCTCGGTGGTCCGGTCGAGGATCTGCACGGTCTTCGGCAGCGGCCGCGCCGGGGACTTGGACGTGTAGATCACGTTCTCGATGACATCGGCGTACCGCTGCAGCACTTTCGGCCGAACGACCTTCATGCTCGCGGTGAGCGTTCCCTTGTCCTGGCTGAACGTGTCCTCGAGGATCGCGAACTTGCGCACGGATTCGGCACGGGACACATTGCTGTTCGCCTGGTCGATGTACTGCTGGATGAATGCGCGGACGGCATCCGACTGCGCGACTTCGGCAAGCGGCATGTCCGGGTCAAGCCCCTGGGATTCGAGCCAGGAACGGGTCATCTCCGGATCGAGTTCGATGAGGGCGGACACGAACGGCTTGCCGTCACCGACCACGACGGCATGAGACACGATCGGACAGGTACCGATCGTGTCCTCCATCGGGGCGGGACTGATGTTCTTGCCACCGGCCGTGATGATGATGTCCTTCTTGCGGCCGGTGATGTAGATGAAACCGTCGTCGTCGATCTTCGCGAGATCACCGGTATGCAGCCACCCGTCGGGTTCGAGCACCTCCCGGGTGAGCTCGGGCTGCCTGTAATAGCCGAGGAACACGCTTTCGCCGCGGATGAGCAGCTCGTCGTCGTCCGCCAGTCTGACCTGGGCGCAACCCGGGTGTCCCACGGAGCCGACGCGGTTGGAATCCTGGAAGTTGACCATGCAGGGGGCGGCGGTTTCGGTCATGCCGTATCCCTGAATGAACGTGATGCCGTCAAGTCCGTTGAAGAAGTGGGCGAGATCGACGTTCAGCGGCGCCCCTCCGCAGGCGAGGTACTTCAGGTTCGGACCGAGCGCCGAACGGATCGACGCTCCGACCGTCTTCATGAAGAAGGCATGATCGATACGGGCCTTGACGGAGTGGCGGCCGGTCTCCTGCTCATCCTTCGACCACCGGACGAAATGCGCGACGGCCTTGGCGAACACCCTGCCCTGGATGCCGTTGCCGGCCTTCTGCGAGGCGGCGTTGTACACCTTTTCGAAGACGCGAGGCACACCAAGCAGATACGTCGGCTTGAATCCGCGCAGATCGGACAGCAGGTGCTTGGCACCGGGGATGTACCCGACCACGCCGTGAGAGCCGATTGCCACGTATTGGATATAGCGGGCGAAGCAGTGCGCCAACGGCAGGAACAGCAGCAGTCGGCTCGGCTGGTAGAGCATGTCGTTAAGCACTTCATACCCGTTGAGCACGGTGTGGGTGAAATTGCGGTGCGACAGCATCGCGCCCTTGGGTTTGCCGGTCGATCCTGACGTATACACGATCGTGGCCATGTCGTCGGCCTTGACGCGTTCGATGGCACGGTCCAGCTCCTCGTCGGAGATCGCCTCGCCGAAATCGGCGACGGCATCCAATCCGGACGCTTTGAAGTTGAAGACGTATTTGAGGCTTTCGCGACCCACACGGATCTGATCGAGGATCTGCGCGTGCGCATAGTCGCCGGCGAAGGCGATGACCGGATCGACATCCTCGACGATGTTCGCGGCCTGCTTGGCGGAATCGGTCTCGTACACGGGCACGCTCACCGCACCGATGGCGGCGCATGCGAAATCGACGACACCCCACTCGTAGCAGGTGGCCGAATAGATGAGCACCATGCTGCCGGCCTTGACGCCCAATCCCATGAGTCCCTTGGCGATCTGACGTACACGGCCGCCCATTTCGGCGGCCGTCACGTCATGCCATTGACGCGTCTCGTCATCCTGCCACTGCGCGATCAGATCGTCCGGATCGCGCTCGACACGGTTGGCGAGCAGCGAGTAGATGGTGTCTTTCTCGGTTGTGGGCCGAATCGTATCCACGGAATATTCACGCAACATACCGCAATACTATAGCGCCTGCCCGCCCACCAGCGACGCACCGGCTTGCCGCGCGTCCCTCATCCGACATCGGCGAGCACGCACATCCAGCGGCACCCGGTCCGCTGAAGGATCACGTTCACCCAATGATGATCGAATCCGATGGTCAGATGGGCCGTTGTCTCGATACGCGTGGGGCTGACGAGCATGCCGTTGATGGACTGCGGGATCACCGGCAGCGTCCCCATGGGATGTCCGAGTTCCGGGTACATCCGACGCTGCTCCTCCAATATGATGGACATGGTGTCGAGCCTTCTGAGACATTGCCCGGTCGCCGTGCGTTGCAGGCTGCTGAGCGGCAGACGGCGGCGTACCACGTCGGTGGACATGCAGGAGATCCGGCATGCCGATAGGGCCAACGCCAGACAGGTTCGGGAATCGATCTCGCCCTCGAAGCACCGGGCGATGTGATAAGGCACCGGCTTCTTCGACAACTCGACGTGAAGGAACCCTTCCTCGGCCGGGATGGGAGTCTTGCACCAAGGCTGGAAATAACGGTATTCGGTGTCCATGGTCTCACTGCTTTCTCTCGGAGGGGACGATGTTCACCTCATTGCGACACCGTCGTCGATCCCATCATCGGGAACGCCCATCCAGTTCAACATACGACAAAAGCCCCCGTCAAATTCGGGGGCTTTATTGTCTGAAAATACGCTGATTTTATGGACGGACCGCCGGGGCCATCACACCGGTCAGCGACCGTAGGGGGTTACCACCACGTTGCAGCGCTGGAAATTCTTGACGTCCACGTAACCCGTGGAGGCCATCGCGCGACGCAGCGCACCGATGTAGTTCACCTGGCCGTCGGCCTGATGGCTCGGCCCGAACAGGATCTGTTCCAGGGTGCCCACCGTGCCGACATCCGTACGGAAGCCTCGCGGCAGCGTCTGGTGACGGGCCTCCGATCCCCAATGCTTGCCATGTCCGGGAGCTTCGACGGCGCGGGCGAGCGGCGCGCCGAGCATCACCGCATCGGCGCCCATGGCCAGAGCCTTGACGAAGCTGCCGGAGTCTCCCATGCCGCCGTCGGCGATGACCTGCACATAACGGCCGCCGGATTCGTCCATGTAATCGCGACGGGCTTCGGCCACGTCGGCGATGGCGGTGGCCATCGGGGCGTGCACGCCGATCGTCTTGCGGGTCGCGGCGACGGCGCCACCGCCGAAACCGACCAGAACGCCGGCCGCTCCGGTGCGCATGAGATGCAGCGCGGCCGTGTAGTTGGCGGCGCCGCCGACGATGACCGGCACGTCGAGATCGTAGATGAACTTCTTGAGGTTAAGCGGCTCATGGTCTTGGCTGACATGCTCGGCGGACACGACGGTGCCACGGATCACGAACAGGTCGACGCCGGCATCGACCACCGTCGAATAGAACTGCTGGGTGCGCTGCGGCGACAGCGCGCCGGCGACGGTCACGCCGGCATCACGGATCTCATGCAGACGCTCGGTGATGAGCTCCGGCTTGACGGGCTCGGCATAGATCTCCTGGATACGGGCGGTCGCCTTGTCCGCCGGCAGATCGGCGATCTCGGCCAACAGCGGCTCCGGATCCTCGTATCGCGTCCATACGCCTTCGAGATCCAGCACGCCGAGCGCGCCGAGCTTGCCCATCGCGATCGCCGTGGCGGGGCTGGTCACCGAATCCATCGGCGCGCCGATCACCGGCACGTCGAACTCGTAGGCGTCCACCTGCCAGCCGGTCGACACGTCCTCGGGGTCGCGGGTGCGCCGGGAGGGGACGATGGCGACATCGTCCAGAGAGTAGGCCAGACGGCCCTTCTTGCCCAAACCGATTTCAATTTCCTGACTCATGCTGCCAAGGCTAATGCCGAGTCGTGACAGTCGGCGTTACGGGCCACGCCGATGTTCCGCGTTTCGGAACCGACCTGCCCGCCGTTACAAACATGCGATAGGACTTGACCCATATCCGCTAATCCCCGAGGAGGCAGCATGGCCAAGATCAAGGTCGAAGGCAAGGTCGTCGAGCTCGACGGCGACGAAATGACACGCGTCATTTGGAAGGACATCAAGGACCGTCTGATCCTGCCCTACCTGGACGTGGATCTCGACTACTACGATCTGGGCATCGAGAACCGCGACGCCACGGACGACCAGGTGACGGTGGATGCCGCCCGGGCGATCCAACGCGAACACGTCGGCGTCAAATGCGCCACGATCACCCCGGACGAGGCCCGTGTCAAGGAGTTCGGCCTGAAGAAGATGTGGAAGTCGCCGAACGGCACGATCCGCAATATCCTCGGCGGCACGATCTTCCGCGAGCCGATCGTCATGAGCAACGTGCCCCGGCTTGTTCCCGGGTGGACCAAGCCGATCGTCGTGGCGCGCCATGCGTTCGGAGACCAGTACAAGGCCACCGATTTCAAGGTTCCGGGAGCCGGACGGCTGACCGTCACGTTCACGCCCGAGGACGGCTCCGAGCCGATCCAGCACGTGGTCTACGACTACGGTCCGGACGGCGGCGTGGCACAGGTGCAGTACAACGTCAACGATTCCATCCGGGGATTCGCGCGGGCATGCTTCAACTACGGCCTGATGCGCCACTACCCCGTGTACCTGTCCACCAAGAACACGATCCTCAAGGCATATGACGGCCAGTTCAAGGACATCTTCGCCGAGGTGTACGAGACGGAGTACAAGGACCGGTTCGAGGCCGAGGGCCTTACCTACGAGCACCGCCTGATCGACGACATGGTGGCCAGCTCGCTCAAGTGGCACGGCGGTTACATCTGGGCGTGCAAGAACTACGACGGCGACGTGCAGTCCGATTCCGTGGCGCAGGGATTCGGCTCGCTGGGCCTGATGACCTCGGTGCTCATGACTCCCGACGGTCAGACGGTGGAGGCCGAGGCCGCGCATGGCACGGTGACGCGTCACTACCGCCGTTGGCTCAAGGGCGAGAAGACATCCACGAATCCGATCGCCTCGATCTTCGCATGGACGGGAGGCCTCAAGCATCGCGCCGACCTGGATGGCACCCCTGAGGTGCGTCATTTTGCCGAAGCATTGGAGAAGGTGATCGTGGACACCGTCGAAGGCGGTCAGATGACCAAGGATCTCGCGATGCTCATCGGCCCCGACCAGCCATGGCTTGACACCGAGGGTTTCATGGACGCTCTCGACGACAACCTTGCCAAGGCGCTGCACGACTGACGCTGCCCGCACTTCCCCAATGGCCTCGGAACCGCATGATCATGCGGTTCCGAGGCCATTGCGTATCGGTGCTACTAGAATCGTGCGCAGATACCGAACGGGATCATGGAAGGATGGACTATGACCTTGCGAAGCCCCATGGAAGCATCAGGGGATGCCATGCCGCGCGCCGACGCCCCGTGGCGCAGGGTCGTACGAAGGATGGCCGTCATGACGATATGCGCCGCCATGACGCTGGGATTGACGGCATGTGCGTCATCGGACGGATCCAAGGACGACAAGACATCCGACGGAACCGATGCTTCGGACCGGGCCGCCGGTTCCGTCGCCATTTTCACGCCGTCGGACGGCGTGACCATATCCGGCAACACGCCGTTGAACAAGTGGACGAAATTCGTTCCCGCTTTGACCGACGCTCTCATTGACGCCGGGTTCAAGAAAAGTAATGTCACTTCCTCGTCCGCCGGCGATCTCGACAAGCAGAGCCGTGACATCCAGGATTACGTGGTCGAACGGATATCCTCGTCGTCGAATACGAACGGCGACGGGTCCGACGCGAACGCAAACGACGCCGTCACACTGGTCGTCGCGCCCATCGCCGACGCCGACGATACGGTTCGCCAGTACGGCGATTACGTCAGCCAATCGGTCACCGCGGACGACGATGCGACGGACACCGGATCGGGGACGTCGTCCTCGCGGGATGCCGTGTCCCGACTGACGTCCGCCTTGAACCTCGCCCGCGAGAACGGCATGCACGTGGTCATGCTGTCAGACACCGTCGAAGGGGTCCAGCCGGATCTGTACGTGCGCATGTCCACGGCCGAACAGATCGGTCGCATACAGGCGCAGAAACTGGTCAGCAAACTCGATCTCGACAAGGTCAGCGCGGACAACCCGAAGAACATCGAGGTGCTGCTGCCCTACACCGCCGAATCCGGATCGGCTTCGGACGGCGTGTTGGGACTGCCGTCAAACGGTGCCCGAAACGCTTCGCAGGAGCCGACCTCGGATAGCTCGGCATTCGCAGAAGCGGCGTTCAAGGGGGTATGGTCCGTCCTGCGGCCGTATTTTGCATCAGGCAAGGCAATCAGCGCATCCGGAACCCTGGACGCGAATACAGGCGACGACGATTGGCGCGACGTGTCATTCGCATGCGCCAAGGAATCCGATGCCCGGGAGGCCTTGCGCGAACGGTTAGGCATGAAGTCGGGGGACGATGCACATACCAGAATCGACGGCGTTATCGCGATGAACGATTTCACGGCCTCCGCCGTGGTCAAGGAACTCGCCGATCTGGGCTATACGGGTTCGGCGGCCGACATCAACCCGTCAATCACGATTTCCGGAATCGTGGAGAACATCACCGGACGCAAGGATCTGCAACGCGGCAAGGTTCCGGATCCGATCAAGGCGCCCGAGTCCTCGCAGCCCGACGACGCGGATGCCGACGACACCGCCGATTCCCATGCCGACGCGAAGGACGTCAACTCGAAATGGCCGATCGTCACCGGCTACGGCGCCTACGTGGACGTCATGCCGCAGATCGTCGCCGGTCAGCAGTGGATGACCGCGCTGGAGGATCGCGATTCCATCGCCAAGGACACGGCGAAGGCGTGCCGCATCCTCAATGCCGGAGACAAGCCGACGACGGACGTGCTACGGTCGTTGACCTCCTCCAAGGTCAACGGCAAGGACACCGCGACGATCGCACGACAATTGATCGCGGTAAGCGCATACAACCTCAAGGACACGCTCATCGATCCCGGATACATCAGCCTCGCCGACGCCGGACTGTAACGCCGTCAACGCGCGGCGTATCACAGGTGCGGATTGTGAGGGCGTGCCGGCTCCATGACATGCCCTCGTAGCCGATTTATCCACATTCAGGGAATGTCCAGCGAAATTATCCACCGCCACTTATCCACAACACGCCGAAGGAAGGCGTCTGCGTCCACAGACCCCGATCCGGCTTGCGCACGACGGACGCGATCTGGTCCACTGATGTCATGGACACCACAGCATCATCAACGGCGATGGCATCGCCGACGGCATCAGACACGGACGACCTGTCGATGGACGACCTGTCGCGGCTCATCGCACGGCATGACATCGGCCCGAAACGGCTCGGCGAACTCGGCGAACGAATCGCCGAACGCTGGCTCGAAGCGCAAGGTCACACGATCATCGGGCGTAATTGGCACTCGCGGTACGGCGAACTCGACCTGATCGTCATGGACCGGCAGAGAACGCTTCTGTTCGTTGAAGTCAAGACACGACGCTCCACCAGATTCGGGATCCCGCAGGAGGCCGTGACCGCGCGCAAGAGGGCCGGTCTGCGACGCACCGGAGTGCAATGGCTGCTGGACCCCGGACGCCGCATCCCGCACCGTGGGGTCCGGTTCGACGTGATCAGCATTCTTGCCCCGCTCGGACAGCCGCCCCATATCGCCCAGATCAAGGAGGCGTTCTGATGGCCATAGGAAGCGCATTGTCGGTGGGGCTGCTCGGACTCAGGCCCTTCGTCATCCAGACCCAGGCGTTCGTTTCGCCCGGGCTCCCGCATTTCTCCATCGTCGGACTGCCCGACACGGCGCTGAGCGAAGCCCGCGAGCGCGTCAAATCGGCATGTCAGGCCGCCGGATTCCGCTGGCCGGAAACCAGGGTGACGGTGAACATGTCGCCCGCGTCGATGCCCAAGCGGGGAGCCTCCCATGACCTGGCGATCGCGGCGAGCGTCCTGAGCGCGGCCGGAGCGATCCCCCATGACGCGTTGGCCGATACGATCGTGCTCGGAGAGGTGAATCTCGACGGCACGGTGCTTCCCATACACGGGTTGCTGCCGATCATGTTGCACGCCCGCGAGCGCGGGGTCCGGCAGCTGATCGTGCCGCAGGCCAACGAGGACGAGGCCGGACTGATCGAGGGCCTGGACGTGGTCTGTGTGCGTCATGTGGGCGAGATGATCGAGCTTATGGGCGGCAAGGCGTCGTATGACCAGTCCTCGAAATCGTGCGTGTCGGGCCGTTCGGAAGCCGGAACGTTCGTGTCTCCGCCGATGGGCGACATGTCCGAGGTGGTGGGTCAGCGGATGACGAAGTGGGCGCTGCAGGTGGCGGCGGCCGGCGGTCATCATCTGCTGATGACCGGACCGCCCGGTTCCGGCAAGACGATGCTCGCTTCCAGGATGCCCGGGATCATGTGCCCGTTGTCCTCCGACGAGCAGTTGGAGGTCGCGTCCATCCGGTCGTTGTGCGGTACGTTGCCGCAGTATGGCATCACCGACGTGCCGCCGTTTGAGGCGCCGCATCATACGTCGTCGACCGCGGCTTTGGTGGGAGGCGGCAGCGGGTTGGCGAGTCCCGGGGCGATCACGCGTTCCCATCATGGCGTGTTGTTCATGGATGAGGCGCCCGAGTTCTCGACGCGCACGTTGCAGACGCTGCGGGAGCCGTTGGAGTCGGGATACGTGGCATTGTCGCGTTCCAAGGGTTCCACGTATTATCCGGCGAGGTTCCAGCTGGTCATGGCGGCGAATCCGTGTCCGTGCGGGTTCGCCTATGGCACCGGAGAGCGGTGCGTCTGTAAGGAGAAGGACCGTATCCGGTACTTCTCCCGCCTGTCGGGGCCGATTCTCGACCGCATCGACATCCAGGTGGAGGTGCCTCCGGTGGAACGGATCGGCACCGGCACGCCCCAAGGAGAACAGTCGAGCCGCGACATGCGCCGGTCGGTGATTCTCGCCAGGACAGCTGCCCGAGAACGGTTTGCGCGGTTCGGATGGTCGTGCAATGCTCAGGCGTCCGGCGAATGGCTGCACAAACATACGTCCGACAAGGCGATCGCGTTGGTCAACCGCGCGCTCGAATCGCAACGGCTGAGTCTGCGCGGGGCGGATCGCGCACTGCGGCTGGCGTGGACGCTGTCCGATCTGGCGGGCCGGGTATCTCCAGGGTATGAGGAGATGAATCAGGGCATCATGCTGCGCACGAGGGTGTCATGAACGGCGACGGACGTGCGGCCTATGCCATGCCGGATGCGGAAACGCTGGCCCGTGCGACGCTTACGTTCTGTCTTAACGATGCCGACGCGATCATGTACGCCACGATCAGGGGTGTCGGCGACGCACGGTCCACGTTGCGGCTGCTGCTCGAATCACGGCCGGCGTCGTCGGACGGAGGAGGACCGGCGCGCGCGAAGCTGGATGAGGCGTTCGTCAACGGTCTTGTACGGTGGGGTCGGCATGCGGACGGACGGTCGATGGACGTGTTCCATCGTGCTCTGGCGCGTTGGCATGAGCGTCTCGACCACCTGCCTACGCTGGATGCCGACTCTTTGGCGGAATGGTTCACCATGAACGGCGCCCAATGGATCATCGGTCCTTCCAATCCGTTCTGGCCGCATCAGCTTGATGATCTGTCGATTCGCAAGGATTGGGCGGCTCCGTTGTGCCTGTGGGGCATCGGGGATCCTGCGGCATTGGTCAGTTGCCCGAAACCGGTGGCGGTGGTCGGTTCGAGGGGCGTGAACGATTACGGGAGGGCGTTGGCGCGCCGGGTCGGCGAACGTGCCGCCTCCGCAGGGCATCTGGTGGTGTCGGGAGGCGCGATGGGCGCCGACGCCGCGGCGCATTGGGGAGCTCTGGGGGCATTGGTTTCGGCACGCGGCCATGAACCGGCCGGCCGAACCGTGGCGGTGTTCGCCGGCGGGCTAAATCGTATCGGACCGCGATGCAACCAACGGTTGTTCGAGAGGATCGTTGATGGTTCCGGCGCGCTGATCAGTGAGTTGTGCCCGGACACGATTCCGGAAGGACGGCGTTTCCTGCTGCGCAACCGGATCATCGCCGCTTTGGCGTCCACGGTGGTCGTCACGCAGGCGCGGCTGCGTTCCGGGGCGTTGAACACGGCGAACTGGGCCGTCGAACTCGGACGCGAGGTGTATGCGGCGCCGGGAGATGCCGGCGCACCGTACAATGCCGGATGCAACCGGATGATCCATGATCACCAGGCGATTCTGCTGATGTCCGGCGACGAGACCGACGAGATCTGCCATCCGCCTCATTCCCCCGTCTCGGTCACCGGAGAGATACCCGCCGCTGACGCGCGCCGATCCCCTCCGGTCTCGTCGCAGGCGACCGATGCGACGGGCGACATCGCATCCGCGCATGATACGGGTCACGAGTCCGATGACGCGCGCATGGACGACAAACGCCGACAGGCCGTATGCACGGCGATCCGACGTTGCCGACGCCGGGGAATCCCGGCAACGGTCGACGCCATCGCCGACGCCTTGGACGACGCCGGACTTGGCGAGTTGCTGGCGTTGCTGGGAAGGATGGAACTCGACGGCATCATTCGCTTGGATCAGGGCACCGTGACGTTCCGCCGCACGGACGACGGGCAATCACGCCTGCATCATGCCCCGACAACACGGCCGTAGAGATGCGTTCACGCATCCCACTGGCATCGCGCCAGGTCAACGCGCCAACCGTCGGCTCCGGCATTGCCGGAACCGGGGCGCGGCGGGATGAACGGCACGTCCTCCTCTTCGAGCAGCGTCCGCTGCTCATCCGGGCCTCCGAAGGCGAACCCCGGAGCCAGCGAGCCGTCACGGAACACGACGCGATGGCATGGGATCACACCGGGTTCGGGATTCGCGTGCAAGGCGAATCCCACGAATCTCGCGTTACGCGGATTACCCGCCAGAACGGCGATCTGACCATACGTGGCCACCATGCCCCGTGGTATCCGCCTCACCACCTCGTACACGCGCTGATTGAATGATCCGGTCATGGCATCCATTATCCCTCGTCTTCGCCGGTCCGCCGTCGACCGGCAGCCGGCCGGCGATGATGCCACGCGCCATGCTTCGTCCCGGCGTCTCCCGACAATCAAGGGTATGAGTCCGAAGCATATCGAAGACATGTACGATGCGGTGATCGTCGGAGCGGGAGCGGCCGGCCTGTCCGCGGCATTGGGAACGTTGCGCTCCGTTGAGATTCGCGGGCTGCTCGATGCCGGCATCGAGCCGAAAATCCTGGTGATCTCCAAGCTGCAGCCGTTGCGCTCGCACACCGGCTCGGCCGAAGGCGGCATCGCCGCGAGCCTGGGCAATGTGGAGGCCGACGACTGGCATTGGCATTATTACGACACCGTCAAAGGCGGCGACTGGCTGGTCGACCAGGACGCGGCCCGTCTGCTGGCGCAATACGCTCCGCAGACGGTGATCAACCTGGAACGTGACGGTGTGGCGTTCTCGCGCACCGATGACGGTCATATCGCGCAGCGTCGCTTCGGTGGCCATACGAGGGACTTCGGCGGCGAGCCGGTACGTCGAGCCGCCTATGCGGCCGATCGCGTGGGGCACCAGATCCTGCATACCCTGTGGCAGCAGTGCGTGGCCGCCGGCGTCGAGTTCGCTGAGGAATGGTACGTGACCGATCTGGCGCTCGATGCGGATCGGTCGAGGGTCGCAGGCGTCGTCGCCTATGACACCCATACCGGCGACGTGCATGCGATCCACGCGCGGAATGTGCTGCTGGCCACCGGAGGCGCGGGTCGCCTGTTCCATACGACGTCGAATTCGTGGGATCTGACCGGCGACGGCATGGCGCTCGCGCTGGCGGCCGGATTGCAGCTTGAGGACATCGAGTTCGTGCAGTTCCATCCGACCGGTCTCGCGCACACCGGCATCCTCCTGTCCGAGGCGGCTCGTGCCGAAGGCGGCGTGCTGCGCAACGCGGATGGCGAGGCGTTCATGGCAACATACGCGCCCGAACATCGTGATCTGGCGGCACGCGACGTGGTGAGCCGCTCGATCATGACGGAGGTCGACGCCGGACGCGGCGTGGCCGATCCGAAGGATCCGAACGGGCCGAAGGATTGCGTGTGGCTCGACATGACCGGCATCGACAAGGACCACATGGAGGCGGTGCTTCCCCAGGTCGTCGAGACGATACGCAAATACGCGAGCATCGATCCCGCGACCGACTGGGTGCCGATCAAGCCCACCGCGCACTACACGATGGGCGGCATCCCGATCGATACGGAAGGCAGGGTCTACCGTTGGTCGCGGGATGAGTCCGGCAATACCGGCCGCAACGTCGTCGAAGGCCTGTTCGCCGCGGGCGAATGCTCATGCGTGTCGGTGCACGGCGCGAACCGTCTCGGCGGCAATTCGCTGCTTGACGCCTGCCTGTTCGGCAACCGTGCCGGCCTGTCCATGGCCGCACGGATCGCCGAGCATCCGACGGCCGATCCCGCCGGGGACGAGATCGGACAAGCGGACGATGAAGCGTACACGGCGCTCGACGCTGCCGCGACCGCGCGCAAGGACGAGGTCACGGCGCTGCTGTCCCGCGATGACGGGGCTGATGGGGAGATCGCGGACGACAACCCGTACCAGGTGCTTGCGGATCTGGGTCGCGTCATGGAACGGGCTGTTGCCGTCCGATGCAGCGCCGACACCATCGCCACGGCTCTCGACACGTTGCAGGACGAGTTCAGGCCACGCACGAATGCGTTGCACGCGCACAGCGACATGGCGGCATTCAACCAGGAGATCACGGCGATCTGGGAATCCCGCCACCTCGTCGCCTTGGCCGAAGCGGTGCTCAAGGCTTCCGATGCGCGTCATGAATCCCGCGGATCGTTGACGCGGCTCGATTATCCGGCACGCGATGACGAACGGTTCCTCGCGCATTCGATGAGCGACCGAGACGGTATCCTGTGGCAGCCTGTGCACATCGTCGATTATCCGCCCAAGGCACGCGCATACTGACGGGCACGGCTTATGGCACAATATAATGTCGTTTCTTGTGTTGAGGAGGCTGGAAGTATGAGCGGCATGGACGATGCGCCGACCACGGTGACGCTGCGCGTGAACCGGTTCACACCACGTCCCGAGCGGGATCGCGGATCCCGAGGAGGCAGCCCCTTCGCCAAGAAGGGAGGGTCTCCGTTCGGCGGCGGCGCTTCTCGCAACCGCCGTCCTCGCGGCAAACAGTGGACCCAGGACTACACGTTGTCGGTCAGGCCCCAGGACACGGTGCTCGACTGCCTGCTGACCATCAAGCGGACGATTGACCCGACGTTGGCGTTCCGTTATTCATGCGGGCACGGCATGTGCGGTTCGGACGCGGTGTCCATCAACGGCACGCCGACGCTGCTGTGCACCGCTACCGTGGCCCAGTGGGCGCGCCATCCCAATCCGCTGTCGCCGACCGATGACGAAGGCTTCCGTCATACCGGCGACGGCGCGGACAACAAGGGGGACCCGGAAGCGTCTGATATGCAGACGGACGGTTTGGGATTGATCGAGCTCGCTCCCCTGCCCGGTTTTCCCGTGCAGCGCGATCTCATCTCCGACATCGATCCGATGCTCGATCAGATCCGCAAACTCAAGCCTTACCTGCAGGCGGACGGAGTGCTCGCCACCACATCGGAAGGCAAGGCGGATGTTTTCGAGTATCTTCAGAACCCGCAGCAACTCGCCAAGTACGAGATGCTGACGAACTGCATCGCCTGCGGCGTGTGCGAGGGCAGCTGTCCGGTATTCGCCGGCGGCGATGCCTTCATCGGACCGGCGGCGCTGATCGCGGCCTCCCGGTTCGTCAACGATTCTCGGGACACGGCCACGGCCGCCCGTCTCGACGCGATCGACACTCAGGACGGCGTGGCGGCATGTCAGTCGGTGCGTGCGTGCTCGCGCCAGTGCCCGCGTGGCATCGATGTCGGTGAGGAAATGTGGCAGATCGTAGCCAAGGTCAAGGAACGCTGACCGTCTCGGCGCCGTTCCGGCATGACTGACGATTCGAATTAACAGTAGGTGGTTATGGATAAAACGTCGTACACGAATCTCGCCAAGGCCTGGGAGTTCGCAGAGGATCATGCATTCGCCCGACAGACCAATGCGCTGAACGCCGCACGCATGCGCGCCGAGGAGGCCGGCTTCACTCAGGGTTCGGCGGCTCAGGCCGAATTACTGTCCACACTCGTGCATCTGACGGGTGCCACGTCGGTGATTGCCATCGGGACCGGTTCGGTCGTGGAGACGTTGCAGCTGATCGCCGGACTCGACAATGCCGGGCAGTTGACGGCGGTCGATTCGTCGGCCCAGGGCATCACGCTGATCCGGTCGCTGTTTGCCAGGCTTTCCGATGGCATCGCGACCAAACTGCGCGCGGTAAATGCCCCGGCCGGCGTGTTTTTGCCCCGGTTGAACGGCGACGATTACGATCTGATCGTCGTGGCCGGCGATGCGGCGAACTATGAAGCGTCTTTCGCTCAGGCGCCTCGCCTGCTGCGTGCACATGGCGCGATCGTGTTCACCGATGTGCTTGCCTTGGAAACGCCCGAGTCGAACGGCGGCGTGCTCAATCCCGCCGATCGTGGGGCCAAGGCGGTCGCCATGCGCGAATTCGTCGAAACCGTGGAATCCGATGAGCGATTCGTTTCCACGCTGACTCCGACCGGAACCGGGTTGCTGGTCGCGGTCAAGCGCTGACCGGCGTCCTACCCCCGTATGTTGCCGGTCGCCACTCCTACGGCTTCCTCCACGTCATCGGTCAGCACCACCAGTTTCGGGTCGAGACCCGAGATCATGCCGCTGTCCTTCACCGTGCCATTCAACCAGTCGAACAGGCCCTGCCAATAATCCGTCCCATACAACGCGACCGGCATCGACGTCATCTTGTGCGTCTGTACGAGCGTGAGCACCTCGAACATCTCATCGAAGGTTCCGAAGCCTCCCGGGCAGATGATCACGCCGGATGCATATTTGGTGAACATGGTCTTGCGCACGAAGAAATACCTGAAGCTCAATCCAAGATTCACGTACTCGTTCAACCCTTGCTCATGCGGCAGTTCGATGCCCAGTCCGATCGATGTGCCGCCGGCCAAGGCGGCGCCTTTGTTGGCGGCCTCCATGATGCCCGGCCCTCCCCCGGTGATGACCGCCATGCCACGCTGGGCGATCATGCGGCCCATGCGTTCGGCTGCCCGATAGTCGTCGCTGTCGGGTTTGACCCGGGCGGAGCCGAACACGCTGACGGCCGGCCCGATATTGGCGAGTTCGTCGAATCCCTCCACAAACTCGGATTGGATGCGCAGTACGCGCCACGGGTCCATGTCACGCCAGTCGCTACTGTCCCCGTTGTTCAGCAGCGCGGCCGTGCTGCTGTCCTCGGGTATCATCGCGCCGCGCATGATGGCCGAACCTCGTTGATAGGTCGCGCCCAGCGGCTCCTTGCCATCGTTGTCTGCAATGATCATGTATATCTCGTTCCTTTCATTTCGGGGAGACGACCGTCAGGCGGAATGCGAAGCGGCGGCGTATCGTTTCGATTGTCGGCTGAGCAGAGCGCCGGAAATCGCGGCGGCGATCAACGATGCCACCAGAACGCCGAAACGTGCCTCGGCGGACAGCTCGAGATTCGCATACGCCAGCGAGGCGATGAGGAACGACACCGTGAAGCCGATGCCACAGGCGCACGCGGCCGGGAACATGTCACGCACGTGCAATCCTTCGGCCATTTTCAGCCCTCCAAGATGAGTGGACAGCCACGCCGTGACCATGATGCCCAATGGCTTGCCCACAACGAGCGCCACGATGATGCCTATGACCACGGGAGACAGCAACAATTCGGGCGTCAGAGCCTCGAAATGCACGCCTGTGGCGAACAATGCGAACATCGGCAAGGCGAGCAACGCGGAGAATGGCTGCAACTTGTCGGCGTACCGTTCGGCGCGAGGCGTCGATTCGCCGAACCGTTCTCGGGCCGGCGTCAGCAGTCCGACGAGCACGCCCGCCAAAGTGGGATGAATGCCCGCTTCGAACATCATCACCCAAGCGAGAACACCGACCATGGCGACGGCGGCCCATGGCACGCGTCTCATTCGCACCAGCACAGCCCACGCGGCGGCGCATACGGCGATGCCCACGAACCAATACCATGCGTTGACCGACGAGAAGAACACGGCGATCAGGATGATCGCCAGCAGATCGTCAACGGTGGCCAGCGTCATCAGAAACGCGCGAATCGAACCAGGCAGTCCCTTGGCGAACAGTGCGAGAACGGCCAGCGAGAACGCGATGTCCGTGGCCGTAGGCACCGCCCACCCATGCACGGTCTCGGAGAACGGGATCACGCTTCCGGTGGTCGGCAGGATCACGTTGCCGACGGACCCCGGTCCGAACGTGGCGAACAGGAAGGTGACCGCCGTGAACAGGATGGGCGGGGCGATCATGCCGCCGACCGCGCACAGCATCGGTACGGCGGCCGCCTTGGGATTGGCGAGAGAACCCGTGGTGAGTTCCTGTTTGAGGTCCAAACCGACCGTAAGGAAGAATATGGTCAGAAGACCATCCTGCGCCCAATGGCCGATCGGCAGGTCGAGATTGGTGCGAGGGACGGCGATATGCGTTTCCGCCACCGTCTCGAACAAGTGAGCGGTCGCCGGCAGATTCGCCAGAATCAGGCCGGCAAAAGCGAATCCGAGCATGATGAGGCCCGATAGCCGGTCGGATGCGGCGATATGCCGTATCGTGCCCCAGAATCCCCGTCGCGTGGTCATGTCGTCTTCCATATGTCCGCATCCCGCCTATTCGCGCCAGCGTGTCCTACATCGTGGGTCATACCGACGCATGGTCATATCAATTGATCCGATTATAGCCGAACATATGTTCTATTCTGCCGAGAGCGTGTCCCTGCGACTCCTCCAACCCCGGTATTGAAAAGTCCCTTGCCTCCATACGGAGACAAGGGACCCCAACGTGCGCCAGACAGGATTCGAACCTGCGACCTGCTGATCCGTAGTCAGCTGCTCTAATCCGCTGGGCTACTGGCGCATAC
>NZ_WHZW01000011.1:0-75439 GCF_010667685.1 Bifidobacterium aerophilum | reverse complement strand
GCGTGCGCCAGACAGGATTCGAACCTGCGACCTGCTGATCCGTAGTCAGCTGCTCTAATCCGCTGGGCTACTGGCGCATGTTGTCTTGTTTTCGGCAACCCGTATAAACTACAACAGCATTGCTTAAAAAGCAAATATCGGCATGTCGCGCCATTTTCCTAGGCTTCCCGCCTTCTCGGCAGCCGAATTGCCCCCTCGGAGCGAACAAGCTTCGGCCGGCTTTCGCCTCGTACCGACGCCGCATCCACGATTACCTGACCGACATCGTCCATGCCGGGCAGATCGAACATCGTCTCCTCCAATGTCTTCTCGATGATTGAACGAAGTCCGCGCGCTCCCGTTCCTCGCGTGATGGCCGTTGCGGCGATCTCACGCACCGCCTCCTCGGTGAATGCAAGGTCCACGCCGTCCTCCGCGAACATCTTGCGGTACTGCTTGGTCAGCGCGTTGCGCGGCTCGACGAGAATACGCGCCAGATCGTCTTCGGTCAGTTCGTCCAATACGCTGATGACCGGCAATCGTCCGATGAATTCCGGCAGCAGACCGAATTCGGCCAGATCGTCGGCGTTGACCTGCGCCAGCAGCTCCTCCGAGGTGATGTCGCGGTCGTGCCAGGCGGTACCGAATCCGCTCTCGCGCGTGCCAAGCCGTCGCCCGATGATGTCGTCCAGTCCGACGAACGCGCCCCCGCAGATGAACAGGATGCCGCGCGTGTCGATCTGCACGGTTTCCTGTTCCTTGTGTTTGCGTCCGCCTTCGACCGGAACGGACGCGATCGTGCCTTCGAGGATCTTGAGCAATGCCTGCTGCACGCCTTCACCGGACACGTCACGCGTGATGGACGTGTTTTCGCCCGATTTGCGTGCGATCTTGTCGATCTCGTCGATGTATATGATGCCGTGCTGCGCGCGTTCGACGTCGCCGTCGGCGGCCGCGATGAGCCTCTGGAGCACCGTCTCCACGTCGTCGCCCACATAGCCGGCTTCGGTGAGCGTGGTGGCGTCGGTGATGACGAACGGCACGTTCATGACCTTGGCAAGAGACTGCGCAAGATACGTCTTGCCCACGCCGGTGGGACCGAGCAGCAGGATGTTCGATTTGGCGACCTCGACGTCGTCCAACGGATCGTTTCCGCCATGCCGTGCGGCCGAAACGCCAAGACCCGACCGCCGGACGCCGGAACCGGCGCCAAATTGCCCCGCCGCCTCGCGCAGCTCCATGTTGACGCGCTTGTAATGGTTGTACACGGCAACGGCCAACGTGCGTTTGGCCGTCTGCTGCCCGACGACGAACTGGTCGAGGTACGCGTTGATGTCGGTGGGCCTGGGCAATGACAACGCGTTGACGTCGGCGCTGCGCCGTCGCTCCTCGGAGATGATATCGACGCACAGTTCGATGCATTCGTCGCAGATCGCGGCGGACGGACCGGCCACCAGCTTGCGCACCTGACGCTCGGTCTTGCCGCAGAACGTGCAGCGCGGCACGTCCTCGTTATAGCTCACCACACGTCCCATACCCGCTCCCTCCGTCCCGCCATCGAAACGGCCGAATCAATCAGCAATCGATCAAAACCATACAAAGATACCCCCAGTCGAACCGGCTGAGGGTATCATCGTCGCGACGTCACGAACGGTGCTCGAGCACTTCGTCCACGATGCCGTATTCCTTGGCCTCCTGGGCCGTCAGGAACGTATCGACCTCGATGTCCTTGCGGATCTTCTCGACGTCCTGTCCGGTGTGCTTGGCAAGCGTGTTCTCGAGCCAGGCACGCATGCGCAGCATCTCCTTGGCCTGAATCTCGATCTCGGTGGCCTTGCCGAAGCCCTGATCGATGGCCGGCTGGTGGATGAGCACACGCGCGTTCGGCAGGATCAGGCGCTTGCCCTTGGCGCCGGCCGCGAGCAGGATCGCCGCGGCGGACGCGGCCTGGCCGAGGCACACGGTCTGCACGTCGGGCTTGATGTACTGCATGGTGTCATAGATCGCGGTCATCGCGGTCATGGAGCCGCCGGGAGAGTTGATGTACATCATCACGTCGCGGTTCGGATCCATGCTTTCGAGCACGAGCAGCTGGGCCATGATGTCGTCGGCCGAGGTGTCGTCGACCTGCACGCCCATGAAGATGATGCGATCCTCGAACAGCTTGGTGTACGGATCCTGCGTCTTCATGCCGTACGGCGTCTTCTCGGAGAACTGCGGAAGGATGTAACGGTCCTGCGGCATGGCCGGGGCCATGCCACGGCCTGCGAGCGCGGCCTCGCGCGCGGCGGCCGGCATGAAGCCGACGACGCCGGCGGGGCCGGCCAGACGATCGGCACGCTGGACGAACTTCGCTTCTTCGGATGCCATATGACTCACTCCCCTTCCTTCGCGCTCATCGTGTCGTGCGTGGACACGATCTTGTCGACGAACCCGTATTCGAGCGCTTCCTGCGCGGTGAACCAGTGGTCGTACTCGTTGTCGCGGTAGATCTCCTCGACGGTGTGGCCGGTCTGCTTGGCCGTCAGTTCGGCGAGGGTCTTCTTCATGTCCATGATGAGCTCGGCGTTGATGCGCACGTCGGTGGTGGTGCCGCCGATGCCTCCGGACGGCTGGTGCATGAGCACGCGGGCGTGCGAGGTCAGGAATCGCTTGCCCGGCGTGCCGGAGCTCAGGAGGAACTGGCCCATAGATGCGCACATGCCCAGGCCCACGGTCGCCACGTCGGGCTCGATGAGCTGCATGGTGTCGTAGATTGCCATGCCGGCGGTGATCGAGCCGCCCGGCGAGTTGATGTACAGCCAGATGTCCTTCTTCGGATCCTCGGCCGCGAGCATCAGCATCTGAGCGCAGATGCGGTTGGCCATATCGTCCTTGACCTCTTCGCCCATCCAGATGATGCGGTCTTTGAGCAACCGGTTGAAAATCGGATCCACCATGGACGGGGCGTCGCCTTCGCCCATCGTGGGTGAGGGTGTCATGAAACCTGCCACCTTATCTCCTTGACTCATAAAACATTACGCTTAGCTACATTACCCGTTCAAAGCGACCGCCGACGCCTGCGCACCCCGTTTTCGGCTACCCGCATAGCATATGCGTCCGTCCTCCGGACGACCGCCGTCCGACCACGTCCGCGGTGGGGCATCCGGTCATGGCGATCCGTACGGCCGTGCCTACTTGCGCAGGAGCTGATGGGAGAGGAACGCGGAGACGGCGACGCCCAACGCGACGGGGACGTAGAACGCGCTGGGGGCCGCGGTAAGTTCCAGCACGAGGCACATGGCCATGAGCGGAGCCTGCTGGGATGCGGACAGGAGCGCGGCCGCGCCGATGAGGGCGCATGCGGTGACCGAGTCCGCGGGGAACGCGATCGTCCACAGCACGCCGATCATCGCGCCGAGTGTGGAGCCGAGCGCGATGCCGGGCTGAAGCACGCCGCCGGATGCGCCGGAACGAATCGTGAGCAACGTGGCCACGGTCTTGGCGATGAACGTGACGGCAAGTACCAGCAGCACGATGGCGAGCTGCGACTGATGCAAGTCGAGTCCGAGCAGTGACCAGGGCGACACCGGCGAATCCCCCGCCGACGCGCCCTGCTCCGCGACGATTACGGCATTGGTCGCGGCACTCCCGCCGGACGCCGCAACGGTTCCCTGCATCATGGACACCGTGCTGAATCCGAGTTGCGCGGCGGCACGGCCGTTGCCCATGATCTGCGGGACCACGATGGCGATCAGACCGGTCAGCACGCCGGCAAGCGGCATCTGCCATAGGATCGCCGTACCGGCCGGCTTATGCGATTCCGCCCATTGCGAGCCACGTCGGAAGCATGCGCCCGCAGCGCCGCAGGCGACGCCGATCAGCAGGGCGGCGAGCATGATCGTCGGCGTCAGATCGTTCTGCATGAGCGAAATGTCATAAAAGACATGTCGTCCTTTGATGCTTGACGCGACGAACGCCGCCACCGCGGACATGCCGAGTCCGAACGCGACGTTTTCGATCGCGACATCGGCCAGCAGGATCTCCACGGCGAAGAACATGCCGGCGAACGGCGCGTTGTACACGCCGCCCAGACCGGCTCCTGCCGCCACCGCGACGACGACACGCCTGTCAAGGCCATTGAGGCGGAACAGGTCGCAAAACCGTTGCGCGAGCATCGCGCCGAGTTCGCGCGGCGCGACCTCTCGTCCGATCGACGCGCCGGTGCCGACGATGAAGATCTGCAGGCAGACGTGCACGATCGTCTGCCAGGCCGGCATGCGATCGCCGGCGACGGCTTTCTTGACGGACGGCACTTTCGTGGTCTTCGTGCGCAGCAGCCACCAGATCACGCCGGCGACCGTCAGACCGACCGTCACCGACATCGCACGACGCACGGCCGGCACGGCGAACGGCCCCGGCGCCGCCGAACCTTCGACGTAACCGAGCATCACCCGCTCAATGCAGTACAGCATCAATGTCAGCAATCCCGCACCGACGCCGATCACCGCTCCGAGTATCAGCGTGGCGGCCGCCATCCATCCGACACGCTTCCAATCCATTGGATTCACGGCTTTACCGATCTTCGCGGTTTTCTCCGTCATCCTTCTCTCCCCTTATCCGTCGTCATTCCGCCCTCATGCGGCGGCCAATGCCAGTCCGGCCGCACATACAGCAAAAGGCTTGGAATCCTACTGATTCCAAGCCTTTTACAACACTTGTCGCCTTATCGGCCCAGTGCTACGCTCACTCGGCGTTCTCGGCCGGGGCTTCGTCGGCAACGGCGGCTTCGTCGGCAACGGCGGCGGCAGCGGAAGCGGCGGCGACGCTTTCGTCCTCGGAGTCCTCATCGGCACCCAGGAACGCGCTCAGGTCGAGCGGCTCACCCTCACAGGTGAAGGACACGGCGCGCATGCCGGCCAGCAGACCCTTGGAACGGCCGACCTCGGCCACGGCGGAGCCGAGCTGGCCGTTCTTCACGATCGCGTTGATGAACGCGTTCGGATCCATGCCGTACTGCTGGGCGATGGAGGCGAGGAAGTTGAACACGTCGGACTGGGAGACCTGGACGTCCAGCTTCTCGGCCAGGGTGTCGAGCAGGATCTGATCCTTGAGTTCCTTCTCGGCGGCTTCGTCGGCCTGGGCCTTCTGCTCGTCGGTGGCCTTCTCCGGGTCGGCGGTCAGGGACTTGAGGTGCTCGTTGACGGCATCCGCCTTCACGCCCTTCGGCACCGGGATCTCCAGATCCTCGGCGAGCTTGGCGAGGAACGCGTCGCGGGCTTCGGTGGCCTGGCGAGCTTCGCCCTCCTGCTCGATCTGCTTGCGGATGTCGGCCTTGAGCTCGTCGAGGGTGTCGAACTCGGAGGCTTCCTGCGCGAAGTCGTCGTCGAGCTCCGGCAGTTCCTCGGCCTTGACGGAGTTGACCTTCACCTTGACCTGAGCCTTCTGGCCTTCGTGCTCGCCGGCTTCCAGCGTGCCTTCGAAGGTGGTCTCCTCGCCGGCGGACAGGCCGTCGAGGGCCTCGTCAAGGCCGTCCAGCATGGTGCCGGAACCCAGCTCGTAGCTCACGCCCTCCTGGGATTCGACGGTCTCGCCGTCGATCTCGGCGTTCAGGTCGATGTTGGCGAAGTCGCCCTTGGCGGCCGGACGATCGACGCCCACGAGGGTGCCGAAACGCTGGCGCAGGGATTCGAGGCGCTTGGCCACGTCTTCATCGGTGACTTCCGGCTTGGCGACCTCGATGGTCAGGCCTTCGAGAGCCGGCAGCTCGATTTCCGGACGACGTTCGACGGTGGCCACGAACTTGAGCTTGGTCTCGTCGTTCGCAGAGGACGGCACTTCCTGCACGTCGATCTCCGGCTGGGCCATCGGACGGATCTTCTTCTCGTCCAGGGCCTGGGAGTAGAGCTCCGGCACGCCGTTGTTCACGGCCTCACCGGCGACGGCCGCGAAGCCGATGCGCTGGTCGATGATCTTGCCGGGCACATGACCCTTACGGAAGCCGGGGACGTTCACCTGCTTGCCGATCTCCTTGCGGGCCTGATCGAGGAAGGGGTTGAACTCCTCCGGCTCGACGGTGATGGTGAGCTTCACCTTGGTGGGCTCGAGGTTCCTGACGCTGATCTTCACGCTAAACGCTCCTGAAAAGTCGTTACTGTCATAGTTCTGCCCATTGGGCAACCGTTACATGATAACCCTACTCACGGACGCCGCAACCAGACCGACTTGCCATTCGCGTGCGCCCTGGGCCGAAAGGAAGTCCGCGACGTCGATCCGCCTGGGATCCTCGCTCCAGCACAGGTTGCGGATGATCTGCGGCTTGATGATGATTTCGGGGGGCGTCCGCGTGTCTTCGGCGATCTGATTGATCACCCCGCGCACACGCTGCAGACGCTCATACCGCTCCGGATGACGGGCCTCCCACACCTTGAGCGAACGAGGACCTCCTCCCCCGTTGGCCTCGTCACGCGAGGGCGCGGGAATGACGGGCCACTGGTCCGGTTTAAGGGCAAGCGCCCGACGGATCGTCTCGCGCCATACGGACGGCTTGACCTTACGCTGGATAGGCGCATACCGTTCGAACATCTTGTCCTGCTCGCCGCCGGTGTTCATGCGCACGCGCTCGTTCAGAGAGCGGATCGCCCGGAATTCGCGGGCATTGCGAGGTTTTTTCAGGGCGGCCTCGATGATCGACGAGTCGGCGAGCAACAGCGCGGGAGCGATGTCGTATTGCCGGGCGAGCCTGTCCCGTTCCTCCCACAGCTCCTTGGCGATCGCCAGACCCTGCATGTCCCGGTTGAGCCTGTTGATATGCGATATGCGCATCCACGGCACCGGATGCGGCTTGCGCGGGCCTGTCCCTTCGGCCAGCGCGTAGGCGAATTCCTCCTCGGCCCACTGCTCCTTGCCGTGGGCTTTGAGATCGGCGCGCATGAGCCGTTCCAGTTCGATGAGCAGCTCGACGTCCAACGCCGCATAGTTGCGCCAGTCACGCGGCAACGGACGATACGACCAGTCGGCCGCGGAATGTTCCTTGGCCAAGGTGATGCCCAGATAATGTTCGGTGACCGCGGCCAGTCCGAACCGATGCAGTCCAAGCAGCCGGGCGGCGATCTCCGTGTCGAACAGCGACGTCGGACGCAGTCCGAGATCGGCGAATCCCGGAAGATCCTGCAACGAGTCGTGCAGGATCCATGTCGCGTCTCCGACCGCGTCGTCGAACTCGTTCCAGTCGGCGCCGAGCATGGTCAATGCCACCGGGTCGAGCAACGCGATGCCCGCACCGTCGCGCTTGAACTGGATGAGCCAATCCTCATGGCTGTAGCGGAAGCCCGACGCGCGTTCCGCGTCGGCCGCCAGCGAGCCCGTGGCCGCAGAGAACCGTTCGCATACCTCCTGGTATCCGGCGATGGTCGAAGTGACATCCGGCACGCCGCCACGTGGTTCAGCCTGCAGTCTCGGCTCGTCAGTCAACGGAACGGTTCCTCCTCGGTCGCTGACATGGATTTCAGAAAACACGCCCACAGACGTATCTGGTCGCCGGCGTTCGGTCCATGTCCGGTATCGTCAAGCGGCGTCCATGATACCCGCAACTCGCAACCGACGCCGTCATCGGCATGGCCCAGATCCGTCACCGCGCCGGGATCGTCGTCCGACGAGGGGAACGTCGTATCCCGTCTGATCGTCACCGTACCGTTCAATCCGATGCACGACGGCGGCGCCACGTACCGACGCAGGTCGTTCCAATACCGGGCGGAGGTCGTGTCATGGTCCGCAGGCACCGCCGGCAGGTCGGCATAGGCCACGCACCGCCAATGGGAGCGCCACGTCCGGGGAACATCGTGCCGGTACATCACCATGATCCAACCCTGCGTCGGCCGCGCGTATCCGGCATCGTCCCGGCCGCCGTCAGCCGAGCATGACAGCGACACGCCGATACCGTAATCGGCCGCCGATTCGGGAACGGGAATCTCGCAATAGCGTACGCCCCGCACGCGTCGCATCGCGCGCACCGACTCCACGGCATTCCACACCTCATCGGGGATGCCGTCCGGACGCGGGAACGACGCGACCCTGCATTGCGGCGCCGTCGCCGTCTGACCGTCCGCCGAGGAAAAAGCGAAAATCTCAGCCATAGTACAAGGCTACGGCATGGATGGCGTCCCGCGCTGCATCGGCGCGCGAAAGATGCGCATTCGTTCGGGATCGCCGACGGTTATGAACTCCGTCAGGCCATGCGGGTCGCATGCCTACCCCTCTCCGAAGCGGCTTCGTCTCCGGCTCCCCTGCAGAGGGGAGCGCAATGGAGGTCAGTACACGGTCAGGCCGTGCGATTCGAACTGCTCGACCACGCGCTTCTTGAGCGCGGCGCTCGGTCCCTTCTGGTCCTCGAGCGGGTATGGGATGCGCAGTTCGTGCCACTTGGGCCGGCCGAGCTGATGGAAGCCGAGCACGTCGACGTGTTCGACCGCATCGCCGAACGACTCGCAGATCCGAGCCACGTTCTCGACGTTCTCCTCGGACGAGGTGAGTCCCGGCACGAGCACGAAACGCACCCAGATCTTCTTGCCGGCCTTGGCGAGCCGCCGGCCGAAGTCGATGGTGGGCTGCAGCAGGCCGCCGGTCACTTCGTGATACGTTTCCTCGTCGCCGGACTTGACGTCGAGCAGACACAGGTCGATGTCGTCGATCATTTCGTCGGTGTAGTTCTTGTTGAGGAAGCCGGACGTGTCAAGGCAGGTATGCACGCCCATCTCCTTGGCTGCGCGGAACACGCGGGAGACGAATGCGGGCTGCATCATCGACTCGCCTCCGGAGAACGTGATGCCGCCGTGCGTGGCCTTGAACAGGTCGGCGTAGCGGGCGACCTTCTTGATCATCGCGTCGAGGTAGACCGGCTGGCCGTCACGCATCTTCCACGTGTCGGGGTTCTGGCAATACTGGCAGCGCAACGGGCAGCCGGACATGAACACGGTCATGCGCGTGCCCGGACCGTCCACGGAGGTGTTGATGTCCCACGAATGCACGAATCCGATGTCGCCGGTCTTGAGCGCCGTGATACGGTCGCGGCGATCGAGTCCTATCGGCGATTCGAAACCGGACAGGCCTCCCATCAGCGTCTGGCTGGCGTAGGTCTTCGACTCCTTGAGCATATGCCGTGTGGTGGTGCGAAATGGTGTGTTGTCGGGCATCGTCGTCCTCCTGAATCCTCTGTGTCCCTTCCGTCGCAAGGCGGTCCGTAACAGGAAAAGGGGCGGAGCATCGCGCTCCACCCCTTTCATCCGTTTACCGCCTGATCCTCACGCAGGCCGCGTCACTCGGTGACGGCGCCCTGATGGAACGTGCGGGAGATCACGTCGAGCTGCTGCTCCTTGGTGAGCTTGACGAAGTTCACCGCGTAGCCGGAGACGCGCACCGTCAGGTGCGGGTACTTCTCCGGGTGCTCGACGGCGTCCTCGAGCTGCTCCTTGCGCAGCACGTTGATGTTGGCGTGGTACAGGCCGTGGCCGTTGCCCGCGTCAAGGATGCCGACGAGGTTGGCGATGCGCTCGTCCTCATCGCGGCCGAGGCCGTCGGGGGTGATCGTGTTGGTCAGCGAGATGCCGTCCAACGCGTCGTTGTAGTCGATCTTGCCGACCGAGAACATCGACGGCAGCATGCCGTGGGAGTCCATGCCGTTCTCCGGGTTCGCGCCCGGGGCATACGGGGTGCCCTTCTTGTGACGGGACGGGAAGGAACCGGTGTTCTTGCCGTACTCCACGTTGGAGGTGATCGTCAGGATGGACTGGGTCGGAACGGCGCCGCGGTAGACCGGGAGCCTCTTGACCTGGCCCATGACCGTGGAGACGACCCACTTGGCGATGTCGTCGGCGCGATCGTCGTCGTTGCCGTACACCGGGAAGTCGCCCTCGGTGCGGTAGCCCACGACCAGATCGTCATCGGCGCCTTCGACGTACTCGTACTCGTGGCCCGGCAGATCCTTGGCGTCCTTGTTGTAGATCGGGTACACCTTGGCGTACTTGACGGCGGACAGCGAGTCGGCGGCGATGGACAGGCCGGACATGCCGCAGCCGAGGGTGCGGTACACCTCCTTGTCGTGCAGGGCCATCTCGATGGACTCGTACGCGTACTTATCGTGCATGTAGTGGATGATGTTCAGCGCCATCACGTAGGTCTCGGACAGCCATTCGAGAGCCTTCTCGTAGTTGGCCTTGACCTTCTCGTAGTCGAGCGTGCCGTCGGCCTCCGGGGCGATCGGCTCGATCACGCCCTTGTCGATGACCTGCATGCCGGTCATCTCGTCGCGGCCGCCGTTGATCGCGTACAGCAGGGCCTTGGCGGAGTTGACGCGGGCGGCGAAGAACTGCATCTGCTTGCCGACGCGCATCGGGGAGACGCAGCAGGCGATGGCCGCGTCGTCGCCCCAGTGGGAGCGGATCTCCTTGTCGGACTCGTACTGGATGGCCGAGGTGTCGATGGAGATCTTGGCGCAGAACTTCTTGTAGCCTTCCGGCAGCTTCGGATCCCAGAAGATGGTGATGTTCGGCTCGGGGCCGGGTCCGAGGTGCTCGAGGGTCAGCGTGTTGAGCAGGCGGAACGAGGTCTTGGTGACCATCGGGCGGCCGTCGTCGGCGAAACCGGCGTCGGACCAGGTCGCCCAGTACGGGTCGCCGGAGAAGATCGCGTCGTAGTCCTTGGTGCGCAGGAATCGCACGATGCGCAGCTTCATGACGATGTTGTCGATGAGCTCCTGGGCTCCGGTCTCGTCGAGCGTGCCGTTGTCGAGATCACGCTGGATGTAACAGTCGAAGAACGCGGAGTTGCGGCCGAAGGACATGGCGGCGCCGTCCTGGCTCTTGACGGAGGCGAGGTAGCCCATGTAGGTCCACTGCACGGCCTCCTGCGCGTTGCGCGCCGGGCGGGTCAGGTCAAGACCGTACTCGTTGCCGAGGTTGATGAGCTTCTTCAGGGCCTTGATCTGCTCGTCGTGCTCCTCGCGGAAGCGGATCCAGTGCTCGATCTCCGGCTCGGTGAAGTCGTTGCGGTACGGCACGGAGTCCTTGTCGCGCTGCTTGAACTTGATGAGCGTGTTGACGCCGTACAGGGCGACACGACGGTAATCGCCGATGATGCGGCCACGGCCGTAGGCGTCCGGCAGACCGGTGAGGATCTTGTTGTGGCGGGCGATCTTGATCTGCTTGGTGTAGACGCCGAAGACGCCGTCGTTGTGGGTCTTGCGGTACTTGGTGAAGATCTTCTTGATCTCCGGGTCCGGCTCCTTGCCGGCCTCCTTGATGGCCTGCTCGACCATGCGCCAGCCGCCGTTCGGCATCATGGCGCGCTTGCACGGCTCGTCGGTCTGCAGGCCGACGATCACGTTGTCGATCTCCGGGGACTCGATGTAGCCGGCCGGGAAGGCGTCGATGTCGGCCGGGGTGTGGGTGTCCACATCGTAGACGCGCTGCTTGCGCTCGACCGCCAGGTAGTTGTCGTCAAGGTACTTCCACAGGTGCTTGGTCTTCTCGGTGGCGTTGGCGAGGAACGACTCGTCGCCGGTGTACGGCGTGTAGTTCTTCTGGATGAAATCACGAACGTCGATGTCCTTCTGCCAGTTGCCCTCGGTGAAGCCGGCCCATGCCTGAGCCTCAAGCTCCTCCTGAGAGACTGCATTCTCAACTGCTGTCATGTCACTCCTTGGTGTCGTGGCGGTGCAACGCATCCTTGTCGTTGCTTGTTTCAGTTATGAATTGTAGTTGAACGAATCTGAAAAAGCGCTGAAATCGGCAGTGAGCTATCTCACATTCCCCGTGATCGTTCACACCGTCAAAAGCTCCCATGACGGCGTTCCCAAAGACACGATGGGCGACCGTCATATGCGCCGGCCGCCCTCGCCATGCGAACCGTTACCGCCCGTCATCCGCGGACCGGCCGGACCCCCACTTGTTCCATTCCCGGGTCTGTTCGTCCCATACCGTGTTGCGCTCCTTGACGATCTTCCATGCATCAAGTGCGTCCTGCCTGCTTTTGTACGGCCCCATCCGCTGACCGATCGGCGATAGCTTGCCGAGTTCCGGCTGCTCGGTAACGGTGTTGAAATACCATTCCTTGTCGCTCATGTGCTCCCCTTCATCGATATGACGCATGCCGATCATACGGAATCGCACGTCGGCCGCGTGCATCCGATACCGTTCGATACCGAACGTACGCGGCCTCTACGATCGACTATGCCGACATGCCGGACTGACGTGCCGGACTACTCGCGGAACGCGTTCGTCACCGGCAGACGACGGTCGCGGCCGAATGCAAGCGCGGTGACCTTCGGTCCGAGCGGATACTGGCGACGCTTCCATTCGGCGCGGTCCACGAGCCGCATCACAGTGTCGACGGTCTTCTCGTCGAAGCCGTCGGCCAAAAGGTCGGCGCAGCCGTGCGCATGTTCGATATACGCGGCAAGCACCTTGTCGAGCAGCTCGTATTCGGGCAGCGAGTCGGAATCCTTCTGGCCGGGACGCAGTTCGGCGCTCGGCGCCTTCTCGATCGAGTTGACCGGGATCATCACGCCGCCGGACAGCGGTTTGCCCGGGTCGCCCTGCTCGTTGCCGACGACATGCAGCCCGCCGATGCCCATGCCGGCCGCTGCCGCACGGTTGCGCCACCGGCTCAGCTCCCATACGCGGGTCTTGAGCAGATCCTTGATGGGCGCGTATCCGCCGACCGCGTCGCCGTAGATCGTCGAGTAGCCGCAGGCCAGTTCGGACTTGTTGCCGGTGGCCACGGCGAGCAGCCCTCTGGAGTTCGAATAGGCCATGACGATGACGCCGCGGATGCGTGCCTGCAGGTTCTCGGCGGCCACGCCGTCGAGGCCGAGCTGCTTCTGATAGGCGCTGAACAGCGGTTCGATCGGCTGGATGTCGTATTTCGCGCCGATGTTGGCGGCCAGATCGGCCGCATCGTCCTTGGACCCGTCGGACGAGTACATGGACGGCATGGAGATGCCCTGCACGTTCTCGCCGCCCACCGCGTCGGCGGCCATCGCGGCCACGAGCGCGGAGTCGATGCCGCCGGACAGGCCGAGGCATACGCCGCGGAAACGGTTCTTGGCCATGTAGTCCTTGAGACCTAGCACGCAGGCGGTGTACACCTCTTCGTCCGGATCCATGTCCGGCACGATCTCGCCCGGCCGCTGACGTTCGGCGTCGGTGTCGAGGTCGAAGAAGGAGAGGTGCTCCATGAACATCGGCGAGCGTAGCAGCATCGCGCCGTCGGCGTCGACGACGAAGCTGCCGCCGTCGAAGACGAGGTCGTCCTGGCCGCCGACCTGGTTGACGTAGATCACGGGGGCATTCACCTCTGCGGCGCGTCGCACGGCGAGTTCGTGGCGCACGTGCGTCTTGCCTTCCTCGTACGGCGAGCCGTTCATGGTCATGAGCACGTCGATGTCGCGTTTGGCGAGTTCGGCGACCGGGCCTCCGTCCTGCCAGATGTCCTCGCAGATAGCCACGCCGATGCGCGCGCCGTCGACGTCGAGCACGACGGATCTGTCGCCGGCCGTGAAGATGCGGAATTCGTCGAATACGCCGTAGTTGGGCAGGAAGTGCTTGTCGTAGCCGGCCCAGACCACGCCGTCGTGCAGGACGACCATGCGGTTGCGCGGCTTGTCGGATGCGTGGTCGGTGCCGACCGTGCCGACCGCCACATACAGGTCGCCGAGTCCGTCGGCGGCCAGTTCGGTGGCGAGCCAGCTGGCCTTGTCCCAGGCGGCCTGACGGAACGTGCGGCGCAGGGCAAGGTCCTCGATCGGGTATCCGGTGAGCGTCATTTCGGGGAACACGACCACTTGCGCGTGGTCCTGTGCGGCGAGGTGCGAGTATCGCATGATCTTGTCGGCGTTGGCATCGAGATCGCCGACGCAGGTGTCGATCTGGGCGAGTGCGAAACGAATCTGTGTCATGGCTCCCTAGTGTAGTGCAGCATGCCGCGACGGCCATGTCACGTTTCGCGGCGGGCGCCGCCCGCCCGCAGGGGCGGGGAGCGTCTCGTTTCAGCGGTTGCCGCGCAGTTCTTCGAGCACGCGCAGCGCCGCGTTCACGTAGAAGTTGACGGCCGGCTCGACCGCCCCGTCCATGCCGACGAAATGCGGGCTGTGCCAGTCCGCGCAGCCTTCCTGTCCGTTCGAGCCGACGAACGCGAACACGAGGCGCGAGGTCGCGGCGAATTCGACGAAGTCCTCCCCCGCCATGCTGGCGCGGATCGGCCTGAGCGAGGCGTATCCGGGCACGTCGGCGGACACGGCCTCGGCGAGCGCCGCATCGTTGACCAGCGGCATCTGGATGCAGTCCCAGTCCACGTCGGCGCCGATGCCGTACGCTTCGGCGGTATGGTCCACTTCGGACACGAAACGACGATGCACGAGCGTCTCGTCGTCCTTGTCGAAGAAGCGGACGGTGCCCTGGAATCCGGCCTCGGCGGGAACCACGTTCCATACGTGGCCGCCGTGCACTTCGGTGATGGACAGCACGACCGCGTGGAACGGCGAGACATTGCGGCTGACGATGGTCTGCAGCGCAAGGATCATCGTGGCGAGGGCCTCGATCGGACCGGTGCCTTTCTGCGGGTAGCCGGCGTGGGTGCCTTGCGCGTGCAGCGTCACCTTGAACTTGACGCATCCGGCCATCATCGGTTCGGGACCGATGGCGATCTGGCCGGGAGCATAGTTCGGGTTGTTGTGCGTGCCGATGATCGCCTCGACGTCATCCGTGGCGCCGGAGGCGACCACGGCGCGGGCGCCCATGCCGAGTTCCTCGGCGGGTTGGAACACGATCTTGATGCTGCCGGCGATCCGGTCTCGGTGGTCGGCCAGCCAGAAGGCCGCTCCGAGCAATCCGGTCATGTGCAGGTCGTGGCCGCAGGCGTGCATGACGCCGTCGTTGCGCGACGAGAACGGCAGTCCGGTGTCCTCCTGCACCGGCAGGCCGTCGATGTCCGCGCGCAATGCGATGCGCGGACCGGGCTTCTCTCCCTCGATCAGGCCGACGAGCCCGGTGTCGAGCGTCGTGTCAAGAACCTCGATGCCGTGCGCGTGCAGCTGGTCGGCAAGATACGCGGTGGTGCGCCGCTCTTCGAAGCTGCGTTCGGGATGCTCGTGCAGATGGTGGCGGACGGCGATCAGATCGTCGCCGACGGCTATGCGTTCGGTCATGATGCTCCCCCTATGAATCGGTAACCGCCCATTGCCCTGTGGCGGCTGCGGATTGGCGTTGTCGCGACGTCCCCATCATACGACGTGCCGTCGCATCCGGTTCCGGGGGCCGGCCGTACACTGGACGGTAGGTTTTCATTGCGCAAGGCGGAGGTACTGCCATGACCACGATCGATCCCGCTGCCGACGTGCGGCTTCCCGACGGCGACGATATCCGTGCCGCGTTCTTCGACATCGACGGCACATTGACCAGTTTCGTCACGCATGTCGTGCCCGATTCGACCATCGACGCACTGCACCGATTGCAGGAGCGCGGCGTGAAGGTGTTCATCTGCACCGGTCGCGCCCCTTCGCATATGATGGTCGTGCTCGACACGATCCCCGTGAAGTTCGACGGCATCGTCGGGCTGAACGGGCAATACTGCTTCGACGATCATGGTTTCCTGGAGAAGCAGGCGCTGGACAGGGACGACATCAAGACGGTCATCCGTTGGCTGGACGCGCATCCTGACGTGGTGGCGAATTTCTGCGAGAAGGATTACGTGTATTTCAACCAGGTCACCGATTCGATGCGCCGCACTTGGGCGCAGTTGGGCAAGACCGCGCCGGCCGTGCATGTGGACGATCCCCACAAGCGGGCCTTGTCGATCGAGACGTTCCAGATCAGTCCGTACATCAGCCCGGAGCAGGAGGCCGAGGTGACGGCGCTGTGCCGCAACGTCAAGGGAGTGCGCTGGCATCCCGATTTCACCGACCTGATCCCGGCCGACGGCGGCAAACCCGAGGGCATGAAACGGTTCATGCGCCATTACGGCTGGACGCGGGAGCAGACGATCGCGTTCGGCGACGGCGGCAACGACGCGACGATGCTCGGGTTCGCGGGGATCGGCGTGGCGATGGGCAACGCCACCGCACCGGCCAAGGAGGCCGCCGACTACGTCACCGACGACGTCGACCACGACGGCATCCTGAACGCCCTGCTTCACTTCGGCGTGCTGCGAGCGCCCCATGTCTGAGCACTGCAACGGCAACGTCGCTTTGGAGACGGCGGTGGAAAGCGTCGTCAGGAGGTTCCGGGCCATTCCGCAGTCGGCCCACGAACGGCCGGCCGGCTCCCCCACGGGGTACGCCCGCTGACCGGCACCGTCTTTCAAACGAAAACAGGCTCCCGACGAGCGGGAGCCTGCATGTCTGTGGTCATCGGCCGACGGATGAGGATACGACGGATGACAGCACGTCGATCTACAGCACGTCGATCGATTCGATCATGGCCGGTTCGAGCGGCGCGTCGGAACGGTCGGTCGGCACGGATTCGAGCTTGTCGACGACCTTCTTAGACTCGTCATCGGCGACTTCGCCGAAGATCGTGTGGTGTCCGTCAAGCCACGGGGTCGGCACGGTGGTGATGAAGAACTGCGAACCGTTGGTGCCGTGGATCTTGCCGTCGCGGTCGCGGCGCAGGCCGGCGTTCGCCATGGCGAGCAGGTACGGACGGTCGAACTTGAGACCGGGGACGATCTCGTCGTCGAAGTTGTAGCCCGGACCTCCGGTGCCGGTGCCCAGCGGGCAGCCGCCCTGAATCATGAAGTCCTTGATGATGCGGTGGAAGGTCAGGCCGTTGTAGAACGGCTCGTGGGAGGGCTGCCCGGTGATCGGGTCGGCCCACTCCTTCTCGCCGGTGGCGAGGCCGAGGAAGTTCTCGACGGTGACCGGGGTCTGGTCGTCGAACAGGTTGATCTTGATGTCACCTTCGGAGGTGTGCATAACAATAGTGGTCATAAGGTCACAGTCTCCCAGAAGCTCACGACCGGATCGAAGGCATGCCCGTGTCCCCGCTGCGGTCGATCCCGAGATGGCGGCAACGGGAACACGGGTCTACTGCTGCATCTTGCGCAGGCGGGGCTCCTGGGATTCCTTCGCTCCGGTGATCCGGTACACGTCGAAGACGCCGTCGATCTTGCGCACGGCCGCGAGCAGGCGGTTGAGATGCTGGGGATCCGCCATCTCGAAGCTGAACTGGCTGATGGCCACACGGTCACGACCCGTGGCCTGGGCTCCGGAAATGATGTTCACGCCGTGATCGGCGAGCACGCGCGTCACGTCGCTCAGCAGATGCTGGCGGTCCAGCGCCTCGACCTGGATCTTGACCATGAACAGGCCCTTGGTGCTGGTCCATTGCACATCGACGACGCGTTCCGGCTGGCGCTTCTTCAGATCGATCATGTTCTGGCAGTCGGTGCGATGCACCGACACGCCCTGGTTGCGCGTGATGAATCCGATGATGGGGTCTCCGGGCACCGGCATGCAGCAGCGGGCGAGCTTGACCCATACGTCGCCCACGCCCTTGACGGAGATGCCGAGCGAGCTTGTGGTCTTTTTCGCGGATTCCACCTGACGAAGCGGCAGGGCCTCCTGCTCGACCTCCTCGTCGACCTCGTCGGAGCCGGCGTCCTTGACGAGATGCGCGATGACGTTCTGCGTGGAGATCTGGCCTTCGCCGATGGCGGCGAACAGGTTGTCCGGGTTGGAGAAGTTCAGTTCGTCGGCCACGCCCACCAAGGCGCTCGGGGTGAGCAGGGTGGCGATCGGCAGATTGCGCTTGCGCATGGCGCGCGTCAGCTCGTCGCGTCCCTCTTCGATGGCCTCGGTGCGCCGCTCCTTGGAGAACCACTGGCGGATCTTGTTGCGCGCCTTCGGGCTTTTGACGAAGCTCAGCCAGTCGCGCGACGGGCCGGCTGTCTCGGATTTCGAGGTGAGCACCTCGACGGTGTCGCCGTTCTCGAGTTTCGTGTCGAGCGGCACGAGTCGCCCGTTGACGCGCGCGCCCATGGTGCGGTGGCCGACCTCGGTGTGCACGGCATACGCGAAATCGACCGGCGTGGCGGCGGCGGGCAGCGAGACGATCTTGCCTTTCGGCGTGAACACGTACACCTCGGCCGCCCCGAGATCCTCCTTGAGCGAGCCGAGGAACTCGTTCGAATCAGGGGTTTCGCTGGTCCAATCGGCAAGCTGCTGGATCCACTTGAGGTTGTCGGCCTCGCTCAGCTCCTGATTCTCCCCGCCGCTGCCGCGTTTGAGATCGGACTTGTCCGGAGAGCTCAGCGCGCGGCCGGCCTGACCGTTCTCCTTATATTTCCAATGCGCGGCGATGCCGAATTCGGCGCGACGGTGCATGTCCCACGTGCGGATCTGGATTTCGACCGGCTTGCCGCCGGGCCCCACGACCGTCGTGTGCAACGACTGGTACATGTTGAGCTTGGGCATGGCGATGTAGTCCTTGAACCGTCCCGGCACCGGGCTCCATCGGGCGTGCACGGCGCCGAGCGCCGCGTAGCAGTCCTGGATCGTATCGACGATGATGCGCACGCCGACCAGATCATAGATGTTGGAGAAATCGTGTCCGCGCACGATCATCTTCTGGTAGATCGAGAAGTAGTCCTTCGGGCGTCCGGTCACGTATGCGCGGATGTGCTGGGCGTCGAGATCCTCGTTGATCTCCGCGAGGATCTGCTTGAGGTACACGTCGCGCTGCCCGGCGCGACGGGCCACGAGCACGACGATCTCGTTGTAGATCTTCGGGTAGAGCACCTTGAAGCTGAGTTCCTCGAGCTCGGTCTTGATCGCGTTCATGCCGAGGCGGTTGGCGAGCGGCGCGTACACGTCGAGCGTCTCGCGGGCCTTCTTCTGCGCTCCCGAGGTCTTGACGTAGCGCCAGGTGCGCGCGTTGTGCACGCGGTCGGCGAGCTTGACGACGAGCACACGCACGTCGCGGCTCATCGCGACGACCATCTTGCGGATCGTTTCCGCCTGCGCGGAGTCGCCGTATTCCATCTTCGACAGTTTGGTGACGCCGTCGACCAGACCAGTGACCGTATCGCCGAACTCGGCGCGGCACTCGTCGAGCGTGTAGTCGGTGTCCTCCACCGTATCGTGCAGCAGGCCGGCCGCCACGACGAGCGGACCCATGCCCAGGTCGGCGAGGATCTGGGCGACGGCCAGCGGATGGATGATGTACGGCTCGCCGGACTTGCGCCGCTGGGGCGCGTGCTGCGTGACGGCGCGACGATAGGCCCGTTCGAGGATGGACAGGTCCTCGCCGGGATGATGGGCGCGACATGCCTCAAGGATCGGCTTGAGCGGGTTGACCGGGTCATCGCTGATTTCGCAACCAAGCTTGCGTGCCGCCGCGTAATCGTTCTCTGCGTTCGCCATGATCCCACCTGCCCTTGTGTATGTGTTTATACTACTCGATCCGCCGCCCCGGCCGGGAGCGACGCCTTATGACGCGACTCCCGTCGAGCCGAAGCCTCGTTCGGCGCGGTCCGAACCGGGCAGGACGGCCGCGGGGATGAACGTCGCCTCGGCGTACCGCTGGATGACCAGCTGGGCGATGCGGTCGCCGGGCCGGAATTCGACGGTGCGCTCGGGGTCGAGGTTGATCAGGGGCACCTTGATCTCGCCGCGGTAGCCCGCGTCGACGGTGCCGGGGGCATTGAGCACGGTGACGCCTCGCTTGACGGCAAGCCCGGAACGCGGGTGGACAAGCGCGACGTAGCCTGCCGGCAATGCGATCGCCACGCCGGTGGGCACCAGCGCCCGCTGGAACGGCTTGAGCGTCACGGCCTCGGTGGTGATGAGGTCGGCGCCGGCGTCGCCGGCATGGGCGTAGAACAGTTCGGCCGGATGATCGGGGTCGAGGGATTTGACCAGCACCTCGACGGTTTCCGGTTCGTTGTAGGTCTCGTCGATCGCCATCAGGCGGCGCACTCCTTGCAGACCGGCTGGCCGTCTTCGGTGGTGTATGCGAGCTGGCTGCGGTGCTTGACCAGATAGCATTCGGAGCAGATGAACTCGTCTCCCTGCATCGGGATGACGGTCACCGAGGCGTCCTCGTTGCTCAGGTCGGCGCCGGGCAGCTCATAATCCTCGGCGATGGCGTTCTCATCGTCGTCGATGTCGCTTGAGGAGTTCTGCGATCCCTTGCCGAGCGCCTGCAGCGACTCCTCGTCCTCGTCCTTGTTACGAGGGGAATCGTAATCCTGAGCCATCGTGTTCCTTTCGTCGAAGTGGTTTCTTCTGCGCCATAGAATACATGACTTTTACCCGACGTAGGATACGCGATTCGAAATACTCGTAAAATACGACACGTGGGGCACAATAGAGAACGACAGCCCTTTGGACGAGGAAAGTGGTGCGCATGCCTGAGAATCCGCTTGAACAGGCCCGTTTCGACCATGTCGACGACGCGGGCAACCTCGTGTTCGCGGTCGGCAACCTGAGATTTGCGGTGCATGTCGACGACACGCTGGAACGCGCCATACTGGAGGCCAAGCAGATACGTTCGGAATCCGGTCGGCCGCAGCCTCAAACGGCCGGCACCCTGCCGATCTCACAGATTCAGGCGTTGATCCGCGCGGGCGCGGACCCATCGAAGGTCGCCGAACGCTACGGCTTGGGCGAGGCTCTGGTGCGCCGGTTCTCCGCCGCGGTGGAGACCGAGAAGCAATACGCGATCGAGCAGTTCCTTGCGGTGCCCGCCCCGAAGGACAGCCGCATGCGTACGACGGCGGAGCTGATCGAACGCACGTTGGCCACCGCACGCATCGGCATGGAGACGTTGAGCTGGCAGGCGACGAGACGTGGTCTGGAACCGTGGCGGATCGTCGCCCGTTTCCGTTCCGCAGGGCGCGAGGTGCGCGCCGAGTGGACATGGAACATGCACGACAACGCCGTGGTCTGCGTCAACGCGGCGGCGAAGCAGCTGTTCGGCCTGCGGACGGCCGGGGACGCCGCCCCGTCGTCCGCAGACACCGCGTCGGCCGACGGCGATCTCGCTCTGTCGTTGAGTCTTCCGGGCGATTCGATCCGTTCCGCGCGCATCGAACGCGCGGTGGCGCAATGGGGCGGGACCAACGGCGACGCGGCCGATCCGGCCGGTTCGATGGCGGTGGCGCCGCTTCAGCCGATCACATGGAGGCCCGGAAACGCGAATGGAAGCACGACGGACGGCAACGACGTCGTCGCGGAGCAACCTGCGGCGTCCACGGTGTCCGTTTCCGCATTGTCGCCAAGCCATACGGTCGCGGATCACGCGGCATCCGCGACGCAGCAGCAGCCGTCATCCCCGGAACGCGCGAACGACGGCGAACAGGCGGGCCCGTCGGATGGCGGCGCGGCGGACGCGCGCGACGATACCGGCGGCAAGCCCGTCGTCAAGCCTGCGAAACGGCGTTCGGGACGTTCCGCAGTGCCCAGCTGGGACGAGATCCTGTTCGGCGAGTAGCCCCCCGATACAAGCTCAGACTCAGACGATATCGGTCTCAGGTCCGGATCCCGAAACCATAGACCGTGTTGGCGTCCTGCACGGTCGGCTGCATCACGCCATGTCGATCAGACAGGGAATGTCGGATTCGAGCAAGCTGAGCGACCCATGCACGCTGGGCAAACGCGTGGCCTTGTCGGATTGGATGCGCGAATCCACGATCGTGGCCGCATGGGTCGCGGAAACGATCACGTCGCCGAGCATCGCACGCACGCGTTCCTCGACGGGACCGAACAGACCCTGTCCGACAGCCTCGTCCTTGGTGCGCACCACCGCCATGTTTCCCAGTCTCCGACGCCACCGTTCGGCGATGGCTTCCGCCGGCTCGTCGGCCTGCGCATACAGCATGAGCGAGCGTGGCTCGCCGCCCACCATGCGCACTCCCCGCGCAAGTTCCGGTTCCTCGGCGATGTCGATCCGCTGGTCCGGATCGGTCGTGATCATGCCGTGGTCGGCGGTGACGACGATCAGCGTGCCGGATGGCGCGGCGCGTTTCAGCAATGCCAGCTGGGCGTCGATACGTTCGAACACGGCGATCCATTTGTCGGAATCCCATCCGTCCCCATGCCCGGTCTTGTCCGCGTCCCGGATGTACAGGTACGTCAGACCGGGTGTTTTCGCGGCGTCGCAGGCAGCCATCACACGATCCCGTGGCGTGACGGCGCCGATGTAGTCCGGCCCGCGCAACGCCGCCTCGGTCAGCGGCGAATCCCTGAATTTCGGCAGGCCGCAGCTGGTGACGCGCACATCCTGCCTGCGGAGCAGTTCGAATACGGTGGGCTGGCGCTGCAGGTCGGCGGGGGCGATCGCGTCGGTGAACTGGATGAGTTGGGAGAGTTTGCCGGTGAGGGGGTTGAGCTGCGTGTAGCCGGCCATGCCGGTCAGCCCCGGACAGGTGCCGGTGCCGAACGTGGCCATCGCGGCCGTCGTGGTGCTGGGCGCGCATGTCGCGATCGGACGCCGGTTGACGGACTCGTTCATCAACGAGCGCAGATAAGGGGCGTGGCCGAGACGCATGGCGAGGTTCCAGTAACCGAGGCCGTCCACGAGCACGACGATCGCGGAACGCGCCGAGGGAAGCGAAAGCGCGGCCTGCAGCGCCGACGGGTCGCGATGCACGGCGGTGGCCACGGGATATCCGATCGCCGAGGAGATCGCGGGCAGGAGCGCGGACAGGTGCAGCGCTCCCCCGCGCCGCGGCCGGCCGTCCGTCTTGCCGTCCGGACAAACGGGATCACGGTCTCCGTATCGCGCGACGGACGTGAATCGCAGCAGTTCTTCCATATCCGGGACATCCACACTCATGCCTCCATTCAATCACTGCGGGGCGAACAAATGTGCGTGTTGACGTGCGGTTTCGATAGTATGGTGCGGTTGTCGGCCATTCGCGCCGGCATCTTGTCAGGGTCATCAGTTCCATCGACACAAGTGGGGAGCACGTACGCATGGCATCGCATCGCAAGCCGGCACAGCCCGCCTATGATCTGCGCACGGTCAAGGAGCATATCGTCGAGACGCCGTTGAACGAGGAGATGAGCAAATCGTTCCTCGAATACGCGTATTCGGTGATCTACGCGCGCGCCCTGCCCGATGCGCGCGACGGCATGAAGCCGGTGCAGCGGCGCATCGTCTATCAGATGGGCCAGATGAACCTCACCCCGGACCGTCCGTACATGAAGTCGGCGCGCGTGGTCGGCGAGGTGATGGGCAAGCTGCATCCGCATGGCGATTCGGCGATCTACGAGGCGATGGTGCGTCTCGCCCAGCCGTTCGCGATGCGCCTGCCGTTGGTGGACGGCCATGGCAATTTCGGTTCGCTCGACGACGGGCCGGCCGCATCGCGTTACACGGAGGCGCGTCTCGCCCCGGCGGCGCTCGGCATGAACGCCGATATCGATGAGGATACCGTCGACTTCACGCCGAACTACGACAACAAGCTCAAGGAGCCGACCGTGCTGCCGGCGGCGATCCCGAACCTGCTGGTCAATGGCGGCTCGGGCATCGCGGTGGGCATGGCCACGAACATGGCGACCCATAACCTCGGCGAGGTGGTGGCTGCGGCGAAGCACCTCATGAAGTATCCGACGGCCTCGCTCGAAGAGCTCATGCGCTACGTGCCGGGACCGGATTGGCCGGGCGGCGGCATCATCATCGGGCGCGACGGCATACGCGAGGCGTACGCGACGGGCCGCGGATCGCTGACGACCCGTTCGAAGACGCATATCGAGAACGTGACGGCCCGCAAGAAGGCCATCGTGGTGACCGAACTGCCGTATATGGTCGGCCCCGAACGCGTGCTCGAGCGCATTTCCGAAGGCGTGAAGAACCATAAGCTCGAAGGCATTTCGGGCGCGATCGATCTGACGGACCGGCATAACGGCACGCGTCTGGTGATCGAGGTGAAGACCGGGTTCGATCCGAACGCGGTGCTCGCGCAGCTGTTCCGCAACACGCCGCTGCAGGACAACTTCACGATGAACAACGTGGCGTTGGTGGACGGACGCCCGCACACGATGGGCTTGAAGGAGATGCTTTCGGTATGGATCGACCACCGGCGCGTTGTGGTGCGCCGGCGCAGCGAGTTCCGGCGCAGGAAGGCGCTGGAGCGGCTGCATCTGGTCGAAGGCCTGTTGCTGGCCCTGCTCGACATCGACGAGGTGATCCAGGTGATCCGCACCTCCGAGGATGCGGATGCGGCGAAGAGCCGACTGATCGCGGTGTTCGACCTCGATGACATCCAGGCGCAGTACATTCTTGACCTACGCCTGCGCCGGCTTACGAAGATGAGCCGCATCGAGCTTGAGGCGGAACGCGACGATCTCAAGCAGCGCATCGAGGAACTGGAACGCATCCTCGCGTCCGCCGAGGAGCTGGACCGCGTGGTGGTCCGCGAGATGGACGAAGCCGTGGCCACGTATGGCTCGCCGCGGCGCACGGTGCTGCTGGACGAGGGACCGGACGGCACGCTTACCCCGGTGGCCGCGCATGGTGATGACGCCACGTCGTCGGCCGCTTTGGAAGCGGCCCGTACCGCGACGCGACTGTCCTCCGCGGCGGCCGATGTGGCCGCCGCCGCTGCCGCCGCGAAGAAGGCCGGGGAGGAAGGCGCGGCGGTTGCCGCGGCCGCATTGCAGATCGACGACGAACCGTGCGTGGTGATGCTGAGTGCATCCGGGCTGATCGCACGTACGTCTCCGGCCGCATGGGACGTGTGGGAGGCCCGGTCCGCAACGGATGCCCGCAAGCCGGACGACCAGATCGTCTCGATCATCCGCACGTCCACACGTTCGTCGTACGGTCTGGTCACGTCGGCCGGACGATTGGTGCTGGCCCACGTGGTGGAGCTGCCGTCACTGCCCGCGGCCGAATCGCTGAGCGTGACCGGAGGGGTGCGTGCGGACGAGCTGATCGGCATGACCGAAAGCACCGATCCGGTACATGGCGAACACGTGGTGGCGGCCGTGGCGATGACCGGCACGTTGAACGGCGTGGAGCAGCCCGAGTTCGCGGCCGGCCGCGACACGGACGGCAATGCGCTGACCGAACTGCCGCCGTTGGCGATCGGCACGCGCGGCGGCGTGGTGAAGCGTTGGAACCGCGAGGCGCCGACCACGATGGATTCGTGGAACGTGATCGACCTCAAGGATGACGATCAGGTGCTGTTCGCCGCGGATGCCGCCGATGACGACCGTCTGGTGTTCGTGTCGTCGGATTCCTCGCTGCTGACGTTCGAGGCGAGGAACGTACGCCCGCAGGGACGTACGGCTGGCGGCATGGCCGGCATTCGTCTGGCCGCCGATTGCGTGGCGTTGTCGTTCAACGTGGTGCCGGCCGGCAGGATCGCATGGACGGATGGCGACGGGGACGATGCCGCTTGTGGCTCCGGTACGGTGGTGCTGACCGTCGCGGGGGACAAGGACGCTCTGGCCGGCACGGAGAACGGTTCGGCGAAGATCACGCCGTTCGAACTGTATCCGGCCAAGGGACGCGGCACGGGTGGCGTGCGCTCGCAGCGTTTCCTCAAGGGACAGAACACGCTGATCCTCGCCTGGGTGGGCGCATACCCGCTGCATGCCTCCACCGAGGCCGGCTCCCCGGTGGCGCTTCCGGCACCGGACATGCGTCGCGACGGGTCGGGCGTCGACCTGTCCGCGCCGATCACGTTCGTCGCATGACGGTTCGTTCGGCAGGACAGCCGGTTTAGCGGTACAGCCTCATGCCTTGCGGGCATGGGACGAATCCGGCTGCATGCAGGAGACGGGCGATCTCGCCATGCCGGGTCAGCGGCTCTCCATTGACGTCGGAAAGGGTGATGCCGTTGGACAATGCGCCTGGCAGATCCATGAGTCGCTGCAGGACATAGACGAGTTCGGCGCAGACGGAACGCAGCACGGCCTCGTCTTGTTCGAAGGTGATCAGATGGTGGGCGCGGACGGCGGCGTAGAGCGCCGGCCTGCCATGGTGCAGCACGATCATGGTGCCGGTCCTGCGCGTCGGACGACCGCTGCCGGCAGGCCATGCGATGACGGATCCGATGAGGTTGGCCGGGTCGGTGGCGTCCAGCACGATGCTTGATCGGCTGTGCCATTGCCCGGCGCCTTCACGCAGCATGTTCACGGTGTCCGCGGCTGCGAACTGGGCGGCGCCGAAACCGGTGACGAACATGCCGCGCGTCAGCAGCCCATGTTCCTCCATGCGTTTGAGTACCGGGTACAATCCGGAGAATCCGCCTTCGATGCCGTCCCGTTCGACCAGCGGCTGCGCGATGACGCCATACCGGTCAAGCAGTGTGTCCACTTGTGCGATGGCCCGGCGTTCGGGCGAGGCCGAACCATCGTCGGCGAGCGCGGCGGACATCTGCGGCATCGTCACCCGTCCGCCGCCGGCCGTGCAATCGTCCGCTTCGGGGAACGGCTCGTGCGTGACGGCCGACCAGAGTCCGCCAAGCGTCATGGGCATGCGGGGACGGATCCGGGTAAGCCGTCTGGATGTGCGCGCGGGAGTACGTGCCTGCGTGGCTCCCATAGACAATGCGCGCACCGGATTCAGTGAGCTGTTGGTGACCTTGCCTTGCCAGACGAGCGACCAGAGGGCCTCCTCGAACTGCTGCCGCGACCATGCCTGCGGAATGATCTCTCCGGTATCCGGATCGACGGTGACCGTACCGGCTTCGTTCCAGTGCTCCCGTGCGAGCTGCGCCAACTGGTCGGCCCGGTAGGCTCCGCCGGATGACAACGCCGCAAGGATGGCTTCGGGTATGGTCAGGGATTCGTTTTCCGATTGCGATCCTCGTGCGTCGGAGCAGGCGTCGTTTCTTTCCTTCATGGTCTGTCCGCACAGGCTCGAATCGGCGGGATGGAAGACGATCCGGCCCGGTTCGCCGGTCTTGGCGTCCGCACCTTTGTCGCCTGTCCATATGACATCCCCGCCGGCGACCAGTTCGTCCAACATGGCCGGCGCGTAATCCCCCACCCGTGAGGGAAACACCGAGGATTCCCACACCGTCAACGGCAGTGAGATGCCCTCAAGCTGCTCGATGACACGCATCAGGCCGTCCGTTCCCTGCCAGCGCGCTCCCCCGACCGGCCCTACGCCCTGACGGTCAAGCAGGAACGACTGGAAGACCGATGGCGCTACCGGTTTGACGGCTGCGCGGGCCTTGGCGAGCGAGCGGGCGCGAATGCGCCGGAAGATGTCCCTGTGCAGCCATTGCGTATCCGTGATGCCGGTGACGAACGTGCCTGTCAGTAGTTCGCCGCGTTGTTTGAGCCCGTCCAATGCATGCACGGCATCGTCGGCGGCGATGTGCAGGTCGGCTATCATCTGATCCGCGGTGAATGGCCCATGGGTTTTGGCGTAGCGGGCAACCCGACCGTCGATGTCGTGTTCGTCCAGTTCGTTCCAGAACGAATGTCCGGCGACCTGCCGTTCGACTTCCGCGATCGCCTCGGGATCAAGCACCGCGGACATGTCGGTGGTGCCGAGCAGCCGTTCCAGCACGTCCGGGTCCATCGACAGCAGCTGCGTGCTGCGTTCGGCCTGCGGCACATCATACTGGTACATGACTGCGCCGACGAAACCGAACAGCAGGTTTTCCGCCAACGGCGACGGCGTTTGCGTGTCCACGACGTGCAGGGTGATGATGCCGGCGTTGAGACCGGTCATGATCTCGCGCAATGCCGGCAGGTCATAGACATCCTGCAGGCATTCGCGGGCGGTTTCGAGCAACAATGGGAAATTCCGGCGCGTTCTGGCGGCGTTGAGCAGCTGCGCGGCACGCAGCCGCTGTTGCCATAGCGGTACGCGTTTGCCGGGTTCGGTGCGTGGCAGGAACAACGATCTCGCCGCGCATTCGCGGAACCGTGCCGCGAACAGCACGCTCTCCCCTACTTGTGTTTCGATGATGCGTTGCAGTTCGTCGGGATCGAATCTGACGAGCTCCTGAACGGGTATGGTTCCCTCCCCGTCGGGCAGACGGATCACGATGCCGTCGTCGGCCGCATATGCCTGTCCGTCGAATCCGTATCGTTGCTTCAACCGGTTGGTGATGGCCATAGCCCACGGTTCGTGCACGCGCCGGCCGAACGGCGAGTGCACGATGATGCGCCAGTCGCCTTCTTCGTCGGGGCACCGTTCGATGACGAGATCGCGGTCACTGGGTATGGTGCCGGTCGCGGCCCGTTGTTCAGCGAGCAGTGCGGCGAGATTGTCGACAGCGTTATCGTCGAGGCCATCTCCACGCAGCCGCCGTTCCGTGCCTGTGTCGAAGTGCGGCCTGCCATCCGTCGACGTGTCTTCTCCTGTATCGCCCGAACGTATCGGAGTCGGCATCGCATCCGGCAATCCTCGCAGGATGTCGCGGATGAACCGTCCTTTGGCTTTGCCGAACCCGTAGTCGCGTCCGTTGCCTTCCCCGTGCCAGAACGGCAGTCGCGCGGTGCGCCCCGGTGCGGGAATGACGACGACCCGGTCGCGGGTGATCTCCTGGATCTGCCAGGTGGAGGTGCCGAGGGTGATCACGTCGCCGACGCGGGATTCGTAGACCATCTCCTCGTCGAGTTCGCCGACCCGTCGCGGACCTTTGCCGGCATCCGCCTCGGGGAGAACGACCGTGTACAGTCCGCGGTCGGGAATGGTGCCGCCGCTGGTGACGGCAAGTCGTTGGGCGCCGGGACGGGCGGAGATGATATCGTCTTCGCGGTTCCACATCAGCGGCGGACGGAATGCGGAGAAGTCCTCGCTGTTGTAGGCTCCGGTCATCATGCCCATGACCGCGTCGAACATGTCACGGGTGAGTTCGTTGAACGGCGCCGCCCTGCGCACCGTTTCATACCACTCGTCCGGTCTGAGATCGCCCATCGCCGCGGCGGCGACGGTCTGCTGGGCGAGGATATCGAGCGGATTGCGGGGTATGGCCAGCGGTTCGAGCGCGCCGGCTTTCATGCTTTCGATACCGGCGGCCATGCCGATGATCTGTTCGCGGGTCAACGGGTAGAACAACGCATGCGAGACGCCTCCGACACGGTGGTCGGCGCGGCCCACACGTTGCAGGCCGGATGCGACCGACAACGGCGGCGCTATCTGGATGACCAGATCGACCGATCCCATATCGATGCCGAGTTCGAGACTGCTGGTGGCCACCACGCAACGCAACCGGCCGCGCTTGAGCTGTTCCTCGATCTGCTTGCGACGGTCCTTGGAGACGGAACCGTGATGGGCCATTGCGATCACGTCGCCCGGTTCATGCGACTGCACGAGCATGGTGGTGGATCCGACCACCGCGTCGTAATGCTTGGCGAAACCTTCCCGACCTTCCGGCGAGGCGAGCTCGCGTCCGGTGCCGCGCATGTCGGCGTAGCGATCATTCAGCCGTGCGGTGAGCCGTTCCGCCAGTCCGCGTGAGTTGACGAACACGAGCGTGGTGTGATGCGTGAGAATCTCGTCAAGGATACTGCGTTCCACGACCGGCCAGACGGAACCGGATGTCCGATCCCCCGCCGCCCCCGTCAAGTCGACCGAATCACGTCCCATGGCCTGACCGTCTGACGTACCCATCGACGTCGCGTCGTCATGCGCCGTGCCGGAAAGGCCTCGGCGTTCGGCCAGACGCTGCATGGCCGGCGTTACGCCGGAGATGCGAGGCGCCGTTGCAGGCCGCGTTTCCACGCCTCCCGCACGGGACGACACGTTGGCGGATTGCAGGTCGCGCATGCTCTGCAGCGGTTCGATTACACGCAGATCCATCGCCGGGTCGTTCCCCGGATTGACGATGGTCACCGGCTGAATGCCGCCGAGGAAACGGGCCGCCTCCCGGGGAGGATTCACGGTGGCCGACAGCCCGATCCTCTGTGCCGGCCTTGCCGTCAGCAAATCGAGCCGTTCGAGACTGAGCGCGAGATGCGCGCCTCGTTTGGTGCCGGCGAGCGCATGCACCTCGTCCACGATCACCGTGTCGACCGTTTTCAGGATGCGACGCGCCTTCGAGGTGAGCAGCAGATACAAGGATTCCGGCGTGGTGACGAGGATGTCCGGCGGGTGGGCGGCGATGGCGCGTCGCTCCTGCGGAGTGGTGTCGCCGCTGCGAGCCGCCACGGTGATGTTCGGCATGCGCAGTCCCATCGCCTCGCATTGGGCGGCGATCCCGTCGAGCGGCGCCTGCAGGTTCTTGGCCACATCGACCGCGAGCGCCTTCAGCGGCGAGACGTACAGCACCGTGACGCCTTTGCGGGAGGTCCGCCGTTTGTCGCGGTCAACCGTCGACGAGCCGGATGAGGACTTGGCGGCGGGATCCGTTTCGGGCGTGGAACGTGAGGTCTGTCTTTCCATCAGCCGGTCGATCGCCGAAAGGAACGCGGATAGGGTCTTGCCCGAGCCGGTGGGCGCGATGACCAGCACGTTCTTGCCCGATCGGATGGCCGGCCATGCCGTCTGCTGCGCATCGGTCGGCTCTGCGAACGCATGTTTGAACCATGCCCTGGTGGGCTCCGAGAACAGATCCAAACATTCGTACATGCGTTCGATTATGCCCGCGGCCTCGGACGACGCGACACGCGGCGGCATCTCTCACAGGGCGCTCTCATCCCCGTCTCCGTCGACCCATTCGAGCACGTCGCCGGGCTGGCAGTCCAGCACCTCGCAGATGCGGTCGAGCGTGGAGAAGCGAATGGCCTTGGCGCGACCGTTCTTGAGCACGGACACGTTGGCCGGCGTGATGCCGATGCGCTCGGCGAGCTCGCCCACGCTCATCTTGCGTCTGGCGAGCATCACGTCGAGGTTCACGAGGATCGTCATTCAGATCACCGCCTCGAGCTCGTCGCGCTGGGCGATGGCGGCCGCGAGCAACGATCGCATGACGAGCATGAGCAGGACGAACGCGACGATGAGCAGCAGCGCGACGGCGCAGGCCAGGCTCAATGCGAACGCGCCCATCGCCACGTCCAGCGTCACGCCCCGATACGCGTCAAGGTAGGTCCCGTGGGCGAACGAGCCATACAGCAGCACGAACAGCACCAGCGCCCCTTCGGCGCCGGCGCACCCGATGATGACGTTGTCCCAGAAGATCGCCTTGCCGGAAAACACATCGCGCCGCTTCACCAAGGTCAGCAGGTTCCACAACGGCACCAACGCGACCTCGAAGCACGCGATGCCAAGCAGCCCGGCCATGGTGTACGGCCATCGCGCGGTCGCGAATTCAGGGTACGACGACACGAAGTCGCCGGCCGCCACATAGACGGCGACCTGCCCCCACAGGCAGATCAGCTCGAACAGCACGATCAGCACCTTGAGCGCGGCGATCGCCTTCGGATGAAATTCCCTCCACGTCCGGACATCGCCGCCCATCGACGGCACTGCGGATGTCGCGCGACCTTGCAACTGACTGATGTCCCCCATGTCGACACCACCTTTCCATGCGGCAATTACTATCGACAATCGATTATCACTAATCGCAATTCGATAGTAATATATCGTTTTTCGATATGCAAATTTGGTGAAGAACCATCGGTCGCCCAGCCGCCGCCCCACAGTGCGGCCTTACGCTGGCGGCATGAGCACCTCGCATCACGAATCAGCCGAAAACCAACCCGGAGACGCATCCGAGGTCCGGCCCGGATCCGACATCACGCCAGCGGAAAAGACCTCCGAGCCGCGACAAGCCGGCGCCGTCGCAGACTCCCACGACACGCGGCCAGCCACGACGCCTTCCCGGCCGCCCAGGCCGCGCACCATCCAACTGCTCGCAGTTTCGTTCGCCATCCCGCTGCTGTTCGACCGCACGGTACTGGCCGGACTGTCCTCGGCCTACGGGACCTCCCGCACGATGAGCCTGCCGTTCGCGGCATTCTGGCTGTCCTGCGTCGCCATCGTCAACGCGCTGCACTGGCGAACCGTACGGCATCGGCCGATGACATGGCTCGTCACCGCCGCCATCGCGGCACTCTCCTTCTGGTTCATCGCGTCAGAGCATGGCGTCTTCTCGGACGACCCCGAGTATGGAATCATCACCGGCCTATGCGCCATTCCGTCACTGCTGATGCTGCATATGCAGCTGGCCAACGGACGCCACGACGCCCGCCATCCGCTCGGCATCATGCTGCGCTGGCTGACCGGTTGGCTCATCCAGCCGTTCACCGGGCTCGGACGGTTCGGCCGGGCCGTATCGACGACGGCCCACGCCGCGGCCAGCGGCAGCCAACGCCCCACCATGCGCCGCATAGGCGTCGCGCTGCTGATCTCCGTTCCGCTGCTGGCCGTATTGGTCGCGTTGCTGGCAAGCGCCGACATGGTGGTATCGTATGGCATCTCACGCCTGTTCGGCGACCTCGATATCGCATCGCTGCTCATGCATGCGTTTGCGGTGCTGCTGCCGATGCCGTTCCTGTTTTCCCTGCTGGACAATCAGGAGCGCTCCGACGGCGAGATGGCGGCTTTATACGACAAGTCCGTTTCGCCATCGCCGGACACGCTGGTGACGGCCATCGTGCTGGGCTTGGTACTGGCCGTGTACGCGGTGTTCTGCGCGGTGCAGTTCACGTTCCTGTTCGCGGGCGAAGGACTGCCGGGAGGCCTGACGTATGCCGAATACGCGCGCAGCGGATTCTTTCAGCTGCTGTTCGTCGCGGCGACGAACTTGGCGGCGTTCGGCTTCGTGCTGACCTATGCGAAACGTACGCGTGTGATCACGGCGATGCCGGTCGGCCTGGTCGCGGCGACCGGCGTGATGCTGTCGTCGGCGGCGATGCGGCTGGGATTGTATGTGGGCACGTACGGGCTGACGTGGCTGCGGTTCGCATCGTTGGCGTTCATCGGCCTGCTGGCGGTGATGCTGGCGCTGTGCCTGGTGCGGATGCGAGTGCCGCGACTGCCCTTGGCCGCGACGTGTTTCGCGCTGTTCGTGGTCTGGTACGTCGCATTGGGATATTGCGATCCGGCGAGGTTCGTCGAACAGTACAATATGGCGCATGGCTTTCCGCCGCTGATGTGACGGACGACCCGTTGCACCGGGCCGCACCGCCGCGAAACCCGGCGCGGCCCGATGCGGGTCGCGTCAGCCGCGCTTGGCTCGCAGGGCCTCGTGCATGACCACCATGAGCACGAGGAAGACGATCAGGTAGACCGGAAACAGGGAAATGGACACATATTGGGCGATCAGCCCGAATACCGGGGGCATGGCCATCGAGCCCACGTACGCGCTGGCCATCTGCACGCCGACGATCGCCTGCGAGTTCCCCTCGCCGAAGTAGGCCGGCGTCGAGTGGATGATGCATGGGTAGATCGGCGCGCAGCCCAGTCCGATCAGCAGCAGCCCAGCCACCGTAGCGCCGTATCCGGGCAATGGCAGCAGCACCAGCAGCACGCCGGCGGCAAGCACGCCCTGCCCGAGGCGAATCATCGTCGGGTCGTCGAATTTCATGGTCATGAATCCGCTGGCCGCGCGTCCGGCCGTGATGCCGAGATAGAACAGGCTGGCCAGGCTGGCGGCGGTCGTCCTGTCAACGCCGTCATGCATGACCATGTAGCTGCTCGCCCACAGGCCGGCGGTCGTCTCGATCGCGCAGTAGCAGAAGAACATGATGAGAATCTCCCTGGCGCCTCGAATGGCCAGCACGCCCAGGACGCCCAGAGGCTTGCGGTCCGCCCCGCCCTCCGACGCAGGTTCGCCGGCGAAAGGAGCGGAATTCCCGCGTCCCTTCCATAACGGCAGACTGAGCACGAGGACGAGGGTCAGGACTACCTGCAGGATGGCGATGTATCGGTATCCCCATGACCAGCCCTGGCCTCCGGACAGCGCGAAGCCCATGATGTACGGCCCGACGGACGCGCCGACGCCCCACATGCAGTGCAGCCAGCTCATGTGCTTGCTTTCGTAGTGGATGGCGACGTAGTTGTTGAGCGCGGCGTCCACGCCGCCCGCCCCGAGGCCATAGGGGACGGCCAGGGCGATCAGCGTCCAATAGTTCGGCGCGACCGAGAAGCCGAACAGAGCCGCCGCGGTCAGGCCGACCGACGCCGCGGTGACGCGACCGGCACCGAACCGCAATGTCATGCGGTCGCTCAGCAGCGCCGAGACGATCGTTCCCGCCGCTATCGTCATGGAAATGCCGCCCGCCCAGGAGACGGGCGCGCCCAGATCCTGACTCATGGTCGGCCATGCGGCGCCGAGCAGCGCATCGGGCAGTCCGAGACTGATGAAAGCGACGTAGATGACGGCCAGCAGCAGATTGACCACGACGTCTCCTTTGCGATCGCGTTCCCGTCGTCCGACGGAAATCAACTAATGTACGTTCGTACATACCATACCGACACATCTCGATAATTACCAATCGGTATTTATTGGCGTGTCGCTCGCCCGCAACGCCGCCCTCCCGGTGCCGACGGACCCGTCAACGACCATTCGCGCACGGCGAACGATGGCATGTCGCAAGCAAACACGCCATGATGGTGGTCAGACGACACGGCCACAGGCCCAACGACAAAGGAGCATACGATGAGCGAGCACGCCACGACCGGACGGACACGCCTCGAACACGACTGCATCGGCACGATGGAGGTGCCGGCGGACGTCTACTGGGGCATCCACACGCAACGCGCGATCGGCAACTTCACCGTCTCCGGCATCCCCGACTCCGCGCATCCGCAGCTCGTGAAGGCGTACGCCACCGTCAAGCGCGCCTGCGCCGAGGCCAACGAAGAGCTCGGGCTGATCGACCATGACAAGGCGCGGGCGATCATCGCCGCATGCCTCGAGATCGAGGGCGGCGAACTCGCCGACCAGTTCCCCGTCGACGTGCTGCAGGGCGGTGCCGGCACCTCGACCAACATGAACATGAACGAGGTCATCGCCAACCGCGCGCTCGAGATCGCCGGCCATGCCCGTGGCGACTACGCCTACATCCACCCCAACGACGATGTGAACCACGGACAGTCCACGAACGACACGTATCCGGCCGCGTGCAAGATCGCGCTGATCGACGCGCTCGGCCCGTTGGCCGAGGAGACGAAGAAACTCGCCCGAGCGTTCCACGATCTGGCGGACCGGCACATCAACGACGTGACGATCGGACGCACGCAGCTGCAGGACGCCGTGCCGATGACCTACGGCCAGGAGTTCCACGCGTTCGCGAGCTTCATGAAAGCCGACATGCGCGAGCTCGAACGGGTCGTGCCTCAGCTCATGTCGCTCAACCTCGGGGCGACGGCCATCGGCACCGGCATATGCGCCGATCTGCGCTTCCGCAAGGCGGCCACCGAACATCTGGCCCGCATCACCGGGCTGCCGATCACGGCCGCGCCCGACCCGATCGCCGCGATGACCGACATGAGCGCGTACATCGCCGTGTCGCAGACCGTGAAAAACCTCGCGATTCATCTCAAGAAGGCCGCCGACGACCTGCGCCTGCTCAACTCCGGGCCGCACGACGGGTTCAACGATCTCAACGTGCCGGCGCGACAGGCCGGCAGCAGCATCATGCCCGGCAAGGTGAACCCGGTGATCCCCGAATGCGTGGACCAGTGCTGCTTCATGGTGTTCGGCATGGACACGACCGTGACATGGGCCGCATCCGAAGGCCAGTTGCAGCTGAACGCGTTCGATCCGGTGATGATCCATGCGCTGCTCGGCGGCATCGACCTGCTGACACGGGCGATGGCGATGTTCCGCGAACGCTGCGTGGACGGCATCACCATCAATGCCGCGGTGGGACGCCGGTACGCCGAATACTCGCCGTCGATCGCGGCGACGCTCAACGATTCGATCGGATATGAGCATGCGGCCGACATCGCCAAGGAGGCGGCGGTCAGCGGACGCAGCGTGCGTGAGGTCGCCGGGGAGCGCACCGATCTGCCGGCCGAACAGCTGGACGCGCTGCTTGATCCGATCGCGTTGTCCCGCCGGCTCGGACAGACCTGCCGCGAGCATCAGTGACGACGGACAGCGCAAACGTCTTGTCCTCCCCGTCTGTGCGACGGGGAGGACAAATCTCGTTCGGGATCAGGTGTCGATCTTGGAACGGTCGAAATCGTCGGCGTTGTCGACGATGAACGCCTTGCGCGGCGGCACGTCGTCGCCCATGAGCAGGCTGAAGATGCCGGCGGCTTCGGCCGCGTCCTCCATGCGGATGCGGCGCAGCATGCGTGTGCGCGGGTCCATCGTCGTGTCCGCCAACTGGTCGGCGTCCATCTCGCCCAAGCCCTTGTAGCGCTGGATGTCGGGGTTATAGGAAATTCTGCGCTTGTCGAGATCGGCGAGTTTGCCGGCGAGTTCGTCGTCGGAATACGTGTAGATGAATTCGCCCTTGTGCGAGCCTGCAAGCGCGATGCGATGCAGCGGAGGCACGGCCGCGTATACGTGCCCGGCCTCGATGAGCGGGCGCATGTACCGGTAGAACAGGGTGAGCAGCAGGATGCGGATGTGCGCGCCGTCGACGTCGGCATCGGTCATCATGATGATCTTGTTGTACCGCGCCTGGTCGATGTCGAAGCTCTGGCCGGATCCGGCGCCGACGACCTGGATGATCGCCGCGCATTCCTTGTTGGACAGCATCTGCGCGAGCGACGCCTTCTGCACGTTGAGGATCTTGCCTCTAATCGGCAGGAGCGCTTGGAACGCGGAGTTGCGGGCGGCCTTGGCGGTTCCGAGCGCGGAATCGCCCTCGACGATGAACAGTTCGGCCACGTCGTCGTTGCCCGGCTGGCAGTCGGACAGTTTCGGCGGCATGGACGCGGATTCGAGCGCGTTCTTGCGGCGCGTGACCTCCTTGGTCTTGCGGGCCTGGATGCGCGCATGCATCTCGCCGACGATCTTGTCGAGCACGCGGCCGGACTGTTCCTTGTAGCCACGTTTCGAACCGGTGATCATCTCGCCGAACTGCCTGTCGGTCATCTTGGTGACGATCGGCTTGACCTGCGCGGTGCCGAGCACGTCCTTGGTCTGCCCCTGGAACTGCGGTTCGGCGATGCGCACGGTGACGACGGCCACGAGTCCGGCCATGATGTCGTCGCGTTCGACCTTCTGCGCCGGATCCTTGAGATTGACCTTGAGCTTGCGCGCGTTGTCCTCGACGGTCTTGCGGATCTGCTTGGTCAGGCTCAGCAGGAACCCGTCGACGTGCGTGCCGCCGCCGGGGGTCTCGACCACGTTGACGAAGCTGCGGATCACGGTGTCGTATCCGTTGACCCAACGTAACGCGATGTCGACGCCGCAGTCGCGCTTGACTTTCTGCGCGTGCAGTTCGCCGTTCTCGCCGACGGCCTGCGTCTCCTCGACGTACGTGTCCTGCCCGCTGACGCGCCAGATATCGGACACCGGCTCACCGTTCGACAGGAAGTCCACGAAGTCGCGGACGCCGCCGGTGTGGCAGAATTCCTCGACGCGGCGGTGCGTGTGGCCTGCCGCATCGGCTTTGGCGACGGCGACGGCCTCGGACATTTCGGATCCGCCCATCGTGTCGGCGGTGTCCGCATCGGATCCTTCCGATACGAAAGTGTCGGTCTCGTCCGGCGTCTGATCGTCGATTTCGCGCAGCTCGTCGACGCTGGCGTCGCCCGTTTCGGGGATGTGCTCGTCAATGACGGTGATCTTCAATCCCGGCACGAGGAAGCTGGTCTGCCGCACGCGATCGATGAGCTGCTCGTAGCTGAATCGCGCGGTGTCGTTGAAGATTTCGGGATCGGCCCAGTATCGGATGCGCGTGCCGGTGGTCTTGGGGCTGACCTTGCCGACGATCTCCAGTTCGGTCGGCTTGTTCCTGCGGGTGCGTTTGAACGGCGAATCCGGGGATGGATGCGCCGGATCGGCGTCCGCATACACGCCGGGATGACCCTGATGGAACGCCATGTGATGCGTTTTGCCGTCACGGTCGACTTCGACGTCGAGTCGTGAGCTCAGGGCGTTCACGACCGACGATCCGACGCCATGCAGGCCGCCGGCCGCGTTGTAGGAGGAGTTGCCGAACTTCGCGCCGGCGTGCAGTTTGGTGAGCACGACCTCGACGCCGGTGAGCTTGGTCTTCGGTTCGACGTCGACGGGGATGCCGCGGCCGTTGTCCGCCACCTCGACGGAACCGTCGGCATGCAGGGTGACGGTGATGTGGTCGCAGGCGCCGGCCAAGGCCTCATCCACGGAGTTGTCGATGATCTCCCACAGGCAGTGCATGAGACCCTGGCTGTCGGTCGTGCCGATGTACATGCCGGGACGCTTGCGTACCGCGTCAAGGCCTTCGAGCACGGTAAGACTGTCGGCGCCGTAGGATTCGGGCATGGTTCTCCTTATTCAGTCCGTGTAAGACAAAAACGTGCTCCCTTCTGGGGAGCACGGAACGGATGGCTCCGTCGGGGCGATCGAAGCGTGACGAACAATGGATGGCTCTGTCGGGGAACGGTCCGCTGGACTGTTCCCCGACTCGCACGGTCGGCCTGCCGAGCGGGCCGACCGGATCATTGATCCAGGAAGTCGCGCAGGGTCTGCGAGCGAGACGGATGCCGCAGTTTCGACATGGTCTTGGATTCGATCTGGCGGATGCGTTCACGGGTCACGCCGTACACGCGGCCGATGTCGTCCAGCGTCTTCGGCTGGCCGTCCTCGAGGCCGTAGCGCATCTTGATGACGCCGGCCTCGCGCGGGGACAGCGTCTCGAGCACCTGCTTGAACTGCTCCTGCAGCAGCGAGAACGCGACCGCGTCGGACGGCGCGATGGCGTCGGTGTCCTCGATGAGGTCGCCGAACTCGGAATCGCCGTCCTCACCGAGCGGGGTGTGCAACGAGATCGGCTCGCGACCGTACTTCTGCACTTCCTGCACCTTCTCGACCGGCATGTCGAGCTCGCGCGCCAGCTCGTCGGGCGTGGGCTCGCGGCCAAGGTCCTGCAGCATCTGGCGCTGCACGCGGCTCAGCTTGTTGATCACTTCGACCATGTGCACGGGCACGCGGATGGTGCGCGCCTGATCGGCCATGGCGCGGGTGATGGCCTGGCGGATCCACCAGGTCGCGTAGGTGGAGAACTTGAAGCCCTTCTTCCAGTCGAACTTCTCGACGGCGCGGATCAGGCCGAGGTTGCCTTCCTGGATGAGGTCGAGGAACAGCATGCCGCGGCCGGTGTAACGCTTGGCGAGCGAGACGACGAGTCGCAGGTTGGCCTCGAGCAGGTGGTCCTTGGCCTTCTTGCCGTCGTTCGCGGCCCATTTGAGCTCGCGCTTGCGCTTGAAGTCCATCTTGTCCGACTCGGTGTCGAGCAGGTGCTGCGCGTACAGGCCGGCCTCGATGCGCTCCGACAGGTCGACCTCCTGTTCGGCGTTCAGCAGACTCACGCGGCCGATCTGCTTGAGGTAGTCCTTGACCGGGTCGGCGGTGGCGCCGGCGGCGATGACGCGACGCTTCGGGTTGCCGGAAGGCGTCAGGTTGTCGTCGTCATCGTCGTCTCGGACAACGAACGCGCCCTTCTCCTTGGGGGTCACGATCTCCTTGGGCTTGGACTCTTCGTCCTCCTCGTCGTCGATGTCTTCGGACTCGTCGTCCTCCTCATCGTCGTCCTCGTCCAGATCGTCATCGGACACGTCGTCCAAATCGTCATCCAGATCATCCAGATCGGCATCGACGTCCTGGTCCTCGTCGTCCTCGAGCTCGTCGTCCTGCGTGACGTCGGACTCCTTGGCGGGTTCCTCCTTCGCGGCTGCCTTGCGCTTCGTCTCGGTCGCGGTCTTCTTCGTCGCAGAGGTTCTCGTCGAAGACTTCTTCTTCGCCTTGGCTGCGGTCTTCCTTGCGGACGTCGCCTTCTCGGTCTCTTCGGCGCTGTCCTTGGTTGCCGTCGCATCCTTCTTGGCCAAGCTCATCCTCCTACTGTTCCTGCCGACGCACGCTTATACCACATAAGGCGCACTTCTGGCAAGGGCAAATCGTCAACTATTGGAGTAAACCACCTTCCAAGGACGATTATTCCCGTTTCCCCGCGCGCGAACACGCGGGAACGGTCTCACCCGCACCATGCGGGACGGATTCCGCGTTCGACCATCGACAGCACGATGCCGGCCAGCGTGCAGCCGTCGTCCTCGGCCAAGCATTCGAGCGCGTGAAGCGCGGCCGCGTCGTCGTCCATCCACCACAGCACGTATGCGATGGCGGCCCGGGGTTGCACGCCCCATCGCTCGGGCACCGCATCGGCTATCTGGGCGAGCATCGTCACGCCCGACGTGCAACGCGTCGGATCCGGCCCCGGTCCGGCCCCATGGAAGGCGTCGATCATCATTGACGACATACGGCGTCGCACGCCGGCCGAATGCGGACGCGAGGCTATTTCGATCATCATGCGCCTGTCGCAGGAGCGGCCCGTCACCAGGGAGACGATCATGGCGTCACGGATCGGCAACGACTCGGCCATGCCCGCCGCAAGCATGGCAACGTTGTCACGGCTCAGCATGCAGTCCGTCGCATCCTCCGAATCACAGCAAGGCCCGTCGGCCGTCGCGATGCCGTCACGGAACATGCCGTCGCCGCGCGGCGCATGCGGCACGGATTCGAGCATCCCCGACCATTCGCCGAACGGCGCGCCGACCCAAGCCTCCGAAGCGGCCGAGGGCCCCTACCGCCGACGCAGTTCCCGGAAGCTCAGCGTGAGCCGTTCAAGTTCGTCGCCGCCGATCGGCGCGCCGGCGGCGACCGCCCGCCGCCCGGTCTCCGCCCCGTCACGGCGCACGGGGCACGGCCGCTTCCCCGCGCCCACCGCATTCCGCGCCGCAAGGCGGTCATGATCGCGTCGCGGGCGGCGACGTCTCGTATCTCGGTGTTCGGTCCGTGTCGTGTCCATTCCGGCCCTCCTTAGTTTGGCTCGTTCGTTGCGGACGGCCCCTTGCCCGCCATCCACGCGCGGCATGCGCATACCTGTAACTATGCCCTAAGGGCGCCGTTCGGGACGCGTTTTTCGCCTCCTGTGGTCGAACGCCTCAAACCGTTGGAACGAAGCGGTTCTTGTGTTCGGCAATCATTGTGGATAACCTTGGACGCATGGATTGTGATGTGCAAAAGACAGCCGTCGAGGCGAGGATCGCCGGACTCGTACGTTCCGCGATGGGCCCGAGGGACGAAGACGAGTCGCCGTCGGCGGCGTGCGAGACGGTGCTGGGCGAGGTGACCGGCCAGGCGTTGACGTCCAGCGAGGGAGGCAAGCGGCTGCGCGCGCTGCTGGCGCTCGACACGTTCGACGCGGTCCGTCCGGCGTCGCCGGACGGAGACGCCGACGCGAAGCGCATGCGGGACGCGATGCTCGACCTCGCCTGCGCCATCGAGGTGTTCCAGACCGCGGCGCTGGTGCATGACGACATCATCGACGAATCCGATCTGCGGCGCGGCAAGCCCTCCGCGCATCGCGCGCTTGCCGAAGCCACCCGTTCGACGTCGATCGGCAACGGCCTGGGCATCATGCTCGGCGACCTGTTGGCCACCGCCAGCGTGGACATCGCCAACACGGCGGCGCGCGTCCTGCATCCGCACGACGCGATTGTCGCGGCGTTCCTGAACATGCATCGCGAAGTGGAGATCGGGCAGGTGCTGGATCTGGCCGTCGAACTGACTCCGTTGGACGATCCGCATGCGCTGGCTGAGGCCTCATTGAACGTGTTCCGTTGGAAAACGGCGAGCTACACGACGATCGCGCCGATCGAGCTGGCTCTGCTGGCGGCCGGGACCGACCCGCGTCAGGCCCGCGGCAGGGCGCTGTCGGTGGGGCGTCCGCTCGGCCTGGCGTTCCAGCTGGCGGATGATCTGCTGGATGTGACCGGCTCCAGCGCGCGCACCGGCAAGCCGGTCGGAGGCGATATCCGGGAAGGCAAGCGCACCGTGCTGCTCGCGGATGCGCTCGAATCCGCCGACGGGTCCGCGAGACGCGAGCTTGCCGACATGTTCGAGGCTCCCGAGCGCAGCGACGAACAGGTGGCGCGGGCCATCGAGCTGTTTGCGTCGACAGGCGCCATCGACCGTTCGCGCGATCGCATCGCGCGGCTGTGGCGCCAGTCGAGGGAGGCGATCGGCGCGTGGGACCTGGACGACGGCGCACGCGCCGCGATGACCGCCGCATGCGCGCGTTTCGTGCCCATGGCGTGAACCGGCACGGGAAACGTCCCGCGGCATGCCCCAATGTAAACTGTCGGAAGATTCCATGAACAAGGTGAGGGACCTGACGTGCCAATGAGTGAAGCCGCATACACCCCTGAGGATCCGTTGATCGGACAGATGGTCGAGGGACGGTACCGCATCGCCCGCAGGATCGCGGAGGGCGGCATGGCCACCGTGTATGAGGCGTTGGATACGAGGCTCGGCCGCACGGTCGCCATCAAGGTCATGCATACGCAGCTCGCCCAGGGTCCCCATCGGGCGCAGTTCGTGGAACGGTTCCGCAGGGAGGCCACCTCGGCCGCGGCGATCGCCAACCCGCATATCGTGCAGGTGTACGACACGGGCGAGGTCAACGGGCTCGATTTTCTGGTCATGGAGTTCGTGCACGGCGTGAACCTGCGTCGGGAAATGAACGAACAGGGCACGTTCACCGTACGCGAGACGCTGCGGGTGGTGGCCGAAACGCTGGACGGGCTCGCGTCGGCGCACCGGGCCGGCGTCGTGCATCGCGACATCAAACCGGAAAACATCCTGCTCAACGATCGCGGCCACGTGCAGATCACCGATTTCGGTCTGGCAAAGGCGGCTTCGCAGGCGACGCTGTCGTCGACCGGCATGCTGCTGGGCACGGCGGCGTATCTCGCCCCGGAGATGATCGAATACAATCAGGCCACCCCGCAGGGCGACCTGTATTCGGTGGGCATCATGGCATGGGAGATGCTGGCCGGCGAGGTGCCGTTCGTTTCCGACAATCCCGTCACGCTCGTCTTCAAACACGTCCATGAGGACGTGCCCTCGATTTCGACCGTCTGCCCCGGCATCAGTCCGCTCGTCTCGGCGTTCATCGCCCATCTGACCGCACGCGGCGTCGACGCCCGGCCCGCCGACGCCGCAGAGGCCGAGCAGGAGCTGCATCGGATGACCGCGCAGCTGGACGCGGCGGCGTGGATGTACCGCAGGACGAAACCGGTCACGGACGGAGACGCCGCCGGCGGCCGACCTGTGACCGGGCTGGCCGCACTGTCAGGCACGGCGGCATTCGACATTCCCGAACCACCGCTGCCGCCCTCACCGGAGCAAACCGCGGAAACGAACGTTTCCGCACCCGGCATCACGGCTTCCGATTCCGATGCCGACACGATGACGAACCCGCTCATGAACATCCCGGATGCCGCAACCGTTTCGTCCGACGCCACGGCGACGCAGGCGTTCGACCGAGCGAATGACGGAACCAATCCGACCGCCGCATTCGCCGCTCCCCAAGAGGCGGCGACCCAGACACTGCCGGCGACGCCGCTCGCATCGGTGGCCGACCTGCCTCAGGACGAGGCGGGCCCCGGCCATGCGCATCCGACACGGCACTCCCCCGCCGCACACACGTCCGGCACGGTCGCGCCGCGCTCGAAAACGCCGTTCATCATCGTGGCCATCGCGCTGCTCACGATCGCCACGGTCGCAGGAGGCGCATCATGGTGGTATTTCCTCGGACCGGGCAGCTATTGGACGGTCCCGAAACCGGATGACGTGACCTGCGCGGCCGATAATCCGTGCAGCGTCGCCGGCGCCAAATGGAGCGCATACCGCAGCACGCTGAACGTATCGAACATCCCGTTCACGGTCAGCGAACGCAACGACGACACCGTGCCCGAAGGATCGATCATCTCGGCGGAACCGGGCAACGTCGGCGACCGCATCGGCAAACGCAACGGCGAAACGATGAGCATCATCGTGTCCAAGGGAGTGAAGACCGCGACGGTGCCGTCCGACATCCTCGACGCGTCGTCGGCCAATGGCAAGGACGTGCTCACGGCACTGAAAACGGCCGGATTCGACAACGTCAGCCACGACACCGGCAAGGACGAATACTCGGAGACTCTGCCGGAAGGCGCCGCATTATCCATCACGGACGCCGACGGCCAGGCGATCCAGCCCGGCGCGGTCCTCAAGCACAACGACGCGATCACGGTCACGCTCTCGAAGGGACCGATGCCGGTCAACATGCCCGGCATCGTCGGCAAGACAAGACAAGAGGCCGAGGCGGCGCTCGCCGATCTCAAGCTTACGGCCAACATCACCGAGGCCTATGACGACAAGGTCGAAACCGGCGTCGTGGTATCGGCCTCGCAGCAGGAGGGCGCCTCGTTGCACTGGGGCGACTCGGTCGACGTGGTCGTGTCGAAGGGGCCGGAAAAGGCGACGATTCCCTCCGGTCTGGTCGGCAAGCAGGCGAGCGACGTGACCAAGACACTGAAAGCACTGGGCTTCGACGTCAAAACCGAACGTGTGCTGGGCGGACTGTTCGGCACGGTACGTTCCATCAAGAACGGCAATACCGACATCTCCGACGGAGCCGAGGTGCGGCTGCGTGACGAAAACGGCAAGGCCACGGTCATCACGCTCACGGTCGTGTGACCGGCATGGCCGGCCGACGATTCGGCATAGAGGTTGCATATGGCATGGGGCTGTGTCGTCTTCCGGTTAGGAGACGACACAGCCCCATGGAACAACCAGTCGATCGCGGCCGTCCGGCACCGCGGCTTACGCCGTCGGCTCGTTCTGCGCCGCAGCGGATGTGGCCTCCTCCTTAAGTCGCGCCTTGACCTTCTGTGCGTACTCGTCGACGTATTCCTGTCCGCTCATGGACTGGATCTCCCGGGTGATGCGATCGGTGAGCGCACGCAGATCGTCGTGGGTCGCGGCAAGGTTCTTCTTCACGGGAATCGGCTTGCCGTAGATCACCTTGGTCTTGCCCTTGTGCGGAATGACCGTGCCGGGCGTCTGCAGCTCGCGCGAGCCGATGATGGCGGTCGGCACGATCGGGCATCCCGTTTCGAACGCGAGACGGGCCACGCCGGTATGTCCCTTGTACAGTTTGCCGTCCGGGCTGCGCGTGCCCTCGATGTGGATGCCGAACAGGTGACCGTCCTCGATGATCTCGCGCGCATGCTCGAGGGCGCCAAGCGATTTGGATCCGCCGGAACGGTCCACCGGGAACACGCCCACGGACGTGAACCACCATTTCTTGAACTTGCCCTTGAGTCCCTTGCCCTCGAAATATTCGGCCTTGCCCATGAAGTGCACCATGCGCGGGCAGGTGATCGGGATAAGCGCGTCATCGATCACGGCCAAATGGTTCGCCGCGATGATCGCGCCGCCCTGACGCGGAATGTTGTCCAATCCCGAAACCGAGGGTCCAAGACGATGACGGGCGATCGGCCCGAACACTTTGACGAAGAACCAGTAGAGCATGACGACGCTCCTTTCAGCCACTTGGCTTTGCCGCTGATTACAGTGGTGGATATGACTGACCTCAACAATAGCAATGCCGGTGAACGCCGCGACGATTCCTCGAACCACGACGCCGATCTCGACGGCGCATGGGCCGCGTTCGCGCAGGCCCATGCCGACGATCTCAAGGACGTGGAACGTTCCCGCAGTGCGAAACGGTTCGAAAAACACGCCCAGCGCAAGGAGAAGGAGGCACTGCTGTCGGTCAGGGACCTGGACAACGGCGTGTTCGTGGATGATCTGGCACCGATGTCCCGCCGTGCGCGAGGACCTCGCGACAACACGAATTCCAGTTGGCTCGACACCGATGCGGTGATGGACCGTTATGGCGACGATTTCGTGCCGCCGAACCCGAGCATCGGTCCAGTCAAGGCGTCGAAACTGGTGTTCTGGATCCTGCTGGTCGCCGGCATCGCCGGCGTCATCGCATCCGTGTTCGTGCCTGCGTTGGCTGCGGTGCTGGGCACGGTGTTCGGCGTGTGCGCCTTGGTAGGTGCGGTGGGATTGATCGTTCAGCACAAGGGCCACACCGACACGCGTAACGGCTATACCGATGACGGTGCCCGCGTTTAACCGCCTGCAATGACACGTTTGGGCCGGTTCTCCAGTGCTGGGAACCGGCCCAAACTATTTCATCACGCGAATGTCGTCAGGCTTTGGCCTGCGCGGTCTCGATCCACTTGGCGAACAGGGCTTCGGCCTTGCCGGAATCAACGGCGTCCTGCGCAAGCGCATACGCCTGCTTGAACCGCTCTCCCAGCGTACCGTCGCCGACCAGATGGCCGTCGGCTACGATGGCGGACGCGGCATTGAGCAGCGCGGTGGTGCGCGCCGGAATATCCTTGCCGGCGAGGAAGTCACGGAACGCGGCCGCATTGACTTCCGGTTCGCCGCCCTTGAGATCGGCGACGTCGACCGGGGCGAGCCCCAATTCGACGGTCGGATCGAATTCGGTTTCCGTGACCTTGCCGTCACGGATCTCCCAGACGGACACCGGACCGGTCGGAGCCAGCTCGTCCAATCCTTCGTGAGAGGTGTATACCATACCGGACTGGCCATTGGCCGCATAGACCGCGGCCATGATCGGGCTCATCGCACGGTTCGCGCAGCCGATGGCGACATGCGCGGGCTTGGCGGGGTTCGTCAGCGGTCCGAGCACGTTGAACACGCACGGGATGCCGAGCGCGGCACGGATCGGACCGACGAAGCGCATGGCCGGATGGAACGTGCGGGCGAACGCGAAGGTGATGCCTACCTCGTCGCCGACCTCGCCGACGGCCTGAGGGGTCAGTGTCAGCGGCAGGCCCAGCGCCTCCAGCACATCGGCGGCGCCGCACTTCGACGATGCGGCACGGTTGCCGTGCTTGACGATCTTCACACCGGCCGCGGCCGCGGCGACCGAGCCCATGGTGGACAGGTTCACGGTGGCGAAGCCGTCGCCGCCGGTGCCGACGATATCGGTCGTCTCTCCGGAAACATCCAGCGGCACCGCATGGGAGACCATGGCCTTGGCCGCGCCCGACACCTCGTCCGCGGTCAGGCCCAGCTGCTGTTGCATGGCGAGAGCCGCGCCGACGGCGGCCGGGTTCGCATTGCCCTGCATCAGGTCATCGACGAACCACTCCGATTCCTCCGCGCTCAGATGGTCTCCCCCGACCAGCTTGGTGAGAATCGACTTCCATGTGATCTCTGCCATGATGCCCTCCTTGGCGCTCAACGGCGCCGTTATGTGTGTACTCGCCGTTCATTGTAACGAGCTGGCGTTTCGGTCATCCCGATCTTCCATATAGCAAAACGAAAAGCTCCCCGCAGGGAGCTTTTCGTCATCGGACCGGAAGGCCGCTTACCGGATCCCGGTCACTGCTCGTTCTGGCCGTGGCACATCTTGTACTTGCGGCCCGAACCGCACGGGCACTGCGCGTTCTTCGGCGTGCCCGGGAAGGTACGGCCGTCGGCCCACGGCGTCTTGAGCTCCTCGCTCTTCGGGCGCTTGTTGGCGGGCACCTTGCCTTCGGCGTGGCTGATCGGCGCCGGGCCGACAACGACCGGGGCGGACGCCTCTCCGGCTTCGGACGACTTGGCGGCGTTCGCGATGGCGGCGGCCTGCTCCTCGTCGACCTCGTCGTTCTCATCCTCGCTCGGTTCGGAGGTGACCTCGGATTCGGCGTCGGCGGTTTCGGCCTCGGACTCATCCGTGTCGATGCCGAGCGATGCCTCGGCCTGATCCACGGCCTCGTCCTCATCGGATTCGGTGGTCGTGTCCTCGGTACGGGAGACCTGCTCGACATCGACGTGGAAGAGCAGCTGAACGCTTTCCTCCTTGATCGCCTCGATCATCGAGTTGTACATCTGATAGCCTTCGCGCTGGTATTCGACCAGCGGATCACGCTGGCCCATGCCACGCAGGCCGATGCCGTCCTTGAGGTAGTCCATTTCGTACAGATGCTCGCGCCACTTGCGATCGAGCACGGCGAGCACGACTCGGCGCTCGAGCTGTCGCAGGCCCTCGGAGCCGATCTTCTCTTCGAACTTGGCGTATTCGGCCCTGATCGTCTCGACGATGGCGTCTCGAGCGGCTTCGACGGCCTTTTCTCCCTTGAGCTTGCCTGCGGCGTCCTTGATGGCCTCGATGTCGAAGGTGATCGGGAACACGGTCTTGAGCGCCTTGAACAGGCCCTCCCAATCCCAGTCCTTCGGCTTCTCCGAGCCGTTGTTGGCACCCTTGACGTAGCTTTCGACGGTGTCGGCGAAGAAGCGCTCGATGTCCTCGTGGATGTCTTCGCCCTTGAGCACGGCCTGACGCTCGGAGTAGATGACGGTGCGCTGCTTGTTCATCACGTCATCGTACTTGAGGACGTTCTTACGGATCTCGAAGTTGCGAGATTCGACGGCCTTCTGCGCGGTGCGCACGCCCTTGGAAACGCTCTTCGACTCGATCGGCTCGCCTTCCGGCATGCCCTTGGCCATGACGCGGGCGACGAGCTGCGTGTTGAACAGGCGCATCAGGTCGTCTTCCAGCGACAGATAGAAGCGGGATTCGCCCGGATCTCCCTGACGGCCGGAACGGCCGCGCAGCTGGTTGTCGATACGACGGGATTCGTGGCGTTCGGTGCCGAGCACGTACAGGCCACCGAGTTCGACGACCTCGTCATGCTCGTCCTTGACCTGCGCCTTGACCTGCTCGAGGACGCCGGGCCAACGCTTCTCGTACTCATCCGGGGTATCGTCCGGAGAATAGCCTTCGGCCTTGAGCTTCTGGTCGGCGAGGAACTCGACGTTGCCGCCGAGCATGATATCGGTGCCTCGGCCGGCCATGTTGGTGGCGACGGTGACGGCGCCCTTGCGGCCGGCGACGGCCACGACGGCGGCTTCCTTCTCATGCTGCTTGGCGTTGAGCACCTGATGGGGGATCTTCGCCACGTCGAGCAGGGAGGAGACGATCTCGGAGGATTCGACGGACGCGGTGCCGAGCAGCACCGGCTGGCCGGCGTGATGACGCTTGGCCACGTCCTTGATGATGGCCGCCAGCTTCTCCTTCTTCGTGCGGAAGATGAGATCATCCTGATCCTTGCGGATCATCGGCTTGTTGGTCGGGATCGGCAGCACGCCCAGCTTGTAGGTGCCCATGAACTCGGCGGCCTCGGTCTCGGCGGTACCGGTCATGCCGGCGAGCTTGTCGTACATGCGGAAGTAGTTCTGCAGGGTGATGGTCGCGAAGGTCTGGTTCTCGGCCTTGACCTCGACGCCTTCCTTCGCCTCAATGGCCTGATGCAGGCCTTCGTTGTAGCGGCGGCCCGGCAGGATACGGCCGGTGTGCTCGTCGACGATGAGGACCTCGCCGTGCGTGACGACGTAATCGCGGTCCTTGAGGAAGAGCTCCTTGGCCTTGATGGCGTTGTTCAGGTAGCCGATCAGGGCGGTGTTGTTCGGCTCGTACAGGTTGTCGATGCCGAGGAAGTCCTCGACCTTGGTGATGCCCGGATCGAGAATGCCGACGACCTTCTTCTTCTCGTCGACCTCGTAGTCCTCGTCACGGATGAGCTTGGGCACGAGGCGCGCGAACTGCATGTACCAGCGGGTCACGTCGCCTTCGGCCGGACCGGAGATGATGAGCGGGGTGCGGGCCTCGTCGATGAGGATGGAATCGACCTCGTCGACGATGGCGAAGTGATGGCCGCGCTGTACGAGGTCGCTCTTCTCCCATGCCATGTTGTCGCGCAGGTAGTCGAAGCCGAACTCGTTGTTGGTGCCGTAGGTGATGTCGGCGTTGTACTGCTTGCGACGCTCGGCCGGCTTCTGTTCGGTGATGATGCATCCGACCGACATGCCGAGGAAGCGGTAGATGCGGCCCATGAGCTCGCTCTGATAGCTGGCGAGGTAGTCGTTGACGGTGACGACGTGCACGCCCTTGCCCTCGAGCGCGTTGAGGTAGCTCGGCAGGGTGGCGACCAAGGTCTTGCCTTCGCCGGTCTTCATTTCGGCGATGTTGCCCCAGTGCAGGGCGGCGCCGCCCATCAGCTGCACGTCGAAGTGCCGCTGGCCGAGAATGCGCTTGGACGCCTCGCGCACGGTGGCGAACGCCTCCGGCATCAGCGAGTCCAGCTTTTCGCCGTTGTCGAGACGCTGCTTGAACTTGGCGGTCTGGCTCTTGAGCTCGTCGTCGCTCATGGACGAGATCTCATCCTCGAGTGCGTTCACGGCCTTGGCCACGTTTTCCAGCTTCTTGATCTGGCGTCCTTCGCCCATTCGCAGGGCCTTGTCGACGATATCTACCACGTTTCGCTCCCTATAGAGTCCGTTACCGTAAACGAGCATAGCCCAGATTGAGGCCAATCGGGCATAAACTTCGTCCATACTACGCGAACACGCCGATTTTTGTATGCATTGTTCACGAATATCATGAAAAAGCCCATATGGGCCATCCCATATGGGCTTGTGCGACCTATGCGTCGGTCATATGCCCCGCCTCGGTCGGCGCATCGGCGCGCGTCGCCGGGAGAGGCCGGATGACGTCACTTGGCGACGTTCTCCGGGGTGTCGATCTCGAACACGCCATAGCTCCAGCCGTGACGGTGGTACACGACCGAGGGACGGCCGGTTTCCTTGTTCACGAACAGGAAGAAATCGTGTCCGATCAGTTCCATCTCGTACAGGGCCTCGTCGATGGTCATCGGCTCGGCGATGTGCAGCTTGCGGCGGATGACGATCGGCGTGTCCCCGACCTGCACCTCGACCGATTCGCCCGGGCCGAGATCGGACGCGACGGCGGCGGCCGGGCTGTTGTTCGGCTCTTCCTCGACGGTCTCCTCCTCGGCCTCGGGCTCGATGACGCCCATGTCGACCGGAACGGGGTTCGTGTAGCCGCGACGATGGTCCTTGCGGCGATCGCGGGTGCGGCGCAGACGGAGCGTCAGCTTGTCGAGCGCCATGTCGAGCGCGCTGAACTCGTCGGTGCTCGACGCCTCGGCGCGCACCACGGTACGGCCGGCGATGACGGTGATTTCCACGCGCTTGGCGGTGTCGGCCTGACGCGGGTTGCCCTCATGCGTCAGCACGATCTGCGCGCGCTGCGCGTCCGGGGCGATAGCGGTCACACGATTCATCTTGCTTTCAACGACATCACGGAACTTCTGCTTGATCTGCGTGTGGCGTCCGGTAACGACGATTTCCATGTGGACCTCCTAGACTCAAGCGGTGCTACCCGCTATTTGACGGACCGAGCGGCGACTTCGCCGTCGGTATGTTTTATTGTAGCCGAACGAACGGTGAACGGCGGGGAACTCGCCCGAAGAATAATGTTTCTTTTCTGCGTGTCACCGTAACGTCGCCGTGGTTGCATTGGTGCCATGTGTGCGCCGCACACGCTCCGGCGCGACGCCCGCGCGGCGCGCGTGGCGCGGCGATCCCGGCATCGTGTATGATGGTGCGGCTGAGACCCCTTGATGGCCGCGGCCCGATCCCATACCGGAACATCGGGCTGAGGAACTTCCGGGCTCCATAGAGCACGATGGCGGATAACGTCCGCCCAGGGTGACCTGAGAGATAGCGCAGCAGAGAACAGACCGCCGGTCCTCGGACCGGTAAGGGTGAAACGGCGGTGTAAGAGACCACCGGGTCTCCGGTAACGGAAGACCGCATGGCAAGCCTCATCGGGAGCAAGGCCAAGCAGAAGGCGTTCGAGGGCTGCTCGCCCGATGCCTTCGGGTAGGCTGCTGGAGCCTGGCGGCGACGTCAGGTCGAGATGGATGGCCATCCGTGCCGCGTTGCGGCATGACAGAACCCGGGGTATGAGGGGTCTCATCCCACATGTTCATATGCCGGCACGCATCCATGCCGATGTATGCCGCAACGACGACGAGGCCATCACGGCATACATCGGTCCTTGGCCTACAGCAGCTCCTGGGCCACTCGGCGCAGCGTTTCGGGATCGTGTCCCTTGCGTCCTCCGGCCGACCAGAAGCGTTGCCTGCGCCTGTTCGGCTCCATGCCCTCGGTCTTGCGCGCATAGCGGCGTCCGAGCTCCCACGCCGACTCCTCGAACACGCCCCGCGCATCCGCCTCGTCGACCGCCCTGCGTGCGGCATCCCGGTCAACGCCCTTGCGCAGCAGTTCCATGAACGCGCCCCGCGCTCCCATGAGCCGCTCCGTGCAGTATCTGACCGCCGATCGCGCGTAGTACTCATCATCCAGAAGGTTCACTTCGATCAGACGCTCGATCACCGCATCGACGGTTTCACCGTCATACCCCTTGTCCAGCAATCGTTCGCGCAGCGCGCCGGACGAGCGCGGCGCCGCATCGAGCAGACGCAACGCGGCCTCACGGCATTCGTCGGCGTCCGAGGGATCCTCCGGTGCGGCCTGACGCGCCGCGAAAGACGTGGCGCGTCTCCGCGGCAATCCGCGATCACGGGATTCGGACATGACATCGTCGCCCGTCCCGCCACTCGCGTCTCGCGCGCTACGGGGCGACGTATCCGATATGTCGGGAGCGCGGTCGTTACGGTTCCCGACGACGGAAGTCCGGTCCGGCATCCGTACAGGGTGCCGGACCAGAAATTCCTCGGCGCTGATCATGCCTTCGCCGCGTCCTTGGAGGCCTTGGCGGCCTTGTCCTCGACGGCCGGCTCCGCGGCGGTCCCGTCGGACTCCGGTTCTTCCGCGAACTGGTCTTCGGGCGGGATTAGGCCGAACGCGACCTTTACCTTGTTTTCGATCTCCTCGGTGACGGCCGGGTTGTCCTTGAGGAACTTGCGTACGTTCTCGCGGCCCTGTCCCAGCTGGTCGCCCTCATAGGTGAACCAGGAGCCGGATTTCTTGACCACGTTGCACTGCAACGCCATGTCCAGCACGGAACCTTCGGTAGAGATGCCCTCGCCGTACAACACGTCGAATTCGGCGGACTTGAAGGGCGGCGCCATCTTGTTCTTGACGACCTTGACCTTGGTGCGGTTGCCGACGGCCTCGTCGCCCACCTTGATGGTCTGGATGCGACGGATGTCGAGACGCACGGAGGAGTAGAACTTCAGAGCCTTGCCGCCGGTGGTGGTTTCAGGGCTTCCGAAAAACACGCCGATCTTCTCGCGCAGCTGGTTGATGAAGATCGCGGTCGTGCCCGCCTGGGCGAGCGCGCCGGTCATCTTGCGCAGCGCCTGGCTCATGAGCCTGGCCTGAAGGCCGACGTGGCTGTCCCCCATGTCGCCTTCGATTTCTGCCTTGGGCACCAGAGCCGCGACCGAGTCGACGACGATCACGTCGAGCGCGCCGGAGCGGATGAGCATGTCGGCGATTTCCAGAGCCTGCTCGCCGTTGTCCGGCTGGGAGACGATGAGGGAGTCGGTATCGACGCCGAGTTTGCGCGCATAGACCGGATCCAGCGCATGTTCCGCGTCGATGAACGCGGCCACGCCGCCGGCCTTCTGCGCATTGGCGACCACGTGCAGGGCGAGCGTGGTCTTGCCGGAGGATTCCGGACCGTAGATCTCGACGATGCGCCCCTTCGGCAGGCCTCCGATGCCCAGCGCCATGTCGAGGGCCAAGGATCCGGTCGGAATGACCTCCACGTTCTGTTCCGGGCGATCGCCCAGACGCATCGCGGAACCTTTGCCGAAGCTTTTCTCGACTTGCGCAAGCGCGGTGTCCAACGCCGCCTGACGCCGTGGATCAAGACCTGGCTTGCCGTTGTCCGGCTGTTTCGCCGGCTGTTTCGCCTGCTGTGCCATGATGGTTCTCCTTCACTGTGATGCCGGTGTGCCCTCACGCTACCGGACGCGCGACGCCCGGGCAACCCGGATCGGCCTATGTGGTCGAACGGTCCGCCCGGGACGTGTCGAGCCATGCCCGATCCCAGTCAGCGCAACGATTCCCGTAGTCTGCACGTATCCGGCACCGCATCCGATGACATGGTGCCAATGTGGACAACTATATCCGCAGGCGCGAACATTTGTTCGACTTGCATTCCAAGACACGCCGACGGCATTCCCTATTTCTCGTCGAAACGCGCGGGCATCGGAGGCGCCGCGTGATCGCGGCCCCACCGCCGGAAGTCAGGAACATCCATGTGATCGCACAGCACGTTCCACACCACCCGCGGCTCCTCGCCACGTTCCAATGCCTGCGCCGCGCTCACGCCTCCAAGCCGGTCCAGCCTTTGGTCACGGGCCAAACTACGCCCGTAGCCCCGTCCGAACACTTCCTCAAGCAATTCCCAGAATTCCCGTTCTCGCACGAGCCACAGTCTATCGCACCGGCACAACGCGAAACGGCGACGCCCAATCCAACGGGCGCCGCCGCATACAAGAGAAAGCCTCGGATCCTATGCTTCCAGCGATTCCAGATAATCGGCCACCATGCGCAGCATTTGCGGCGTGCTGACCCCCAACGATTCGGCGATCGAGCTGAGCAGTTCGGAGCTGGCCTCCTTCTGCCCCCGTTCGACCTCTGACAGGTATCCGAGCGACACCCCGGCCTTCTCGCTCACTTCGCGCAACGTCTTGCGGTCACGCGTGCGCAGCTCGCGCAGGACATGGCCGATGGCCTCGCGCAACGACACGTCACGCGGCTCCCCCGTCGTCTCCTGCGCGCGCGCCACGGCATGGGCGCGCGGCTGGGGCGCGTCCTCCTCCTGCCACATACGGCTGAGCGCCGCCTGACGCTCATCCTTGGCCTTCTTCGCGGCCTTCGCCGCCAGCACCTGCTGCTGGGCGAACATCACCGCACGGCGCTGGGCCGGGGTCAGGGAGCGCATGCGGGCGCTTCCCGGCCGCGCGGCCACGGGACTGAGCTCCTGCACGTTCGTCGTTTCGGTGGTACGGGTCATCGTTTCCATCGCAACCCTCCTTATGCGTTCGTCGGTGTTTCCATTACCTTCAACACCAAAGGGCGGGGTTTATTCCTGAAAAGTCGCTGTGAATCCGCACAGGTTTCGCTGGATCGTCCGATCGGGCGCCGGGCAAGCGACGACGAACGACGTTGTTCAGCGGGCGCCGAGCGAACCTCGATCGGCCAGCACGTCGTCCAACGCTTCCAGTACCCGCAGTACGGTCAATCGCCGAACCCGGGGCCTGTCTCCGGCGAGGTGCAGCTCGCGGGCGATGGTGCGCCGCCCGGACCGCCGTCCGTCGTCCGACGGCATGGACAGCCCGATGTACACCAGACCGGCCGGCTTGTCGCCATCCGGACCGGGTCCCGCCACGCCCGTGGTCGACAGCCCGATCACAAGACCGCGATATTGTGGCTGATCGTATAGTTCGGCGGTCGCCGAGGCCATCTGCCGGGCCACTTCGGGATGGACGGCGCCCTCTCGTTCCAGCAGCGCCCGATCCACGCCGAGCACCGTCGCCTTGGCGTTGATGTCATAGGTGACGGCGGAGCCGAGCAGGACATCCGATGCGCCGGGTATGCGCACGAACGCGTCGGCGAGCAGCCCGCCGGTAAGCGACTCGGCAGCCGCGATCTTCAATCCCCTGTCGCGGCATTCGTTCAGTGTTTTCGCGGCTATCGCGTCGCGCCGTTCGTCGATGTCATCAGCCGTCACGGTCATATTCCTCTCCTTGTCTTCCCGGTCAAACCGGTATGTAGCCATCAAAAAACGGCTTCCCGTGTCGGGAAGCCGTGTCGTCATCGAGATCCGCCCTTGCGCCCGCGTAACGTGTTCGCCAGGTACACGCCGCCCGAGTACAGGCATAGCACCAATGCCACGTAGATCATCAAGTACGTGACGAACAGGTACACGGTCAGCCACATCGGGTTGTCGCCGGAGCCTGCCGCGAACTGCCAGAAGGGCAGCATCAGCATCGCCAGGCCGATGCATTGGAACAGGGTCTTGAGTTTGCCCGGCCATGCGGCGGCGATCACCTTGCCGCCGGTGTCGATCACGAAGAACCGCATGACGGTGATGCCGATCTCGCGCACGAGGAACAGCGCCACGACGATCCAGCCGAGCACCGTCGGGCCGAGTTCGCCGAACGCCGCGGCCACGATCAGCGTCGCGCAGGTGAGCAGCTTGTCGGCGATCGGATCCATGAGCTTGCCGAGTTCGGTGACTTGGTTGTACTTGCGCGCCATCCATCCGTCGAGCTTGTCGGTGGAGGCGGCGACGATGAACAGGATGGCGGCCGCCCAGCGCATCGCGTAGTTGTTGACGCCCCACGGACCCGCGGCGATGTACAGGCCGAGGAAGATCACCACCAGCACGATGCGTGAATAGGTGACGAGGTTCGGCGGCGCGTTCCAGCCGTCCAGCAGCGACGATTGCCTGGATTCCTGATGTTCCTTCATATCGGTAGCCATACCGTTCACCATACCCTTACGTTTCTACCTTGCCTGAATGTTGCGTGCGTGTTCGCCGTGGGTTCACTCGCCGCCCGGTTCCTGACGAGAGGAGGCTCCGGACTGGATGGAGCTGGTTTCGCCGCGGATGAACGCGAGTACCGCGGGCAGGTCCTGCGGCTGCACGAGCACCTGACGCGCCTTCGACCCCTCGGACGGGCCGACCACGCCGCGCGATTCGAGCAGGTCCATGAGACGGCCGGCCTTGGCGAAGCCGACGCGCAGCTTGCGCTGGAGCATCGACGTGGAGCCGAACTGCGTGGTGACGACCAGTTCGGCGGCCTGCAGCAGCACGTCCATGTCGTCGCCGATCTCCTCGTCAGGTTCGACGGCGGCCTTGTCCGCCTCCTTGGCCATCTCCTCGATGTCCTCTCGATAGCTGGGCTTTCGCTGGGTGCGTACGAACTCGACGGCCTTGCGGATCTCCGATTCGGACACCCACGAGCCCTGCACGCGCAGCGGTTTGGCCTGTCCCATGGGCAGGAACAGCGCGTCGCCCTGGCCGATCAGCGTTTCCGCGCCGGTCGTGTCGAGGATGACGCGCGAGTCGGTGGCCGACGAGGTCGCGAACGCCAGCCTGGACGGGATGTTGGCCTTGATCAGGCCGGTGACCACGTCGACGGACGGGCGCTGCGTGGCGAGCACGAGATGCACGCCGGCGGCTCGCGCGAGCTGTGTGATGCGCTGGATGGAGCTTTCCACGTCGTTCTTGGCGACCATCATGAGGTCGGCCATCTCGTCGACGACCACGAGGATGTACGGGTACGGGGCCACCTTGCGCTGCGATCCGGCGGGTGCATGCACCTTGCCTTCGCGCACGGCCTTGTTGAAGTCCTTGATGTGACGGAACCCGAAGAACTCGAGGTCGGAATAGCGCGCATCCATTTCCTTGACGACCCATTCGAGCGCCTGCGCGGCCTTCTTCGGATCGGTGATGATCGGCGTGAGCAGATGCGGGATGCCGGCGTATGCGGACAGTTCCACGCGCTTGGGATCGACCATGATCATGCGCACCTGTTCCGGGGTGGCCCGCATGATCAGCGAGGTGAGCATCGAGTTGATGAAGCTCGACTTGCCGGAACCGGTCGCGCCCGCGACGAGCAGATGCGGCATCTTGGTCAGGTCGGCGGTCACGAAATGGCCCTCGACGTCCTTGCCCACGCCGGTGAGCATCGGGGCCGGGTCGTTCATCGCCTTGTCGGAGCGCAGCACGTCGCCCAGGTGCACGATCTCGCGGTCGACGTTCGGGATCTCGATGCCGATGGCCGATTTGCCGGGGATCGGAGAGAGGATGCGTACGTCGGAGCTTGCCACCGCGTAGGCGATGTTCTTCTGCAGGTTGGTGACCTTTTCGACCTTGACTCCGGGGCCGAGTTCGACCTCGTACTGGGTGACCGAGGGGCCGCGCAGGAAGCCGACGACCTTCGCGTCGACGTTGAACTGCTGGAACGTGTTGGTCAGGGCGCGGATGACGTTGTCGTTGGCCGGAGTGCGCGCGGCGTGCGGCTGCCCCTTGGCAAGAATGCCGAGGTCGGGAAGCTGGTAGGGGCGTCCGGCATCGGCCCGGGCCGCGTCGGCCGGGGAGGTCCCGCCCGCTTCCCCGTCGTCGAGGACTTCGCCGGTGACCGGGTCGACGGTCGGCTGCACGGCCATCGTCTGGTCGCCGTCCGCGGCCGGGGCGGCGGACACCGCCGGCATCGACGCGGTACCGTCGCGTCCGATGCCGGCCCATGGGTCGGAACCCGCAGCCGGCACGCCGCCGAGCGGCATGACCGTGGTACGCTGCGGGGGCACGCTGCTGACCGTACGTACGGGGGCGGCGACGGTATCCGTTTCCCCGCCATGCCCGTCCGCCACGGGTTGCGCGACGGTGCGATCGTCGCCATCGGCGTCGTATCCGTAACCGTATGCGCCGACGCCATGCTCTCCCGACGACACGGTTCTCGTCGGCACCGCGGCGGCGTGATCGATCAGCGAGGTTTCCGCGGCCTCGCCATGCCGGTCGGCCGCATGAATGAACGGGTCATCCCCTGCATAACGGTCCAGGGAATGGTCTTCGTCGCCGCGATGGCGTCCGAACAGACGCGACAGGAATCCCCACGCTCCGGACGTGCCGGCGGCCTTCGTGTTCCCATCCGAGCCGTCCGAACCATCGTGGGAGGGAACGCCCTCGGCGAACGCGAGCGTGTCGTCGCCGATCCGCACCTCATTGGGGAAACGGTCGGCGTCGTTCCGCCCTTCGCTTTTCCCGGGCGCCGAGCCGCCTTGGATACGGTCACGCAGCGCACGCAGGTTGTCCGGCAGTTCGGTCACATGGGTGCGTGTGATCATCAGCAGCGAAAACAGGGCGACGACCACGAACACGATGATGGCGAACACGTCGGAAAGTCCCCATGCCAACGGCGAGCCGAGCACGAAGCCGAACAGGCCGCCGGCCCGTTGCAGCAGCGCGATGTCGAAGCCCGGCGTATCGGCGGCGACGGCCACGTCGATGATCGAGCAGATCGACCACAGCAGCAGCACCCATCCGGTCACGACGCGAGGATTGTCGGAATGCTTGCCCGAATTGCGCATCAGCCTGACCGCCACCAGAACAAGCAGCACCGGCACGATCACGCTCATCACGCCGAACAGGCCGGCCGCTACGGCATGCAGCAGCCGTCCGAGCGCGCCGTTGACGCGGAACCATTCGGACGCGCAGAAGCAGATCGCCAGCACCAGCATCAGGAAGCACAGGCCGTCGCGGCGATACATCGGATCGTACTCCCCCACGCCGCCGACGGCCCGGACCGCGGAACCGATCGCACGGGGAACGGCGAGCAGGATCTTCTTGCCGAGCGGCTCGGATGACAGGTCGACCCGCGTATCGCCGTCACGCGCCGACGCGTCGTTGTTCGAAGACGTGGTTTTCTTGCTGGAGGATGCTGTACGTGCCATAACGGTCATGATTCTACCCAGACCCGGTTATTTTCCGCATGCCTGGCCGCATGACCCGCGTCCATCGGATAGGATGGGCCTATGACTCCAGCCGAACGTGCGAGCGCAGTCGCATTTGCACTGAAGAACTGCGCGTTGGAAGCGATGGCGCCGGGCGACGCGACGTTGCGCGCCCTGCGTGACTATGAACGCGGCGATCTGGACGTTTCCGGTCTGATCGACGCGGCGGACGCCGAAACGTCGGGCGTCGCGCCAGGCCGACTGGCGGACGGCAGTCTCGACGACCACGCAAGGGACCATGCCGGCAGCATCGTGGCGCGTACCGTATTGCTGACCGAACGCGGATGGGAGACCGGCAACGATCTGGCCGAACTGACCGCGATCCACCGAGGCCTGTTCGCAGGCGTGTTCGCCGACGCCGGACGTCTGCGCACGACGAACACGACGCGGGAGGTGACCGCGGACCGCGCGCTTGCCAGAAACCCGGAGGCGTTCTTCCCCGCGGCGCTGATCGAGACGGGGGCGCACAACATCGCGACTGAACTGGCGGACAAACGCAATCTGGTGGCCATGGACCGCGACGTGTTCGTGCGCGAACTGGCACGCATCTACGACGAGCTGGGCTATCTGCATCCGTTCAAGGGCGGCAATGCGATGACGCTGCGGATCTTCGCCTCGAGGCTCGCGCATGATGCCGGATGGGACCTCGACTGGGGACCGGTGGGCCGGGACGGCTACAAGGCGGCGAAACATGCGGCGTACCGCGGCGACACGTCAGGGTTCACGCGCATGTTCGATGCCATCGCGCGGCCGGCGAATCCGACCCGCACGTTCCTGATCGCCGGCTGGGAGCAGGGACCGGCGCACTGATGACGATCGCCTGCGGCCGTCCGGGGCGTACGCGGCCGCAGGGATTCCGTTATCCGATGTCGCCCAGATGGTGCTGGACGTATTCGTCGGCATGCGCATCGATCGGATCGTAGTCGCCGGCGTCGGCGTGCGCGATGATCGCCATCGCGTTGTCGACGAGGCTCGGGTTGAGCGCCTGCAGCCAGTGGATGCGCGGATCGCGCCCGAACCATCCCATCTGTTTGCGGGCGAGCCGCTTGGTCTTCTGCGCGATGTCCATGTACGTGTCATTCAGGTCGGCGAGTCCGTCGAGGTAGTCGATGACCTGCTGGTAGCCGAGGGCCCGGCATGCGGTCATGCCAAGATGCGGACGCAGCCGTTCCACTTCCTCGATGAATCCGCCGTCAAGCATCCGCTTGGTGCGGATGTCGATGCGACGGTCAAGTTCCTCACGCGGCAGGTCAAGGCCGATCTGCACGGTCGGGATCACGTACCGGTAGCGCGGCAGGCTTGCCGAATACGGCCTGCCCGTCACTTCGATGACCTCGAGCGCACGGATGGTGCGGCGAGGATTGTGCGGGTCCATGCGCGCGGCCGCCGCCGGATCCTTGGCCTTGAGTTCGGCGAACAGCACGCCCGCGCCCTCGGTCTTTTCCCGTTCCTCGAGCCGCTTGCGCACCTCGGGATCGGTGCCGGGGAACGAGATGTCGTCGATCGCGGCGCGCGCGTACAGGCCGGAACCGCCGACCATGATCGGGCGGATGCCCTGCGACTGCAGATCGCGGATGCACTCGCGCGCAAGTTGCTGGAAACGCGCCACCGACATCGCGTCATCCGGTTCGATGACGTCGATGAGATGATGCCTGACCTCGGCCTGTTCGGCGGGCGTGGCCTTGGCGGTGCCGATATCCATGCCGCGGTACATCTGGTAGGCGTCCGCGTTCACGATCTCGGCACGTTCGCCGCGCGACTCAAGCGCCTTGGCGATGGCGATGCCGAGACCGGTCTTGCCGGATGCGGTGGGACCTACGATCGAGACGACGCGCGGGACGTCGGACGCCCCGCGCGCTCCGGGGTGCGGCACCGCGGACGGCATGGTCTCAGTGGCGCACATGATAGGTCTGCCCTTCGGCCGGGTTCGGATCGGCGATCAGATTATGACGGCCGGCATGCGTGACGGTCGCGGTGACGAAATCACCGACTTCAGGCATCGTCTCGCCCTCGGGCACGCCGATATGCACGAGCACGCCGGTCTTCTCGCGGCCGGTGACGCGATGCGTGGAGGAATCCTTCTTGCCCGCCGCCCCGGTGATCATCACCTCGACGTCGCGCCCTTCGAACTTCGCGAGTTCCTCCGCGGTGATCTGCTCCTGCAACGCCACAAGCCGTTCGAAACGCTCCTGCACCACATCATGAGGCACCTGCTCCATCGCGGCGGCCGGCGTGCCCGGACGCGGCGAATACTCGAACGTGAACGCGGAGGAGAACCGCGCCTCGCGCACCACGCGCATCGTCTCTTCGAAGTCCTCATCGGTCTCGCCGGGGAAGCCGACGATGATGTCGGTGGAGATCTGGGCGTCCGGCATGGCTTCACGGATGCGGCCGAGGATGTCGAGGAACTTCGCGGAACGATACGAGCGTCGCATCGCGCGCAGGATGCGGTCGGAACCGGACTGCAACGGGAAGTGCAGCTGGTGCATGATGTTCGGCGTCTCGGCCATCGCGGCGATCACGTCGTCGGTGAACGCGGCCGGATGCGGCGACGTGAAGCGCACGCGTTCCAGCCCTTCGATCTCGCCGCAGGCCCGCAGCAGCTTGCTGAACGCATACCGGTCGCCGATGCCGTAGCCGAACGAGTTCACGTTCTGGCCGAGCAGCGTGACTTCCTTCGCGCCGTTGTCCACGCACTGGCGGATCTCGGCGAGGATGTCGCCGAGCCGGCGGTCATGCTCCTTGCCGCGCGTGGTCGGCACGATGCAGAACGTGCACGTGTTGTTGCAGCCGATCGAGATCGACACCCAGCTGGAGACGCGCGAGGCGCGCGCGGTCGGCAGCTGGCTCGGGAAATAATCGAGCCTGTCGACCACGTCGACCTGCGGCTCGCCGACCATGCGCGCCTGATCGAGCAGCCGCGGCAGCGAGCCGATGTTCTTCGTGCCGAACACCGCGTCCACCCACGGGGCCTTCTTCGCGATCTTCTGCCGGTCGAGCTGGGCCATGCAGCCGCCGACCGCGATCTGCAGGTTCGGGCGTTCGCGCTTCATCCGCGCCCACAGGCCGATCGTGCCGTACATGCGTTCGGCCGCGTTCTCACGCACCGCGCACGTGTTCATGACGATCAGGTCGATGTCCTTGTCGATCACCTGCTCCTCGGTGGCGGGCACATAGCCGTCCGATTCAAGCACGCCGGCGATGCGTTCGGAATCATGCACGTTCATCTGGCATCCGAGCGTATGTACGTAATACACGCCCTTGCCCCGGTTGGGGGCGGCAACGGCGTCGCCGGCCGGCTCGGCCAGTTTCGAGGCGCGCTCCGCCTCGGTCATCATGTCTTCGTTCATAACCGTCCATCGTAACGATTGGCCACGCCAGACCGTCCGCCGGGTCGCGTCGCGGCGGGCGGCCAAGGAAATTTTCAGTTCCTTCGCACATGTGCCGCTATGATTATTGACCGTGATACTTGACCGACAAAGCCGCATCAATACCAGCGATCTCAAGGCCCGTCTCAACGCCATCGGCCAGGAGAACGTGCCGTTCCCCGCCGAGGAGATCACGGAATTCGTCAACCTCATGCAGGTATACGAGGGCGCGATGTACGAGATCAGCACCAAACTCGAGATCCTCGACTCGGAGTTCCAGGTGCGGTTCGCGCACGATCCGATCCATCACATGGAACGCCGTCTCAAATCGGTCAATTCGATCCTCGGCAAGCTGGAGCGCAAGGAGCTGCCGCTTCAGGTCTCGTCGATCCGCGACAACCTGTTCGACGTGGCCGGCGTGCGCGTGATCTGCAACTACCGCGACGACGTGTACTCCGTGTCCAACTACCTGTCGGCGCAGAACGACATTTCGGTGCTGCGCGTCAAGGACTACATCAAAAACCCGAAGCAGAACGGCTATCGCTCCCTGCACGTGATCTACGCGGTGCCGGTGTTCCTGTCGTCGGGCGCGCACTATACGCCGGTCGAGGTGCAGTTCCGCACGATCGCGATGGACTACTGGGCAAGCCTCGAACACGCGTTGCGATACAAGACCGACCTGCCGGATTCGAAGCTCAGCGAGCACTCGCAGACGCTGCTCGACTGCGCGCGCTCGCTGCAGAACATCGAGACGCAGATGCAGAACATCCACCGCGACATCAACGGCGCCCCTCAGGTCGGCGAGGCACCGAAGGCAGACTGAGCGGTTCAGCGGGCAGCTGGGCCAGGAGAGTGCCGGCGAAGATGAGCGCGCAACCAAGATATCCGCGCGGCGTCATGACCTCGCCGAGCAGCAGCGCGCCGCCGATCACCGAAAAGAACGATTCGAGCGACATGATGAGACTCGCGCGGGTCGGCGGCACCCATCGCTGGCCGACCGCCTGCAACGTGTAGGCGACGCCCACCGAACCGATTCCGGCGTACAGCACGGCCGGCCACGCCTGGGCCGCTCCCTGCCAGTCGATCGACCCTTCGGCCAGGGATCCGGCCCAGCTCAGCACGGCCGTCGTCACGAATTGGACGAACGACAGCGTCAGCGGGTCGATGCGGCCGCCAAGCGTATCGATCACCAGAATATGCGCGGCGAACAGCACGGCCGTCACCACCAGCAGCAGATCGGCCAAGGTCAGCGAACCGAATCCGTCGGTGACGCACAGCGCGTAGAAGCCGACGATGGAAACGGCCACCGCGAGAGCCGTGACCGGACGCACGCGTCGGCGCAGGAACACGAACGCCAGCAACGGCACCAGCACGATGTACAGGGCGGTGATGAATCCGGCACGCCCGGCCGAATGCCCGTACAGGATGCCGTACTGCTGCAAGGTGCTGGCGGTGAACAGGAACATGCCGCAGATCGCGCCGACGACGATCGGATCGGCAAGCATGCGAGCGACGGATGTTTTGGATACGCCCGAGGATACGCCGTCGGCTGCGGCGTCCTCCTTGCAGGTCATCGTCTCCGCAACGGCTCCTCCCCCGCGTTTCGACCGCCACCACAGCAGCGGCGCCAGCGAAAGCGCGCCGAGCGTGAACCGTGTCGCGTTGAAGAACAGCGGCGTCATCGAATCCATGCCCTGCACCTGCGAGACGAAGGCGAAGCCCCAGATCAGCGCCGTCAGCATCAGGCATCCCATGCCCGCGAGTTCCTGTCGTGTCATGAGGCACCACGGTAGCGCCGGCAGGTGACCGAAACGACGAAAGCCCGACCTTCGGGGGCCGGGCTTTCGTCGATGGCAGGGATCAGCCGTAAGGCTAGTCGCGGTTGCCGAGCAGCTGAAGCACGTACAGGAACATGTTCACGAAATCAAGGTACAGGTTCAGCGCGCACACGATCGAGACCTTCTTGATCACGTCCGGCCCCTGCGCCTCGTACTGGGCGAACAGCGCGCGGGTGACCTGCGCGTCGTACATCGTCATGCCGGCGAAGATGATCAGTCCGATCGCGCACACGATCTGCGTCATGCCGCTCACCGGCAGGAACGCGAGGATCAGCTGGGAGATGATGAGCACGATCAGCGCGACCATGAGGATCGGACCGGCCTTGAGCATGTCCATCTTCGTGGTCATGGAGAACATCGTGAGCACGAGGAAGAACAGCGCGGTCATGCCGAGCGCGAGCCCGATCGAGCCGAGATCGTAGATCAGGAAGATCGAGCTGAGCGTGAATCCCATCAGCGCCGCATACACGTAGAACATGACGCGCGCGGTCGACGCCTTGATCGTCATGATGCGCGCGCCGAGATATACGGCCATGCCGACCTGGATGACGGCGAACAGGATGACGCCGATCAGTCCGGTGGACTGCAGGAACGCGATGTACGCGCCGGTCATCTGCGCGGCGACCGCGACGACGGCGGTGATCAGCAGACCGATCGTCATTTCGCCGTATGCGCGGGTGACGGACGCGCGTTCGGCGGATTGCACCTGCTCGTACGAATACGCGGCCTGCGTATTCATCGCGGCGGCGCCGTTGGGCGCATACGCATACTGCGGCTGCCCGTACGGGGCCTGCGCGTACTGGTACTGCTGCTGGCCATACTGCTGCGGGCCATTGGGATTGCCGTACTGGTTGTTGTTGCCTTGCGGCTGCTGGCCGAATGTCATGATGACTCCTTGCTTTGCTTGTCTAGGCCTATCCTACGGGAGGCAACCTTGGAATTCCATGAATTTCAGCCGGCAGCGTCGCGCTTTCACCGAACGGCCACGTTCGGGATGCACGGCATTCCCGGAACGAGGCCCGCAGCATCAGTCGTTCAGATGCTCGATGGCGTAGGCGGCCTCGTCGGCGGTGAATTTCTCACCGTGTTCGCTGACAAGCTGGTCGCGTATCGCCTCGGGGGACATCGCCATGTTGTCCTGATAGCTTTTTGCCTTGGCCAGTGCGTTCGCATTCCAGTCGGCCTTCACGTTGTCGATGGCATATTGAGCCGCTTCGGCCGAGAACTTGCCGCCGTATTCGCTGACAAGCTGGTCGTAGACGCCCTGCTTGGACATATGCATGACATTGGCGTAAGTGTCGGCCTGTTTGAGCGCGGACCGGTATTCGGCGGGAACCTTGGATTCCTCCTGCTTCGACGTATCGCCCGATTGACCGGCTGTGTCCTTCGAGCCGTCGGACTGCTGGCTCTGGCTCGTCGATGACTGCGACGACTGCTGCGCCGACGGAGACGACCCGTTGCCTCCGTTCGCGCTCGCGGCGAACGCGACCACGACGATGACGACGACCAGCCAGAACCACCAACGCTTCCAGATCGGCTTCTTGACGGTCTTGCCTTCCTTGCCGGCCGGCTGCGGATCGGACTGGGGTCGGATCGGAGATTGGCTGTGACTGCTCATGATGTTCCTTCTTTCTCGTTCGTAAGTGACATGTCCGACGCTACAGAAAACGTCGTCGGAACGTCAGTGGACGAACGGCCATAATTCGCTGCCCCTTCGGGCAACGGGTCGCGTCCGATATCGCCCGCATGTCCAATGGCCGGCGGGCGCGTGACGCAATACAGTGGGGATCATGACCCTTCCACGAATCGCATGGCCGCATCGGCCGGCCGACGATGACGATGTGCCGGTGCGCACCCGACGCTGGTGCACCGTGCTGATGATCCCGTCGGCGGCGTTCATGTGCCTGGCCCAGACGTCGTTCACGGCGGAGCGTCTGGATCCGAGCCTCGGGATCCTGTACCCGTGGCTGTCGGTAAGCACGCTGCTCACGTTGGTGTGGCCGTTCGTCCTGCTGAAACGGGGCACGCATCCCGAGCCGGTGTTCTGGACATGCCTGGCGGTGGTGCTCGTCTTCCCTTATGACCCGTTGCTCATGCTGATGGCGCTGTCCTCGCTGGTGGCACGGCGTTCGGCCGTCTCGCGCACCATACGCGCGACGGCCGCGGCGACGCCGGTCGCCGTATGGTCGCAGGTGCGCGACGCCCTGAGACCGGCGGGAACGTCGTTGTGGCACGTGGTGTTCGCCGAACGGCCCGATGGCGACACGACAGTCACGGCCGGCACGAAGATGATGGCAGGAGAACCCGCCATCGTGCTCACGGCGGCGATGACCGGTCTGATCGGCGTCGTGGTGGCGGTGCTGGTCGGCCTGCACATCCGTTCACGGGCTCGTCTGACGCAGGCCGACGCGCAGACGCAGGCGGCCCGGCATCATGTGCAGCATCTGCAGAACGATCTCGATGACCAGAAACTTGCCGACGCGATCGCCGCGGAGGCGCACGACACGCTTGCGCATTCATTGTCGCTGATAGCCCTGAACGCGAGCGCCCTGCAGGCCGAGGCGAACAGACTGGCCGAAGCGTCCGGCTCCGACGTGCGGATCGGTCCGGGTGCCGCATCCGTGGCGGCCAAGGCGGACGAGATCCGTCGGCAGGCGGCCGGCGCGCTGGATGAGGCGCATGCGATCATCGACATGCTGCGCCATCCTCAACAGGCGTGGGAGCAGCTTGCTCCGACAGACGACACGTCGTTGACCCGTGACTCGTTGGACGCCCTGATCGCGGACGCCCGGCAGGCAGGAGCGCAGATCAACACATGGATAGACATCCGCCAGTTGGGCGATCTGGACGAGTCGGTCGGCAAGGTGGCGTATCGGGCGATACAGGAGAGCCTGACGAATGCGCTGCGTCATGCGTCGGGCATGCCGATATCGCTGGAGGTGACCGTCAATCCCCGGATCGGGGTGCACGTCCATGCCAGCAATCCGGTGGCCGCGACGCCGACTCAAACCACGACCGCTCATACGGTCTCCGGCAACGCCGGTTCCGATCGGTCCGCGACGCGGGAACCACGCATCGGCTCCGGGCTGTCGGGATTGGCTGCGCGGGTTCGTTCCGCACGGGGTTCGTGCCGATATGGCGTCGACGGCCGCGGCGCATTCCATGTCGACGTGACGCTGCCGTGGGCTGCGGCATCATCCGATCCTCGCGTGTCGGGCGGTCCTCTCGCATGACCGAACGTACCGTCGCGAATGCCATCCTCCCATGCCCGGATACAATGAAGCCGTGAACACACGCGATCATGATCTCCGTCCATCGTCCGATGCCAGCGCCACCGAACCTTGTCGTGATCCTCATGTCACGGTGAACATCGTCGATGACGATCCGATGGTCTGCCAGGCGATGCGGCTGATATTGACGGACTATTCGAACGGAGGCATCCGTGTCATCTCCACGTCGGTCAGCGGCGTGGACGCGGTGGAGCATGCGAGGCGTGAGCATCCCGACGTGGTGCTGATGGACATCGCCATGCCCGGCACGGACGGCATCGAGACGACGCGGCAGCTGAGGGCGCTTCCCGAGCCGCCGCATGTGCTGATGCTCACGTCGTTGAACCCGTCGAATACGGTGGAGCGTGCGGTGGAGGCCGGCGCCGAGGGATTCGTGTCGAAAACCGATGCGCCGCAGGAGATCATCCGTCGCGTGTTCGACGTGTGCGAGGGCGTTCCCCAGTTCAATACCGCGAGCCAGCGCCAGCTGATCGCCGATCTGGGCGCGCAGCGGCCGACCGCCCGTCGCGACGAGGCGAGACGCCTGTTGGATTCGCTGCCCGCGCGGGAACGTGAGACGGTGGTGCTGGCGGCGGAAGGCTTCACGAACGCGCAGATCGCCGCGCGCATGTTCATTTCCGAACGCACCGCGAAGGCTCATCTGTCGAGTGCGGCGGACAAGTTGAACATGGGACGCGTGCAGTTGGCGCGATTGGTGGAACGGGCCGATCTGCCGCCCGTCGAATGAGACCGTTCGGCGTCCTGCGGACCGTCACACCGTACCCGTGCACCATCAGCCGCCCCGTGCACCGTCATCCCGTCCCGCGCATCGTGACGATTCTCCCGCGGATATGCGGATGGCCGGATGCCGATGCCGGTGTTCTATGCATACGCTGGTAGGCTGGGTGCAGGTTGTTGGTGACGGCATTGAACGAAGGGGTACGTATGGCGATCAGCGCGACGGAAAAACCGCTCGGCAAGGTGTTCACTTCGGATTATCGGTTCACGATCCCCTCGTTCCAGCGCGCCTATATATGGCAGCCGGCGAACGTGCTGCAACTGATCGGCGATCTCGAGGAAGCGTCCAAATCCGCGGATGTCCCATATTTTCTGGGATCGCTGATCCTGGTGCATGACGGTGGAACGCGGTACGAGGTGATTGACGGGCAGCAGCGATTGGTGTCTCTGTCGATCATCATCGCGGCGTTGCGCGATCTGGAGGAGGATGCGGAGTGGATGCGTCTGCTGGATGCGCTGATCGTGGAGCCCGGGGACAAGCTGCGCGGCATCAGGAACGAACCGAGACTGACCTTGCGCGAACGCGATGCGGCGTTTTTCCGCGAATACGTGCAGGAAGGCAATCTCGAGGCGTTGTTCGACATGACCGACGAGGATTGGTCGTCGACCGCGCAGCGCAATGTCGCGCGCAACACCCGGGCGGCCTATGACGCGCTGTCCGTAATGGGCGATGATGAGCGCCACGCGTTCGCCTCATATCTGGTCAATGGCGTGACCCTGGTGATCGTCACCACCGATGATCTCGATGGCGCGCACCGCATCTTCGACGTGATGAACATGCGCGGACTGCCGTTGACGCCGTCCGACGTGTTCAAGGCCCGTGCGACGTCGGGGCTGAAACCGGCCTTGGTGGACGCGTATGCGGCTCGTTGGGACGACATCATGGATCCCCTGGGCGACGATCCCCGTCAAAGCGAGGAATTCTTCTCATACCTGTATCTGATCCTGGCGCACAAGCCCGATACCGGCAAGCTGATCGACGACTTCCTGAATGAGGTGCTGCAGCCGTATCTGGCCGCCGGCACGATCACCTCCTTCATCGACCGTGTTCTCGCCCCGTATGCGATGGCGTGGCGCATGTTGGAGCATCCGGGCGACACGGTGCTGTCCGAAGGGGTCCGTGACCGGATCGAAGCGTTGAACGACTACCGGAACCACGAGTGGAAGCCCGTGGCGATGTGGGCATTGGTCAATTCGTTCCGCAAGCTCGGCGAACCTGGCATGTCACCGTTCGTGCGGCGCGGCTCGCACGCGTCGCGCACGACGGTGACGGAGGCATCGCTCGGATTGCACGATGCGCAACGTCTTGAGGAACTGTTCGCCGCATTGGAGCGCGTGACCGGCGTGGATACGCTGAACCGTACGGGTTCCCTGGAACGGCGCGGCCATGCGACGGCGGCGATCCGGGATCTCGACAAGGGATATCCGGTGAGACTGGTACGGGGGCTGTCCATCAGCGCCGATGACCGAGCGGGCGCCTTGGTACGGCTGCACGGCGAATTGCAGGGCGACGAGGAACTGGCGCGGCTGCTGTTGATCCGCGCGAACGAGCAGGCGGCGAACGGCCGGCTCGCCCGTCCGCGCAAGCTCAGCGCCTTGCCGATCATGCCGTTGGAGATCGGCGAGTCCGCATCGTTCGCCCATTGGTCGCAGGAAACGCATGATTATTGGATGTACCGTCTGGGCAATATGACGCTGGTGCAGGGTGGTGCGGATCAGCTGGACAAAATGGCCGAGTACGATCGCAGAAGGGAACGGATACTGATGCGGGCGGATTCGCGGCGTTTCCCGCTGACGCGGGAGCTGGCCGATTTCGCCGAGTGCACGCCGGCGATGATGCGGCACCGTCAGGAGGAGACGGTTCGGCTGATCGCCGAATATTGGGATATTCGCTATGACGAGAACCATTCGGATCTGACGTCATCGGACAGCATCGAACGGTTGGTCGAAAGCACGGATGCGGCGTCGAGCGTCAGCCGGGGATCCCGACGCGTCACCATCGCACAGGTGGTGAAAGCGGGATTGCTGATTCCCGGCGAGACACTGGTATGGGAGCGGCCGCGCAAGGGCGAACGCTATGTGGCGACCGTCACCGAAAACGGCAGGTTCCGTCTGGAGGACGGTTCCGAATACGCGTCGCCTCCCGCCGCGGCACGCGCGGCGGGAGGCAGCAAGGTGGGCTTGGACGTGTGGAAGCGTACGTCGAACGGACAGAAGCTCAGCGATGTGTGGAAGGCGTACCGTCTGAAGGCGAACTGAGACTGGCCGGCCTACTGTTCCCGTTGGATTCAAGGGACCGGGTGCCGCCCCTCAGTCAGCTTCGCTGCCAGCTCCCCCTTCAGGGGGAGCAAAGGAATAAGGCGAGCGGGCTAGACCGGCATTAGTCCCGATCCGTCTCCTTGTCGTGCATGTACTCCTTCCAGCCGCGGCTAATGCGGATCCAGTCATCGCGTATTTCCTTGAAATTATCCTTGAAATCGTCAACGGCATCGTCCACGGAGTCCTTGAGCATGTCCAGCAGTGAATCTGTGGATTCCGGCACCGCGTCTCCGCTGTCGTCCATGTCCTTGCGAAGTCTGTCGATGCGGCGGCGGAGCTCGTTCGCGTCCTCGGGATCGATATGCAGGCTTGCGGTGACGCTTTGGCGGATCGTCTCATAGTCGAGGTTCGCGAAGAACGTCAGCTGCTGCAGGCGCATGAACCCCTTGAGATCCGGATACCGGTCCAGAATATAGGCTTCCCGGTCATCGGCGGCCTTCATCCAATCCTTGATGAGCTGAGGGCTCCAACCGCTGGTGATCGATCCTTTGCGCAGCCGGTAATGGTAGAGCACCTCGGGGATGCGCACGATGCGACGCGCTTCGCCGATGACGTTGCAGATGCGCGCCATGTCTTCGATCTTGCGGCCGACGGGGAACGAAAACCCATGATCCTTGTAGATCGGGGCCGCGGCGAGGAACGACCAGAAGTAACCGTCGATTTCGGCCTTGACCTGCGCCTTGATGCCCTCTTCGGGGGTCATGACCATGACCGTATCGAAGTCGTTGTGCCTGTAGTCCGACACCAGCGGCACATCGTTTTCGGATATCGTGTCGAATTGGAACATGACCAGGTCGGCATCGTATTCGCGCATGGTCGCCACCGCGCGTTCCACGAGGTTCGGCGCGATGGTATCGTCCGAATCCACGAAGTAGATGCAATCCCCCGTGGCACGCGTAAGCCCGGCGTTGCGGGCGTCGGACAGCCCGCCGTTGGGTTTGTGGATGACTCGTATGCGATCGTCCTTCTCGGCCCAGTCATCGCATATGGCGGGACAATCGTCCGGCGACCCGTCGTCCACCAGCAGAATCTCGAGATTGCGGTAGGTTTGCGCGACGATGCTGGCCACGCATTCGTCCAGATAGCGTTCGACCTTATATACCGGCACGATCACCGATACCAGCATGTCGTCATCCGTTCCCTGCGTCGTCATCTGCTGCTCCGTTCCCTGCGGTCACGATGATTCCCACTATAACGCCGACGGCATGTCCGCACGATGCCGGTACCGTTCGCACCGGCTTACCAGATGCGAGGCCTTGTCAGATCATTGTCGGTCAGAAACGCGGAGACGTCACGCATCTCTTCCATGCAGATGCTGTGGGTCATGCCCGGGTACACGCGTTCGGTGAGCGTGACGTGAGCCGCGTAGAAGTGGGACATCGCCCGGACCTCGTCCTGTGGAAAGATATCGTCGGCGGAACCATGTCCATAGAACATCGGCGGGCGCCGTTGCGCCAATTCGTCGTCTCCGGCAAGCGGCGCATGGGCAAGGAATCCGGAGAAGCTTACCGCCGCCGCATACCGCTGCGGTTTCAGCCGCAACACCTCGCCTGCAAGCAGGCCACCTTGTGAAAATCCCATGACCACGATACGCCGATCGTCGGGAATATTGTCCGATACCCAACGATTGATGGCTTCGCCCGCCTCCTGCGCCTGTTCGTCCAATGACGCTCCGGTAGGCACACCGTCATAGTCCCAGGTACCGAACCATGTATAGCCCATGCCATATGCGATCGGCGCACGCAGCGACGCGTAATCCGCCCCCTGCGCACAGTAGGCAAGCAGGCTCGGCAGGTCGTGCTCGTTGGAGCCCCATCCGTGCAACAGCAGGAACACCGGTCCGGTATCGTTCGTGCCGATATGGGTCAATGCATGCGTAACGTCCATATCACAACCTTTCCGACTGTACGGGGATCGTCCGTCGCGTCTCGTACACGACCCAAGACGGGAACGGAATCCATGCGCTATTTGTTCAGGCTTGTGGAGATCTGCTGCTCGACATGGTCGAACGCCTGGGACAGCAGCAGGTTGCCGGGAACCGTCGTCAGCAGGAACGCGAGCACGGCGGCGATGACCGAAGCGATGATGCCCTTGATGAGTTTGATGACGATCTTGAACACCACATAGGCGATGGCTGCGCCGACGGCGACGGTAATGAGCGTCTGCACCGCGGATGGCAGCGTGCCGTACCACAACACGATCCTGTCGATGAACGACAGGTCGAGTTTGGACAGGTCGAGATTACTCAGGTCGAGGTCGGACCAGTTGGCGAATGATGTCATGGATGCCTCCTTTGAGTCGGGAACGGTTGGACCATGCCGCGGAAAGGCATGATCCAACCGTCGGCAATGGGCCGTTACAGGTCGATCCGCGCCTCGGGCAGATCCGGGCGCTCGTTCAGCTTAGGCAGTCCGGTCACATCCTCGCCGTAAAAACGCTTGAGATCGGACGAGAATTTGGCGAGGCTCGTTTCGGACGAATACAGCATGTGACCGGCCGGATAGTAGGTGAATGCCACGTTGGAGCGCAACGGCTTCGGCAGACCGAGATGGTCGATATCGTATTCCGTCTGGAAGAACGGCGTGCACAGATCGTAGATGCCGTTGCCGATCAGCACCTTGAGCGTCGGCTGATGAACGATCGCGGCGGCCAGATCGGGCACGACGTTCGGGAACGGGATCTTCGCGCCCCAAGAGGATTTCGTCATGTCCGGCTGTTCATGCCACCACGTCCAACCCTTACCGGGTTCGGTGGCGTTCCAATCGAAGTCGGCGAATCCACGGCGCTCCGGCACGCGGTCCCAACCGAGTTCGTCACGCAGATATGCGTTGCACAGGCTGGAATAGGCGGGGTCGAGGAACGCGTCGTCCACCACGAACGTCTCCTCGTCGTTCATGCGGTCGAGATCATAGCCCGCCACGCGGCCGTCATAGCGACCCACGATCCTGTCCTCGTCGCGCAGCAATGCCTTGCGGAATCGCATGTCCACCACGCGCAGGTCGGAATCATAGACATACCGTTCGCTCAGGCCGGTCAGTTCCGCATAGCGTGCGGCGACACGATGCTTCGTGTCGTCATCCAGGGACGCGCCGGCTGCAAGCGCGAGACGCAGCGGACCGTTCGCAAATGCGCGCGCGGCTTGCAGATGATCCGCGATCTCGGTATCGGATGCCGCGCGGCCGTGGTATTTCGCAACGGATGCAAAGGTCGGGAAGTAGCCGATGTAGAACTGGTCCGACGTGTCGAGCGTGAATGCGTAGTCGAGGATATTGGAGATGAGGATCAGGCCGTTGAGCGCGACGCCGTCCTGTTGCAAACGATAGGCCAATGCCGCACCGCGCGTGGTGCCATACGATTCGCCGAGTACATACTTGGGTGAGTTCCAACGACGATACTTGGACAGATAGGCCCGTATGAACGCGCTGAAGCCGGCGACGTCGCCATCGACCGACCACAGCTCGGCCTTCGCGGCGTCGAGAATCTCGGAGAAACCCGCCCCGGCCGCGTCGATGAACACCAGATCGGACGAGGGCAATAGCGTGTATGCGTTGTCGGCCAGATGGTATGGCGCAGCCGGCACCGGGGCCGCATCGGGCACGTCGATGCGCTTGGGCGCCACGGAGCCCATCAGCAGGAACGTGGTGGACGAGCCCGGCCCTCCGTTGAAGATGAAGGTGACGGGACGGGACGGATCCGCATTGCCGCTGCCGTCAACGATGTCAAAGGCGGTGAAGAAGATGCTCGCGGCCGGCTTGACCTTGGCGGTATCGATGTTGATGGCACCTACCGTGGCCGTATAGTCCAGATGCGTTCCGTCGATCACGATCGCGTGACGGGTGGTCTTTTCATACGGCTCGGGCAGCTTCCCTCCATCGTGCTGCGCGTTCGAGGTCGTTCCGGTCTGCACGGCAGCCGTCTTGTTGTCCTGCGTCTTGTTGTCCTCGCTCATGGCGATCACCGACCTTTCGAGAATCGTGTCATCACTCTACCAAACAGATCGAACAAATGTTCTACGGCATGTCGTTTCCCGACACCGGCCTCCCCTACGCCTTGCCCGGCATGTCGGCGTCCGTGTCGATCGCGATGGTGACCGGCCCGTCGTTGATCAGTCCGACGCGCATGTGCGCACCGAACCGCCCTTCGCTCACCGGCACTCCCCCGGATCGCAACGCATCGTTGAAATCGCGCCAGACCAATTCGGCATGAACGGGTTCGCCGGCCTTCACGAAACTCGGCCGGTTGCCCTTATGCACGTCGGCGAACAGCGTGAACTGCGAAATCGACAGGATCTCCCCGCCAACATCCTGAATGGAACGGTTCATCCTGCCCTGCTCGTCCTCGAACACGCGCAGGTTGAGCACCTTGTGCGCCAACCAGGAGACCTCCCTCTCGCCGTCCGAGTCGGACACCCCGACCAGGATCATATATCCGGGTCCCGTCTGCTGCGGTTCGAAGGTGGGATCGACCGTGCCCAATTCGTTCAGCACATCGACGCTGGCCTGGGACACTCGCTGCAACACAATACGCATGCACCCGATTATGCCACGGGGCCGAGGTCGTCGCATGACCGACATCGGACTGCGACCGTGTTTGCTGTTCTGATGGAGGGGTGGGAATAGTTAGAGGCTTCTAGGCAGAATGGGTGGTGCCTAAACCT
>NZ_WHZW01000010.1 GCF_010667685.1 Bifidobacterium aerophilum | reverse complement strand
CTCCCTCGTGATGTCATACCTCGGCGTACACATACCACCATCATGTCACCAAAGCACCATAGAGTAAACACACCCTAGTCTCGGCGGATGGTTGGCATATGTTTCAGTGGATGGTTGGCGTATGTCTCGGGGCATGGTTGTCGGCGTGCGCGGTGTGTAACGGTGCGTTTATGGTGTTTTCTGAGTGAAAAGTGTTCCCTTTTGTCACATAGCGCGCCGATTTAATTTTGTAACCGGTCACACGATGGTGTATAGTACTTCATGTGACCGGTTACAACAACACTGTGGCAAATGTGACCGGCAGAGAACAGCGATAGAGCTCTTTCGAAGGAGAGGAGTCGGATGATGGCTTCAGCTCAGGCGCAAGCCGGTGCCGTTCGCGCGACGCACGTGACTGCGGCGGCGCACACGTCTACGGCACGGATCAACAAGCATAAGGCGGACTGGCGTGGATGGAAATTCATGTGGCCGTTCGCCGCGGTGTTCGTCTTCGTGTTCATCGTGCCGATCGTGTACGCGATCTACATCAGTTTCTTCCAGAAGAAGATGATCGGCGGCACCGTGTTCGTGGGCGTGGCGAACTATGCGCGGCTCTTCCATGACGCGAACTTCTGGCAGTCGGTCGGCCGCGTGGCCCTGTTCACGGTCGTGCAGGTGCCGATCATGCTGTTCCTGTCGGCCGCGATGGCCCTCGCGATCGACAGCATGAAGCTGCACGGCACGAAGTTCTTCCGCATCTCCACGTTCCTGCCGTACGCGGTGCCCGCTGTCGTGTCGACCATGATCTGGGGCTTCGTCTACGGCGCGAAATACGGCCTGGTCGGCTCGTTCAACGACTTCTTCGGCACGAACGTCGACGTGCTCAAGCCGAGCGTGCTGCTGGCCGCGATCGGCAACATCAACACGTGGGAGTTCACCGGCTACAACATGCTGATCTTCTACAGCTCGTTGTCCACGATCCCGCATTCGCTGTACGAGGCGGCCAGCATCGACGGCGCGAGCGAATGGCAGATCGTCAAGTCGATCAAGCTGCCCGAGCTGCGCGGAAGCCTCGCGATCACGGTGATCTTCTCGATCATCGGCTCGTTCCAGCTGTTCAACGAGCCGAGCATTCTGCAGAACATGGTCCCCGGCAACGCGATCACGACGTACTACACGCCGAACATGTACGCGTACAACCTGAGCTTCGCCGGCAACCAGTCGAACTACGCGGCCGCGTTGGCGATCACGATGGCCGTGATCACGATGGCGATCGCGTACGCGGTGCAGCTGCGGAGCATGAAGGAGCAGATGAAGTGATGATGTCGACGATGACGGCGATGAAGATTACGTTGAAGGAGCGTGGATGATGAGCGGTGCGACCATGACGGCGCAGTCGTTGCGCGAGCAGGAGAGGGCGGCCCGGCGTGCCGAGCGCGAGCGTCAGAAGCGCGTCGCGCGCGACGAGGCGGCCGAACGCAAGAGGAGCGAGAAGTCCGGGTTCGCGAACGTGAACAACCCGCGTCGTTCCGTGACGCTGACGGTGATCTGCGCGGTGTTCGCGATCTACTGCCTGTTCCCGTTCGTCTACCTGGTGATCAACGCGACGAAGACGCAGGCCGACTTCACCTCGACGTTCGGCCTCGGCTTCGGCAAGACGTTCGCGCTGTGGGACAACATCGTGACCGTGTTCACGTATAACGGCGGGATCTTCGGCCGTTGGCTGGTCAACACGCTGTTGTACGTGGTGGTCGGCGCGGGCGGCGCGACGCTGCTGGCGATCATGGGCGGCTACGCGCTGGCGAAGTTCCGTTTCCCGGGCCGCAAGGCCGTGTTCGCGGTGATCATCGGCGCGATCAGCGTGCCGGGCATCGCGCTGGCAGTGCCGCAGTTCCTGCTGTTCGCCAAGCTGAACCTGACGAACACGCCGTGGGCCATGATCATCCCGAGCCTGATTTCTCCGTTCGGCCTGTATCTGATGTGGATCTTCTCCGAGCAGGCGGTACCGACCGAACTGCTTGAGGCGGCGCGCGTGGACGGCGCGAGCGAGTTTCGCACGTTCTGGACGATCAGCCTGCCGTTGCTGGCTCCTGGCATCGTCACGACCGCGCTGTTCACGATCGTGGCGACGTGGAACAACTACTTCCTGCCGTTGATCATGCTCAAGGAAGACAGCTGGTACCCGCTGACGATCGGTCTGAACCAGTGGAAGGACCAGGCGTCCACCGCGGGCGGCACGGCGATCCAGAACCTGGTGATCACGGGTTCGCTGATCACGATCATCCCGCTGGTCATCGCGTTCCTGTGCCTGCAGAAGTACTGGCAGTCCGGCCTCGCCGCCGGCGCCGTCAAGGAATAGTCCGGGAACGGCCGTAACTCAACATGAGGTCTCCGATACCGTTGAGTTACGGCCGTTTTTTGCGTCCGAAACGGCCGTAACTCAACAACTATGGTGAAGCCCGCGATCCCAGACGAGATCGCGGGCTTCACCATGACCGGCGGAATGCGTCCGGCGCTAGTCGTCCATGTCCTGTGCGCAGATGTAGGCGTTCGGATCGGTGATCGGCTCATGGTCGTCGGGAACCTCGCGATGCGTGGATCCCTCATAGGAGTTGTTCCAGACCATGCTCGCCGTGCCGTCCGCGATGCTGATCGGCAGCTGCACGATCGGCGAATTGCCCAGATCGTTCTTGTACCAGCGGTCGCCGATGAACAGGAACCGGTCGCTGTGGTACGGGTCGTCGTCGAGCGGGATCACGATGTCCACCTGCGAATCGAACGTCTGCGTGCCCAGCGGCGCGAACGCGCGCCACTCGCTCCACGGGCCGTGAAGGTCGGTGGCCGTGGAGTACATGTTGTCGTTGGTGAACCAGCCGGTCAGCTTGGATCCGAACCAGTAGTACAGGCCGTCCTTCTTGACGATGGTCGGCGATTCCAATCCGTACGGGTAGTCGTTGGCGCGCTCGCAGGCGACGTCTTCGACGATGGTCAGATAGTCGTCGGACAGACGGTAGATATGCGTGCCGTGGTCGCGGTCCTCGCTCATGATGTAGCCGCTGCCGTCCTCGTCCTGGAACACGCCGATGTCACGGCTGAGATAGCCGCGCCAGGTGATGGTGGTCTGGAACGCGAACGGTCCGAGCGGATTGTCGGCCACCGCGACTCCGATGTGCGCATACATGTAGTCCGGCGTTTCGGCGTGGATGTACATGACGTACTTGCCGGTCGTCGGGCAGCGCAGCACCTTCGGCCGCTCTCCGATGCGGTCGGCGGCCAGGGCCGAACCGTCTTCCTGCACGTCGAGCACGATGCCGTGGCTCATCCAGGTGACGAAATCTTGGGTGGTGTAGCAGCACACGCCTTGGAACAGGTTGCCGTTCGCCTTGTTTTCGCCGTATGCGCACCATGTGTCGCCGAAGCGTTGCACGCCGATGCCGTGGAGCTGGGCGACGTTGCCGGCTGTGTCGGTCGGCAGGAATGAGCCGAATCTGGTTGACATGAGATGTCCTTCCCTATGGATCGTGGGTTGACGTGCCGGCCGCTCATCATTGTATGTGACCGGTTACAATTTGAGTATAACGATATTGTGTGACCGGTTACGATTTGCGGGTGCGTGTCGGGAGGGTGCCGCATGATTACGAAGGATGACGTACTGAGACAGCCCCGCGCGAGTGGTCCGGCGTGATGTGTGACAATGTCGCGCCGAACTACGCGCGCAAGGCCGCGCCGATCCTGACGAAAAAACGAGGGAACGGAAGATTACGCCGACTGCCGCTCGACGATCGTGGTGGGCAGCAGCTGCACGTAATGCCGTTCGACCGCCTCGCCGTGCATGATGTTCAGCAGCAGTTTCGCCACGGTCTCTCCGTGCAGATAGGAATCCTGGCGCACGGTGGTGAGCTTCGGATTGGCCATCTGCGCGAGCGGCGAATCATCGAATCCGGTGACGGCGATGTCATCCGGCACGCGGTAGCCGAAACGGTCGAGCTGGTTGATCACGCCGATGGCGATGCTGTCGTTCGCGCACACGATGCCGTCGATCTGATCGAGGATTGGCTGGAACGTGACGGCCGCCATCTCGCCGCTGCCGATCTCCCAGTCGTCGGCGTAGTACACGCGCGAGTCGTCGTAGAACTTGCCCATGGCCTCGCGGAAGCCGTTCAGTCGGTTGATGGCGGACGTGGAGAATCCCGGGCCGCACACGTAGGCGAGGCGGGAGCGGCCCTTGTTGAGCAGGAACCGCGTGATGTCGCGCTGTCCTTCCGCGTTGTTGAAGTCGACCGCCGGGTAGGGCAGGTCGCCGCGGTTGCTGGCCTCGGAGCGCACGACCGGTCGTTTGATGTCCCGGCAGGCCAGGGCCAGCGAGTCGTCCTCGCTCAGCGAGAACAGCAGGTAGCCGTCGGCGAAGTCGCTCTTGATGAGTTTGGTGATGCGCTGGATGGCCTCGTCGGAGTTGGCGATGACGGTGAGCATCTGGTATCCGCCGTCGCCCAGCGTCTGGTTCGCGGCGGCCATGGCCTCGGCGACGCTGGCCTGCATGATCGTGGCGGCGGATTCGACCTGAAGCAGCAGGCAGACGGTCTGGGTGCGCTGCTGTGCGAGCGACCGTGCGGCGTTGTTCGGCACGTACTGCAAGGTTTCGATGGCGTTGCCGATGCGTTCCGCCGCCTCCTTGGAGACGTGGTCGTTGCCGTTGAGGTAGCGGGATACCGTGCCGTAGGACACCTCCGCGTAGCGCGCTACGTCTCGGATGGTCACTTTCTTATGCGCCGTGGTCATGAACACCATGGTATTCGGTTCTGACATCTCCCCGCTCCCTTGTGTTTCCCTCAGTCTCGTTCGCTGTCGTTCCGGCTTGTGGATTGTGCGGTCGTGCGTATGTTCCGCGCGACTTGCCGGGCCGTGATCCCGATGATCGGCGACACACGATTTGTAACCGGTCACATAACAGTGTATAGTACTTTCATGTAACCGGTCACACAGTGTGTTGTGTGATGCAAACCTCGAAGAGGAGAGGCGGATAGCATGAATAGCTCAATGAACAAGATGATCGCCGTTGCGGGCGCCGCGGCCATGCTGGTCAGCGTCGCGGCATGCGGCGGCACCTCCACCAACAACGCGCAGCAGAGCGGCGGCGACAGCTCCACCGGCGGCGCCACCGAAATCACCGTGTGGGCGTGGGAGACGACCCTGACCCAGGTGGTCAAGGACTTCGAGAAGGCCAACCCCGACATCAAGGTCAAGCTCGTCAACTCCGGTCAGGGCAACAAGACCTACACCTCACTGACCAACGCGCTCAACGCCGGCAACGGTGCACCGGACGTGGCCCAGATCGAATACTACGCGCTGCCGAACTATGCGATCGACGGCGCCCTGCAGGACATCACCGACAAGACCTCCGGCTACGACAGCTTCTACACGCCGGGCACCTGGTCCTCCGTGCAGTGGGGCGGCAAGGTCTACGCGCTGCCGATGGACTCCGGCCCGATGGCCTTCTTCTACAACAAGGAGATCTTCGACAAGGCCGGCATCACCGAGGCCCCGAAGACGTGGGACGAGTTCTATCAGGACGCCAAGAAGATCCACGCGCTGGGCGACGACTACTACATCACGTCCGACACCGGTGACGCCGGCTTCTACGATTCGATGACCTGGCTGGCCGGCGCGAAGCCGTTCGAGACCTCCTCGGACGGCAAGACCGTCACCATCAACCTTACCGGCGACGAGAAGGTCAAGGAATTCAACGACTTCTGGCAGAAGCTGCTCGACGAGGGTCTGCTGGACACCAAGACCGCAGGCTGGTCCGAGGACTGGTTCAAGGGCATGGCCGACGGCACGATCGCCTCGCTGATCACCGGCGCCTGGATGCCGGCCAACCTCGCCAACTCCGCCCCCGGCGGCGCCGGCAAGTGGCGCGTCGCCCCGACCCCGACCGCGGACGGCTCGGCCACCAACTCCGAGAACGGCGGCTCCTCGCTCGCCATCCTCGCCTCCTCCAAGAAGCAGGAAGCGGCCCTCAAGTTCATCGAATACGCGAACCACGGCGACGGCGTGGCAACTCGCGTGGCCGGCGGCGCGTTCCCGGCCGACACCGAGTCGCTCAAGTCCGACAGCTTCATCAACGCGACCACCGTGAAGAACTCCGACGGCGAGGACGTCGACTACTTCGGCGGCCAGAAGTACAACGAGGTCCTCGCGCAGGCGGCCGAGAACGTGTCCACCGACTACCAGTTCCTGCCGTTCGAGGTCTACGCCCGCGGCAAGTTCGGTGACTTCGTCGGCAAGTCGTACACCGGCGACCAGAAGCTGTCCGACGGCGTGGCCGCATGGCAGAAGGACCTGAAGTCCTACGCCGAAGGCCAGGGATTCTCGGTCAAGTGACGGTCGGTGCAACCGACAACCTACATAACCAACGCAATCAACGGAACGTCAGTCAACATCAAAGGAGAATATGATGTCGTTTTCGATCAAGAAGTCCGTGGCGGTGCTTGGCGCCGCGGCCATGATGGTATCCGTGGCGGCCTGCGGGTCCGGTGATACAGGGGCGAAGTCCGATAACTCGGGCACCTCCGCCGACGGCAAGTCCACCATCACCGTGTGGAGCTGGGACACCACCATCGAGGACGCGGCCAAGAAGTACATGGAGGAGAATCCGAACGTCACCATCAAGGTCTTGAACGTCGGCACCTCCGCCCAGACCCAGGTCTCGCTGAACAACGCGATCGCCGCCGGCAAGGGCGCTCCGGACATTTCCCTGATGGAATACCACTCCATCGCCCAGTTCGCGCTGTCCGACGCGCTTGAGGACCTCACCGACAAGACTTCCGGCTTCGACGCCGACTATCCTGCCGGCATCTGGAAGGGCGTGCAGGTCAACGGCAAGGTCTACGGCCTGCCGGTCGATTCCGGCCCGAACGCGCTGTTCTACAACAAGGCCGTCTTCGACAAGGCCGGCATCACCGAGGCCCCGAAGACGTGGGAGGAGTACTACCAGGACGCCAAGAAGATCCGCGCCCTCGGCGACGACTACTACATCACCTCCGACGCCGGCGACAACAACCAGTCCACCGTGTTCATGTCGCTTATCGCGCAGGCCGGCGGCGCCCCGTTCAAGGTCGACGGCGACAAGGTCTCCATCGACCTCGTCAACGACGAAGGCACCAAGAAGGCCGTCGAATACTGGCAGCGCATGATCGACGAGGACCTCATCAACACCAAGGTCACCAGCTGGTCCGACGAATGGAACAAGGGCCTCGGCGACGGCACCATCGCCTCGCTCGTCACCGGCGCGTGGATGCCGGGCAACCTGCTCTCCGGCGCCGCCCAGGCCTCCGGCAACTTCCGTGTGGCCACCGTGCCGCAGTGGAATGAAGGCGAGAACGTCAACTCCTTCAACGGCGGCTCCTCGCTGACCCTCATCAAGGGCACCAAGAACGCCGACGCCGCCTTCAAGTTCATGGAGTACGTCTGCCACAGCAAGGAAGGCATCAAGAACCGCGTCTCCTCCGGCGCCTTCCCGGCAGATTCCGAGTCCTTCAAGTCCGACTACTACCTCAACGGCACCGACGACCTGAACAAGTACTTCGGCGGCCAGAAGTACACCGAGGTGCTCGCCCAGGCGGCCGAGCAGGAAGTCGGCGACTTCGAGTTCCTGCCCTTCTGGAGCCAGGTGCAGAACACCTTCGGCGACTACGCCGGCAAGGCGTACCGCAAGGAGGAGAAGCTCTCCAAGTCCATGGAGGACTTCCAGAAGTCCCTCATCGACTACGCCGAGGGTCAGGGCTTCACGGTCGAGAAGTAACGTCATCCGCTGAACCGTTCTCAAAGGCCGGAGCATTCCACTTCGGGATGCCCCGGCCTTTGCCATACCACATACATCGCCTCTGCCTGTCCGGAAAGGCCTTGAACACCGTGGCGTACGCCACAACCAAGGAAAGGAACAATCAATGAAGATCAGGAAGATCGTCGCCGGACTTGCGGCCTCGGCGACGCTGCTGGGCGGACTGGCCGTCGGCGCGGTATCCGCGCAGGCAGCCGAAACCGATCCGGCCATCACCATCAACAACACGCAGACGGGTCACACGTACACCGCGTACCTGTTCGCTACGCTCGACAACCCGCAGGTCACGGACGGCGCGCTCACGTCCATCGACGTCAACACCGCGAAAGGCTGGCGTTCGGGCCTGATCGTCGGCGGATACGACGACACGGTCCGCGAGGCCGCGCAGACCGCGAACGGCGGCGCGCTGTCCGACCAGTACGCCAACAATCCCGCCGCCGCGGTCGCCACGTTCGACCAGACCAAGCTGCGCACGTTCGCGGACGAGCTCAGCAAGTCCCTGGCCGGCCACTATGACGGCCAGCCGTCGGTCGAAGGCAACGGTTCGACCGTGCAGCTCACCGTGGCGCAGGGCTGGTACCTGATCACCGACACCACCGGCTCGCAGTCGACCGTGACCGCCGGCACGTCGGCGATCGTCGCCACGCCGGTCACCGCCGATGGCACCACGTTCACGACGATCCCGGTCACGACGACCGACGGCACGCAGACCGGTATCGACGCCAGCGGCACGGTCAACTCCAAGCAGCAGGTCACCCTCAACAAGCCGGTCACCACGTCCAGCCGCGACGCCGCGCCCACGGTGTCGTACGGAAGCTCCCCGACCTACACGACCACCGAGCAGCTGGACGGACTCACCGGCGACGTGTACCTGAAGATCGTCACCTCCGCCGGCGTAAAGGTGCCGAACGGCGAAATCGGCTACCGCGTATTCAACGACGCCAACGGCAACGGCAAATACGACAGCGGCGAAACGACGCTGGCGCGCAGCTCGGACTACGTCCTCGCCTCGCAGACCGGCGACTACAAGTCCGGCATCACGACGGTCATCAAACTGATCGGACTCGACGGCAGCATCGCCAACCTCGGCGTCACCTACTCCGCGAACGTCGGCGCCGACATCGACTCCAACGTGTTCCCCTCCACGTTCACCAACACCCCGTCCGTGAGCCTCGACCAGGCCACGTGGGTCGAAGGCGAGGCGAACACGCTGCGCACCGCCGCCATCACCTTCCAGAAGGTCGGCGTGGACGCCGATGCGGACGGCCTGAACGGCGCCGCGTTCGCGATCCGCAAGGCCGGCGACGACGGATGCGTGACCGGCAACGGCGTCAAGCAGTGCTACCTCAAGTTCGGCAAGGTCGACAGCTGGAACCCGGCCGGCTGGTCGTTCGCCACGAACGCGACCGACTACACCGTGACCTCCGCGACCGTGGACGGCAAGAACGGCGTGGTGACGTTCAACGGCCTCGGCGCGGGCACCTACACCATCGAAGAGGTCACCCCGGCCGACGGCTACTCCAACCAGTTCAAGCCGAAGTTCGACGTGACGATCGCCGCCGACGGCACGGTCACGTTCGCCTCGACCGCCGACAGCCTCGGCCTGGTCGCCGCGAACGACGACAACACCGCCGTGACCGTGAAGAACGTCAAGGCGATCTCGCAGCTGCCGCTCACCGGTTCCATCGGCGGGGCCGTGCTGAGCGTGATCGGCGTGCTGGCGCTCGCCGGCATCGTCGTGCTTCGCGTGCGTTCCCGCAAGGACGCCTACGTGCGGTGATCCGCGCCGATAGGTAGCCGATAGAGCAATAGCGTTGTCCTGCCTTCCTTCGGGAGACCGGACAACGCTCTTGTCGTTTTTACCGCTGGCGTTGCGACCGCGCCGCAACGTGACATCGCATCGCACGAACGTATGAAAGGATGTCCGCGATGGCCTTCGATGACATCATCGATGCTGACGGCATGGCCGCGCGCCTCCGCCAACGTCGTCGCCGTGCGTTGGCCGTACGGGTCGCCACGATCATCCTCGCCGTCATCGCGGCGTTCTCCCTCGGATTCCCGATACTCGCCCAGTACCGCACGGCCCGGGATTTGGCGACGGTGGCGGAAAACAGCGAGGACGTCGTGGCCGGGTGGCCCGCGGGACGGGTCGACCGTGCGCTCGCCGCGGCGCGCGACTACAACCGTCGTCTTGCCAAGGCTCCGCAATCGCTGCTGGAAACCGCGGTGGCGGACGGGTCCGTGAACGGTACCGCCGCAGTCGCATTGGCGTCCGGCGATTCCGCATCGTCGTCATCCAACGACGAATACGACGGGTTGCTGAATACGGGCAACGGCGTGATGGGCACCATTCGCATCCCGAAAATCTCCGTCGACCTGCCGATCTACCACGGCACGTCGGCCACCGCGCTGACCTCCGGGATAGGGCATCTGCAAGGCTCGTCGCTGCCGGTCGGGGGTGCCTCCACGCATGCCGTATTGACCGGGCACCGCGGGCTCATCAAGGCCGCCATGTTCACCCGGCTGGACGAAATGCGCGAGGGGGACGAGTTCTTCATCGACGTATTGGGCAAGACGTTGCGGTATCGGGTCGACCGCATCGCCGTGATCGATCCGGACGATACCACGCAGCTTGCCGTCACGCCGGGCGAGGACCGCGTCACGCTGATGACCTGCACCCCGTACGGCGTCAACACGCACCGGCTGCTGGTATCCGGCATACGGGAGGATGACGGCGGATCCGTTGCCGCCGCTTCCTCATCCGACGTCAGGTCGTATGTGTTCGCCGTCGTCGCGGCCGTGACCGTTGCGGGCGGCCTGCTGATCCATGTCGTGCGATCGATGAAGGCGTCACGCTCGACGTATCTTCCGCCGATCCGCCATGCGGCTGCATGAACGAGCGTCGTGCTTTTCGAAACAGGGGCCAGTTAGGGGCAATGCGACGGGGCATTGCGTCGCGGGATGAGAGTGTCTAGGTTCGTGGGCTGGGGAAAGTATGCCCGCTGCGGGCTCGAACGGGGCGTCATATCACTGCCTGTCGGGGCCGCAAGCTGTTCACATATAACCGTCATGCCCGCATACCTACGACATGGCATACACGCGAAGGAAAAGACCATGGGCAAGCATGCCATCACCAGCGCGGTACTGGCCGCCGGACTCCTGTTCGGCACCGTCGGCATCGCGTCGGCCACCGAACCGGCCGCTCCGGCCACGGCTGAGCAATCCGTGACGCAGTCAACGAACGAGACGACCGCGAACGCAACGACCACGACGGCCGATCAGTCCGCCACGACGAAGGACGCCGCGTCCAGCCGCACCTGGACTCTCGACCCGAGCACCAATGCCGACCTCGCCGCGCTCGGCACCGTGCAGAATACGAAGGCCGAATTCCAGGATCTGACCATCGACGCCACCGCTACCGGCGCCAAGTTCGCCCCGCGCACCAACGACGTGCAGATCAACCCCGGCACCGTCATCACCGTGCCGGTCCCGGTCAGCGCCGACGGCACCACGATCACGTTGAGCCTGTCCGGCGGCACCGCGTCCATCAGCGCGTCCGCAGGCACGGTCGACGGCAACGTCGTCACCCTGCCCGCCACCGAAGCTGACGGTACCGTCGACATCACCGTCACCGCGACCACCTACGTCAACGGCCTCACCGTCGCCGCGAACCAGCCCGAAGTCGTGTTCCCGGGCACGCCGACCGACGTCGCCGCGGCCGACAAGACCTGGGACTTCACCGAAAACGGCAAGGACCGCCCCAGCCTGCAGGGCAACACCGGCACGTATGACGGCATCGCCATCGACGCCCGCGCGGCCGGCGCCAAGTTCGCCCCGCGTACCGCGGCCACCGGCGGCAGCGACACCCAGGTGAACTCCGGCACCATCCTGTACGTCCCGGTTGCCAAGGCCGAAGGCGGCGCGACGATCACCGTGCAGGGCCAGGCCTACGGCGCCACGCTCAGCCTCGACGGCAACGCCATCTCCACGGGCACCGGCACCGTCGTCGCCACCGATTCCGTGAGGTACGTGCCGATCGCCGTCGCCGGCACCGGCAGCCTGTACCTGACCGGCATCGTCATCGACTACGCCAGCGACCGCCCGGCCGCCACCAGCCACGTCGTCACCGTCGGTCCGAACGAACAGTATCCGACCATCCAGGCCGCGCTCGACGCGAACGATTCGTCCGAAACGAACCGTCTCGTGCTCAAGATCGCCCCCGGCGACTATCGCGAGAAGGTTACCGTCACCAAGCCGGGCGTCACCTTCGCCAACGCCGACGTCACAGCGAAGCGCGCCGTCACGATCCGCGCGTCGTACTACTCCTCCAACACGTTCGACGCGAACGGCGTCTTCGTGCCGCAGGACGACCACGATCTCGGCACCGACAAGTGCGCGACCGTGACGATCGCCGCCGGTGCGACCGGCTTCGCTGCCTACGGCATCACGTTCCAGAACGACTACAACGTCACCGACCACACCGCCGCCGGCGAGCAGACCCCGGCCGTCGCGCTCAACACCAAGGCCGACAAGGTGTACCTCAAGAACAGCCGCGTCATCGGCCGTCAGGACACGCTGTACGTGCAGGGAACCGGCAACCGCGTGTACGTGGACGGCGGCTACGTCGAGGGCACCGTCGACTTCGTGTTCGGCGACGCGAACGCGTACTTCACCGGCACGCAGCTGCACATGGCCGCGTTCCCCGGCAAGAACAACGGCTATTTCACCGCGGCGAACACCGGCAAGGCCGGCGTCGGACTCGTGTTCGACCGCTGCGACCTGACCGTGTCGCCCGAATACGGCGGCAAGGCGCACGCCTCGCTCGGCCGCCCGTGGCAGACGGTCATCGCCACCACCACCCACCGCAACGCCGACGGCAGCAGCTACCTCGAGTCGTGGGACGCTTCGACCAAGGACCCGAAGTACGCCGACGTCTCCTCCGCGGTGACCTACCTCGACAGCACCATGCCCGACCAGGTGCCCGCGACCCGCTGGAACGTGTGGACCGGCAAGGACAAGAACGGCAAGTCCGTCGACGTGACGTACCACGCCGACGTGCGGTTCCGTGAGATCGCCAGCCACGCGGCCGACGGCACGTTGTTGGACCCGGCCGACTACAAGAACATCGTGCTCGGCACGATGGAGAACCCGTCCGCCGACGAGGTCGCCGCCGTGCGCGCGCAGCTCATCGCCAAGCTCGGCTTCGGCGACGGCGCCGGCCTGTGGACCGTGCCGGACGGCTCCTGGCCGTTCGCGTACGACGCGAACTACACCAAGCCGGGCGAGCCGGTTCCTGGCACGCCGACCACGCCGGGTGCCGGTCAGGGTACCGGCCAGGACTCGGCTGACGCGAACGGTGCGAACAAGGCCGATACGCTGCCGTCCACCGGTTCCGCGGTGCTGGGCGTCGTGATCGCCGTCGTCGTGCTGGCGGTCGCCGGCATCGCGCTGGTCCTGTTCCGTCGCTCCCGCCGCCGGTAGCGGCCGGGGCTGGTCCCCTTTCCCACTGTTCCGGGGGTTCTGATGTGATGAGTTCCCGTTGAGTTACGGTCGTTTCAAACCGCGAAATCGACCGTAAGTCAACGGGAACTCGTCGTATCTGGTGACTTACGGTCTTTTTGGGCATGTGAAACGGCCGTGAGCGAGTCAGGACGGGGTGATGCGGACTCAACTACGGCCGTTTCGGGCATGAAAAACGGCCGTAATCGGGTCCGAACGGTGCGACGTGGACTCGGTTACGGCCATTTGATTGCGTCGTCTGAGATGACGGCTTACGGCACTGGCTTACAGCACGCCCTGCGCGACCATCGCGTTGGCGACCTTGACGAAGCCGGCCGCGTTCGCACCCAGCATCAGATCGCCCTCGTGGCCGTACTCCTTGGCGGCGGCCAGCGACTCGGCCACGATGGTCTCCATGATGTTCTTGAGCTTGGCGTCGACCTCTTCGAAGGTCCAGCTCAGACGGTAGCTGTTCTGGCTCATCTCAAGGCCGGAAACGGCCACACCGCCCGCGTTCGCGGCCTTGGCCGGGCCGTACAGCAGGCCGTTCTCCTGGTACACGGCGATGGCCTCCGGGGTGGACGGCATGTTCGCGCCCTCGCACACGACCTTGCAGCCGCCGGTCACGAGCGCCTTCGCGGACTCCTCGTTGATCTCGTTCTGCGTGGCGCACGGCAGCGCGATGTCACATGGCACGGTCCACACGCCGGAGCAGCCCTCGTGGTACTCGGCGGACGGCACGCGCTCGGCGTACTCCTTGATGCGGCCGCGCTCGACTTCCTTGATCTGCTTGACGACGGCGACGTCGATGCCGTTCGGATCGTAGACATAGCCGTTGGAATCGGACACGGTCACGACCTTCGCGCCCAGCTGTTCGGCCTTCTGCGCGGCGTAGATCGCCACGTTGCCGGAACCGGAGATCACGACGGTCTTGCCTTCGAACGAGTCGTTCTTCAGCACGCGCAGGGCCTCCTGCGTGTAGTAGCAGACGCCGTAGCCGGTCGCCTCGGTGCGGGCGAGCGAGCCGCCGAATTCGAGACCCTTGCCGGTCAGGACGCCGGAGTACTCGTCGCGGATGCGCTTGTACTGTCCGAACAGGTAGCCGATCTCACGGCCGCCCACGTTGATGTCGCCGGCCGGAACGTCGGTGAACTGGCCGATGTGACGGCATAGTTCGGTCATGAAGGCCTGACAGAAACGCATGACCTCGGCATCGGACTTGCCCTTCGGATCGAAGTCGGAGCCGCCCTTGCCGCCGCCCATCGGCAGCGTGGTCAGCGAGTTCTTGAGGATCTGCTCGAAGCCGAGGAACTTGATGACGCCCTCGTTGACGGTCGGGTGGAAGCGCAGGCCGCCCTTGTACGGGCCGATCGCGGAGTTGAACTGGATGCGGTAGCCGCGGTTGACCTGCACCTTGCCCTCGTCGTCGGTCCAGGCGACGCGGAACTTGACCACGCGCTCCGGTTCGACGATGCGCTCGAGCACGCCCGCCTTCTCATACTCGGGGTGCTTCTCGATCACGGGTTCGAGGGTTTCGAACACTTCGCGCACCGCCTGCAGGAACTCGGGCTGATCGCCGTCTCGTTTCTCGACCTGGGCATAGACGCGATTGATGTACTCGTTGGTGAACATGGATCTCCCTTGGTTCAGTCATCAGTAAGACGGCTTCATTGTAGGGTTCGAGGCCGGTGATGTACAGGGTTTTTCCAAGATTTGGCTCGCGTCTCACTCTGTCAACGTTGTCAGGGGGAAAATGGTGTGCGGTGCGATGTGCGTCATCGATGCCTCAATGCCCGGTTTGAAGCCGTTTCGTAGCATTTTACGAGTAAAATCACGGCAAAAATACATCCCGGGGGGGGGGCTTATCTTGTAGCGTATGCGTGAAGGTTAGCGTAACCTTGGCGTGCGAACGTTAAGCAAGTGGGCCACTCGCGGCGACGAGTGTGGATTGGAACGGGGAACGATGGCTATCAAAAAAGTGCTGTTCGATGACGGTCAGGTGACGTACCTCAACGGATTGCCGGCAGTGCGCTCGGCGACGGCGAATCGCATCGAATACGCGGAGGACTTCCAGCGAGAGTGCATGGAGCGGTATTCGCGCGGCGAATCCCCGGTGAAGATGTTCCGCGAGGCCGGTCTGGGACCGGAGATCATCGGATACAAGCGCATCGAACGATGCATTGCGCGGTGGAAGGTCACGTACGCGGACAGTTTCCCGTTCGCGTCACCGTCAGACGTTGTCGAGGCCGAGCGGGCGCAGTAGTCAAGTGACCGCTGCAGTCGAGTGGTTGCGGTGACCGCGGCAGTCAGATGACCGCGGTGACCGGCTGTCGGCCGGTGCGGTCTCCTTGCGTCATGCCTTGCGTGTGATGGTGCCGGTACAGGCGTACGATGGCAGCAGCGCGGCGATGCGCACGACGCAGGCAAGGAGATACGTATGATCGACGGATTCAAGAAATTCATTTCCCGCGGCAACATGATCGACATGGCCGTCGGCGTGGTCATGGGCAGTGCGGTGACCGCGGTGGTCAACGCGATCGTGAACAGCCTGATCAACCCGCTGATCGCCATGATCTTCGGCAAGCCGAACATGGACGGTCTGCTCGCCTTCACCTTCAACGGCGCCACCGTTTCGATCGGCGCGGTGCTGGGAGCGGTGCTCAACTTCTTCATCATCGCCGTGGCGGTGTATTTCTTCATCCTCGTGCCGATCAACAAGTTCCGCGACATGTCCGACGCGCTGCTCGTCAAGGCCAAGCTCAAGGAAGCCGAGGACAAGGCCGCGGCGGAGGCGGCTCAGTCCGATCCCGAGCCGACGCCCGAGGAGCAGACGGTCGCATTGCTCAAGGAGATCCGCGACGAGCTCGCCAAGCGCGGCGCGTGACGGCGCGGTACTGACCGACGACGAAACGGGGTGATGTTTCATGTGAAACATCACCCCGTATTCATAAGGCATGGCCGGTTGCTGTAGCTCCGTCGGCTGCCGATCAGACCAGCTTATTGCCGGCGGCCTGATACAGCGACCACCAGTCGCGGCGCTCCAGTTCCACGTCGGCGCCGGCGGCCATCTGACGTATGCGCTCGGGGCGCATCGAACCGATCAGCGGCTGGATGCCTGCCGGGTGACGCAGGATCCACGACACGGCGATGCCGTTCGGCGTCGAATCGTACTTGGCGGCCAGCCGGTCGAGTTCGGCGTTGAGTTCTGGGAAATGCTCGTTGCCGACGAACGGGCCGTATTCCGTGCCGGACTGGAACGGGCACCACGCCTGGATCGTCATGTGCTTGAGCCGCGAGTACGGCAGGATGCCGCCCGTGCGGTCCGCGCCTGGATCGTCGTCCACGTTGAAATGGATCTCCGCGTCGAGCATCTGCGTATGCATGAGTCCGAACTGCAGCTGGTTGATCTCCAGCTTCTGCTTCAGGCCGCTTTGCAGCAGTTCGATCTGCCACGGGCCCATGTTGCTCACGCCGAAGTGACGCACCTTGCCGCTCGCTTCCAGCTTGTCGAACGCCTCGGCGACCTCGTCCAGTTCGAACAGCGTATCGATGCGGTGCAGCAGCACGGCATCCACGTAATCGGTCTGCAGGGCCTCAAGTTCCGCGTCGAGAGCATCCAGCAGATGCCTGGCGGTGAAGTCGTAGCCATGCGCGCCGCCGTCATCGAAACGGTAGTCGATGCCGAACTTGGTCTGGATGAAGATCTTGTCGCGGTCAAGACCCGCGTCCTTCCACGCCTTGCCGAACCGGCGCGAGCTCGCATGCAGCGCGTGTGCATGGAAGCCGTAAATGTCGGCTGTGTCGAAATAGTCGATGCCGGATTCGGCCGCGGCCGCGATCGTGCGCGTCGCCGCATCCTGGTCAAGCGCGTCGATGCGCATGACGCCAAGCGCCACGCGTGACGCGATCATGCCGGACTGGCCTATTTCCTGGGTCTTCATATTCGCTCCTTTGCCGATATGGGTTGTACATATTGGGTTCACATGTTGTCGTCGTACTCAACGATACGACGATCAGCGTTCACCAGCGACCCATCGGGCGTCGGAGTGAATGTGCGGCAGCATCATCGCGATCACCAGCAGCAGGCATGCGATCATCACCATCAGAATCACGTCCTCGTAGCCGCGCGTCTGCAGCATCGCGCCGGTCAGCGCGCCGAGCGCCAGCGCGCACATCACCACGGCGCGACGGCCCAGCTTCGACTGTTCGTGGCCGTGCGCCGACGTGTCCGCCACAATGCCGGTCAGCGTCATCGTCAGCACGGTCGTCGGCAGGTCCGGAACGGACAGTTTGCGCGCGGTCGAATTCTGTATGCCCATGGCCGGTGCGAGCAGCACGATCAGCGTGATGATATGCAGATCGATATGGCTCGCCGTCGGAAAATTCAGGCTCGGCTGCGAGGCCTGTGCGCTCGCTGCCGCAGATGCGACTGCCGATGACGACGTTGCGGAAGCCGCCGTGCCTCCGCCGATCCCGCCGATCGTCGGTTCGGGCGAGAACCGGTTGAGCAGCCAGATACCAACCAGTGCGGCGATCACGAACGCCAGCTGCACGCATGTAGACACGAGCAGATGTTTGGCACGGTTCGCGCCGAAACGACGGATGATGCGCCCGCCGATCAGCGCGCCGACCATGAACGCGGCCAGCGTCAGCGCCGACGTCCACCATACGAAGCCCTGCGCGTGCGCGAACGCGAACCCGAGGAACACGATGTTGCCGGTAACGTTCGCCACGAACACGTGTCCGAGCGCCAGATAGCTCAGGGCATCCACCAGTCCGGCGACGAATGTGAGCACGACCAGCGCCGGATTGAGCAAACCGTACCGATCGTTCTTGCGTGGGATGATGGTGCGTCCTGCTTCGGCGAGGTGCGATGTCATACGGGCTGATTCCTTCTGATTGTGCTGTTCGTTGTTCTGCCGGCGAGAGCGTGCCGGTTTGCAGCCCGTCCATTGTGATTCGTCGCCCGGACGACGTGGAGTGCGGCGCCGCAACAAGGCGGCTCCCGCGCGCACAACCCAAAAAGCCCGGCGATTGGGCCGGGCTTTCACAGGAGAAGAAAGGAGAAGAAGGAAGAAGTTTCAGTTATCGGGCCTTTCGGCCGTTGACTACATATAACCACCCGTTTCATGACGCAACATCCGAGAATCCTGAGAGTTTCTTGGGAATGTCGGGATGAGTCCGTGAAGGGATTCACTGGGCCGTCATGCTTCTTTTGTGCCACGGTAGAGGAAAATCGACGGAAAACCGCTACTGTGGCACGCGCATTTGCCACGGTAGGGAGGGTAAGCGGTTACTTCGTGAACCGGGACAACATGCGCTCCCGCAAAACCGCGGAATTCCGCCATTTTCGAAATGACAGGATTTCCCCACCATCATGACGCTTGCCACGGTAGCCCCAAATCACCTTAAATCCGCTACCGTGGCACGCCAACGACACGCATAATGCCCGAAAGAGCCCGCATCGGCATCAGAACAGGATGGGACGGACGCTCAAAATGACCCACGCCACGCCGACAACACGCGCGGACAAGACCCACGTTTCTTTACTTAACCCCAATGGCCACCGAACGACCAGACCACCAGACACACAATTTGGCCTATAACCCCCAGTCCAACAATCGGGGTGCGGTTCAGTTTTGGTTCCTATAGCCCCTTTATTCGGTGCCGTGCGCTCCGCGTGCACTTAACGCTCCATTAGGCGTGGCGGTAATCCCATTTGGAGCGTGAAAACAGCCGATGTCCAACGAAAGCAAAAACCCTCGGAATCGTTGGAATTCCAAGGGTTTGTAAGTGGAGCATGCCGGGTTCGAACCGGCGACCCTCTGCTTGCAAAGCAGATGCGCTACCAGCTGCGCCAATGCCCCGTATCTGGTTGGGTAGAAAAAAAGAGCGGCTCGAAGGCCGCTTCATTTTTCCTGTGGGCCCGGGAGGACTTGAACCTCCGACCTCATCCTTATCAGGGATGCGCTCTAACCACCTGAGCTACGGGCCCGATCCATACGCTTCAAAAGCGCACAATCGACTAGATTACCAGAGATCGTTTCTGCGTCAAGCCGGTGGGTGTCCTCGGCGTGTCGCATTCTGTCTCAAGCGATTTCAGGTGTCTCTACCGGTCGTCCTGGCCGGTCCTAGTCCATTCCGGCTCGTTCCGTCCGCCCCGGTCCACTGCAATCCATCACGATGCAATCCATCACGATCCATTCCGGTCCGTTGCGATCGAGGCAACGTCGCGCGCCGATCACTGCGATAGCGTCGTCCGTCACTAGACTGAAAACCGTCGTCAATCAGCATATTGCCGTGCATGAAGTGGTGTCCGGCACAACGAACGCGCCGCACGCGCGAAAGGATCGGTCATCGTGCAGTATTCGGTCAAGCTTCCCACCTCGCACAACGCGTCTCCCGACGTCATCGTTCGGGACTTCGAACTCATCCCCCAGCCGCAACGCATCGAATTTGCTCCCGCGTCCGGACACGGTAACGCAACCGACGGCAACGCCACCGCCGGCGGTACGGCAACCGTAACGCTGCCGTACTCCGGTCGCATCGCCCAGCAAACCGGTGACCATGACCCATCCTGCGTCCTCGCCAACCAGATCGCCGACGACATCGCCGCCGCGACCGGACTGCGCTGGGACGTGACGAAAGGCGGCCGCTGGCAGTCCTTCGTCACCCTGTCGATCGACGAAACCGTCCTGCCGCAACAAGCCCACGCCTACCGCCTGACGGTCGGCTCCGACGGCATCCGCGTCACCGGAAACGACGAGTCCGGCCTGCGCGACGGCGTGCAGACGCTGCGCCAGATCATCCGTCAGTGCGCGCCCGTCCTGCCCTCGCTCGTCATCGAGGACCACCCGGCATACGAGACCCGCGGCTACTATCTCGACGCGACGCGCGGCCGCGTGCCCACGCTCGACTGGCTGAAAACCTGGGCCGACAAGCTGTGCCTGTACAAGTACAACCAACTGCAGCTGTACGTCGAGCACACGTTCCTGTTCGATGGGATGAGCGAAACGTGGCGCGGCACCAGCCCGCTCACTCCGGCCGACATCATCGCGTTCGACGACTACTGCGCGGCGCGCGGCATCGAACTGGTACCGTCCGTCTCGACGTTCGGACACCTGTACATGGCGCTGCGCACCCGCGAGCTGCGCCGGCTCGGCGAATTCCCCGAACAGGCCGACCGTCCGTACAGCCTCGTGGAACGCATGGAACACCACACGCTCAACATCACCGAACCGGACTCGCTGGCCCTGTCGTTCACGCTCATCGACGACTATCTCGACCTGTTCCGCACCCGCAAGTTCAACATCTGCGGCGACGAGACCTTCGATCTCGGCAAGGGCCGATCCAAGTCGGAAGCCGACCGCCGAGGCGTGGCCGCGATGTACGCCGACTACGTGTCTCGCCTGTGCGGCCACCTGTCCGAACAGGGCCGCGAACCGCTGTTCTGGGGCGACATCGCGATCGAAATGCCCGAGATCCTGACCATGCTGCCCGACGACGTGACCCTGCTCAACTGGCTGTACGCGCCGAACATCACCGACGACAAGGTACGGCTCGTCGCGCAATCCGGCGCGCGGCAGTACGTGTGCCCGGCCGTCTGGTGCTGGAACGCGCTGCTGCCGCGGCTCGACTGGGCGTGGAACAACATCTCGCGTCTCGCCCGCTACGGCATGCGCTACGACGCGGCCGGATTCCTCGTGACCGACTGGGGCGATTACGGGCACGTCAACGACCCGCGCATGGCCGTGACCGGCATGATCTACGGCGCGCAATGCGCGTGGAACCCGGACGCCGTGCAGGACATCGACGAGATGAACCGGCGCGTTTCCGTGGCCGAATACGGTGACGCGACCGGCACGTTCGTCGCGCTGCTGCGCGAGGCGTCACGGCAGGTGACGTTCGGCTGGGACCGGCTCGTGCAGTATCTCGAACTGGACATGGGCGACGGTTCGCTGAACCGCGACGTGCGGGACGCGATCTGGACAGGCGACGATGCGGACGCGCGGGCTCACATCCGGGCCAGTGAGACCGTTGCCGAGGCGCGGGAACGACTGCTCGCATGGCTTGGCGACGATCTTGCGCGCACTCCTGCAGCGAACCGCGAACTGGACCGGACTGTTGCCGGGTTGGGTGCGGTCGCGGCCGGGATGACCTCGGCCGGCGCGCGTGGTGCGGCCTCCGGTTCGTTGGCGCCGATTCTGGTGGGTGCCGAAGGACAGCGGCTGCTCAACCTGTTTGGCTGGTGCATGGCTGTGCGTGGCGGCGTGATCGATGCGGATAACGGAGCTGGGGACATGCCCGGCGCCGCGGCTGCCGGCGGTACCGTTGACGGCGATATGGTCGTCGGCGACGCGAACGACGGTACGTCCGACGACGAATTCGCCCGATACGAGCGCTCCGTCGCCCGCGATCTCGAACGATGGTTCGAAACGTATGCGACCGTCTGGCGTACGGTCAGCGCCGAATCGGAACTGCGCCGCATCGCCGACGTGATCTGGCGTTGCGCCGACCTGCTACGCGCGTGACCGCATGCGTGACCGATGTTCGGTCGTCCGTTGCCTTCCCCCGACGTTCGCTGGTAGAGTCGTCCGGGCAGATCCCATAGAGAAGAAGAGAAGTGTGGTGGGATGGACGATTGCAACAATCGCTTGACGGTTATGGAAGTGGCCGCCCGCATCGGCATGTTCGAGCCGGTTGCGGCGATGCTGCGTACCCTCGAAGAGAACGGCGAAACGCTGCCTGACGAAGGCATGGACGCCGTACGCGGGCTTACCGAACCTCAGCGACGGGGAGAGTCGTGGCTTGCGCTCAAGTCCGTCATCGGCGAGGATCCGGACGGCATGCGCATGCTGTACTGGATGCTGTACGCTGCCGGACAGTACACGTTCCGCGAATACTGCCGTCTCGGCATCTCCGACCCGGTATTCGACGCGACAATGGCCTGCTTCACGCGGTTCGTCGGCGAGCACAAGGCCAGCTACGGCACCTACGGGTTCGACCGCGACTTCTGGACGTACCGTCAGCTGAGCACCCGACTGTTCCGTCTCGGCGATCTGGAATTCGAACTCGCCTACGAATACGTGCCGGCCTGTCTCGGGTCGTCCCGCGTCGTCAGCATGCACATTCCGTCCGACGCGCGTCTCGATCCCGACCATTGCGACCTGTCGATCGCCAAGTCCCGCGCGTTCTTCGCACGGTTCTTCCCCGAATGGGCGCAGCTGCCGTATGCGTGCGAATCCTGGCTGCTGTCTCCCGCATTGAACGAACTGCTGCCGTCCAGCTCGCATATCCTCGCATTCCAGCATCGTTTCGACATTCTCGAAACGAACCCGGACGCGCAGGACTGGCGCGAATGGGTGTTCCGGCGTTCCCCGTTGCCCGTCGAGGCGCTTCCCGAAGATACCTCGCTACAGCGCAACATGAAGCGGTTCCTGCTTGACGGCGGCAAGGTCGGCACCGGTACCGGACAGCTGCGCTGACCGGTGGCTTCGGAGACACGACGGGCGACGTCCGGACGCGTCCGGACGACACGGATCGATGTTGATGGATTGCCGGTGACGGTGACGCGCAAGCCGATCAAGAACATGTATCTGCGCGTGCGTTCCGCTGACGGTGACGTGGAGATTTCCGCGCCGGCCCGCATGAGCGAGAGGCAGATCGTCGATTTCGTGCGGTCGCGGCGTGAATGGATCGCGTTGCAGCGGAGCCGATTGAGCGGTCTGGCGGGAGGAGGCTCGGGCGGGGCGCAGAATGCGCCGGTCTGGACGGACGAGCTTGCGCGCCGGGCCGAGGCGTCGATCCGTGCCGCATTGCCTGGATTGCTGGCGAAATGGGAGCCGATTATCGGCCGTGCCCCCTCGCATATCTCGTTGCGCGTCATGACCTCGCGATGGGGGTCGTGCACGCCCAAGACCGGGCGGATCCGGCTGAACCTGCAACTGGGGCTGATGGATCCGAAGTTCCTGGAATCCGTGCTGGTGCACGAGATGACGCATTTGTGGAACACGCGCGGTCACGGTCCCGAATTCCAGCGGCGCATGGACATGTATCAGCCGGATTGGCGGCGGCTCAAACGCGAGCTTGACCGGCAGCCGGTGATGCGACGGCCGTAACTGAGTCCATATGTGAGCACAATGCAACAGCGTCCTTATGCGACCGGTGAGCCGCATAAGGACGCTGTATAAGGTCGCTTCCTGCGAAACGAGCGTAATGGCCTCTCACGCCCAGATCCAATAACGGGTTCGAGGTAGAGAAACCGAGACGGTTTCAGTGTATGTCAACCGCGCGGTAGAGCGTTGTGCGCTACGCCAAATGGCTGCGCATGAACCACTGGAACTTCTCGAGCTGCTGGACGTGGTCCTGAATGACGTTGGAGCTGACGAAGTCCAGCTCGTCAAGTTCAGCCACGGCGCGGCGGTCCTCGGCGATGAACGCGTCGTAGTATTCGATCAGCGCCTCGAGATAGGCGGTGGTGCCGGCGCGACCTTCGACGTCGAACGGCTTCCACGTACGGTTGCGGGTGATGGCGTCCGCGCGGCCGTCCGGGGTGCCGCCCAGCGTGGCGATACGCTCGGCCGTCTCGTCGGCCTGAGCCAGCACGGATTCGACCTCCGGGTCGAGCATCTCATGCACGGCGATGAAGTTCGGTCCGGTCACGTTCCAATGCGCGTGCTTGAGCACCAGCGCGGCCTCCTGCTCCTGGCTGAGACGGTTCTGCAGGATGGCGATGGCCTTTTCGGACGTGGCCTCGTCGAGTCCGGGAACAACGAATGCAAGCGTCATGACTTGCTCCTTTCGGTGGTTGGCTTCTTGTGGGAGCCGGGTATATCCACTCTACGGTCCCCGGCCCGCCGCCACACGCGGTCCGACAGTGTCGTATCTCACAGTGCGTATCCCGCACTGCCATGACCGCTGTCCAAGCCATTCCCCTCACAACGAACGATGCCCGCTCCCCAACAGGGAACGGGCATCATGTCAGGTGAGTTCTGCGGCTGCGTTACACCTCGGCCACCGGCGCGTGATCGGGTATCGGCAATTATGGACTCGCCGTTGGCGAGGCCCAATGTTGCCTTCGCTCAACTACCGTTTCGCTCAGGCCTCGGCTACGGACAGTCCACTGGACTGTCCGCTTTACGCCTCGGCAGCCTTACGTACCTCGATCGTTTCGATGCGGCGACCGTCGACCTTGGTGACCACCATGTCGTAGCCGTCGTCGGAGTGCAGTACGTCGCCCTCCTCGCCCATCTTGCCGGTGTGCGCAAGGAAGTATCCGGCCACCGTCTCGTACGGGCCGTCCTCAAGTTCGATGCCGGTCAGGTCGTCGAAGTCCTCGATCGTCATGCCGCCGTCGATCGTCGCCACGCCGTTCACGAACGCGGTGCGCCCATTCTTGCCGGTCTTGCCCGACTCCTCCGGCAGATCGTATTCGTCGCGGATGTCGCCCACGAGTTCCTCGGTCATGTCCTCCAGCGTCACGATGCCGTCGGTGCCGCCGTACTCGTCGATCACCACGGCGAGGTGGATGCCGCGCTTGCGCAGCAGCGACAGGCTCGGCAGCAGCTTCGACGTGCCCGGCAGCGAGATTCCCTCTCGCGTCACGTCGGCCACGGTCTTCGCGTTCGGGTCGCGCACGTCGAGCAGGTCGCGCACGTGCACGAAGCCGATCACGTCGTCGAAGTCCTTGCCGGTGACCGGGTAACGCGAGTACGGCATCTCGCGCACGTAGGCGGCCGCGTCGGCGATCGACTGCGAGCCGTCAAGGAACACGACGTCCGCACGCGGGCGCATGACTTCGGCCACGATCGTTTCGGACGCGTCGAAGACGTCGTCCAGGATCGTGCGTTCGTCCTTGCTCAGCGACGTGTTCGTGTTGACCAGCACGCGCAGCTCGTCGTCGGAAACCTCGCTTTCCGTCTCGTTCGGATCGAAGCCGAGCAGGCGGACGATGCCGTTCGTGTTCTTGCCGATGAGCCAGATGATCGGACGGCAGATCGTCGCGAAGATGTCGATCGCGGGCACGACGGCGCGCGCGATCTGTTCGGTGCGCTGCATGGCGATGCGCTTCGGCACCATTTCCGAGATGACGATCGAGCAGTACGAGATGATGAGCGTGAGGCTGATGGTGGTCAGCGGCGCGGCGATGTGCGCGGGCACGCCCCAGCTTTCGACGACGGGCACGATGTACGGGGAGATCGACGATTCGCCGAACGATGCGGACAGGAAGCCGCAGAGCGTCACGCCGATCTGCACGGTGGACAGGAACGTGTTCGGGTCGCGGGCGATCTTCGCCACGCGGGCGCCGCGGGCATCCTCCTGTTCCATCTGGTCGACCTGCGAGCCGCGCAGCGAAACGAGCGCGAGTTCGGTGCCGGAAAACACGGAACCGAGGAGCAGGAAGACGAAGATCAGGAGGATGTTCATACCAAGTGACATGCCCTCCACTCTAGAGGTGTGGCACGTCAATCAGGATAAGCGGAGGAACCCTGAATGTGGGGATAGACGGACGCATATTTTCGAATGTGGGGATGGAGATACCAGATAATTCCCGAAAATCGAAATATTTGGTGTCTTTGTCCCCACATTCCCAAAAGTGGGGACAAAGACACCATGTGGAAGCGGATATTCGGCGGTTATTGGTGTCTCCATCCCCACATTCCGCCGGCCCGGTCCAGTCCGGTCCGACTTGGGAGGGGTCAGAAACTGAGCACCTCGACCTTGCCGGTGGTGAGCTGGTAGCGCGCGCCGACGATCATGAGCTTGTCGTGGGCCAGCGCGTCCTGGATCACCTCGGAACGCGTGACCAGCTCCTCGATCGTGTGTGCCACGTGCACGCGTTCGAAGTCCTCGTGCGCATCCAGTTCGGCCTGCCTCGCCTGCCACACCGACATGCCGACCGTGCGCAGCATGATCGATTCGGCTTCCGCGATCCGCTCGTCCAGATCGTCGATCGCCTCGGCGGCCTCCAACGAGCTGGCCGGATCGTGCGTCGTCGCTTCGATCATCTCGTCCAGCTCGCGTGCGGCCATGTCGATCGCGCCGCATCCCTCGTGGCCGAGGATCACCAGCAGACTCACGTGCAACTTGCTGACGGCGTATTCGAGCGACGCGATCACCGCGTCATCCAGCACCTGTCCGGCGGTGCGCACGGTGAACAGGTCGCCCAGTCCGGCATCGAAAATGATCTCCGGCGGCACTCGCGAATCCGAGCAGGAAAGCACCGCCGCGTCCGGATTCTGCCGATCGATCAGCGACTCGCGCGTGGTCGTGTCCTGCCACGGATGCTCCGGCTTGCCTTCCGCGAACCGGCGATTGCCGGCCAGCAGACGACTCCACGTCGAGTTTGCGGTCGACTCGCGCTGCGCGCCGTCGGCGTCGTCCGGGTTGACGGTATTGTCGGGGTTCTGTTCGAACTGGTCTGCTGACATGATGCTCCTCTTCGACGTGGTCCGAATGCATCCATAGTAAGGCAACGTCATGCTGATTTGCGGTGTGATTATTCTCATGTGCGCTGCCGGCGCAGGGACTCGGCGCGGCGCGGACGGCCGGGATACGATAGAAAACGGTGCTCGGGAACGCGTATCCCGAGCGGAACGCCGAGTTTTTCAGAAAGGAACGACGATGACCCTGCTGCAGCACGAGCTCACCGATTTCAAGGTGCAGGCCTTCCAGAACAACGAATTCCACGAGGTGACCAAGGACGACGTGCTCGGCCACTGGTCCGTGTTCTTCTTCTACCCGGCCGACTTCACGTTCGTGTGCCCGACCGAGCTCGAGGACCTCGCCGCGAAGTACGAGGACTTCAAGAAGATCGGCTGCGAGATCTACTCCGTCTCGACCGACACGCACTTCGTGCACAAGGCGTGGCACGACGCGAACGAGAAGATCGCGAAGATCCAGTACCCGATGCTGGCCGACCCGACCGCGCTGCTCGCGCGCGACCTCGACACCTACAACGAAGCCGACGGCATGGCCGAGCGCGGCGACTTCATCGTGAACCCCGAAGGCAAGGTCGTGGCGTACGAGGTCATCTCCTCGAACGTCGGACGCAATGCGGACGAGCTGCTGCGCCGCGTGCAGGCCTCGCAGTTCGTGTACGAGCACGGCGACCAGGTCTGCCCGGCCAAGTGGCAGCCGGGTGAGGACACCATCGAGCCGAGCCTCGATCTGGTCGGCCTGCTCTGATCGTGACGTTTTCTGCGGCTCCCTCGCGTGAGGGAGCCGTTTTCATCTCGTTTTCCTGTGGTGCAAAGGAGCTTTTTCATGACTGATACCAGCAATCTCTACGATGTGGTGGTGATCGGCGGCGGTCCGGCGGGACTCACCGCGGGCCTGTACCTTGCGCGCGCCCGCTACCGCGTGCTCGTGCTCGAAAAGGACGATTTCGGTGGTCAGATCACCATCACCAACGAAGTCGTGAACTACCCGGGCGTCGGCCGCACGACCGGCCGCGCGCTCACCCAGACCATGCGTCAGCAGGCTCGCGATTTCGGCGCGGAGTTCCTGTCCGCGGAAGCCACCGGACTCGATGTCGACGGCGACATCAAAACCGTACACACCTCGCGCGGCGACCTGCGCACGTTCGGCATCGTGCTCGCCACTGGCGCCTCCCCGCGCAAGCTCGGCTTCGAGGGCGAGGCCGAATATGCGGGCCGCGGCGTGGCCTACTGCGCCACCTGCGACGGCGAGTTCTTCACCGGCCGCGAGGTCCTGGTTGTCGGCGGCGGATTCGCGGCGGCCGAGGAATCCGTGTTCCTCACCAAGTACGCGAGCAAGGTCACTGTGCTTGTGCGCGAGCCCGATTTCACCTGTGATGCGTCCGTCGCGGCGGAAACGAAGAAGAACCCGAAGATCGACGTGCGCTACAACACGGTGCTTGACGGTGTGACCGCCGGTCAGGGCGGCCTGCGCGAGGCGACGGTCCGCAACGTCGAGACCGGCGAGACGGAGACATGGAAGCCGGCTGATGACGGCACGTTCGGCGTGTTCGTGTTCGCCGGATACGTGCCCGCGACCGATCTCGTGCGCGGGGTCGTCGAACTCGACGATCACGGCTATGTGGTCACGCACGGCTATCTCGAGACGTCGGTGCCGGGCGTGTACGCGGCCGGCGACCTGCGCGTCAAGAACCTGCGTCAGGTCGTCACCGCGACCGCCGACGGCGCGATCGCGGCCGTCGAACTGGAACGCTACGCCAAGTCGATGAGTGAAAAGACCGGACTCGTGCCGCCGCGCCCGACCGCGAGCGTGTACGAGCAGGCCGAAGCGAGCGCGACAGCGAACGTAAGTGTCGCTGCGAACGCCGGCACCACGCCCGCCCCCGCGCCGGTCAAGCGCAGCGCGGATGCCGCCGCGGCCGCCGCGCAGACCGCGAAGAAGCCCGGCGAACTGTTCTCCGCCGCGATCAAGCAGCAGCTCGGCGTCGTCTTCGGCCGCATGACCCGGCCGGTCACGCTCGCGCTGGAACTGGACGATACCCCGCTGTCCGCGGAATTGCAGGGATTTATCGGCGAGATGGTCGCGCTGTCCGGCGGCAAGCTGAATTCGGTCGCGATCGATGCGGCCGGCTTGGTCTCGTCCGTTGATGGTGAGAGCGCACCGACGGAACTGGTGGTCGGCGAGCCGGCGACGATCGTGCTGCCCGGCGGTACCGAACTGTCGGTGTACGGATCGCTGGACGACAACGGTCGCGCCGAATTCGACCCGGCCGGGCTGCTGCCGGTCGCGCGTCCTGCCGTGCGTCTGTGCGTGTGGGATGAGTCCGCCGGCCGACTGACGGCGACCGGACTCGCGTTCCACGGCGTGCCGAGCGGGCACGAGTTCAACTCGTTCGTGCTGGGACTGTACAACGCGGCCGGCCCGGGCCAGCCGATCGACGACGACTTGCGCGAACGTGCGACTGCGGCCAGCCCGACCGACATCATGATCCTCGTGTCGCTCACCTGCACGATGTGCCCGGAGACGGTGCTCGCCTCGCAGCGCATCGCGTCGCTCAACCCCGGCGTGCGAGCGGAAGCGTACGACATCTCGCACTTCCCCGAGCTGAAGGACCAGTACGGCGCGATGAGCGTGCCGTGCATCGTCATCAACCAGGGCGGCGAGCAGAAGGTCGAGTTCGGCAAGAAGAGCGTGCCGCAGATGCTCGGCCTGATCGGGGCGTGACACGGGTTTTCTGGCACCGGTCATGCCGCGCACCCTCCTTTTGTCTGCTTACAACAATCCTTGCATGTAAGCACGCGGGAGTTGCCATGTTGGGATTCGCGAGTTTCGGGGGCGTAATGCCGAGGGGCCGTGAGCGGTGAATGAACCGTACTTCCGATCATCGAACTTGGATTATTCCAGTCCGACAATCGAGGTGCGGTTCAACATCGTTGGTGTGCGTTTATCGGCGTTGCTGTCCCCTGTCGACGCCGACAATCAGCGCTATGCCGACGTTCTTGGTGTGCAACGCGCGACTCGCACCGGAACCATGCGTGAGATTGTTCACATCGGTTGTGTGCTGAACGGCAACCGTCACTATGTTCAAGTGATCGTGACGTCGGCTCGTACATAGTGATATTTGAGAGGTCTGAATCATCACTATGTACGAGTCTGTGTCGCGATCGCTCGAACATGGTGACGGTGCGGTGTGCGGAATATATGTAAGTACGATGAAAAGCGGACGCCATTGTCCTGAATGATCAGCTTCGTTGATGGTTGGGTTACCTGTCCTGATCGTATTCGCGGGCGATCGTGATCATGGTCTTGGCCATGTCGTCGTCCATGTGCTTCATGTTGGCGAATCCGGTCATGACCAGTCCGCGCTTCACGTACTTGAGAATATCCATCGTGCGTCACCTCCTCCCCTGCTTGGCTGACGTCCAGCATAGCGTATCTCATCGTTAAGATAATTGCGGTTGGGTTAAGGGAAGGTGACGGTTGACTGACATATGGCCGGATATGGCAAAGCCTCCGCGGGGTTGTGCGGAGGCTTCGTGCGGCCGTCTGAAGCAGGATGGAAACAAGAGACGGCTGATCAGCTAAGCGGATGTGGTCGTATAGGCATCACCTCGGTTGTGGTGGGTCTGAAAAGGTGGTGGTGAGGTCGCGGGATGGAATATGAGACGGATTTTCCATCCCGCGACCGTTACCGTATCTCCTACTTGTCGAAGACGACGTGGTAGGTGCGGGTGGCGGTGCCGTCCTCGGAGGTGACGATCACCTGCGTTTCGGCATTGCCGGAGCCGTCGGCGCCGGGCACCACGGTCACGGCCGCGTTGTTGCCGGCGGGCAGCACCGCGAGGCTCGACTCATGACCGGCCGCGACGTGCACGGTTTCGGCCGCCGGGTCGAATCCGGCCAGCGCCTCGCCGTCCACGGTCAGGCCTGCGATCGTCGCGTCGGAGTTGAGCGCCGGGATCTGCGCGTCGCCGCGCACCTCGGTGATCGCCACGACCGCGTCCTCGGCCGACTCGAACGTGATCCGGATGCGCGACGTGCGCACCATGTCGAACGAGTAGGTCGTCTCGTCGCCCTTCGACGACATCGACGAACCCGGCTTGTCGCCGACGGTCGCGTACACCCACGCGGCGTCGTTGGTCTGCTCGACCGGATGCGGCGTGACGGTCAGGTTACGCACCGGCCGCCAGTCGCCATTCGCGTCGAGATATTCGACGCCGACGTGCTCCGGCAGCGCCACGTGCTCGCCGTCCAGGCAGTAGTACACGGTGAACGCGCCGAGGATGAACGGCGTCTCCTCGCCGTAACCGAAGCGGTACTCCAGCCATGCGGTGCGCGACGGATCGCCGGTGGTGGACCAGCGGTTCTTCAGGTTGTAGCCCACACGCGGCGTGTACGAGACGATGCCGTCCATGAGCAGCGAGCTGTCCTCCTGCGCCTTCGGGTCGGGGTTCGTGTAGGAGGCGCGCACCTGCGGGTACACGTCGTTGCGGTACGAGAACAGATCGCGGTTCTGCTCGTGATCGTCGGTCACGCGAACGTGCGCGACGGCCTGCTCCTCGATGCCTTCGACCGTACCGAGCAGCGAGAACGTGCCCGGATGGCGGTACGTGGCCGCTTCCGGAACATCCCACGTGACCGGGCGCTGTTCCTTCGCGCCGTCGGACCAGTAGACGGTGACTTCGGGTACGTCCTCCTGGATGAGCGGCTCGATGCCGGTGATCGTCGCGAGGGATACCGTCTGCACGGCGGCGACCTCGACCACATGCACGGTGGTCGTCACGTCGCGATCAAACCGCGCGATCTTGCCGCGCAGCGTGACCGTGCCGGCGGTGGCGAAGACCGCGTCGGACGCCGGTTCCCAGACGATCGGCAGCGGCGCGTCGACGCCGTGGCCGAACGTGACGATCGCGGTGGCGGGCAGCGTCGGCGTGGTGCCGGCGACGGTGCGCACGTTGGCGACGGTCGTCTTGACCGGGGTCTTCGGTTCGCTGCCGGCCGTGACGGTGACGATCGCCGGCGCGCTGGTCTTGGTCACGCCGCCGTAGGTGACGGACGCGGTGATGTTCGCGGTGCCGCTCAGGCGGGCCTCGACGGTGCCGTCATCGGTCACGCCGGCCACGGATTCGTCGCTGGATGCGAACGTGACCGTCGCGTCGTCGTTCATTGCCAATTCGATCGGACGGCCGACCTCGTCGGTCGCGCGGGCCTCGAGCGTAACGGTGTCGTCCTCGGCCAGCGTGTGCGTCGGCGGCACGATCGTCACTTCGGCGACCGGTGCCGGCGGCACGTCGAGATCGAGCGCGTACGAGTTGTGCTGCTCGCCGTCCTCGGACGTGACGCGCACGACGTACGAACCGTACGGGTAGTGCAGCGGCGGCACGACGTACGCGGTCGCGTTGTCGGCCGCGGTGACCTCGATGACCGGCGCGGGATCGGTGTACGCGCGGTGCAGCGTGTACCGGTGCGTGTCCGCGGCGAAGTCGGCGAGCGGCTTGCCGTCCACGGTGATCGACGCGAGGTCGGTCGTGTCGTGCGCGGCGTCGTCGGCGGATGCCAGCGTGCGCACGGTGGCGGTTGCGGTCAGGTCGTAGCCTTCGATCTCGCCGTTGAACGTGCCGTTGCCGGACGGCGTCCATGCGACCGGAGCGTCGGTCTCGCTACCGTCGTCGAAAACGACCATCGCACGGGCCGGAAGTACCGGATCGGTGCCGGCTGCGGCGGCCAGCGTGACCGGACGTGCGGCGAGCGGATGCGCGACGGTGACGGTCGCGTGCACCGGCAGGCCGGCGGCCTCGCCGTTGATGACGAAGGACTGCGCGCCGGACTTGGCGGCGGCTGCGGTGGCCTGGTCGAGCAGCTCGGAGGTGGCCCATTCGACTGGGATTTCGGCACGGGAGTTGTTGGCGAGCAGCGCGGTCACGGTCTGCGGCAACGCCGGCGTCTCACCGGCACGCACACGCACCGCGGCGTCGCGCACCTCGAGCACGGCGTCGGCAGCCTTGTCGGTCACGGACTCGCTCAGGAACACCTCGACCGAATCGGAGCGCAGGCCCTTGGCCGTTGCGGTCACGCGAATCGGCTTGCCGGAGCCGTCGGACGCGACGATCGCCAGCACCTTGCCGGAGTATGCGGAGTGCACCGGGGACTGCAGCGGCTCGGTGTTCGCCTGATAACCGTTGTCGGTGCCCAGCAGCACGCCGTGTTCCACGTGAAACACGATTTCGTTGTTCGCGCGCGGCACGATCACGCCGGCATCGTCGATCACGTCGGCCTCGACGAAGCTCAGGTCGTGACCGTCGCCATCGATCACATGACGGTCCGGAACCAGCTTGATTCCAGCCGGTGCGCCGGCGGTCGTGATCGAATCGCGGGCGACGACCTTACCGGCCTTGTCGTACGCAACGACCTCGACCGTGCCCGGCTCGAACGGCACCTCCCACTGCAGGGTCAGCTGCTTCGGCTCGTTGCCGTTCTTCTGGTAGCGGTACTCGAACGGCTTGTCGGCGTACTTGTTGCTCAGATGGAACGTCGCCTCGTGCGACTCGAACTCGCGCTTGCCGAGCGAGCGGCCGTTCACGAACAGCTCCGCGGACGCGGCGTTCGTGTAGGCCCACACGGCCACCGACTCGCCCTCGTCCCAGTTCCAGTGCGGCAGCAGATGCACCATCGGCGCATCCTCCGGATCGGTCCACAGCGCCTTGTACAGCCACCACGGGTTCTTCGGGAAGCCGGCCGTGTCGACCATGCCGTAGTACGAGCGCAACGGCGCGAGCACGGTGCCGTCGGACTCCGGCATTTCAGGCTTGTTCCAGTAGAAGTTCGAGATGTACGGCGCCGGCTCGCCGATGTAGTCGAAGCCGGTCCACGCGAACTCGCCGACGTTGAACGGCAGGTTCACGAGACGGTCGAACGCGATGTCGAGCGGGTAGCCGCGGTTCGTGGTGACGTTGTAGTCGGAGATCTCGTACGTGTCCTCCGTCCACGGCCGGCGGCCCTTGGCGAACGGGTAGTCGCGGCCGCGCAGCTGCCATTCGTCTGTCAGGATCGTCGGGTGCACGTAGAAGCCGCGGCACGGCGTGCAGTTGCCGGATTCGGAGTTGAGGATGACGTCGTTCGGGTGCTTCTCGTGCACCTTCTCCATCTGGTCGCGGTTGATGTAGGAGTAGCCGCGCACGTCCATCTGCTCGTGGATCTTGTTGCCGATGCCGTCGATGCCCTTGGACAGGTAGGACGCGTCGTTGACGGAGTTCGGGCGGGTCGGGTCGAGCAGGTGGCAGCGGCGGGTCAGGTCGGCCGCGATCGGGATCTCGGCCTCCTGCCAGGCGACCTCGTTGCCCATGCCCCACATGAACACGCACGGCTCGTTGCGGTCGCGCAGGATCATCGTGGCGAGATCCTCCGGGTAGTCCTGTGCGAAGTAGTTGGAGTAGTCGTTGCGGTTCTTCGGCGCGGTCCACATGTCGGTGAGCTCCTCAAGCAGCAGGAAGCCCATGCGGCTGCACTCCTCGGCCCACACCTTCGAGCACGGGTTGTGGCTGGTGCGGATGGCATTGACGCCCGCGTCCTTGAGGATCTCAAGCTGGCGCACGACGGCACGGCGGTAGGTGGCCGCGCCCAACGCGCCGAGATCGTGGTGCATGCACATGCCGAGCGCGCGCATGTTCACGCCATTGAGATACAGGCCGGACGCCGGGTCGAGCGTGATCCAGCGCAGGCCGATCTTCGATTCGGTCGCATCCGCGATCTCGTCGCCCGACTCGGAGAGCACGGTGGTGCGCAGCGTGTAGCGGTACGGGTCGGACGTGCTCCACAGGTGCGGTTCGGACACGGTGACGGTCTGCTCGTAGCGGTTGGCCGCGTCCGCGTCGTCGTAGTGGGCGGCCGCGTGCGTGGTGTCCGGCGTGTTCGCGGGGACGGTGACGTGATCGGAGACGGCGGCGACGACGGTGCCGTCGGCGTCGATGATTTCGTTGCGCAGGATGACGGCCGCGTCGGTGGCGGTTTCGTTGGCGACGATCGTGGCGACGTGCACGTTCGCGATGCCGTCCTTGACGTCGGATTCGAGCGTCGGAGTGGTGACCTGCGTGCCGAAGCGTGCGACGTGGACCGGCTCGGTGACGGTGAGCGTCACGTCGCGGTAGATGCCGGCGCCGGCGTACCAGCGCGAGCTCGGCTCCTCGTTGTTGGAGCGCACGGTGATGACGTTCTCCTCGCCGAGCTTGAGCTTGCCGGTCAGATCGATGCTGAACGCGGTGTAGCCGTAGTGGTGCTCGGCGATCTTGACGCCGTTGAGCCAGATTTCGGCGCGGTCCATCACGCCGTCGAAGTCGAGGGTGACGCGCTTGCCGGCGAGGGACTCCGGGGCGACGAAGGTCTTGCGATACCAGCCTTCGCCGACCTTGAGGTAGCCGACGGTGGCGCGGGCGTTGCGCGAGAACTTGCCTTCCACGCCGTAGTCGTGCGGCAGGGTGACGGGGCGCCAGTCGGCGTCGTCGTAGGCCGGCTTCTCCGCGCCGTTCGGCGTGCCGCGGAAGAAGCGCCATCCGTGGTTGAAATCGTTGGCGCGCTGCGGGAACGCGTCGGTCGGGTTGGTGTCTGTCGTCATCGTAAGACCTCCATTGACTTGTGATGAGCGAGCTTGGTGCAGCATTGCGTGTTGAACCGGCTTCCTTTGTGAGGGGATCCGGTGAACTTCTATGTGACGTGAACCAGCATATCATCTCAACGATAAGATTGTTGAAAAATGTTGATTTGATAGGCTGCCAAAACGCCGTTGATGGCGCGAAAATCTTAACGATGATATAGTTTTGAACCAGATCAACGAACGATGCATCAACGGCGTGTCGCGAAGTCGCGACACCACGGGGCAGATCCGGGCCATGCCATCGCGGCGTAACCCGCGAACCGACACCACGCCGCACGGCCAGGCCGCACGGGTCTGACGAGCAACCGCAGACGCAACGAAGCAGGAGGAACACCGATGTCACAGTCATCACGTGCGCCGCACGGCCGCCAGTCAGCCGCCGAAGCCACCGTCAAACCGCTGCCGTGGAAGGCCAAGCTCGGCTACTCCACGTTCTCGCTGTCGTACGTCATGCAGACCATGATCGTCACGTGGCAGATGTTCTACTTCACCACGTTCCTGAACGTGCCGATGGCCGTCACCGCCGTGCTCATCGCCACCGGCAAGATCGTCGCGTCCGTCATCGGACCGGTCTGGGGATACATCTCCGACCGTATGTACCGCAACGCGCTCGGCCGCAGGTTCGGCCGCCGCCGGTCCATCCTGATCTTCGCGATCCCCGCCAACTTCGTCTTCTACCTGCTGCTGTGGATCCCGAACCTGCCGATTCCGGTCTACTTCTTCGCGAACCTGCTGTACTGGGCGTTCTTCGCCGGCATCACCACCGTGCAGTACGGTCTGCCGAGCGAGATGACCGAGAACCCGACCCAGCGCGCGCAGCTCGTCGGCGTCAACCAGATCGCCGGCGCGATCGGCGGCACGTTCCTGTCCGTGCTCAACGTCTACCTGTTCACCATCTGGGGCAAGGACAACTGGGAATCGTACTTCAACATGGCCCTGCTGTACGGCATCATCGGCACCGCCGTGCTGCTGCTCGGGTTCCTGTCGATCCAGGAGCGGCCGTTCGATGAATCGACCAACGTGTCCGACGCGGACGTGAACGTCGGCGACGACGATGCTGCCGCAAACGGCCGTCTCGGCTTCGGCCAGCGGCTCGTCTCGGTCGTCTGGAACTTCCTGTCCGTGCTCAAGGTCAAGGAATTCCGCAACTATCTCGGACTGTATCTGTCCGAGGAGATGTTTCGCACCGTGCGCGGCACGCTCAACACGTACTTCGTGATCTTCGTGCTGCTGCTCGACCCGCAGACCGTCTCGCTCGCCACCGGCGTGAACCTGCTGTTCGGCATCGCGTGCGTCGGCTTCTTCATGTGGGTCACCGCGCGCATCGGCGGCCCGCGGGCGTACCGTCTCGGCGGTATCGAGGTGATCTTCGTGTTCCTCGCGATGTTCGTGCTCGCGATGAACGCCGGGGCCTTGCCGACCGGCACCCGCGCCGTGCTGTATATCGGCCTCGGCCTGTTCATGAACTTCGGCATCACGGGCGTGGTGAACGCTACGCAGTACACGTACACGTTCATCCCCGACGTGGACGAGATCATCACGTCCAAACGGCGCGAGGGGCAGTATGCGGCCATCAACTCGACGATCGACGACATCTTCTCCTCAGCCGAGACGATCGTGATCGGCCTGGTCCTGGAGGCGACCGGATTCGTGGAGGGCGCGCAGTCGCAGCCGCCGCAGACCGTGTTCGCGCTCGCGTGCCTGTTCTCGTTCGTGCCGATCGTGATCTGCATCGTCGGCATTGTGTTCACGTACCGGCTGAGGCTCAATCGGGAGAACCACGAGCTGTTGCTGGCCGAGATCGCGCGGTTGCGCGAGGGCGGTTCGATGGCCGACGTGACGGACGATACGCGCGCGCTGGTCGAGAGCCTGACCGGCATGCCGTACGAGCAGTGCTGGGGCCACAACAACGTCATCAACGTCGCCCGGCGTGGGTGAGACGTGGATAAGGAACGTCCCCCAGCGGAGGCTGGGGAACGTAAAGAAACCGTTCGGTTACTTCCGCTTGTTGCTTCGATCAGTTACCGCAGCGTATACCAGAACGGCCACGTAAGTGACCCATGCCAGCGTTGGCGATATTTGACCGGCCAAGGCGACAGACGATGCCGCCGCAATGACGGGGAACATTTCGGAATTGCCGTTATTCGGCTTGCGTTCTTTGGAACCCATGGGATTCCTCCTTATCACTATTGATTTTTGATGGTTTTCGGTGTGCACCGTTCTCCTTTCGTCCGGTACCAACGGAGTCGAAGAGATGTGTCTCAGAATACTGGAATGTGCGGTTGCGGTCGGTTGCGCATGTGAAAAATGGGAGGAACTGTGTCATAATAAGAGCGGTGACAGGCTGTACCACCACGGGTATTTATGGTGCGCAACATAGACTTTTTCTCGTGGAGCATGTCGCCGGGGTATTCACTGCCCTGATTTTTGATGAATGAGGCTCGGCGTCATAAGGCGTCGAGCCTCATTGTGTAGAAGCGACTTCTGCGGTTGCAGACGTATCGGTAACGTTTGCGACACGCCGGAATCGCAAAAATAATCTTATCGATGAGATTTGTGGTAAGGTAGGTTTTGCAAACATCAAGTAAGGGAAATCGAACCGCAGAATCTCAACGATAAGACTCTGCGGGGGAACGTGGAAACGGACGGAGCAGTCCACCCGCAACCAAAGATCACGCCGCACCGCAAACAGCCCGTGACCTTGCCGCGCGCGATTTTCCGCAGAGAAACAGGAGAACACGAAATGTCCAGTTCGACTCCCGCAGTCGGCCGCAAGCTGACGTGGGTGACCAAGTTCACCTACGCGCTGCTGCCGCTGTCGTTCACCATGACCACCATGGTCATGACCTGGCAGATGATCTACTACACCCAGCCGCTCGCCATCTCCATCGGCATCGTCACCACGATGCTCGCGGTCGGCAAGGCCATCGGCGGTTTCATCACGCCGATCTGGGGCTACATCTCCGACCGTATGTACTCCACCTCCTTCGGCCGCAAGGTCGGCCGTCGTAAGGGCACGCTGCTCATCGCCGCACCGCTGAACCTCATCTTCTACGTGCTGCTGTGGGTTCCGAACATGCCGGTGTGGTACTACCTGGTTATCAACGTCATCTACTACGGCGTCTACCCGGGCATCAACACCGTCGTCTACTCGCTGCCTTCCGAAATGACCGATGATTCCAAGGATCGCGCCCAGCTCGTGGCCGTCCAGCAGATCGGCGGCGGCGTCGGCGGCTTCGCCCTCTCCATGGTCAACGCCTACCTGTTCAAGATCTGGGGCGCCGACGGTTGGCAGCCGTACTTCAAGATCGCCATGATCTACGCCGTGCTCGGCACCGCGCTGCTCGTCATCGGCGCGCTGTGCATCAAGGAGCGTCCGTACGACGAGACCACCGACATCTCCTCCGCCGACAAGGGCAACGCCGAGAAGGTCGGCTTCTTCGGCCGCCTCGTCTCCGTCTTCTGGAACTTCCTCTCGGTGCTGCGCATCAAGACCTTCCGCAACTACCTCGGCATCTTCCTGTCGCAGATGACCTTCCGTACCGTCCGCGGCCAGATCAACGCCTACTTCATCATGTTCGTGCTGCTGCTGACCCCGGCCGAGGTCTCCTTGTCCACCGGCTTCAGCTTCCTGTTCGGCATGGTCTGCGTCGTCATCTGGGCGACGATCATCACCAAGCTCGGCGGCATGCGCGCCTACCGCATCGGCTCCTGGTTCACCATCGCGCTGTTCGTCGGCATCTACATCCTCGCGCTGAACGTCTCCTCCCTGCCGAAGGCGACCGTCACGCTGGTCTTCACCATCCTGATCACGCTGTTCACGCTCGGCAACTCCGGCATCGTGAACGCGCAGACCTACGTGCAGTCCTTCGTCCCGGACGTCGACGAGCTGGTCACCGGCAAGCGCCGTGAAGGCCAGTACGCCGGCATCCAGTCCACGCTCGAGGTCATCGTCAACACCGTGGTCACCATCCTCGTGGGCGTCATCCTGCAGGCCGTCGGCTTCCAGTCCGGCGCCGACGTCAAGACCCAGTCCGCGACCGTCGTCAACGTGCTGCTCTACATGTACTGCGGCACCGTGGTCGTGCTCGCCCTCGTCGGCATCCTGCTGACCTACCGCATGCACCTCAACGAGAAGACCCACGACATCCTCGTCGCCGAGTCTGCCCGCCTGCGCAACGGTGGTTCGATGGCCGACGTCACCGATGAGACCCGCAAGGTCGTCGAGGATCTCGCCGGCATCCCGTACGAGCAGTGCTGGGGCCACAACAACGTGATCAACGCGACCCACAAGGGCTGATGATCTCGGCTCGCTGAGCTCGCTGCGGGAGTGGTCTTTCTTCCATCCAATCTCTCCTGCTCCCGCGGCTTCCCTTCATAACTGAACACCAAACAACGCATGAGGCCTCGTTCCGGGATTACGCCTGCCCGGAACGAGGCCTCATGCGTTGTTTGGCGGTCGTAACCGTCACTATGTTCGCGTCCATATCATGATCGTTCGAACATGGTGACGGTGATCGCGTCGGCGAGGTTCAGTGACGCGCCGCCCAATCCTCGCGCAGCAGCGCGGCCATCGCGTCGGCGAATTTGGCGTGGTTCTCGCCGTCCATGTGCAGCTGGTCGAGATCGCTCGGCTCGGCGACCTGCGCGGCGTCGAGGAACAGGCATCCCTGCCGTTCGGCCACGCGCCGGTACTCCCCCGACAGCTGGTGCGACAGTTCGACCGCGCCCTCGTCGAAGCCGATGAACCCGCTGGTCGAAATGCCGGGCTTGATATAAATCGGCGAGACGACGACGATGCGCGGCGCCGGCGCCCCGCGGTTGTCGGTGATCTTCACCTCGTGGACGAGCATGTCGAGTCCGGCCGCGATCACGCGCGCGTCCGCGTGGAACATGGCCTTCATGTCGTTCGTGCCGAGGCTGATGATCACGTAGTCGAGCGGCCGGTGCGTGATGAGCGCGCCCGGCAGCGCCGCAAGTCCGTTGCGATGCGGTTCGATCGGATTGTCGAACACGGTGGTGCGCCCGCCGAGCCCCTCCTCGATCACATACCAGTCGTCGCCGAGCAGCCGCTGCAGGCGGCCGGTCCAGCGCACGTCGCGCGGATGGCGGCCGCCCGCCGGATTCGAACCGTTCGTATTGGAATCGCCGAAGCACAGCACGTTGATCATGACCGATTTGCCTCCCTGTACGCTCGCCCATCGAGCTTATGGCCGCGGTGATCGCCCCGCGTCGCCATGCCATGTTTTGCCGCCGGCGCGAGCACTGTAATATGACCGGCGATGACATGGATATGACGGCCGATATATGTCGGAACGTTCCTGCTTGTAATACAGATTACCATAGTTTTTGCGGTATAAAAGTTCGTTAATTGACTGGAATGTAGACGATTTGTAAATCCGGAACGAACCGGATATTGTGGGGTGTATCGAGTATTCAGGAAAGGACAATGATGTCTCAACGCAATCATCGGCAGGATGTGCTGCCGCCACTGTCGTGGAAAGCCAAGCTCGGCTACTCCACGTTCTCGCTGTCATACGTCATGCAGACCATGATCGGTACATGGCAGCTGTTCTACTTCACCACATTCCTCGGCATCCCGGTCGCCGCCACCACGGCGCTCATCGCCGCTGGCAAGATCATCGCCTCGGTGATCGGCCCGGTCTGGGGATATCTGTCCGACCGCATGTACGCCACCAGGATTGGCCGCCGCATCGGCCGCCGCCGGTCCATCATGCTGATCGCCGTGCCGCTCAACGCGCTGTTCTACGCCATCATGTGGATTCCGGGGCTGCCGGTCGCCGCATACTTCACCTCCAGTCTGCTGTACTGGGTCTTCCTCGCCGGCCTGACTACGATCCAGTACGGTCTGCCGTCCGAAATGACCGAGGACTCCAGCCAACGCGCGCAGCTCGTCGGCATCAACCAGATCGCCGGCGCGATCGGCAGCACGTTCCTGTCGTTGTTCAACGTGTACCTGTTCATCCTCTGGGGCAAGGACACGTGGACCTCGTACTTCAAGATGGCCATGATCTACGGTGCTATCGGTGTGGGCGTGCTCGTCGTCGGCTTCTTCACCATCAAGGAGCGGCCATACGACGAGTCGACCGACGTGTCCGAAGCCGATGGCGGGACGACGGGTGACAAACTGCCGATCTGGCAGCGCATCGTCTCGATGATCTGGAATTTCGTGTCCGTGATGCGGGTGCGGGAATTCCGCAACTATCTCGGCCTGTATCTGTCCGAACAGTGTTTTCGCGCCATCCGCGGCACCATCAACACGTATTTCGTGATCTTCGTGCTGCTGCTCGATCCGCAGACCGTCTCGCTCGCCACCGGCGTGAACACCATGTTCGGCATCGCGTGCCTCACGTTCTTCATGTGGCTTACCGCGAAAGTCGGCGGCCCGCGCGCCTACCGGATCGGCGGCTTCGAGGTGATCGGCGTGTTCCTGTCGCTGTTCATGCTGGCCATGTTCTCGTCCCAACTGTCGTCCGGCGCCAAGGCCGTCGCGTTCATCGTGCTCGGCCTGTTCATGAACTTCGGCATCACGGGCGTGGTGAACGCGACGCAGTACACGTACACGTTCATTCCCGACGTGGATGAAATCATCACATCCAAGCGGCGTGAAGGACAGTACGCGTCCGTCAACGCAACCATTGACGACATCTTCGCCGCGGTCGAGACGGTGCTCATCGGCTGGGTCTTGCAGGCGACCGGTTTCATCGAGGGCGCGCAGACACAGCCGGCCGGCACGATGACGGCCATCACGGTCATGTACTGCCTTGCTCCGATCATGCTGTGTCTGCTCGGCATACTCTTCACCTACCGGCTCAAGCTCAACAAGGAGAACCACGGGCTGCTGCTGGCCGAGATCGCGCGGTTGCGCGAGGGCGGTTCGATGGCCGACGTGACGGACGAGACGCGCGCCCTGGTCGAAAGCCTGACCGGCATGCCCTATGAGCAATGCTGGGGCCACAACAACGTGATCAATGCCCTGCACAAGGCGGCATGACCGCATCCGGACACAGTGTGAGAGCAGTGCGAGACCGTGTTTCGGCAAACGATTGTCCGGAACGCGGCTCACGCTGTTCCGATGGACGGGATGTCCCAATGTCACTGAGTGCGCGCTCGTGATCGCGCGCGCATGGTGACGGTTTGCGGTTTGCGGCAGTGGCGGCAGAAAGTATTCGTGGTGGCTCGACGGCTACCGCAGGTGACGGTCGCAGAAGTCGATGAACCGGTCGGTGGCTTCCGGTGCGCGCCAGACGCGCGGATCGCCGTGGCCGCCGGTGTGCGGATACCAGGTCTCGATCGATGCGCCGCCGCCGACCTCGTGGATCGCGGCCTCCAGCCAATGCGTCTGGTCGCACGGCACGAGCGCATCGTCGTCGGCGTGAGCCAGCAGCATCGGCGCCATGCCGGCGTGCACGTGGTCGATCGGACTGGCGTCATGCGCGGCCTCCTGCGTATACCCGGCGCCGAGCAGTTTCGTCTTGTAGTCCTCGACCTCGTCATAACGCGGTCCGGGAAGCACCCACCGGCTGATGTCACTGATGCCGAACGCCGCGATCACGAGATTCACGTCGCTGGAGACGCCGGATGCGGCCGATGCCGGGTCGTCGTACCGCGCATCGCCGTTCGTGAATCCGAGGAACTGTGCGAGATGCGCTCCGGCCGACGCGCCCCACGCCACGATCCGATCTGGATCGATGCCGTACTCCCCCGCGTGCGCTCGCAGGAAGCGCACCGCGGCCTTGCAGTCATGGATCTGCGCCGGCCATCGCGCCTCGGTCGAGAGTCGATAGTTGATGACCGCGACCGCATATCCGGCTTCGAGGAACGCGTTCGTGTCGTCGCGGCCGGTCGCCAGTCCGGTGGAACCGGGTGCGAAGGTGCCGCCGATCCAGCCTCCGCCATGGATGTAGATCACGACGGGAACGGGATGGCCGGCTGACGCGCCGGCCGGTATGGCAAGATACAGTTTCTGTGATTGCCGGCCGTTGCCGGCGTAGTCCTGATCGATATATTCGGTGATGTCAGTCATGATTGGTTCGTCCTTGAACTAGAGGCGGGGCGGAATCGTTGTGATATAGTGTATCTCATCGATAAGATACGGAGATGCGACGGGATTCGTCAGGACCGTAGAAGGATCGCGGCAGCGGTTTGGCGGCGAGCACGATGCGGTCGATGACGACGGATGCGTCGACGCGTTCGATAGCGAGCGTGTTCCAGCCGGCATGCACCGTGGCTTCGAACTGCAGCGGCTCGTAGCCACGGATGATGTTGCGCTCCCACACGGTGGTCAGCGAATGGCGGTTGCGCGACTCGCCCCACGCGTTGTTGCCAGCCAGCACGATCGGCTCGTCGCCGTTGACGTGCACGGCCAGACGGCAACCGCGCGGCGTGCCGTCGTCCTCGACTCCCTCGTTGAACGTAGGCAGACGGTTGATGGTGCCGCGCACGGTGCCGGACCGCTCGAACCATACCTGATATTCGAGCGTCGCGCCTTCGCCGGGGCGGCTGATGCCACGGTCCGGGAACGCCTTCATCGTGTCGCCATGCTGGCCCTCGTTCGCAATCGGCGCCCAATACGAGCCGTCCATGCCGGGGATGATGCGGGTCGGATGCTCGGCCTCGCATGCGACGATGCCGTCGGTCGCGACGAATCCGAGCGGTGCGGATTCGGACGGTGCCGCGCCGACTGGCTCGGCCGGGACGCCGGCTGGCCTGGCTGAGTCGTTGCTTGTCGCAGTGATCCCGCCGATGGTGTCCTCGACACCGTCGGAATCACCGTCGTCCATCTCGACGTTCGGATACTGGTCATCTTCGATCAGATCATGATCGTCGCCCAAGTGCGTGTCGTACTTGATGAATCCCGCCCATTTGCCGTCGTTGATCGCATCCAGCTCGTCGTTGCGCGCGATGATCGCATCGCGGGCCGCCTTCGACAATGCGATGTACCGCCGTGCATCGCCAATTCGTCCGTCGTGGAACGCGGCCCACGCCTCCCAAAAGTTCACGTACTCGGCCGCTGTATCGGACTGCGACAGCACCGCGTAATACCACTGCTCGAAGAACGCCGTGCGTCGCGCGTCCGGCAGCGCGTCTGCCACGCGTCGCACGCGCGAGGTCAGCGCGGCACACCGGTCGAGCCAGCGTTGCGCTTCGTCGCCGAAGGAGGACGGATTGAACGCGAACTCCTCCAGATCGATCCCGGCGGCCACGCCTTCCGGATTCAGACTGGCGAGATTGAACCCGGGCTGGCGAATCGCGATCAGCTGGCTGAACTCGTCGAAGCAGTCGGCCAGTTCTGCCGCGGTCGCCTTGTCCGCGCCCCAATCGCGCCGCGCGAACATGCGCACGAAATCGGCGCCGATCGACTCGGCCGTGCACGCGTCCGGATTCCAGCCGAGCCGCAGAAAATACTCGGTCGACATGTCGCTCAGCTTGATGTCGCCCACGTTGATGACCCACTGCCTGCGCATGCCGGTGTTCCACGCGCGGCGCATTTGCTCGGTCATCAGCGGCAGCTGCGAACTGTTGAGCCAGGTGTTGTTCGTCGGCCGGCCCACATACGAATTGTGGTAGTACACGCCCGCGCCGCCCTCGCGCGCCGCCTCCGCAACGGTCGGCACCTGCCGCAGAAACCCGTAGTCGTCGTCCGGCCACATCAGCGTGATGTTGCGGTATTCCGGCTGTTCCAGCACCCGACTCAGACCGTGGTTGTACACGTCGTTCATCTCCTTGTAGGTGATGAGCACTTGCGGGATGCGCGCGGCCTCAGCCGGCCCGTACACCTCCTCGATGAGCGCGCGTTGGGCCGCGATCACGTCCTTCATGAACGCGACCTCCTTCTCCTCGGTCGTATCTCCCGGGTAGCGGTCGAGCTCGGCCACGTTGAAGCGGCCGTCGTGCACGCCGCGGATGCCCACGGTCAGTGAGCACTCGCATGACTTGTTCGTCTCCAGCCGCTCGCGCCAGTAGGCGAGCAGCGCCTCGCGGTTGAGCGTGAAATCGTACGATTCGCGCACGGACGCGCCGCGCATGTGGTACTGCTCGTGGTGCTCGGCGTACCACTGGTCCCACTCGCCCTCGTTGTTGCGCAGCAGGATCTCGCAGTGGTGCGTGCCCATGATGACGCCGTACCGTTCCGCTTCGCGCGCGTTGACCGGCACGCCGTCTTCTCCTGTTGCCGTGTTGAACGCGACCGATTCGGGGTGCATGGCCGGCCACAGCAGGTTGCCGCGCAGCCGTAGCAGCAGTTCGAAGACGTGGCGGTAGTAGTTGACTTCGGGCGCGATCTGCGGGTTCGGGAACTTCTTGCGGTTCCAGCGGACCATTGACCAGTCCTCGTCGTTGATGAAGAATCCGCGGTACGGCACGGCCGGACCGAGTTCAACGCAGGCGTGCGTGTAGTTCGCGTCGATGATCGGGCGTACGTCGACCGGTACGTCGCCCCACCAGAACCACGGGGAGATGCCGATGCGTTCGGACAGTGCGTAGATGCCGTAGATCGTGCCGCGGGCGTCGCTGCCGGCAATGACGATCGCGTGCGCGACGCCGGGGATCGGATCATCGACTTCCTTGAGCGCGAACGCTTCCTGCCGGTCGGCGATCTGTTCGGATTCGTCGAGTCGACCGTTGGCGGTGATCGTGTCGATGATCGCGCTGCGGCCGATGGTACCGACGATGATGGCGCGATCGATCGGGGCGTCGCCTCCGAATTGGCGCAGTGCCGATTCTGGCGAGTCGAGCCGGATCAGGGCCGGTGTCGCGGACGGATCGGCTGCGGCGAGACGATCGGCCTGGGCCTGTGGATCGTCGGCGAACAGCTGCTGCACCGTATGCCAGTCGATTGAGCCGGTGGTCATGGCGATGTCCTGCCGCAGATCCTGTACGGCTCGGGTGACCTGCCGCCAGGTGCGTTCGGCGTGCGGGTCGCGTTCGGACGGCCGGTAGGCGCTGTCGACGATGACGGGCGCGGCGGGCGTGATCGCGCGATGGCCTGGTGTGCTCAAGTTTTCGTAGATCTTCATCGACGCTGTCCTTCGTTGGATGGATGTGGTGCTTGTATGAGGTATCGGCCAAACGAAACGCGGAACGTTCCGGATGGATTTTGAAAACCATAATACTTCGTTTTACAATGATTTGCGCATCGGCGTGTATGGGAATCACCTCAGATTATCCGTCACGTTCCGAATCGCTCGGAATCGCATCGTCCGTCGCTGACGTTCCGCCGCTGGAACGTTCGCCGTCGGCCGGCGATCATCAATCATCACCGATCATCGGAAAGGTCAGCAATGGACAACGACATCAGCGAAAGGCGCGTTCAAGGGCAAACTCATGTTCTCCTTCGGAGACAGCATCTGCCACGGCCACTACTACCCCAAGTTCACGTTCCCCAAGCGCGTGGCCGAGCTGGAAGGCATGGACTACGTGTGCCATGCGGTCAACGGATCGACCATCATCGACTTCACCGAACCGGACTCCCCGTACCACGACACCACGCACCACATCCTGCGCCAGGTCAAGAACGCCGCAGCCGAGCACGTCGATCCGGACGTGATCATCTTCGACGGCGGCGTCAACGACGCGGTGCACACCGATCTCGACATCGACCGATTCGGCGAGATGTTCCGCATGACCGCGGAACTGATCCGCAAGCGTTGGCCGGACGCGCTGGTCGTGTACGTGACCGTGCACCGCCTGTGGAAGCGCGACTGGGACGTGCAGGTCGCCGTCTACGGCACGGCCGTGCGTATCTGCGGCGAACTCGGCATCCCGGTGGCGAACATGTTCGAGGATTCGCCGCTCGATACGCGCGACCGCGAGATCGGCAAGACGCTGAGCTTTGACGAGGTGGACGCCGACGGCGAGCCGATCGTTGCCGGCAACGGCACGCATCCCAGCCCGGAGGCCGTGGAACGGTACTACGTGCCGCTCGTGCGCGAGACGCTGCACCATCCCGCCGCACACATCCCGGCTGTGCGCTGACGCCGTCGCCGGCCGGCTGCGCAGATCCGTCGCCGGCCTTGTCCGATTGGCGTCCGGAACGATTCGAACATATGCGTTGCACCGGGTAATATGCGAGGAAGATCGTGATGTACAGGAAAGGTGTGTATGCGATGGTGACGATCAAGGATGTGGCCGCCAAGGCCGGTGTGTCGAAAACGACCGCGTCCGACGCGTTGCGCGGCGGAGGCGATGTGAGCGCCAAGACCATGCTGCGCGTGCGCGCCATCGCCGAGCAGATGGGCTACAAGCCCAATGTTTCCGCGCGTTCGTTGCGTTCAGGGCGCAGCAATACCATCACGTTTCTGACGTCGGGCATCCAGGGCAGCTACTTTGCGGAAGTCGCCACATACTTCGCCGAGGAGATCAACCGTCGCGGCATGTACATGTTGATCGAGCTGACGAAGTTCGTGCGCGACGACGCGAAGCAGAAGATCCCGTTCCCGATGTCGGACGGCATCATCGCCACCAACGCGCTGCACGTCGAACGGCTGTTGCGCGAGCATCCCACCGTAGTGCTGGAAAATTACGACGATGAGTGCCCGTACGACACCGTGAACGCGTCCAGCGCCGCCGGTTCGCGTGCTGCGATCCGGCATTTGGCCGAACGCGGCTGCACGCGCATCGCCGTGGTCGGTGACAACAGCGGACCGGGGGTGTATCCCGGTTCGCGAGACTTGCGCTACGAATCGGCTCGAGACGAGTGCCGCAAGCTCGGATTGCGGTTCGACGACGACTCGTTTGTGCGGTCACAGTGGTCGCGGCAGGGAGGCATCGAGACCGGGCATGCACTGGCCGATGCCGGTATGCCGTTCGATGGCCTGTACTGCTTGAGCGACGGCATCGCGCTCGGCGTGATCCGCGGTCTGAACGAGCGTGGCGTGCGGGTGCCGGACGACGTGGCGGTGATGGGTTTCGACGGTGTGCTGGAAGGCCGGTATTACAGCCCGTCGCTTACGTCGGTGCGTACCGACTTCTCGACGATGGCGCGTGTGGCGATGGATCTGCTCATGCGCCGCATCGAGCATCCCGACGACAAGGCCGCCCGTCAATGCATGACCGTCGGGTATGAGCTTGTGGAGGGCGAGTCCACCGCCCGTTGACGAATCGAACCGTCTCGGTACCTGATCGTAGGGTCCGCGATACCACGGTATCGCGGGCCTTTTTCATGTCTCGTCGTCTTTCGGTCCTTGTCATCTTATCGATGAGACACGCCGAACGGCCCGGATGATTTCCGGAAGGTTCCGGATTGTGCTACATTAAGTCTTGCAACAATTCAAGCCGTCTCAATCGAATTACTTATTCGGAACGATACGGGCAGTGATGCCGGCATCGTTCGGTCACCGGCGCAACGCAACGCCTGCACTCGTCATACGGGCGAAGCCATGCCGGTTCCCATTGGACGGAAAGCAACGGAGAAAAAGAAAGAGGTCAGCAATGACTAGCACCTCAATAGCGAGCGGCGCGACCAAGACCGGTCGCCTGTCCTCGTGGGCGAAAATCGCATACGCGTTCTTCGGCCTGTCGTTCACCATGTCCACGATGGTCAACACGTGGCAGATGTTCTACTACACGTCCTTCATGGCCATCGGCGTCGGCGTCGTGACCACCATGCTCGCGTTCGGCAAGTGGGCCGGCGCGGTCATCTCCCCGATCTGGGGATGGCTGTCCGACCGCATGTACTCCACCGCCATCGGCCGCAAGCTCGGCCGCCGCCGCGCCATGCTGCTCATCCTCGCCCCGCTGAACCTCCTGTTCTACGTGCTGCTGTGGCTGCCGAACATGCCGGTGTGGGCCTACATCCTGTTCAACGTCGGCTACTTCGCCGTCTGGCCGGGCGTCACTACCATCGACTACGCCCTGCCGTCCGAAATGACCGATGATTCCAAGGATCGCGCCCAGCTCGTCGTCGGCGGCCAGATCGGCGGCGCCATCGGCTCCTTCGGCCTGTCCATGCTCAACGCCTATCTGTTCCAGATCTGGGGCACCAAGACCTGGGACCCGTACTTCAAGATCGCCATGATCTACGCGATCGCCGGCACCATCCTGCTCATCCTCGCCGCGTTCGCCATCAAGGAACGTCCGTACGACCCGTCCACCGACGTCGCCGCCGCCGACAAGGACGCCAAGGGCAAGACGAACTTCTTCAAGCAGATCGTCTCCGTCTTCTGGAACTTCGTCTCCGTCGTCCGCATCCGTACGTTCCGCAACTACCTGTGGATCTTCCTCACCCAGATCATCTTCCGCAACGTGCGCGGCGTTCTGAACTCCTACTTCATCATCTTCGTGCTGCTGCTCAACCCGCAGGCCGTGTCCGTCTCCACCGGCATCAGCTTCGTCTTCGGCATCGCGTTCGTCACCTTCTGGGGCTGGGCCACCAGCAAGGTCGGCGGCCTGAAGACCTACCGCGCCGGCGGCTACATCACCACCATAATCTTCGGTGCCATCCTCGTGATGGGCCTGACCAAGGGCAACTTCAACGCCACCCAGCTGGCCATCGGCTTCACCGTGCTCATCACCGCGTTCGGACTGGGCAACTCCGGCATCGTCAACGCGCAGCAGTACATCCAGGCCTTCGTACCGGACGTCGACGAGATCGTCACCGGCAAGCGCCGCGAAGGCCAGTACGCCGGCATCACCGAGACGCTGTCCACCGTCGTCCAGGCCCTCGCCGTGGCCGGTACCGGCATCGTCCTGCAGCTCGTCGGCTTCCAGTCCAACGCCGACAGCCAGCCCGCCGGCGCCGTGAACGCCCTGCTGTACATGTACTGCCTCACCCCGATGGTCCTCGCCCTGCTTGGCAACTTCCTCACCTACCGCATGCACCTCAACGACGAGAACCACAAGGTGCTCGTGGCCGAGGCCAAGCGTCTGCGCGAAGGCGGCTCGATGGCGGACGTCACCCCGGAGACCCGCAAGGTCGTCGAGGATCTCGCCGGCATGAAGTACGAGGAGTGCTGGGGCCACAACAACATCATCAACATCTCCAACCGCGGCTGAGCCGCTTCACCTTGGACTTCGGTTCGATGATGTGATCTGATTTTCCGTCAGGTGCAACTCCTGTTTCTCGCTTGACGGATGTTTGCAGCCGGCGGTTTCCGATCCGATTGCCGGGTCGGAAACCGCCGGTTTTTCTATACCTGTTTTCTGGTGCGCCGGCGTTCTCTTTGCGGCGCACGGTATTGGTTCCCCTCTCACCTTCCCTACTTCGCTTTTTCATTCGTGTCCATGCGCAAAGGAGCATTTCCCATGCAATTCACCACCTACGAACCTCCCGTCAGCAAACCGCAACCGGCGTTGGTCGAGTCCGCGGACGGCCGTCAGATCATCGACTTCGATGGCGACTGGCGCTTCTTCCGCGGCTCGCCGTCCGGCGCGGAACGCCCCGATTTCGACGACTCCTCCTGGCGTGAGGTCACCGTGCCCCACGACTTCGGCGTGGAGGGGCGGTTCTCGCGCAACGCCCGCGCCACCGTCGGCTACCTCAAGGTTGGCGAAGGCTGGTACCGCAAGACGTTCACCATCCCCGCCGCGCTCGCCGGCAAACGGTTCGTGCTCGACTTCGACGGCGTGATGGACCGTTCGGAGATCTGGATCAACGGCGACAAGGTCGGCGAACACCATTATGGCTATACCGCATTCCAACTCGACGTGACCGATCATCTGCGCTTCGGCGACGACCCCAACGTCGTCACCGTGCGTGCGGTCAACGAGGAGCCGAGCTCGCGCTGGTACGCCGGTGCCGGCCTGTACCGCGACATCACGCTGATCGTCACCGATCCGATCCACGTCGCGCAGTACGGCACGCAGATCACCACGCCGACGCTGGCCGACGATGTCACGCACGGCGTCGCCAACGTCAACGTCAAGACCACCATCGCCAACGAAACGTCCGCCGCCACAGCCGTCACGCTGCGCACGACCATCATCGACGCGGACGGCAATATCGTCGCCGAAGACACGACAGACGTCACGGCGGTGCCGACTGACATGACTGGTCGTATCGTTGCCGCGCCGGCCAACGAATCCGTTGCGTCGGCCGACTTACAGTACGCGCCCGCACCGACCGCCGAACAGATGCTCACCATCGCCGAGCCGCACTTGTGGAACACCGCCGACCCATACCAATACCTCGCGCGCACCGCATTGCTCGCCGCCGACGGCACCGTGCTCGACACGTACGAGACACGCTTCGGACTGCGCTGGATCACGCTCGACCCGCAGCACGGCCTGTTCCTCAACGGCGTGAACATGCGCGCGCTCGGCATGTGCATGCACCACGACCAAGGTGCGCTCGGTGCGGCCGCATACCATCGTGCCGTCACGCGCCAGCTTGAAATCATGAAGGAAGGTGGGGTCAACGCGATCCGCACCAGCCACAATCCGGCATGCAAGACGCAGGTCGCCGAATGCAGCCGGCTCGGACTGCTCGTGCTCGAGGAGCTGACCGACATGTGGACCGCGCCGAAGAACCGCAACGACTACTCCAACTACTTCGCCCAGGACTACCCGGAAGACCTCAAGGCCATGATCCTGCGCGACCGCAACGAGCCGAGCGTATTCATGTGGGGCATGGGCAACGAAATCGCCTGGCAGGAATCCGAGCTGCCGATCGCGGCCGACCTCACGCGCCGCTGCCACCTGCTCGATCCAACCCGCCCGAACTCCGTCAACGACGCGTCCTACCTGTCCAAGGGCATCGACGGCATCGGCAACGACATCCATCACCGCATGGACGTGCGCGGCTACTCGTACATCAGCAAGGACAAGATGCTCGAAGTCCACGAGAAGAACCCGAACGATGTGATCGTCAACTCGGAAAGCGCGAACATCTGCTCCAACCGCGGCTACTATGTCTACCCCACCGAAGTGAGCGAGTGCCCGGCCGTGCTGCCGCCGATCGACACCAGCAAGTACGAGTTCGAGCCGGGCCGCAAGTCGTGGAATGACACGACCTATGAGCTGAGCGCCTACAACATCCGCGGCAAGCGAGGCAATTACATCGACGTCGCGTTCGAGCGACTCATCCACATCCCGTTCAACGTGGGCGAGTTCGGATGGACCGGCTTCGACTACATCGGCGAACCTGCGCCGTACATCTCCAACTCATACTGGACCAAGCCCGACATGGCCGAGTCCGACGGCACGGTACTTGCGCCGCTGCGCTCCTACTACGGCATGGTCGACACGGCCGGCATCCCGAAGGATCAGTGGTACATCTACAAATCGCTGTGGACCGACCCGGACGATGCGCCGATGGTGCATCTGCTGCCGCACTGGAACTGGAGCGTCGGCGAGGCGGTGAGCGTGTGGGCGTACACGAACGCGGCGTCGGCCGAGCTGTTCCTCAACGGGCGATCGCTCGGCGTGCGCGAATTCGACAGCTTCGACACGGACTTCCATCTGGATGCGTCCCATGCGGACAAGCCGTTCCAGTACCGCTACGCGAAGGCGAATCCGAGTCGCCGCAAGCTCAGCCTCGACTGGGAAGTGCCGTTCGAGCCGGGCGTGATCGAGGTCGTGGCGCGCGATGCCACGGGCCGTATCGTGGCGCGTGACAGCAAGGCCACGCCGGGTTCGCCGGCGGCTCTGCGGCTATCCGCCGACCGTCACGTGATCGCCGGTGACGGCAAGGATCTGAGCTACGTCACTGCCGCCGTGACCGACGACATCGGCGTGACCGTGCCGCGTGCCGACGACGAGGTGACGTTCAGCGTGGAGCATGGCCGGCTGCTCGGCACCGACAACGGCAGCCAGACGAACACCGAGCCGCTGCAATCCGCCACGCATCGCGCGTACAGCGGTCTGGTGGTGGCGATCGTCGCATCCGACGGGTCCGGGTTGCCGATTCGCGTGACCGCGCGTGGCAAGGGATTGAAGAAGGCGTCGTGCGTGATTGCGGTTGCCGGAAACGTGGCGGCCGGTGACGTGGTCGATGTCGAGCCGGTGGCCGTGCGTACGGTTGCGGGCGTCGCGCCGACGTTGCCGGAGACTGTGACCGTACGGTTCGGTGACGGATCGAGGCGGGCGGTGCCGGTGACGTGGGATGCGGTCGATGATGGTTGCGGTTCGGCGGCCGGTGCGTTCCGCGTGTGCGGTGCGATCGACTGCGGCGATGGTGTTTCACGTGAAACCTTCGCTGATGTGGTCGTGGTGACCGTGGATGACATAGTGCCGGTCGCGTTGACCGTCGCCGACGATGGTGGCGCTGATCGCCCGGTGGAGTTGCCGGATGCCGTAACCGCGATCACCAGTGATGGCGGATTCATGCGGTTGCCGGTGACGTGGGATGCGTTGCCCGATGGTGTCGATGCTGCGGGCGGTGGCGTTGTCGCGGTATCCGGAACCGTTGCAGTGCCCGGCGGCGCGTCCGGTCCGTCGCGCTCGCTGACCGCGCATGCGTCCGTTCGCATCCTCGCCGACGGCGAGCGGCCGATCAACGAACCTGCGCTTCGCTCGCTGCGCATCAACGGCAAGCCAGTTGCCGATTTCGATCCCGAACGCACCGAATACACGCTCGCCCAGCGTTACGACCAGCCCAAGCCGGTCATCGAGGCGGAAGCCGAAGGCAACGACCTCGTCTACGTGCTGCCGCCGGCCAACTGGCCGAACGGCGCGTACCGCGTACACGTCACTTCCGAAGACGGCAAGCGAGGCCGCACGTACACGATCGGTCTCGATATCGCCCCCGCTCCGGTCGGCAACGTGAGCATCGCTGCGACCGTTGCCAATCCGGTCGAAGACACGATCGTGCCGGTCGTCGTCTCCGCGACCGATACCAACGGCCTGCCGATCGACCTCGATGACGCGCACGTTGTCATCGACAGCTCCAATCATGCCGTGCTCGCCGCCGATGATCCTGCCTACGGTCGGACCGAGTCCGCGACCGGCGGGGCTGATCATGCCCTCGTCACAGTGCTCGCCGGAACCGCGAACGTCACCGCGACCGTCGCCTACGGCGGCGCAGTAGTCGCCAGCGCTCCCCTGCCGCTCACCGTGGCGCACGGTACGCATGCCAAGCGACCGACTGCCGTGCGTGACGTCACGTTGCGTACCATCGTGGGTGAGGCCCCCGAACTGCCATCCGCGGCGACTGTCTCGTTCGACCACGGATTCGATGCCGAGATTCCGGTCGATTGGCAGCCGGTCCCGGGCGATGCGTTGGCCAAACCTGGTCGCGTGACCGTCACCGGAACCGTCGGCGACACCGGACTGGCCGCACACGCCACGATCGTCGTCGTTGCGGTATCCGCGGTGGCCAACGTATCCATCGCGACCATCACGCATATCGTGCCCGATCTGGCCGAGACCTTCCCGACCGTCGCGGTCTACTGGAGCGACGGACTCAAGGAAGACCTGCCGGTCGTGTGGGATGCGATCGACGCGACGGCTGTCGCCGCACCGGGCGAGTTCACGGTCGAAGGCGCGGTCGCCGGGGTGACCGGTCGCCGTGCCGTCGCGCATGTTCGCGTGACCGACGAGCATGTGCAGAACCGCGACCTGTTCTCGTTCCGCAACGACGTGTACCCGCAGGTACGCGCCTCCTACACCAACGCCGACCCGAAGGCGCAGGAGGACGTGGCTGACCTGATGGACGGTACCGTCTCGTACACCGCCCGCCTCGGCTACAACCTGAAAAACCGTTGGTCGACGGCCGGAGATCCGTCGAACACGGCGTGGCTGGAATACCGCTTCGGCTACGGCGAGGAGACGCCGTTCATGCTTGACTCGTTCACGGTGTACTACTGCCTGGACGGCGACGGCGTGGTGTTGCCGGAGCACGTGGATGTCGAGTATCTCGATGTGGACGGCTCCGTGGATGCGGGGTCGGATGACGCGGTTTCATGGAAGCCGGTGCGTGATCTGTCCGTGACCCATCATCCGGTCGAGCAGAAAAACGACGCGGCGTGGGCGTACGCGACCGTCGGCGACAAGCCGGGCAACGAGATGGTCTCGAACGGCGACGAAACGACGTACTCGTTCGAGATGGTGCGCACCTCGCGCATTCGTATCACCTTCCATACGGATGACGGCGAAGTCGTGGCGATCACCGAGGTGCGGGGCGACGCGCAGATTCCGGCGGCGCATGGCGACGCCGATCTGGCAGGGATTCTCGTCGACGGCGAGCCGGTCGCGTTCGATCCGGACGTGGAGACGTATACGTCGGGTGCATCCGGCATGTCTGGTGACGGTTCGCAACCGGCCGTCGAACCGGTGCCGGTGGCTGGCTCCAATGTCGCGATCACCGTGGTGCCGCCGGCTGTGGGATCGGATGAGACGCGCATCATCGTCACGTCCGAGGACCGCGTCACCACGCGTACCTACCTGGTGACGAGCCGGTAATCCGGCGGTCCCGTCCCAAGTGTCGTGGGGCGAAACGTCGTTGTAGGCCCGGTATCCGCGAGTCGCCGCGAATACCGGGCCTACAATCAATCTTAACGAATCAATCTTAACGATAAAGCGCTGTAATCACAGGGAAAGAAAGGGATCGCATGGCAACGCTCAAGGATGTCGGCAAACTGGCAGGGGTCACGGCCACGACCGCATCCGCCGCGTTGCGCGGCAAGGATTACGTGCGTCCCGAAACCATCCAGCGCGTGCGCGAGGCCGCCAAAAAACTCGGCTACAAAACCAACCTGTCCGGCCGATCCCTGCGCTCCGGCCGCAGCGACACGATCACGTTCCTCACGTCCGGTCTCGAAGGCGACTACTTCTCCCATCTGTCGATGTGCGTCGCCGACGAGGTCAACCGTCGCGGCTCGCACATGCTCATCGAACTGTCGCGCTACCTGAACGGCAGCAACGATCTGTCGTACACGTTCTCGGACGGCATCATCGCGATCAACGCGCCGCGCGCGCTCGACATCCTGCACGAGCATCCGTCCGTCATGCTCGAAAACTACGAAACCGGCACCGGCATCGACACCGTGAACGCACCGAGCGCGGAAGGCTCCCGCGCGGCCATCGAACATCTCGTCGCGCGCGGCTGCACGCGCATCGGCATCGTCGGCGACAACCGCGACCCCGGCAACCCGAACGTCGTCCCCGGCTCGCGCGACCTGCGCATGCATTCCGCGAAGGCCGCGATCCTGGCCGCCGGACTGCCGTTCGACGAGACGCGCGACTTCATCAAGTCCGCATGGTCGATCGACGGCGGCATCGAGACCGGCCATGCGATCGCGCAGACGTTGCGCGAGACAGGCTACGACGGACTGTACTGCCTGAACGACGGCATCGCGATCGGCGTGCTGCGCGGCCTGGCCGACGCCGGAGTGAAGGTTCCGGACGACGTGATGGTGATCGGCTTCGACGGCATCACGTCCGGCCAGTACACCGTGCCGTCGTTGACGACCGTCGCCACGGATTTCAAGGGCATGGCGAACACGGCCGTCTCGCTGCTCATGCGCCGCATCGAGCACCCCGACGAGGAGTATTTCCCGCAGACCGTGAACGTGGGGTACAAGCTCATCGAGCGCGAGTCCACCGCGCGGCGATAGGCGGGGTTCCTTTCCTTTTTCCGCATCTTCCAGCGCATATACAGCCGATTCAACCTTCGATTCCGGCCGTATGCCCATTGGGGCGGGTGAACAACACGCTTGTTGGGTGAATATTCAACCTAGATGATAGGGTGGCAACATGGCAGTCAAAGGCAGACAATGGAGTGAACTCGAACGGTTGACGGCGGAGTATTTCATGCGGTTGCGTGAGGATGCCGACGAAACGCCGTCATATCGCCGCATCGGCGCGGGTACCGGCATGACGCATAACCGCGTCATGGATATTCTACGCAAGAAAAACGGTACGCCGACGTTGTTGGAGTTCGTGACCTTGTGCCATTTCTTCGGGAAAGACGCTGCCGACGTGCTCCGGGAGCTGGAGCATGAGACCGATGATGATCGCTGGGAAGGAGATGATCACCATGACCACGATGACGGACCGGATGAACGGGATGACGGTGCCTGAAGGCGGTGACGCGGCTGGGGCGGACGCCGTCGAGACGAACATCGTGCTGTATCAGGATGACGGGCGCAACGTGCCGGTTCAGGTGCGGTACGAAGACGAGACGTTCTGGCTGACGCAGAAGGCGATGGCGGAGCTGTTCGACGTCAATGTGCGCACGGTGAACGAACATCTGAAGAATATATACTCCAGTCAAGAACTGGAGGAATCGGCAACTATCCGGAATTTCCGGATAGTTCGGCAGGAGGGCGTTCGTAAGGTCAATCGTGCGGTGGCGTTCTACAATCTTGACGCCATCATCGCGGTCGGATACCGCGTCAACAGCATGAAGGCGACCCGCTTCCGCCAATGGGCGACGAAAACACTGCGCGAGTACATCATCAAGGGATTCGTGCTCAACGACGACATGCTGAGAAACGGCCGTCCGTTCGGCAAGGACTATTTCGACGAACTGCTGCGCCGCATCCGCGACATTCGCGCCAGCGAACGACGGTTCTATCAGAAGATCACTGATCTGTTCCAGGACATCAGCGTGGATTACGATTCGAAAAGCCAGCAGGCGCGCGATTTCTTCGCGAACGTGCAGAATCGGTTCCATTACGCCGTCAGCGGCCATACCGCGGCGGAGATCATCAACGAACGTGCCGATGCCGGCAAGCCGAACATGGGGCTGACGACGTGGAAAGGATCGCCGGAAGGACGCATCCATTCGTCAGACGTGACAGTTGCCAAGAACTATCTCAGCGAAGATGAGCTCAGCCATCTCAATCAATTGGTCTCCGGTTTTCTGGATGCCGCCGAACTGCGAGTGCGCAACCATCAGACCACCACGATGGCCGAATGCGTGGAACTGTGCAATCAGTACATCATGTTTACGGGCGGGGCGACATTGCAGGGCAAGGGCACGGTGAGCAAGAAGCAGGCTGATGCTAAGGCCGTTGCGGAGTTCCGTAGATTCAACGATACGCAGGAGTCGGATTTTGACCGGTTTGTGGAGGAACTGTCCAATCGACGGTGACGGGACGATTGCCGTCAATCATCCGGTTTTCATTCTTGCGCGACGTCCCTCCCTGACGGACATACAGTCGAAAAATGGTTGCGGAAGCAGCTGCATGTCCGTCAGTGGAGCGGTTTGCGGAAAATCGGGGGACGCCCGGCGCGGTGACAGCCCGGCGTGGTAACCAACCGTGCCGCGAACGCGACCAACCGTGCCGTTTGCCCGGCATGTGCGACGCCTTTCCTGTGAAATGGCAATCAACCGGCGAAGCCGCCGTGAATCCTCAATCACAGAGAAGGAGAACGCACCATGAACGCCATGCGTTGCAGCCACCAGGAGTACCGGGAGGAGATGCGATGAAGAAGCTCGTGCATCCGGTCAAGAAGTCGTTCGGCGTGATCGGCCTCATCCTCACCACGATCCTTGTCATGGCGATGATCGTCGCCAATGTGGCCCTCACCCGCTATTCCGGCACCATTTCGTCCACCCTTGATCTCAACGCGCAGATCAAGAACGGCGGCGACGACAAAATCTACCAGTCCGCCCGTGACATCACGCAGGAGATCGCCGGCGAAGGCGCCACCCTGCTCAAGAACAACGACAACGCCCTGCCATTGACCTCCAACAAGATCAACGTGTTCGGCTACGGCAGCGTCAACCTCGTCTACGGCGGCTCCGGCTCCGGCTCCACGTCCGGCGCATCCTACAACGACACGCTCAAGGAGTCGTTCGAAGCCGAAGGGCTCGAGATCAACGAAGACCTGTGGAACTTCTACACCGAAAAGTCCCAGGACAGCGCCTCATGGAATGTGTTCTCGCCCAACGGCGGCGACTACAACATCTACGACGCCAAATGCACCGACGTCTACGACATGATGGACTCCGCCAAGCAGTTCAGCGATACGGCCGTGGTCGTGTTCTCCCGCGCCGGCGGCGAAGGCGGCGACCTGCCGATGGATATGGGCGTGACCGACGAGCAGAGCGGCGAAGGCCTGGTCGGCGGCGACAAGGGCAAGAGCTATCTCGAACTGCAGGACACCGAACTTGATCTGCTGAAGCATGTCGAGCAGGCCTTTGACCATGTGATCGTGCTCGTCAACTCCTCGCACGCGATGGAACTCGGCTTCCTTGAGGACGACGGCGTGGACGCGGCCCTGCAGATCGCCGGCCCGGGCGCCACCGGCATGCGCGGCGTCGCCGACGTGATGCTCGGCAAGACCAACCCGTCCGGCCACCTCGTGGACACCTACGCGTACGACGTCAAGAGCGCTCCGTCCTACTACAACATGGGCAACAACTACTACGTCGACTACGAGCAGAACATGTCCGACAAGTACTTCTACTTCGAGGAGAACATCTACACCGGCTACCGCTGGTACGAGACCGCGGCCGCCGAAAAGGCCGTCATCACGAACGCCGACGGCACCACGTATGATTTCGGCGACTACGACAGCATCGTCCAGTATCCGTTCGGCTACGGTCTGAGCTACACGACGTTCGACTGGCAGCTCGAGGACTATCAGGTCGACGGCCAGGGCGGCGACGTGACCGCCACCGTCAAGGTCACCAATACTGGCGACGTGGCCGGCAAGGACGTGGTGCAGCTGTACTACAGCGCGCCGTACGTCAAGGGCGGCATCGAAAAGTCCGCTGTCAACCTCGGCGCGTACGCCAAAACCGACGAGCTGCAGCCGGGCGAATCGCAGGACGTGAAGCTCACCATGACGTTCGACGACATGGCTTCCTTCGACTACAAGAACGCCGGCGCGTACGTGATGGACAAGGGCACGTACACGTTCACCCTGCGCACCGATTCGCACACCGTGAAGAACGACAAGTCGACGTTCACGTACGATCTCGCCAAGACGATCACGTACGACGACGAGCATGACGGCAAGCGCTCGACCGATAAGGTCGCCGCCACCTCCCAGCAGGAGTTCCAGGATGCCGGCTCGCTCGAAACCAACATGACGTACCTGTCGCGCGCCGACCTGTCCGGCACGTTCCCGAAGGTCGAACGTCGTCTCAACCCGACCAAGATCCCGTCCGAGGTCAAGGCGCGTCTTGAGGCGAACGGCCCCGGCTCGACCGTGCTCGACACCGCCGACGAGGATGCCGCGAACGCCGAGGCGCCCGTAACCGGTGCGGATAACGGTCTCAAGGTCGACGATCTCGCCGGCGTCGATTACGACGACGAGCAGTGGGACAAGCTGGTCGAGCAGATGAGCGTCGACGAACTCATCGAGCTCACCGGCAACGCCGGCTGGCAGACCTCCGCCATCGAATCCGTCGGCAAGAAGGCCACCACCGACATCGACGGCCCGCAGGGACTCAACGGCTTCAACTTCTCCGGCACGAGGATGAACGCGTATGCGTCCGAAGTGCTCATGGGCATGACCTGGAACGACGAACTCGTCAAGGAGATGGGCAAGATCTACGCTCAGGAAGCGTTGTCGTGGGGCATCGTCGGCCTGTACGCGCCGGCCATGAACACGCACCGCTCCCCGTTCGGCGGCCGTAACTTCGAGTACTTCTCCGAAGACCCGACCCTCTCCGGCCTGCTCGCCGTGGCCGAGGTAAGCGGCATGCAGGGCGAAGGCGTGTACGTGTACGCCAAACACTACATGCTCAACACGCAGGATACCAACCGAGACGGCGCCGCCAACTGGTGCAACGAGCAGGCCCTGCGCGAGATCTATGCCCGCCCGTTCGAGCTGGCCATCAAGAAGGCGAAGTGCACCGGCCTGATGACCGAGCTTTCCCGCATCGGCACCTCGTGGAGCTCCGCCACCAAGGCGCTGGTCAACGAACTGCCGCGTGACGAGTGGGGCTTCCAGGGCAAGATCATCACCGACGGCGTCGGTCCTGGCGGCGACTACTACATGCTCCCCGACTACGCGATCGCGGCCGGCAACGATATGATGCTCACCCGCGCCAGCGGCAACTGCGGCTACACCGACATCACGCTCAAGAGCAACTACGGCATCCGACAGATGCAGCGCGCCGCCAAGAACATCCTCTACGTGTACGCCAACAGCAAGGCCGCCGAAGTCAGCGGCAAGTACGACGTGAACTGGGAGTGGATGTGGGTCGCCGGCGATGTGGTACTCGCCCTGCTTGCGCTCGCCTCGTTCCTGCTGCTGCCTGTACGCGCATGGTGCGTGCCTCGCACGAAGATCACCGTCATCGACAATGGAAAGGACAAGTGATCGACGATGAACGTCTCGATGAACAAGTACGAAGCGTTGAAGAACAATCCGGCCATCAACCTCGTCTGGCTGCTGCTGATCGTGGCCAGCGCGTCGATCGGCATCCTCGCGGCCGTGGTCTACGGGCTTGCCGTCACTAACGTGCAGATCCTGAGCTGGTCCATCGGCTACGTGCTCACCTCGGGCACCAACGACATGGTGCTGACGCCGAGCCTGATCGCGTTCGTCGTGTGCGCGGTGGTGTTCGTGCTGTGCATGTGCAAGAACGCGCTGCTCAAGGCGATCACCGGCGGTAAGTGACGGTCTTCTCCTCCCCCGACCGGCGCCGTGACGGGACTCGTTCCCGCCGCGGCGCCGGCTTTGTCGTATGTCGCGCGCCGTGCGTTACCGCATGCGCATGCCGACGCGTTCGCGCCGTGTGCAGCCAAATACGACGAGAAACGTCACGCGCCGGTCGGTACGGGGATCATCACGCGCAACGTGAACGATTCCGGCTCGATGTGAATGTCCATCGTGCCGCCGTACTGCTCGGCCGTATAGCGAATCCCACGCAGACCGTACCCGTGGTATCCCGGTTCATGCGTCTTGCTGGTGGTCGGCAGACCGTCGTCGCCGATCGTGACCGGCACATCGCAGTAGTTGCGGAAACGGATCATCAGAAAACCGTTGTCCGCGTAAGCCGACACCTGGATCACACGCTTGTTTGGATCCTGCTGTTTCGCCACGCTTTCTATCGCATTGTCGATCGCGTTGCCGAACAGCGCGTACACGTCGGCCTTGTCGAGAAAATCCAGCGCCTTGCCGTCCGCCATGCACGTCATGGTGATGTGATGAGCCTCGCAATACAGGCTTTTCTCGGTAAGCACCACGTCGAGCACGGGGTTGCCGGTGTCGAAGGTCGCGTCGTAGATCATCACCGACCGTTCCACTTCGCCGAGTTTGCGATCGATTTCGGCGTCGTCGCGCGACGTGTCGCCCCGCATCGCGCGGAACGCGGCCAACTGGTATTTCAGATCGTGGCACTTGCGGTTGATGATGTCGATGTTTTCCTTCGCGGTTGCGTACTGGCTTTGCTGCCGTTGCCACAGCTGCTGCACCATGTTGAGTTCCAGCTGCGCCTGCTGCCGTTTCTCGATATCGTTTTGCAGATACAGTGCGGCGAGGCTTAGCGTTCCCGTCATGAGACGGAACGCGGGCACCATGTACGAATGGCCGCGTGAGCCGATCAGCAGGAAGATCAGCTGATAGTTCGACAGCAGCAGGAACAGGATGACGATCGCCACGACGAACGCGAGTTTGCGGCGGCCGATGAGATACGATCCGTTGACCTGCAGTTGCGGCGCAAGCCAGCGTCGGCATGCGGCGTACAATGCGGCCGCGCATAACACGGACAACACGGTCCGGCAGACGACGTGCGCCGGTTCGGACAGTCCGTTGGTGACGAGATCGACGCATTCGAATCCCATTTCGGCAAGGATCTGCGCCCATGCGGCGACGTAGAGGGCCTGCATCGGGCGGATGCGCGGCACGGTCAGCGTGAACGTCGCCAGAAGCAGGAGACAAAGAGGCGCCTCGATCGCGGTGGAATTGGTGTCGAAGTTGACGAATTCGAGTTTGGCGAGAAACGCGACGACGAGTAGCGCGATCGTGATCGTCGCGGATCGGGCAATGATCGCGGGATTGGCGTTCGCGAAGGCTGAGGTGCGGGCGCGGGCGGGAACCAGGCCGTAGACGGCCGTCATGCCGCAGAGCAGCGTGAAGGGCATCGTCAATGCGTCGATCATCGTGAAACCTCCTGTGAAACCGTACGGTTGGCCGATGCCGAGCCTGACAGATACATCACCAGCGCGGCCATGAAATCCTTGTACTTCTGCCGGCTGATCGGCACGCGGTCGCCGTTGACGATCGCCTCCTTCGCATCGGTCACGCCGCTGACATGCGCCAGATTCACCACATAACTCACGCCGCACCGGGCGAACGTCGGATCGTTGATCTCGCCTTCCATCGTCTTCAGCGATCCGCGGACCCGCAGCACGCCGTCGGTCGTGTGAATGAACAGGTCATGGCGGCGGCTTTCCAGATACGTGATGTCGGTCAGCGCGACCTTCGTGACGCTGCCGCCCGTCTGCAACAGCAGCGACCTTCCGTGTTGGCTGCGGTTGCGGTTGACCGCGTTGATGGCGCCTTGCAGTTCCAATGACAGCCCGTAATAGTTGATGGGTTTGAGCACATACGCCCTCGCCTGCACGGTATAGCCCGTGATCGCGTATTTCGCCATACTGGTGATGAAGATGATGACGACGTCGGCATCGATTCTGCGGATTTCCTTTGCGGCGGTGATGCCGTCCATACCGGGCATCTCGATATCCATGAGAATGATGTCGTAGACAGGGCGGTAGTCGCCGGCGATTTTCGCTCCGTCGTCGAACACGTCATAGTGCAGGGAAGTGTCATGTTCTGCGGCGAAACGGTCAAGACACTGGGTCAGCGTGCGGGCGTATGCGGGGTCGTCTTCGACTACGGCGATGTGAAGCATGGGATTCATTGTAGGCGGATGGAAGCGGGGAAAAGGAAAGGTCTCCGCTGAAGGAGCGGAGACCTTGCTGTACTGGAGGTTTTTCGCGTGCGCTTCGCTATAACGCGAAAAACCTCCTACGTTTGCGTGTTGGGAAGCCCACAGGGCTTCCCAACCGGTGTATCGCAACGTGAGTTGCGATACACCGACGCAAACGTCAGCCCGTGTTCTGCAGGCCGGCGGCGACGCCTGAAACGGTGCACAGGATCAGGTAGATGTAGCCTGCCTGCTGGCTCTGGCTGAGCTCTTCCTTGTCCACCTTCTTGCGCAGCGAACGCAGGGCGAGGAACTGCGTGACGGACAGCGCATCCACATACGGGGAACGCACGCGGATCGCCTGGCCGAGCACGTGACGGTGCTGCAGCGGCCACTTGTCGCCGACGATCTTGAGCACCCACTTCGTGGTCAGCTCCATCTCGTCGAGCACCTTCTTGGACAGCTCCGGATCGTCGCCCAGCGCGAGGTACATCTTCGCGATGCGTTCGTCGGTCTTGGCCAGCGACATCTCGATGTTGTCGATGAACGTCGAGAACAGCGGCCACTCCTCGTACGCTGCACGCAGCGTATCGAGATCGCCGAACTGTTCGCACGCGGTGCCCAGACCGTACCAAGCGGCCAGGTTGATGCGAGCCTGCGCCCACGAGAACACCCACGGGATCGTACGCAGATCGTCGAGCGACTTCGCGCCCAGGCCGCGCTTGGCCGGGCGGGAGCCGATCGGCAGCAGGCCGACCTCGGTCAGCGGCGTGACGGTCGAGAACCACGGCGCGAAGTCCGGGGTCTGCAGCAGGTCGAGGAAGCGGTTGTGCGCGGCCTCGTCCAGCTTCGCCGTCATGTCCGCGTACTTCGCGGTCATCTCGGTGTTCGTCTTCTCGACGCTCGGCGCGGACTGCAGCAGCGTCGCGGCGGCGACGGACTCGATGTGGCGCACGGCCAGGATCGGGTTGCCGTAACGGGCGAAGATCACCTCGCCCTGCTCGGTCAGCTTGAAGCGGCAGTTCACGGAACCCTTCGGCTGGGCCAGCACCGCGCGGTTCGCGGGGCCACCGCCACGGCCGACGGCGCCGCCGCGGCCGTGGAACAGGGTCAGGTCGATCTTGTGGCCTTCGGCCCACGCGACGATCCGCTGTTCGGCGGAGTGCAGCGCGAGCGTCGCGGTGGTCGGGCCGGCGTCCTTCGAGGAATCGGAGTAGCCGAGCATGACCTCCATCTTGTTGCCGGTGGCCTTCAGGCGAGCCTGCACCTCGGGGATCTTGACGATCTCCTCAAGCACGTCCACCGAATGCTCCAGATCCTCAAGCTGCTCGAACAGCGGGATCACGTCGATGGTCGGCACGTCCTCGGGATGCGCGAACGCGAGGCGGTTCAGCTCGTACACGTCGCGCACGTTCTGAGCGGACTTCGTGAACGAGATGATGTAACGGCGCGCGGCCTTGATGCCGTTGCGCTTCTGGATCGAACCGAGCGCGCGGAACGTGTCGAGCACCTCGTGCGTCATCGGCTGCAGCGGGCCGCGTTCGCCATGCAGGCCGTGCTCGCGGATGTCCTCGAGCGCACGCGCGTGCACGACGGAATGCTGGCGGAATTCCATCTCGACCATGTGGAAGCCGAACGTCTCGGTCTGCCAGATCAGGTCCTGCAGCGGGCCGTACGCGGAACGCTTGGCGCCCGCCTCGGCCAGCGAACGCTGGACGACCTTGAGGTCGGCGAGGAAGTCCTCGGCCGAATGGTACATGAGGTCGGCGTCGCGTTCGATCGTGTAGTGCAGTCGATCGGCCATGACCAGCATGACGGCGCGGTGCATCTCCTTGGTGGAGATCAGTGCGGCCTTGTCGGTCAGACGCTCGCTCATTTCCTTCTGGTGGTTCCACAGGTTGAGCAGCTCGGCGCTGGCCGGCGTGGTGCCGGCTTCCATGGTCAGGTTGCGGCCGACCGTGCGGGTGGCCTCCTCAAGGGCGCCGATCACGTGATCGGAGAACTTGCGGGCGACCTGGCGGCTGACCTTCGCGGTGACGTTCGGGTTGCCGTCGCGGTCGGAGCCGATCCAGCTGCCCGGGTGGAAGAACGCGGGGCACACCGGTTCGACCAGGCCGGCCTTGTCGCCGAGGACCCAGTCGTCGAAACGACGGTAGACGGCCGGGATCGTGTGGAACAGCGTGTTGTCGAAGATGTCGAGGATCGTGTCGGCTTCCTCGACCGGGGTCGGCTTCTTGAGCGCGATCGGCGAAGTGCGGAACAGGGCGTCGATCTCGTTGTACAGACGGCGGCTGTTCTCCTTGCGGTCGGAGCCGCCCAGCGTGCGGTGCTCCTCGAGCAGTTCGGCGATGCGGCGGATCTTGCCTTCGACCGCCTTGCGGCGGGCCTCGGTCGGGTGCGCGGTGAACACCGGATGGAACTCGAGCTTTTCGAGCAGGTCCTTCGCCTTGGCCGGTCCCATCTCATTGATGAGCTGGTGGTAGGCGGAGGTCATCTCGTTCACCGGATCGTACGCCTGATCGCCGGAGACCTCGTTCTCGCGCTGGCGCAGCACGGAGACGCGATAGTTCTCCTCGCTCAGGTTCGCCAGATGGAAGTACGTGGTGAACGCGCGGGCAAGCAGCTGCGCGTCATGCAGCGACATGTTGTCGATGGTCTCCACGGCCTTCTTGAGCCCGTCCTGATCGGGATTCGGGTCAAGCATGCCTTCGAAATGCTCGGCGCTGGCCTCCACGGCGTAATTGCGCACCGTGTCGAACGTGGAGAGAAGTTCGGGATCGAATTCGCCCAAGACATCGCGCAGAATGCGCAGACACAGGTCCATGTCGTATTTGAGCGACTCGGGAAGATCACGCTCTTCGGGGCCTTTGGTCCCCAGACCGGACGTCACGATCGTGGCGTCGGCGGGCGTGATCTGCTGATCATTAGTTGTCATCAGACCTCCTTTGCTGAACTCCCGGTTGTTCGGTCTGCCGACCATCCGCGGCTCCTCCGCGGTTGTGTTAGTCGGTCGTTGCGAACCCAAAGCCGTTGGTTCAACGGTTGTGGGGCCATTGTAAAACCGGGTTATCGACACTTTCGTTACGAGGTTCGGGGTGTGGGATGCGAACATGAATCCGTGTTCGGTTGCGCTGCGTGGATGTATCGGTACAGGGTGCGGATATGAGATATGGATATCCACGATACGGACTCGAATATGACCGTCGTCGCACTCGCCCACGGCGCGCGGTAAACCTGAAAACGTGAGTCAAGGGCATCAATACGAACGAGAGGACGGCGAGAGCAGCGCCGTCGCGGTACAGCATTTCCACACGCATTCCATCCCGCTCGACATGGAAGACATCGAGCGTGACTGGGACAAACCCATCACCGAAGCGGGCATCGCCGCGAAAGCCAGCGTCATCGTGCGCGTCGGCCTGCTCGACCTGTCCGCCGGCACCGGATCGTTCCGCGTGCGCGAGATGATGCACCGCATCGCCTACCCGCTCGGCGTGCACGTGCGCGCCGACGTCAACCTCACCGACATCGAGGCGGCCTGCACCGACGGCAAGGACCGCATCACCGAAGTCATCGACCTGCCGTCCACCGGCGTCAACACCGAACGCATCTGGCTGCTCGAACACTTCGCCGACTGGTTCAGCGTCAACCTCGGCGAGGATTCCATGTACCACAGCCGGCCCGAAGTGTCGAAGGGGCTCATGCAGCACCTCGACACCAAAGACGCCTCGCAGGTGTCGGCCCAGCTCGCCAAGCAGCTGCGCGAGGAGGAGAAGCACGAGAAAGGCGCGGGTGCTGGGACGTCCGCCCCTGAACCGGGCCAGGACGCCGTACTCGACGCGCTTGAAGCCGCCAGCCAGCATGCGGATCCGGGCGATCCGCGGGCGCACCAGCTGCACGTCCACGAAACCGACTGGTCGCAGTCCGCGATGACGCAGTCGCTCGCAGCGCGGGCAGCCGTCGAACAGGCGGAGAAAGACGAGGCGGCGCAGGCCGGCGCGTCAGCCGAGGATTATCGGATCTCCGGTGATGCCCGGCCGGAAGTCGCCGATGAGGGTCCGGCCTCCGCGGATCCGGTGGCCGCAGGCCAGGCGGCCGGTCATCCAGGCCGTTCGACAGCGGAATCCCGACCGATCCGCGACCACGTCAAGCATCATCCGGCCCCGGACGGCGGGTTCATCCCGACCGCGCCCGACGCACGCAAGCACGCTCACAAGCCGCCGAAAGGCCAATACGCCGAACATTTCGACCACGTCGGCCGGGAACATGTCTCCGGCCGTCCCGGCATCACCGTGCGTCAGGCCCATCAGCGGCTCGACATGATCGAACGCCGCAAGCCGCTCTACTCCCCCGCCTTCGCCGGCCTCGCATCCGCGATCGCCTGCGCATCCTTCGTGTTCCTGCTCGGCGGCGGCCCGTACGACATGGTCGGCGCGTTCGTCGGCGCCGGGCTCGGCCACTGGCTGCGCCGACTGCTGTTCAAGCGCCATCTCAACCAGTTCTTCGTCACGTTCGTGTGCGTTGCCGTTGCGGCGCTCGCGTGCACGGGCATGCTGCGCCTGATCGGCCTGTTCGACCCGGTCGCGTTGCAGCACGACACCGCGTACATCGGCGCGATGCTGTTCGTCATCCCCGGGTTCCCGCTCATCACGGGCGGGCTTGACATGGCGAAGATCGACTTCCCGTCTGGCGTGCAGCGCGTGACCTACGTGCTGTGCATCATCCTCATGGCTACGCTCGCCGGATGGATGGTCGCCACGATCGTGCACCTGAACCCGCAGGGATTCGAGCCGCTCGGGCTCAATCCATGGGTCAACATGCTGCTGCGCGCGGTGTTCGCGTTCCTTGGCGTGTGGGGCTTCTCCGTGATGTTCAACTCGCCGCAGCGCATGTGCCTGACGGCCGCCGTGATCGGCATGGTCACCGATACGCTGCGCCTCGAGATCGTGGACATGGGCGTGCCCGCCGAGGCGGGCGCGTTCATCGGCGCGTTTCTGGCCGGCATCCTCGCCACCGTGTGGCGCTCGTCGGTGCGCAAGGGCTGGCTGCCGCCGCACCTCGGCTATCCGCGCATCTGCCTGACCGTGCCGTCGATCGTCATCATGGTGCCGGGCATGTATATGTACCGCGCGATGTGGTATCTCGGCAGCTTCCAGACGCTGAACGCGCTCGACTGGGCGTTCCGTGCGTTCATGGTCATCATCTGCCTGCCGATCGGCCTGGCGATGGCCCGCGTCATCACCGACAAGTCCTGGCGCTACGACATCTGACCCGGGGCGCAACACGAATGTCACGAACGGGGGTTTCGCCGTGGGCGCGGCGGAGCCCCCGTTCTGCGTGTGGCGCGACCGTGAGGGCGGTGATTGCGTTGTGGTTGTCTAAAACCTGTATTGACTGCGCGTAGATTCAGGTTTTCTTCGAACTTTGAGGCGGGTTTCCCTGGTTGCGGGGGTCTTTCCTCAAAGTCTGAGGCAGTGCTTGTTCCGGTTTCGCACGTCGCAAGCCCTTTTTGCCTGCAAGAAGCAGGTTGTGGCTCGTACGGTTGCCTCACACTTTGGAGGAAGACCCCCGCAAACGGGGAAAACTGCCTCAAAGTTCACGAAAAGGACCGCTTACCGCGCCCACGGCGGTTTCCGGCGTAGCCGGTGACCGTCGCAGACCTGCTCGATGGTCAGCCTCGGCTCCAATGGGATCGGCTTTTTCGTCGTCTTCTCCATGGCAGTGGCCACCCGTTGCGCCAGCCGCTCTTCGCCCGCTTCGCTCTGCAAATCCACAAACGTGACTTTGATATATAACCAATCGGCGTCTTCGATCATCTCGCGTCGTTTGTCGTCCGCCAACACCTGCGCGCTGCTGAAGCGATGATGGTTGCCGTCGTATTCGATTGCGATTTTCAGCTCGGGATAGGCCATATCGATGAACAAAGGTCTGGCTCGTCCGCTGAGATGCAGTTCGTAATTGACGACCGGTGCCGGTAACCCGTATCTCATAAGAACCAGTCTGGTTCTCGTTTCCATCGATGAGTCGGTGTTCTCCTGCACCACGCGAAGCGCAAGACGACATTTACGAATTCCCGAAAATTGCCGTGCCTGCTGGAGATACCGAAGGAAGTCGTTGATGCCCGCACGCTTCAGGCGTTTATCCCGGCGCATCATGGATTCGGCGAGCACGATCAATTCTCCCAGCGTGAGCGTGCTCGCATAATGAGCCCATGTGCACACCGGGGTTGTGCATTCAAACCACCGGCCCACGATCTGCGTTTCTATAGGGCTGGTTCTTGCCAAATAGCGCACTCCTGCCAGATGGCTGCGTTTGCTCGGTGATGAGACGATCGTCTGGATCAGTCCCCGCTGTTTGGCTGCGGTGCGTGTTCTGGGTTTTTCGATGGACAGTAATTCCAGGGCGGTGTCCAGCGCATAGATGAGCCGCTGCCGGCTGTGCCGTTGCAGCGTGTCACAGGCCTGCATGCGCATGACCTTGAGCTCGGTAAGTGCCGTGAGGGAGAGCGATTCATTGGACATGGTTGCGACCGTACTGGATCAAGTCGGTTTTGTCCTGCATCTCCTGCTGGAATGTGGATAACTTTGTGGATAACTGGGTGATTGTTGCCGGGAAGTCGCCTTGATGGCAGGCGCTCCGGGCTCCGGAGGTTCGTCCTGCCGACAATCCGCCCGGAACGTGTCTGCCGCGTTGGCGCGGTCCGCGAAGGGCGGCGCGCTAGCGCTCGTCCACCACTTCGGCGGTGATGAGCCCGTCGTCGTCCATCGTGCCGATCGGATCGAGATAATGGTCGAACTCGTACAGCACCTCGTCACTCGGTGCCGCGGTGGCCAGCGACACCACGACAATCGCGGCCAGCGACAGCAGGAACGCGGGCAGCAGCTCGTAGATCGCGAACACGCCGCCCAGCGGCTTGACGAACTCGTGCCAGACCAGCACGGTCGCCGTGCCGACGAGCATGCCGGCGATCGCACCCGGACGGTTGGTGCGGCGCCAGTACAGCGAGCACAGCATCAGCGGGCCGAACGAGGCGCCAAGGCCGGCCCACGCGTACGAGACGACCTGGAAGATCGAGGAGTTCTGGTCATAGGCCACGATCACGCCGAACACGAACATGAGCACGAGCGTGGCGCGCGCCACCATCATCACCTGGCGATCGGTCGCCTTGCGGTGCATCACGCCGCGGAACAGGTTCTCCGCCATCGCGGACGCGCCGATGATCATGTAGGACGACGACGAGCTCATCGACGCGGCGAAAATGCCGGACACGACCACGCCGCACAGGAAGCTCGGCAGCAGCGTCTGCGCGATCACGATGAACACGTTCTCGGCGCTGGCCTGCGTGAGGAACTCGGTCGGCAGCATCGCGCGGCCCACCAGTCCGATGCATACGCCGCACGCCAGTGACAGCACGCACCACGAGGTCGCGATGATGCGCGACTTGCGGATCTCCTCCACGCTGCGGATCGACAGGAACCGCACGAGCACCTGCGGCATGCCGAAATAGCCGAGGCCCCAAGCCATCATCGACACGATGGTGATGATGCCGTAGTCGCGCGGTGCGGAGAACACGGCCTGTCCGTCACGGATGATCTGCTCGCCGAGGTCGTTGAGCGTCGGCACCGCGACCTCGGTGCCCGACAGGAATCCGGGAATGGCGCGCAGGAACGCGACCGTGTTGCCGACGCCGCCAACCGAGGCGACCGATCCGACGAACACCACGGCCAGCGCGAAGAACATGAGCATGCCCTGGATGAAGTCGGTCACCACCACCGACAGATAGCCGCCGACGATGGTGTATACGAACACGACCATCGCGCCGAGCACCATCATGAGGTGGTAGTCGAAGCCGAACAGCGTGGCGAACAGCTTGCCGACCGTAACGAAGCAGCTGCCCACGTACACGCAGAAGAACACGAGGATGATGAACGCGGCGATGGTCGACAGGATGTTCTCGCGGTCATGGAAACGTTTGGAGAAGAAATCGGGGATGGTGATCGCATCGCCGGCGACCACCGAATAGCGGCGCAGGCGGCGTGCGACGAGCTTCCAGTTGAGGTACGTGCCGACGGCGAGACCGATCGCGGTCCACATCGGATCGGCCGCGCCCGTGAAATACGCGAGGCCGGGCAGGCCCATGAGCAGCCAACCCGACATGTCGGACGCTTCGGCGGACAATGCGGTGAGCCACGGCCCCACGCCACGGCCGCCCGCGAAATATTCCTGCGACGACGAGTTGGAGCGTTTGGAGAACGCGAATCCGACGGATAGCATCGCGGCGAAATAGATGCCCATCGCCAGCAGAATCCAGAAATCGTTCAGTCCCATATGCTCTTCTCGGTTCTCTCGGGGTTCGCGGTTGCTTGCGTCGCCGTGATCGGCGTTGGGTTACGTGACGAATCGGGAGAAACGAGGATCGGTTGGCGTCGCTCTGCTCCCTTTTGCTTCGTGTATTCGACGGTCGCTGAGAGGGTGGACACGAGAGGCGGGTATACGGCTTGCCGTCTCACGCTGTGAGCGGGGCAGCGATAGCTTCCTCCAAACCTTGAGGCAGATTTACTGGTATGCAGAAGTCTTTTTTCGAACTTTGAGGCAGTTCCTTTGCGGAAAGTCGTCATCACATCCCCCTTCGGGGCCTTTCAGCGTGAAGATATGCAGGCAGACTGCCTCAAGGTTTGAAGAAAGACCCTGGCGGAATAGGGAACCTGCCTCAAAGTTTTCGAAAAGCCCTTCGACGGTGTGGACGGCAAGTACATTTCGCTAAGGCGTTCACGGGCGTGGACCTTTCGACGGCATGTATGACGGGAGATGCCCGGAGAGGCATCGGTCCACATGTCGCGTCCCTTTTCTCCGCGGGTGAAGGCCTGCCTCCGACGCATATGAAAAAGGGGCGGGTCGATAACCGACTCGCCCCTAGACGATACAGCTCAACCGCCGGAACGTCTCAGTACTTCATGCCCATGGCCTCGCGCACCTGCTCAAGGGTTTCCTCGGCGATGGCGTTCGCGCGCCTGTTGCCGTCGTGCAGCACATCGCGCACATAGTCCATGTCCTTCGCCAGCTCGGCGCGGCGTTCGCGGTGCGGCGCGAGGAACGCGTTCACGGATTCGATCACATACGCCTTGAGCGCGCCGGCGCCGGCGTCGCCGATCTCTTCGGCGATCTCCTTCGGATCGCGGCCGGTCACCAGGCCAGCGGTGGTCAGCAGCGCGGAGACCTGCGGGCGGGCGATCGGATCGAACGTGATGCGGCGCTCGGAATCGGTCGGGCTCTTCTTGATGAGCTTCGCCGTCTCCTCGGCGGTCGCGCCCAGCATGATCGAGTTGCCGTACGACTTGCTCATCTTGCGGCCGTCAAGGCCCGGGATCTCCGGCGCCTCCGAGAGGATCGCGGCCGGCTCCGGGAACACCGGGTGCTTCTTCGCGTAGCGCTCGTTGAAACGACGGGCGATCGTGCGGGTGATCTCGACGTGCGGCAGGTTGTCCTTGCCGATCGGCACGACGTTCGCCTTGCAGAACAGGATGTCGCACGCCTGATGCACCGGGTAGGTGAGCAGCAGGCCGGTCAGCGCGTGGCCGGAAGCCTCCATCTCGGACTTGACGGTCGGGTTGCGGTGCAGTTCGGCCTCGGTGACGAGCGAGAGGAACGGCAGCATGAGCTGGTTCTCGGCCGGCACGGCGGAGTGCGTGAAGATCATGGTCTTCTTCGGGTCGATGCCCGCGGCCATGTAGTCGAGCACGAGGTTCAGGACGTTGTCCTGGATGTGTTCGGTGGTGTCGCGGTCGGTGATGACCTGATAGTCCGCGATGATGATGTTCGTGTTCACGCCGCGCTCCTGCATGGCGACGCGTTCGCGGATGGATCCGAAATAGTGTCCGAGATGCAGACGGCCGGTCGGACGGTCGCCGGTGAGCATCGTGAACTTGCCCGGGTTGGCCTCGAGCTTGGCGAGCGTCTCGTCCGAGCGCTTCTTCGCCGCGAGGAAGCTCGCGCTCATTTCGTTGCCTGCAGCGGTCAGCTGCTGTTCCTGGGTTTCGTCCGTCATTGTCGTTTTCCCGTTCTCCGCGCATGGCGCGCGTGTTGATACGCCTGAAAATATCGCTTTTATCGTAAAAGTCCGAGCCGACAAGCCCAATAGTGCCAACAAGTGGTACTCTCTTATGTGATGATTCAACACGTACAGTAATTTCAGGGGGTCACATGGGCCGCGGACGTCAGAAGGCAAAACAGCAGAAAATAGCCCGAAAGCTCAAGTACCTGACCACCGATACTGATTACGACGAGCTCGCCAAGGAGCTGAGCGAACAGGAGCCCGGAGTGGGTTCCCCCGATCCGTTTGCGGACATCGAAGCCCAATATGCCCACCATGCGGACGCCGATGTGGACGATGTCGCCGAGCCGGCAGCGACGTCCGGAGCCGCGGCGGACGATGATCTCGACGAGTACGCGAAGTGGGCCGCCGAAGCCGCCGCGAAGGCGACTAGCGGCGAGTTCCCGGCAACCAAGGCCAAGCCGGCCGTCATGCCGAAGCCGCACAAGCCGATCCCGATGCCGGTGCCCAGCGCGCTCAAGCCCAAGAAGGACTGACTTTTTCTTTCCGCGCGACGATCACAGCGGCAGCAGGTCGCTCAGATCGTCGCGCTCCCCCACTGCCGTGATGTGGCCGGCCTCGCGCTCCTCGTCCCACGCCGTGATGCCGGCCGCGAGCCGCAGCCAGACGTCCGGGTCGAGTTCGATCACGTCGGGTGGTGTGAGATTATGCGGGTCCGAGGCAGGGCCGTCGAGGATCTTGACCGCGCCCCACGGCGCCACGCGCACCTCCACGCCCGGGCCGGGCGCGCGGCGTTCCAGCATGAACAGCGTGTAGCGCACCGCCATCGCCCAGATCGGCCGCGGCAGTTCCGGATTGACCGCCAGCCGCGTGGTGGCCGTGGTCCTGGCGTCCGGCGCTGCATTGTCTGCTGCGACATCTGATGTTGTCGCCGGCGTTTGTTCGAGCGCGGCCTTCCTCCACTGGGACCACGCCAGCCGGCCCTTCTCCATGTCCTGTTCGCGAATCACTGCCATGCGCTCCATTGTGCCACTGTGGTCCTGTTTTTCGGCATTCGTCGTCATTCGATTGACGTGCCGCAGCTCGGCATACGTTGTCACTACGTTGCGTGTCTTGGCGTGGGGTGTATCATGACGACGTTGATGCAAACGATTGCAGGACGTAATGCAGCGTTCACCTTAACGTTCATGCGTGGTCACTGTGGCCGGGCATAATGAACAAGGACAACACAACGGAAAGAGAGTCAGAACTATGACTGAAATTACCGCACCCAAGTCTCCGGTCACGTCCGCTGAGTTCGCTGACGAGATTCGTGAGCAGCTGAAGTACTCTCAGGGTGTCACCGCCGAGCAGGCCACTGCGGCTGATGTCTACGTCGCCGCCGCCAAGGCCGTGCGCAATCACCTTGCGGACGCGTGGTTCACCACGCAGGCCGATACCGTCAACGGCAACACCAAGGCCGTCGGCTATCTGTCCGCCGAGTTCCTTATGGGCAAGCAGCTGGAGAACGCGCTGCTCAACGCCGGCCTGACCGAGCAGTTCGACGAGGCCGTCAAGTCCCTCGGCTTCCAGCCGAAGGACATCGTCGACGCCGAGTACGAGCCGGGCCTGGGCAACGGTGGCCTCGGTCGTCTCGCCGCCTGCTTCATCGACTCGCTCGCCTCCCTCGGCGTGCCGGCGTTCGGCTACGGCATCCAGTACAAGTACGGCATCTTCAAGCAGAAGTTCGACGAGGACGGCAAGCAGGTCGAAACCCCGGACTACTGGCTGAACAACGAAGAGCCGTGGGGCCACATCGACTACAACCGCGACCAGAAGGTCTCCTTCGGCGGCGAGGTCGTCGAGGAGGACGGCAAGAAGGTGTGGAAGCCGGCCTGGTCCGTGCGTGCCGTGCCGGTCGACTACCTGGTGCCGGGCTACAAGTCCCAGCGCGTGAACACGCTGCGCCTGTGGACCGCCAAGTCCTACGACGAGTTCGATCTGCTCGCGTTCAACAAGAGCGAGTACATGGACGCCGTCAAGCCGCAGGTCAAGGCCGAGAACATCTCCAAGATCCTGTACCCGGAAGACTCCACCAAGGTCGGCAAGGAGCTGCGCCTCGAGCAGCAGTACTTCTTCGTCTCCGCCTCGCTGCACGACGCGATCCGCGTCTTCTACCCGGGCCAGGACAAGCCGGACCTGACCACCTTCCCGAACAAGATCACGTTCCAGCTCAACGACACCCACCCGGTCATCGGCATCCCGGAGCTCATGCGCATCCTCATCGATGAGTACGGCTACGACTGGGATACCGCGTGGGGCGTCACCCAGAAGACCTTCAACTACACCTGCCACACGCTGCTGCCGGAAGCCCTTGAGGTGTGGCCGGCCAGCCTGATCGGCGAGCTGCTGCCGCGTCATCTCGAGATCATCGAGAAGATCAACGAGCAGTTCGAGGCCGAGCTCAAGGCCAAGGGCGTGGACGAGGCGACCGCCAAGGACATGGCGATCTACACCGGCGACTCCGTGCGCATGGCCTACCTCGCCACCTACGGCGGCTCCCACGTCAATGGTGTGGCCGAGCTGCACTCCCAGCTGCTCAAGGACGTCACCCTGAAGAACTTCTCCGACGCGTACCCGGACAAGTTCACCAACGTGACCAACGGCGTGACCCCGCGTCGCTTCGTCAAGCTCGCCAACCCGGGCCTGTCCGACCTCATCACCGAGGGCCTCGGCACCGACAAGTGGGTCTCCGACCTCGAAATGCTCGAAGGCCTGGTCCCGCTGGCTCAGGACGACGAGTTCGTCAAGAAGTTCGCCGCCGTCAAGGCCGCCAACAAGCATGCGTTCGTCGGCTTCGCCAAGGACCACTACGGCCTCGACATCGACGAGAACACCATGTTCAACACGATGGTCAAGCGCCTGCACGAGTACAAGCGACAGTCGCTGAAGATCCTCGCCGTCATCTCCAAGTACGCCGCCATCAAGAACGGTACCGTCTCGGCCGACGACATCCTGCCGCGCACCGTGTTCTTCGGCGCGAAGGCCGCCCCGGGCTACTACCTGGCCAAGATGACCATCCAGCTCATCAACAACGTCTCCAAGGTCGTCAACAACGATCCGGACGTCAAGGGCAAGCTGGCCGTTCACATGCTGCCGAACTACAACATCGAGATGGCCCAGAACCTCATCCCGGCCACCGAGCTCGACGAGCAGATCTCGCAGGCCGGCAAGGAAGCGTCCGGCACCGGCAACATGAAGTTCGCCCTCAACGGCGCGCTCACCGTCGGCACCCTCGACGGCGCGAACGTCGAGATCCGCGAACGCGTCGGCGCCGAGAACTTCTTCCTGTTCGGCATGACCGTTGAGGAAGTCGACAAGCTGTACGCCGACGGCTACAATCCGGCCAAGTACTACGAGGCCGATCCGCGACTGAAGCAGGCCATCGACCTCGTTGCCGGCGGCACCTTCTCCAACGGCGACCGCAACGCGTATGCGCCGCTGGTCTCCGACTGGCTGACCAAGGACTGGTTCATGACGCTCGCGGACTTCTCCGCCTACGCCGATATCCAGGCCGAGATCGAGAAGCTCTACCGCGACCCGCTCGAGTGGAACCGCAAGGCCGTCCTCAACGTCGCGAACTCCGGCTTCTTCAGCTCCGATCGCTCGATCGAGGATTATTTGGAGCGCATCTGGCACACCGGTCCGCTCGCCTGACGGCTCGGAACCGGCGCACCAGATGCGCGCTGGTTCCTGCCTCGCGACTGTCGTCGCTCGGCGTCGCCTACAAACAGTCCACTGGACTGTTTGCTTAACGGCGCCGCACTCTGGCGCACCGGTCCGCTCGCCTGATCAGGATGGCGGCGCTTACGGTAGCGCTGTGAGCGAACCAAGTGCATAAACGGGAAAGCCCTATGTTGTGGATATGAACCACGGCATAGGGCTTTTTCGTATTGCAAGGCGCTTGCGAGTCACGGTGTTTCTCGTTGCGGTTTCGTGTCACGTGTTTCGTGCCACGGTAGAGGAAAATTGGCGAAAAATCGCTACCGTGGCACGCGGGTTTGCCACGGTAGCGTCGGCAAGCGGTTGCCATGAGGACTGGGACAATTCGCATTGTCGTAAAACCCCTGAATTCCGCCATTCTTGCATTGGACCCATTTCCCCCACATTTCGCCGCCTTGCCACGGTATTCCAAAATCACCCAAAATCCGCTACCGTGGCACACGCGACACCGCTACCGTGGCATATGCGATGCGCAAATAGGTCCATCCTCTCTCCGCATGCTAGACGCACACGCCATGTGCGCAATTTCCCATCATCGGCATCAATGCCGTTAGGGCGAGTTGCCATCTGGGCCGGGCGTTTCGCAACAACCAGCCAACGCAGAATAAGACCCACGTTTCTTTGCTTAACCCGAGTTTTTGTCACGTTTTCCGTCACGTTCCGGGTCTGGGCGGAGAAACAGAAAACCCCGGAAGGTTGGAATTCCAACGTTTCCGGGGTTTCATTCTGCGTGCGAGTGGGGGGAGTTGAACCCCCACGAGCATACACTCACTGCCACCTGAAGACAGCGCGTCTACCATTCCGCCACACTCGCAGACAATCGACTAACTTACACCCGACTTGCGGTTTGCGCCACTTCGGCGTGTCGCGACGGTGATGGATCGTGGCGCGCGGCGGAGGCAAGTGTCCAAAAACAAGTGTTTCCGCCGTTTTCGGCGCGTCGTGTGGGTGTGGGTGTCTGTATGGTGAAACCGTATCGTCCAAGTTGTGGGGTGGAGAGACGAAGATGAATCGGCTGCAATCTCGGTCGCGGTGCATGACGTTGATGGTCGTCATGGTCGTAGGCGCAGCCGTCCTGTGTATTTGTTCGTGGTTCGCAACGGCTTCGCTGCTCGCCGTCGCTGCAGTCGTTACCGGGCTATGCTCCTTCCGCGAATGCCGTATCTGCCACCGATTCGCCACCCTGATCCGAACCGACCAATACGGCTCGATCTGCCCGACCTGCCAACGCATGATCCTCGAAGGCCGCCAGCAGGAACTGCTTGAGCGACGCAACGGCTGAATGACCATGGGCGGCGGCCCGAAGAATCCCCGACTTCCTGCGATTCGTGCGACATGACACGACGACAACATACGGCTTGGCCGGAGCAATCGCACGGTAGCGGTTCGCCGATCTCGTCGCGACGATAAACCGGCATGATTTCGTCGATCAGTCGACCGGTCGGCCGATCCGTATCGGCAACTGAATTCCTGACTGAGCGACGTATCGACGGCCGAACCCGACCGACTACCAGCATGCGATGTTGCTGTCGGTGCGCGACTCGGTTCCGCCGACCAGCGAGACCGGCGCGACGTATGATCCGCGATCATCGCAATCGCCGCCGTCCACCCGCATGATCATCTGTCCGCGCCCGAAATCGGCCGTCTCCAATCCGACCGTCACCTCGTGCCCGCGCCGGGCCAGCTCCCGCGCGGTCGAAGCGTCGAACCGCGTCTCCACTCGCATCGCGTTACCCCGGTCCCACCGCCAGCGCGGCGCGTCGAGCGCCTGCTGCGGGTCCATCCCGAAATCGATCGCGTTCATCGCCACTTGCACATGACCCTGCGGCTGCATGTACGCGCCCATCACGCCGAACGGCCCGACCGGCCGCCCGCCCCGCATCAGAAATCCCGGAATGATCGTGTGATACGTGCGCTTGCCCGGCTTGAGCGCGTTCGCCCGCGACGGGTCGAGCGAAAAATCAGCCCCACGGTTCTGCAGCGAGATCCCCGTCCCCGGCACGACGATCCCCGAACCGAACCCCATGTAATTCGACTGGATGTACGACACCATGTTGCCCTCGCCGTCCGCGCAGCACAGGTACACCGTGCCCGAACTCGACGGCGTGCGCGTCGTGCGCACCTCGGCCGTCTCACCGATCAGCCGCGCCTTCTCCTCGCCGTACTCGGGCGCAAGATACCGCGCGTAGTCGAACCCGGTGTCGTCCGGATCGCTGACCGTGTCGAACGCATCCGCGAACGCGAGCTTGATCGCCTCGATCTGCCGGTGATACGTGAGCGCGCGGTCGTCGTGTGCAACGTCGAAGTTGCGCAGGATGTTCAACGCCATGAGCGCGACGATGCCCTGGCCGTTCGGCGGGATCTCGCACACCTGCCAGCCGTCGCGGTAGTCGAGCCGCATCGGATCGACCCAGCGCGGGGCGTACGCGGCCAGATCGTCGTATCTGAGATAGCCGCCGGCCGCGTGACTCGCCTGATCGATCGCGCGGGCCAGATCGCCTTCGTAGAACGAGCGTGCGTTGGTCGCGCCGATCTCGGTCAGCGAGTCCGCATGATTCGGCAGCGTGACGATGTCGCCGGCGGCCGGCGTGTGCCGATCGTCGCCGTAGGTGAACGTGCGGAACCACTCGTCGAACCGGCCGTCTCCGTTGTGCTGGCGATAGCCGTCGGCGCCGCGCCGCCACCAGTACGCAAGGTTCGGATTGACCGCGTATCCGTTGCGCGCGTAGTCGATGGCCGGCGCGAGATCGTCGGCCAGTGTGAGTCGTCCGTACCGTTCGTTGAGCGCGGCCCACGCGGCGGGTGCGCCCGGCACGGTGACCGGGGTCCAGCCGAGACGCGGCATGTGGCCGTCGGCGGTGACGTTGCCGTCCGCGATCACGCGATCGATGGATATGCCTTGCGGCGCGGGACCGCTCGAGTTGAGTCCGATGAGACGTTGCTCGCGGGCGCTCCAGGCGATGCAGAACGCGTCCGATCCGATGCCGTTCGACGTCGGCTCGACGACGGTGAGCGCGGCCGCGGCGGCGACGGCCGCATCGAACGCGTTGCCGCCCTTGAGAATGACCTGCAGACCCGCCGCGGAGGCCTGCGGTTCGGAGCAGTTGACCATCGCGCGGTTCGCGTAGATGGGGTAGCGCTGGGACGGATACCGTTGGGCGAGCGGGTCGAATGTTGCGGATGCCATGCGTCCATTATCGCGCCGCGGCCTGCCGGATCGGCGTATCCGACGTGCGCCGGGAGCATGGGCGGTCCGCCCAGCCCATCCCAGCCCAGCCTCAGCCGCGCGACCCGTTCGCGTAGAAGCGGGCGAGCGTGGCGTCGCGGAACTCGTCGAAGTAGCCGCCGTCGATCGAGGCGCGGATGTCGTCGAGCAGCTTGATGAAGAAGTGTTCGTTGTGGATCGTCGCCAGCGTGAACCCGTTGAATTCGCGGGCGCGCAGCAGGTGATCGACGTACGCGCGCGAATAATGCGTGCACGTGTAGCAGTCGCAGCCTTCCTCGAGCGGCCCGAAATCGAACTTGAACTCGGCGCGCTTGACGTTGTACCGTCCGTCGCGCGTGAAGATCGCGCCGTTGCGGCCGCAACGGGCCGGGGCCACGCAGTCGAACGTGTCGCCGCCGTTCTCCACGCACGCGAAGATGTCGTCCACCGCGGCGATGCCGAGCACGTGGCGCGGTCGGCTTTCCGGCATCGCGTCGCAGATCCACGCGCAGGTGTCGCCGATGATCCGCTTTTCGATCGCGCCGCCGATGCCCACGCCGTCGAAGTCGAGCGAGGCGATCTGCTCGGCCGCATGTCGGCGCAGGTCCTCGTAGTTCGCGCCCTGCACCACGCCGTACAGCGCCTGATACGGTTTGCCCAGACGCTCCGCGGTCAGCCGCTGGTGCTCGGCGACGCAGCGCTGCGCCCACCGGTACGTGCGCTCGACCGACTGTTCCTGATAGCGGCGCGTGTTCATCAGCGTCGTCAGCTCGTCGAACGCGAACATGATGTCCGCACCGATCTTGTGCTGGATGCCCATCGAGATCTCCGCGCTGAACCGGTGCAGCGATCCGTTGAGCGGCGACTTGAACGTCACGCCGTCCTCGTCCACGAACGCGAGGCGTTCCTTGCCTTCCGCGATCACGTCGTCCGACTTCATGCCGGTCACGTCCATCGCCAGCGTCTTCTTGAATCCCGCGCCGAGCGAAAGCACCTGGAAACCGCCGGAATCAGTGAACGTCGGGCCGTCCCAGTTCATGAACTTCGACAGTCCGCCCGCCGCGTCGAGCACGTCCTCGCCGGGCCGCTCGTACAGGTGGAAGGCGTTTGACAGCATGCACTGCGCGCCCTCGACCTTCATCGTCTCCGGCAGTACGGCCTTCATCGCGGCCTGCGTGGCGACCGGTACGAACGCGGGCGTATGGATGTCGCCGTGCGGCGTGTGCAGGATGCCGGTGCGGCCGTAGCGCGCGCCGCCGCGGCCCTTGCCGTCCGCTGCGTCGGGCAGTCGGGTGATCGTCTCGAAATGGAACGCGCTGCGGTCTCCGGGCTTGCCGGGCTCCGCCCCGCGCGGGTGCTCAACCAGATTCGTCTGGGTCGTGTCCGCAAGATTCGTCATGGGATTCACTCTAGGCGAAGCCCCGTAACGGACGCGCGGAGAGGCGAAAACCGTGTGCTGCCGCGCCTTGCGAGATACGTTCCGCCGATGGGAAGCAAACTTGATTGTTTCTCTCTACAAACATTCAGGAAATTTCCAGAGCGGGAATCTTTACTCTTAGGTAGCAGTTCACCGGGTCGGTTCCGGACGTCGCGCGCGATACGCGACGAGCGGCCCGGCAAACGATGTTAAGGAGCATTAGCAATGGCTGAAGAGAACAACAACGACTGGAACGCCGCGAACGGCTACCAGTCCGCGCAGGGCGATGCGCAGCAGGCCGCACAGTCATCTGCGCAGCCGTCCGCGTCGCACGATGCCGGCGAACAGCCGACCGTGACGATTCCGGCGGCATCCGATACGAATTCCGTCGAGACCGCGCCGACGACGCCGATCGAACCGTTGAGCGGCACGTTTTCGTCGCCCGCTCCGGTCGAATCGACTCCGACCGAGACCGCGCCGACCATGCCGATCACGCCGACGCCGTCCGACGATACGCCGAACTACGCGGCCGCGGCCGGCGAGAGTACTGTCGTGTCGTCCGCGCCGACGACCCCGATTCCGACCGCCTCGACCCCGTCGGCCAAGCAACCGACGCAGCAGTACCGTCCGGCGCCGGAATACGGCGCGTACGATCCGACCCGCGCGGCACAGGCCGCGCAGCAGTCCGCCCAGCAGAACGCCCAGCCGACGCAGCAGAACCAGCCGTTCGGCGGACTGTTCGGACAGCACAACCCGTTCGGATCCGCCGACCAGACGAACCAGGCCCCGCAGGATGCGGGCAGCCGCAACCCGTTCGGCAATCCGTTCCTCGCGGGCCAGCAGCAGAACTACGGCCAGCCGACGCAGCCGGGCCAGCAGTCCGGTGCCAACGGCCAGGTGCCGCCGTACCCGCCGTATCAGAACGGCGCGTTCGGCACCCCGTCCAACGGACAGCCGCAACCCGGTCAGCCGGTCGCCAAGAACGGCGGCAAGACCGCCAGCGGCATCGTGATCGGCGTCGTCGCGGCGCTCGTCTCCGCCGCGCTGTGCCTTGGCGTCGGCTACTATGGCCTGACCAACGGTTGGGTCACGATCCCGAACTCCGGCTCGCTGACCAGCGTCAACTCGAACAAGTCCGGCTCCGGTTCGGCCACCACCAAGAGCGGCGAGGCCGTCGACTGGGCGTCCGTGGCGTCCAGCGTGTCCGATTCCGTCGTGTCCATCACGACCACGCTGTCCAACGGCACGGCCAAGGGCTCCGGCGCGATCATCGACACCGAGGGCCACATCGTCACCAACAACCACGTCATCTCCGGCGCGCAGCAGATCCAGGTCACGCTCGCGAACGGCAACATCTACACCGCGCAGCTCGTCGGCACCGACACCACCACCGATCTCGCGGTCATCAAGCTCGACAATGCGCCGAGCGACCTCAAGGCCGTCGAGTTCGCGGACTCCGACAAGCTCGCGGTCGGCGAGAACGTCATGGCCATCGGCAACCCGCTCGGCTACGACGACACCGCCACCACTGGCATCGTCTCCGCGCTCAACCGCCCGGTGACCGTGACCGACGACAACAACAACCAGATCGTCACCAACGCCGTGCAGATCGACGCGGCCATCAACCCGGGCAACTCGGGCGGCCCGACGTTCAACGGCGCCGGCCAGGTGATCGGCATCAACTCGTCCATCGCTTCGACCGCCAGCTCGTCCGAATCGGCCGGCTCGATCGGCATCGGCTTCGCGATCCCGGCGAACCTCGTCAAGCGCGTCGCCAACGAGATCATCAAGGACGGCTCCGTCAAGCATGTCGCGCTCGGCGTGGTCGTCTCCACCGACACCGTGACCGCCGACGGCGTGACCCGCTCCGGCGCGAAGATCACGCAGCCGTCCACCGGCGGTTCCGCGGTGGTGTCCGGCGGCCCGGCCGACAAGGCGGGACTCAAGGCCGGCGACACGATCGTCGCGTTCAATGGCAACGCGGTCAACAGCCACTATGCGCTGCTCGGTTTCGTCCGTGCGTCTGCGCTCGGCGACAAGGTGACGCTGACCATCGTGCGTGACGGCAAGACCATGGACGTCGAGGTGACGCTCGACCAGGAGGAGTCTGCGGTGAACGGCTCGTCCAGCTCGTCGAACGGCAATTCGAACGGTAATTCCGACGGCAATTCGAATGGCAACGGCCAGAATGGCAACGGTTCGGGCAACGGTTCGAACGGATACGGCAACGGATCCGACGGCAATTCGAACGGCAACGGCGGCACCGGTGACGACGGCGGCTTCTCCGATCCGTTCGGCTTGTGGTAAACCGATAGCCTGCTTTGAACGGTCGCAACGACCGTAAGGCGACGACTGTAAGACAACGACCGTAAGTGAGTCGGGATCACGATGATCCCGCTGACTTACGGTCGTTTTCGTATGTCCATACAGCCGTCGGCGGACGGTGCGATGCGGATGCGGACTCGGTTACGGTCGTTGCGGACGATCGGAATTCGGGGCAACTGATCGGATGGGGCTGCCCGGATGAACCGGCCGATCTCCCCGATGAAGTCGCGGGGCTTGGGCATGATGAGGAAACACAACTGAATATGTCATCTTTACGCCGTGTATCGGAAGGTCACGCGGAGGTGCCGTGCGGGATGCGTGCGGCGCTTCGGCAAGGTCGCCGGTGGGTTAACAAGGCGTGACTGAACTGCCGATTGCGGCCGGTCGCGCGTTTGCATACCCGCGTTGCCTCCGTGATCGACTCCGTATCCGAGCGTAAGGAGCACGTGATGAGTGGATTCATCGGTGTTGTACGTAAATTCTGTGCGAGCGTTCTTCGCGTATGTCGATTGGTGCCGATGCTGCCCGTAGTGATCGTGGCGGCGGTCCCGCTGGCGTTGCTGGGCCAGTGGAGGCCGTGGGAGACGGTCAGTGCCGTGGACGGTGCCGTTGCTGACGGTGCTGCTACGGGAGGCATGCGGATCCCGGTTCTGGGTGATCCCGGAGTGGGGCAGTGGCTGATCATCGTGCTGGTGCTGATCGTCGTGTTCGATACCGTGCGCGGCATGATCGACGACATTCGGCACGGTCAGGTCGGCGTCGACCTGCTGGCGGTCGTGGCGATCCTGTCGACCGTGGCGGTGCATGAATATTGGGCGAGCTGGGCGGTCATGCTGATGATCGCATCCGGCGAGGCCATCGAGGAATACGCGCAGGCAAAGGCCGAATATAGTCTGACCTCGCTGATGCAGGCCGCGCCTCGGACCGCGCATGTGGTCACGCTGACCGGCGTGGGCGGTGGCGGTATGACAGCTGCCGGGACCGGGGCTAGGACTGGGGCCGACATGCGGCCTGCGGTATCCGATGACGGATTCCGTCGGGTGAACGGGACGCCGGGGGAGTCCGGTCCCGTGACGTCGGCCGATCCGCGGAGGCATGTCGGCGAGGTGGCCGGTTCCGAGCGACGTCGTGATGGCCGTGCCGGCGAACGGGGGACGATCTGCGCCCTCACCGGTCGCGATCCATATGACTGCGATCCTGCCGTGCGTCGCGCCGACACGGCCGCGCGTACATCCGCGGTATCTGCTGCATCCGCTGCCGATGGCGACGGAACCGCGGCCGCCCGGCACATGCGCACCGTGCCGGTCGACGAGGTGCGCATCGGCGATGTGCTTGTCGTGCTGCCCGGCGAAACCGTGCCGGTCGACGGCGAGCTCATGTCCGTCTCCGCAACGCTTGATCTGAGCAACATCAACGGCGAACCGATGCCTCGTGAGGTGTTCGCGGGCGCTCGCGTCATGTCCGGCGCGGTCAACGGGGCGACCGTGCTGACCATGCGCGTCACGGCGCGGGCTGCCGATTCGCAGTATCAGCGCATCATGTCCCTCGTGTCCTCCGCGCAGGAATCGCGACCGGCCGTTGTGCGAACGGCTGACCGGCTGGCTGTCCCGTTCACGGTCCTGTCCCTGGCGATCGCGGGCGTTGCGCGGGCGGTGTCCGGCATCCCGACCCGGTTCGCGCAGGTGCTCGTGCTGGCCACGCCGTGCCCGCTGCTCATCGCCGCGCCGGTCGCGTACATCGCCGGCACCGGGCGGCTTGCGGCCGCCGGAGTACTCATCAAAACGCAGGATGTGCTCGAACGGCTCGGGCAGGTCACGCAGGTGTTCTTCGACAAAACCGGCACGTTGACCGTCAAGCGGCCGCAGGTGGTGCGTGTGGAGATGCTGCCGGGCCTTGCGACTCGTTTGGATGAGGACCACGTGCTCATGATGGCCGGCGTGGTGGAAGGGTATTCGGTGCACATCCTCTCGTGTGGCATCGCGGCGGCCGGGATGGATGCGATGGACCGGTTGCGGGCGCGGTTCGCGGACGGGCGGCGGGATTGTCCGGACCCCGGGGCGGACGCGTTCGGACACGGGCGGGATTTGCCGGTCGTGAAGGAGGTTCGTGAGGAGCCGGGCAAGGGCGTGTCCGGTCTGGTGAACGGCCATGTGGTGCGCGTGGGGCGGCTGTCGTTCGCGAATGCCCGGGACGACGGGTTCCAGCCGGTCGGAGGCGGGGCAGAGGCCATCGGTGCGGCCGCCGGAGCGGGGCCGGCGAAGGATCGGGACGCTTCCATCCGCACGCGCTTCGGCATGCTTGAACCGGACGAGATGGCGTCGTATGTGTCGATCGACGGGCGGTTGATCGCACGGATCGTGTTGCGTGACGTGCCCCGCGCGAACGCCCGTGAGGCGTTGTCCCGCCTGCATTCCCTTGGCGTGGAAAAACTCGTCATGCTGACCGGCGACAAGCGGGCGTCCGCCGAGATCATCGCCCGTGAGGTCGGTATCGACGAGGTTCACGCCGAACTGTTTCCGGAGGACAAGGTTGCGGCCGTTCGGGATGCGGGCGGAGCTGGACGGACGGTCACGATGATGGTCGGTGACGGTGTGAACGACGCGCCCGTCCTTGCCGTGGCGGACATCGGCGTGGCCATGACCGACGGCACATCCACCGCCGCATCGGAATCCGCGCAGGTCGTCATCATGAACGACGACATCGCCGCCGTTCCGCGGGCCATCGCCATCGCCCGTCGCACCAAGCGCATCATGCTGCAGGCCGTCCTGCTTGGCCTGGGCCTCGCCCTTGTCGGCATGCTCGCCGCCGCCTTCAACCTCATCCCGGTCGTCGTCGGCGCCTTCCTCCAGGAGGCCATCGACGTCGTCTCCATCCTCTGGGCCCTCACCGTCCTGCTCGATAGGGACTGAGCGATGCCGGTTGAGTCTTCTCCAAACTTTGAGGCAGATTGTGCGGTTTGTAAGGATCTTTCTGCAAACTCTGAGGCAGCTTCTCTGTTTACACACTCTAGATATGGGCCGTTGTCGAGGAAATATGGCGCTGGTTTCGAACAAGACTGCCTCAAAGTTTGAGGAAAGACCTCTGCGAATTCGCCGATCTGCCTCAAAGTTTGCCGAAAGATGCTCATTCCGAGTCTCAAACGGCCAGTCAGCCCGATTCTGCCGACATGCATGCCCACGTATGTCCGCCAAATCACCCCTTCCGCGATTCGGCGGCTTGCGATAGTCTGGAACGCGTGACTGAATCTTCGAATACCAACAACGAACTGCGCATTGCAGTGATCGGCGCCGGTCCGGCCGGCGTCTATTCCTCCGACATTTTCCTGCGTCAGCTCAAGAAGCTGGGCGAGGAACTTGGCCTCGGCACCAAGGCCCGCATCGACCTGTTCGAGAAGTTGCCCGTGCCGTTCGGCCTGGTCCGCTATGGCGTGGCACCTGACCACCCGTCCATCAAGTTCATCGCCGACGCGCTCGAGAAGACGCTCGACAACCCCGACATCCACCTGTACTGCGACGTGGAGTTCGGCAAGGACGTGACGCTCGACGAGCTGCTCGCCCGTTACGACGCGGTCCTGTTCGCCACCGGCGCGGTCAAGGACAAGCCGCTCGGCCTGCCGGGCGCGGACCTTGACGGCGTGTACGGCGCGGCCAAGTTCGTTGAGTGGTACGACGGTTATCCGACCGGAGCCCGCGAATGGCCGCTGACGGCCGAGAACGTGGCCGTGATCGGCGGCGGCAACGTCGCGATGGACGTGGCCCGCGAGCTTATGCGCAATGCGGACGACCTCAAGGCCAAGACCGACATTCCGGACAACGTCTACGAAGGTATCGGCAAGAACAAGGCGAAGGTGCTTCACCTGTTCATCCGCCGTGGCGTCGCGCAGGCGAAGTTCAGCGTGCAGGAACTGCGCGAGATGGAGAAGCTGCCCGGCGTGCAGCTCATCATCAACGAGGACGACTTCGAGCTGGACGACGACACCATCGAGGTGGCCGGCAAGGACAAGCTCACCCGTCAGATGGTCGAGGAGCTGTTCACGATCCGTGAGATGGCCGAGGACATGGAGGACGACGGCGACGTCGACTTCGAGGGCAACCCGGCCGACCGCAAGTACTACATCCACTTCAACTCCGCCCCGACCGAGGTTCTCGGCGAGGACGGCAAGGTGACTGCGATCCGCGTCGAGCGCACCGAAACCGGCGCCGACGGCAAGATGCATCGCACCGGCGAGTTCACCGACTACCCGGTCGAGGCCGTGTACCACGCGATCGGCTACAAGCCGGCCGAGGCGCCCGGCATCGTGTACGACGAGAAGGGCGCTCACCTGGCCAACGCGAACGGTGATGGCCGCATCACCACCGCCGCGGACGGCGGCGAGGTGCGTGAACGCCTGTATGCGACCGGTTGGGCCAAGCGCGGCCCGGTCGGCCTGATCGGCTCGACCAAGTCCGACGCGCTGATGATCGTGACCAACATGCTTGAGGATCTCGCCAAGGCCGCGGAAGGCGGCCGCGTGGCCGAAGACCGTGACCCCGAGTCCATCGACCGACTGTTGGAAAGCCGCGGCGTCAAGCCGATCGACTTCGCCGGCTGGAAGAAGGTCGACGCGTTCGAACGTGCCGAAGGCGCGAAGGAAGGCCGTGAGCACAAGAAGGTCATCGACCCGGATCAGATGCGCGAGCTGGCTCACGCCTGATCTGATGCGCGACTGATCGCGATCCGTGCGGGTCCGTGCGGATCTGCGCGGACGTGTTGGTCTGCAGTTATTCGCGGCCGTATTGGCTACTAGATGGTCTCCCGTGGAGATTTGTCCGCGGGGGACCATCGTATTCGGGGCGCTCGGCTTTCGTGCCGGCTTTCGTGCCGGTTTTCACCGCGCACTACGACGACCTGTAGAGGTCGGGCAGCCTATCCTAGGAACCTCTCAGATTCCTTCCAGTCGTGTGACGCGGTTGCGGCGTATATTGGCGTGTGCATTCACGTATACCCCCTGTCCTGATCGATCTGGAAGTACCATGCCGCAACAGAACCGTCATCTCGAACCGCGCGACACGCGCCGCAACCGGCGATCGGCGTCCTCGAACCCCGCGGGTCCCGCACCCCCGTCGTGCATCCTCGAATGCCCGAAGCCGGCGCGGCGGGCGCGTCCGGCGGGTGATGCGTGTGTGGTCGGCCAATCTTGCGCAGTCGCCGGTATATCGCCGCCGTCTGGCCGCGGTCATCGGCGCGACTCTGGCGGTATCCGTCGCCGCGTACGGTTCCGCGCAGCTCCTGTGGCGTGACGCCGTTGCCGAATCGTCGTCGGCCGCGTCCGAAACCGGACACCGATCAAAGTCGGCCGCGCAGGATTCGACCCACGAGGCCGCGGACGTGCCGGCGGCCGAACCGACGTCGACGGAAACCGTGGTCAACGCGATCGGACAGCTTGACGGTTCCGCGCAGATCGCCACGTCCGGTTTCACGCTCGACACGGACACGCAGCTGCAATTGGAGAACGAGCTGAACGCGTTCTCGTCGTACGGGTATTCGGTATCGTTCGTACTCGTCGACGTCGCGTCGGGCAAGGCGATCTCGTCGTACGCGAACACGGCTCGCTATTCCGCATCGGCGATCAAGGGACCGTACGTTCTGTCGGTCGCGCAGACCGGGGCGCTCGACCTCGACGTGGCGTATCTGGCCGAAACCGATGCCGGCGGCAACACGCAATACCTGATCGACCAGGCGATCACCGTGTCCGACAACACCGCCTACAAGGAACTGCACGACACGTACGGCACCGACGGATTCGCGCAGTGGTCGTCGGCGGTCGGGGTATCCGCCGACGTGACGCAGGGCGCGTATCTGAACATGTCGGCGGCGGACCTGGCGCGCATGTGGGCTGCCGGATACGGATACCTGTTCGACGATGACGGGTCATCGACGTCGGCGGCCGCATCGTCGGCTTCGGAAGGCGACGGTTCGTCCGGCGCCGGCACGGGCGACAACACGACGCAATCCGCGACGGACGTCTCGTCCGCGGCTCGGCAGTGGCTGGCCGGAGAATTCTCGTCCACGCTGAACTCCACGATCCACATGGCGCTCGGCGAACAGTATTCCGTATACACCAAAGCCGGCTGGATCAACGGCGAGGGCGGTTACTACGCGTTGAACGACGCCGGCATCGTGCGTTCGTCGTCCGGCGACTACGTGCTCGCGGTGATGAGCGACGCCTGCGAGGAATACGACCTGCTGTCCGGACTGGTGTCGATGCTCGACACGATCCACTCCGCCGCGATGACCGCGTGACCTGTGCGTCCGCGATTGGCGCATCTGCGCGCAAGCCAACGCCCGGCAGCCGATTTGCGTTGGTTTGCGCACGGTAGCGTCGATTCAGCCTGTGGCGGATACGCCCCGTACTGCCTGCCGCTGTCCAGCCAACGTTCAGACAGTGAATTTAGTGTGTGGATTATGAATGGCAAACTGCGGGTGCACGGCCACTACAACGGCCTGAAAACGACGCTGCTTTTCGCGCTGATGTGGACGGTCATCATGCTCATCTGGTGGGCGACGGGCGGCAGTCGCGGCACGTTGGGCGTGTACATTCTCATCGGTCTCGCCACTACGTTCCTCTCCTACTGGTTCTCCGACAAGATCGCCATCGCGTCGATGGGCGCCCGCGAGGTTTCGGAAGCCGAGGCGCCGATGCTGTACCGCATCGTGCGCGAACTGAGCGCCAAGGCCGGCAAGCCGATGCCGCGCATCTACATCGCGCCGACCATGAGTCCGAACGCCTTCGCCACCGGCCGCAACGAACGTCATGCGGCGGTGTGCTGCACGCAGGGCATCCTGCAGATCCTCAACGAACGCGAGATCCGCGGCGTGCTCGGCCACGAGCTCATGCATGTGTACAACCATGACATTCTGACGTCGGCGGTCGCGTCCGCGATGGCCACGGTCATCACGTATCTCGGATACTCGCTGATGTATTTCGGCGGCGGCAACTCGCGTGACGACCGTGAGAATTCGTCCGGTGGGCTCGGGCTGATCGGCGTGCTGGTCAGCGCGATCCTGGCGCCGTTGGCCGCGTCGCTGATCCAGATGGCGATCTCGCGCACGCGCGAGTTCGATGCGGACGAGGACGGTTCGACGCTGACCGGTGACCCGGAGGCGTTGGCGTCGGCGCTGAACAAAATCTCGTACGGGGCACAGGCCGCGCCGATGCGCAAGACCGCCGGAACGCAGTCGGTGGCTGCGATGATGATCGCGAACCCGTTCTCCGCGGCCGGTTTCTCGAAGTTGTTCTCGACCCACCCGCCGACCGACGAGCGTATCGCCCGGCTGATGCAGATGGCGCAGGAGATGCGCGCGCAGGGTGTGCTGCCGTCGTACGGGCAGACGGGCGGCCAAGCGTATCCGCAGTACGGGCAGCCGTACAGTCAGTATGGGCAGTATGGTCATCGGTAAGGTTCGGTAGGCCAGGCCGTTGTCGCCGACGGCTGGTTGCGTACGCCCGTCGTCCTTCTGTGTGAGGGGCGGCGGGCGTTCTGTGTTCGTCTGCGTGCGTCCGAAAAATTTTTCCGATAATCCGGGAATAATAGTTTGCGAATAAAAGTTGAGTGGTGTAGGCTCAAGTTTTGGAAAACAAAAAAGGCCGACATCCTCGAGACGAGGACGGCGAGACCGCGACCTTCGGGTCGTGATCCGCGATCCGAAGCTTGAGCGCAGAAACGTCAACGAATAATCAACCAAAGGAGCAAACATTATGGGACGTGCAGTAGGCATTGATCTGGGTACTACCAATTCCTGCATCGCTACGCTGGAAGGCGGCGAGCCGACCGTCATCGTGAACGCGGAAGGCATGCGCACCACGCCGTCCGTCGTCGCGTTCTCCAAGTCCGGCGAGATCCTCGTCGGTGAGGTCGCCAAGCGTCAGGCCGTCACCAACGTCGACCGCACCATCTCCTCCGTCAAGCGTCACATGGGCACCGACTGGACCGTCGAGATTGACGGCAAGAAGTGGACCCCGCAGGAGATCTCCGCGCAGATCCTGATGAAGCTGAAGAGGGACGCCGAAGCGTACCTCGGCGAGCCGGTCACGGACGCCGTCATCACCTGCCCGGCGTACTTCAACGACGCCCAGCGCCAGGCCACCAAGGACGCCGGCAAGATCGCCGGCCTGAACGTGCTGCGCATCATCAACGAGCCGACCGCCGCCGCGCTGGCGTACGGCCTCGAGAAGGGCAAGGACGACGAGCACATCCTCGTCTTCGATCTGGGCGGCGGCACCTTCGATGTGTCCCTGCTGGAGATCGGCAAGGACGAGGACGGCTTCTCCACCATTCAGGTGCAGGCCACCAACGGCGACAACCACCTGGGCGGCGACGACTGGGATCAGAAGATCATCGACTGGCTGGTCGGCGAGGTCAAGAACAAGTACGGCGTCGACCTGAGCAAGGACAAGATCGCCCTGCAGCGTCTGAAGGAAGCCTCCGAGCAGGCGAAGAAGGAACTGTCTTCGTCCACCTCGACCTCCATCAACATGCAGTACCTGGCCATGACCCCTGACGGCACCCCGGTGCACCTCGACGAGACGCTGACCCGCGCCCACTTCGAGGAAATGACCTCCGACCTGCTCGGCCGCTGCCGCACGCCGTTCAACAACGTGCTGCGCGACGCCGGCATCGGCGTGAGCGACATCGACCACGTCGTGCTCGTCGGCGGTTCGACCCGTATGCCGGCCGTCAAGGAGCTCGTCAAGGAGCTCACCGGCGGCAAGGAAGCGAACCAGTCCGTGAACCCGGATGAGGTCGTGGCCGTCGGCGCCGCCGTGCAGTCCGGCGTCATCAAGGGCGACCGCAAGGACGTCCTGCTGATCGACGTGACCCCGCTGTCGCTGGGCATCGAGACCAAGGGCGGCATCATGACCAAGCTCATCGAGCGCAACACCGCCATCCCGACCAAGCGTTCCGAGGTCTTCTCCACCGCCGAGGACAACCAGCCGTCCGTGCTGATCCAGGTCTACCAGGGCGAGCGCGAGTTCGCCCGCGACAACAAGCCGCTGGGCACCTTCGAGCTGACCGGCATCGCGCCGGCTCCGCGTGGCGTCCCGCAGATCGAGGTCACCTTCGACATCGACGCCAACGGCATCGTGCACGTGTCCGCCAAGGACAAGGGCACCGGCAAGGAGCAGTCGATGACCATCACCGGCGGCTCGGGCCTGCCGAAGGACGAGATCGACCGCATGGTCAAGGAGGCCGAGGCCCACGAGGCCGAGGACAAGAAGCGCAAGGAGGAGGCCGAGACCCGCAACCAGGCCGAGGCGTTCGCCTACCAGACCGAGAAGCTCGTGAACGACAACAAGGACAAGATCTCCGACGAGATCGCCAAGGAAGTCACCGAGAAGGTCAACGCGCTGAAGGAAGCCCTCAAGGGCGACGACATCGAGAAGGTCAAGACCGCGCAGAGCGAGCTGATGACCTCCGCCCAGAAGATCGGCGAGGCGCTGTACTCGCAGCAGGCCGCGGCCGGTGCCGCTGGCGCTGCGGGCGCGGGCGCCGCAGCTGGTGCCGGCGCGTCGGGTGCCGCGAACGGTGGCGACGACGACGTGGTGGACGCCGAAGTCGTGGATGACGACGACAAGGACAACAAGTAAGGAACCGTCCGATGGCTGAGTTCAACAAGGACGATTACCTGAACGATCTGCCGGACGTGGACGACGTGGCCGCCGGTGCGGCTGCGTCGGCCGCGGCCGGCTCGGCCGCCTCTTCGGCTCCCTCGGGTGAGGGATCTGGTGCCGCACACGCCGCGACTGAGGGAGCGCCGGAAGGCAAGACCGCCGCAAAGGATTCATCGGCTGACAAGCCCGAAGATTCCAAGGACGCTGCCGCGGATTCCGATTCCAAGTCCGACAAGTCCGCCGACGACACCCTCACCCCGCTTGGCAAGGCCAAGAAGGAGGCCGCCGACTACCTTGAGGCCTTGCAGCGCGAGCGTGCGGAGTTCATCAACTACCGCAACCGCGCGCAGAAGGAACAGGAGCGCTTCCGCCAGCATGGCATCATCGACGTGCTGACGGCGCTGCTGCCGGCCCTCGACGACATCGACCGCATCCGCGAACACAGCGAGATGGACGATTCCTTCAAGGCCGTGGCCACGAAGATCGACAAGGCGTTCGAGAAGTTCGGCGTCGAGAAGTTCGGCGAAAAGGGCGAGGACTTCGACCCGACGAAGCACGAGGCGATCCTGCATCGCCCGGATGCGTCGGCCGAGAAGGAGACCGTCGACACCGTGGTGGAGGCCGGCTACCGCATCGGCGACCGCGTCATCCGCGCCGCCCGAGTGGTCGTCGCCTCTCCCCAAAACTAAATCCACCCATCCCTAAATAGACAGTTTGTAGGAGTCGGCATATTTTGTCCCGGCTTCCACGAACGCAAGGTGCGGCAACCAACGAGCGTGGGGCAGCGGCATGTGTTGCCCGACTGTAAGACTCGGCCAAGCGGCCTGGAGCGTGTCGGGCAACACATGCCGCTGCCCCACGCGGTCACTGCACCTTATTCCACACGTAATGAATGAAAGGAGACATGATGGCTGAAAACGAATGGCTGAGCAAAGACTTCTACAAAGTCCTTGGTGTCTCCAAGGACGCCAGCGAGGCCGACATCACCAAGGCATACCGCAAGCTGGCCCGCAAATACCATCCTGATCTGAACAAGACCAAGGAAGCCGAGGAGAAGTTCAAGGACATCTCCGAGGCATACGACGTGCTCAACAATAAGGAAACCCGCCAGAAGTACGATGCGATCCGCCAGTTCGGCATGGGCGGCGCGCGCTTCGCCGGCGGCTCCGGCAGCGGCGGATTCGACGCGTCCGGCTTCTCCGATGTCTTCGGTTCGATGTTCGGCGGCGGCAACGGCGGCAACATCCGCTTTTCCACGTCCGGCGGCGGTCCGACCAATCTCAACGACATCTTCTCGATGTTCGGCGGAGCGGCGGGTGCCGGCGGCCGCGGCGGATTCGGCCAGCAGGGCGGCAATCCGTACGGCCAGTATGCGCAGTACGAATCCGCTCCCGAGCCGGAAAACGGCGAGGACCGCAACTCGAAGATCAAGCTGACGTTCCGTCAGGCGGTCAAGGGCGCGACGGTGTCCCTGAGCGTCGACGGCAAGAAGTTCAAGACGCATATTCCGGCCGGCGTGAAGGATGGCCAGAAGATCCGTCTGGCTGGCAAGGGCAAGCCTGGCCGCAACGGCGGCAAGGCCGGCGACCTGTACCTGAACGTGAACGTCGAAACCGATCCGAAGTTCACGATGAGCGGGCATGATCTGGTCGTGGATCTGCCGGTGACCGTGGGCGAGGCCGTGGCCGGTGCGAAGGTCGAGATGAAGGACATCGACGGCGAGCCGGTGACGTTCAAGGTGCCAGCGGGGTCGTCCAGCGGTACGGAAGTGCATGTGTCCGGCAAGGGCGTGAAGAACGGCAATGCGTTCGGCGACCTGATCGGGCGCGTGCAGATCCACGTGCCGGCCAAGCCGGGCCTGGGCCTGAAGCACGCGGCGAAGGAGTTCGACAAGGCGTCGGGCGATTTCGCGGCGGAACTGGCCGAACAGCGGTGATGTGCCGTCCTTGAATGGTTCGAATAGACGTCAGTACGTGCTGACGTCTATTCGAACTTTGATGTGATGACATTTTCACCCCCTCAGTCAGCTTCGCTGACAGCTCCCCCTTCAGGGGGAGCAGGGCATTTGGCTGAGGATGTGGTCATGAAGCCATCTGACAGCTTCCCTGAAGGGGAGCCGGGGATGAAGAGGCGTTCCGATTGGCCGTAAGGCCATGATGAATGAACGATAAGGAGATGAGTGCTGATGGCGAGAATCGCGCAGGAAGTCAGGCGTGCCTACGCCGCATGTGCGGCGGCGCTCGTCTCCGGTCGTGCCGATCTCGATGCGGTGGACTCGTTGGGACTGAACGTGGAACTGCCCGTGTTCGCGGTTGGGCAGGCTGCGGAACTTGCGGGCGTGCACCCGCAGACCTTACGGCAGTACGACCGGCTCGGTCTGGTCGTGCCCAAGCGTACGGAGGGCGGCGCGCGCCGCTACACGTTGCGTGATATCGACCGGCTCGCGCAGGCTCAGCAGCTGAGCCAATCCGAAGGCATCAATCTGGCCGGCATCACGCGCATCCTCTCGTTGCAGGAGGAAAACCGCCAGTTGCGCCGGCAGAACCGGCATCTGCGCCGTCGTCTCGAGGGCGACAGCGTGTTCGAGGCCGGCGTCGACGGCGAGGTCGTCGAGGTGCGGCAGGCGAAGTCCAAGTATTACCGCATCTGGCGTCGCGGCAGCGGCAAGCCGTTGCAGATCACGGCCGGTCCGGCTGACGAGGCCGAGCTTGTCCCCTCCGAACTCGTGCTGCTTGACGATTGAGAGGCTAAATTCGCCTGCTGTTCTGGTCGGTTTGACGATCGAGAGGCATTCATTCGTGGGATATGACCCATTCTGGGGGTGTAATTGCGCTCAAACGGGTCTGTTGACCGGGATGAGTGCCTCTCGATCGTCAAAACGACCCATGTAAGTGCCTGATTTAGCCTCTCGATCGTCAAACCGTGGTGCCGCGGGCTGCCAGAACGGCGTTATGCGATCCTGATATGGAATCAACGTCGATCTGTGAGCGCTCGTCCGTGAGGTTTGGTGAGATAGACATAGCGCATATTAGCCGAACCACAACGAGAGAAAGGTGCCTTGCGATGATGCTCAAAGCCGTGTTCTGGGATATGGACGGTACGCTGATCGATTCCGAACCGTATTGGCATGCCGGCGAAATGGAGATCGCCAAGGCTCATGGCGGTTACTGGGACGAGGATCTCGCTTGGCAGGGGTCGGGCACCCCGCTTGACTATTGCGCGGGACTGATGATCAAGCACGGCACGCAGCTTCCTCCGGAAGAGATCGGCCGGATGATGGTCGACTACGTGGCCAAGCGCGAATTCGAACGGGTTCCGTGGTCCGACGGCGTGCAGGACGTGCTGGCGTCGCTGGTCGAGGCGGGCATTCCCTCGGTGCTGGTCACCCAGTCGCCGCGGCCGCTCGCGCAGAACGTGGTGGATCATGCGCCGAAGGGCGCGTTCGCCGGGTTCATCTGCGGTGACGACGACGTGGAGAAGAAGCCGTCCCCCGCGCCGTATCTGGCCGCGGCGAAGCTGCTGGGCATCGGCGACGACGAGATCGCGCAATGCGTGGCGCTCGAGGATTCGGCCACCGGTTTGACATCGGCGGTCGCTTCGGGAGCCACCACCGTTGCGCAGCTCGGGTTTAACCGCAATGCCGAGGAGGACGGCCCGCAGTTCGCGTCGATCAACGGATACGACGGCGTGACGGCAGCCACGCTCGACGGCTTCGTGCGTCAGCGCGTCGGCGCGTGACGTTCGCGGGCTCACTTGAGGCGTATGCTCCGTCACCGTGCGTTCCGCTGAATCACCCGATGTTTCTACCATCGGGGGAGTAGGCTTGGAACTGACCATACCGCGCATACAAGGAGGCGTATCATGGCTGATTTCGATTTTGGAGAAGGCCTGCGCAAGGTGTTTCTGGCGGGCGTCGGTGCCCTCGCCACCACGGTGGAGAAGAGCCAGGAGATCGTCGATGATCTCGTCAAGAAGGGCGAACTGACCGTCGAGCAGGGCAAGGCGCTGAACACCGAACTCAAGCGCAAGGCCGCCGAGGTCAAGGAAGAGTCCGCCAAGAAGGACGCTCCGGCCGCCGACGAGGCCAAGGCCGAGTAGTCTGCGCAGACGGCGTCCGTCATTTCGGCCGAACGCAAGTGAGCGGAGAAATCCTGCCAGGCCCAGAGCTGAGCAGGGTTTCTCCGCTTATCAATATCAAGTTCAGGGGTGGGCATGACCAACGAAACCAACGCATACGCGCAGGCCGAATGGCCGGGCGAGACGCTCGACCTGTTCGGTCCGCGCCGCGACGTGTTCTCCGAGCGGTATCATCTCACCCGCTGGGGCAAGATCAAACGTCTCCACCAGATCGCCGGCATCGCGCGCCAGTTCGACGTCGTGCACGGTCTGACCCCGGTCAAGATGCGCCTCATGCTCGAAGCGCTCGGCCCGACGTTCGTCAAGGTCGGTCAGATCCTGTCGATGCGTTCGGAGATCCTGCCGCAATCGTTCTGCGACGAACTGGCCAAACTGCGCGCCGACGCCGACCCGATGCCGTACGAAACCGTCGTCGAGACGCTCTCCCACGAATACGGCCGCCCGGTCGACGAGATCTTCGAACACATCGACGCGACGCCGCTCGGCTCCGCGTCACTTGCGCAGGTTCATCGTGCGACCCTCCTCACCGGCGAGGATGTGGCCGTCAAAGTCCAGCGCCCCGGCGTGCGCGAGACGATGGCACAGGACGTGTCGATCATGCGATCGATCGCCAAGGTCGCCACCAAGGTCGTCTCCACCGCGCAGGTCGTGGATCTCGGCGGTGTGGTCGAGGAGCTGTGGGACACGTTCGAATCCGAAACGGACTTCCTCGTCGAGGCGCGCAACCTCGCGGAATTCAAGCGATTCTGCGAGCCGTACAAATACATGGACTGCCCCAAGCCGTACATGGACCTGTGCTCCGAACACGTCGTCGTGATGGACTACGTCGAAGGCATCTCCGTCTCCCATCCGGAGCAGCTCGTCGCCGCCGGCTACGATCTCAAGGAAATCGGCACCAAACTCGTCGACAACTACGCCACGCAGGTGCTCGACGTCGGCTTCTTCCACGCCGACCCGCATCCGGGCAATATCATGGTCGCCGGCGGGCAGATCGTCCTGCTCGACCTCGGCATGACCGGCCGGCTCAACATGAAGACGCGGCAGGTCATGAAACAGATGATCTTCGCCGTCGCCAAGCAGGATACGCCCGCGCTTGCGGACGGTCTGCTGAGGTTCGCCGGTTCGGCGAACAATCCCGAGGACTATCCCGCGCTGCTCGCCGATCTCGACACGATCGTCGCCGAATACGGCACGGTCGATCTGTCCGACCTGGATATCGCCGCGTTCATCACCGCGCTGACGCAGCTCGCGCAACGGCACGGGATCGAGGTGCCGAGCTCGGTCACGACGGTCGGCCGCGCGCTCGTGACGTTGGAAGGACTGCTCGACGAATTCATTCCCGACGTGAACATGATCGAGATCATCTCGAAGCATATCGCGACGAGCAAGTCACCCAAGCAGGCGGCGAAGGACGAGCTGGAATCGCTCGGCGTCGAGGGGCATCTCGCGTTGCACGGGCTGCTGAGCGCGCTGGCCGAGGCGAAGACCGCCTCGCGCATGCTCACGCGCGGGCAGCTGCGCGTCAACATGGAGCTGATCGGTGCGGAAGAGCCGATGAACAAGCTGAGCGACATGGTGAACAGGCTCACGATGGCGCTCATCGTGGTCGGCCTGTTCGTCGGGTCGTCGATCGTGTATTTCGCCGGCATGAAGCCGATCATCTTCGGCATTCCGGTGGTCGGTTTCCTGGGCTACGTGGTCGCGTTCGTGCTGTCCGTGTGGATCGTCTTCGACATCAACTTCAAGCGCCGCAAGAAGCGGTGAGCGGGGCGCGCGGCCGCTGGCGTCTGCGCACGTTTCCGTGGTCCTGCCGGACAATCTCGGGCAGTGTCCGGTGCAGTTGCGTCCCCGTTGGTGCGTTTGTGTTCCGATCAAAATGAAACCGTTGAAACAACGAAGTCGCATTGAGTTGAGAAACGCCTGAATTTTCAACGATATTCGCGTCTTAATTTGACTTTATACCGGTATCAAAATATAGTGTCGTACGACAACGGAACGTAAGGGTCGACCGCGGACGATGTGCGGTTCGTGACCGGCCCACATGACATGCTCCGAAGGACGATGACGGCGAGCGATGGCGGGCCGGTCCGACGTGGCATGTTCGGGAGGAACGCAATGGCGAACGGTTTCTCGTGGGGCAATGACGCGCTGACCCTGCGATTCGAATGGGACGACGGATCCCCGGTGACGATCTCGTCCGTGGAGGCGACGACCGAATACGGCGGTACGGTCAAGGCCGTACTGGACCACCGCATCCCGATCGTCGAGATGGAGGTGGCCGGCACCGGGCACTGGATAGCCTGCGACAAGCTCATCCACACCACGCTCGGCCGCGACCTGCGCTACGTGGCGCACCAGGAGTCCGAGGACATGGCCCGCGGCGTCAGGCGTCTTGATATCGAGGTCGCGGCACCCGATCAGGGCGTCGCCGTGACCGTCACTTACGAACTGCCCGATGGAATCCCGATGTTCCGCACCTTCGCGACTGTGAGGAACGCCGCGGTCCCTGCCGGCGACGGCAAGCGGCAGGCCCCTTTGAGCGTCGAGCAGATCACCAGCTGGGCGTCCGCGTTCGGCGCTCCGGAAGGCCAGCGGGCCGACCTCGCCGCATGGAAGTCCATCGAAGGCAAGTACGACTGGCTCGCCGAAGGGCGATGGCATGCCATGCCGCTGCGCGACTACTTCCCGGACATGGCCGAGGAGCTCACGAACGTCGACCCGCGCGGCGAGCATCGCGTCGTCTCCACCAGCACTTGGTCCACCGGCCGCTTCGCCCCGCTCGCCATCGAGGAGTCCGAGAGGTTCGGCCTCGCGTGGCTGTTCCAAGTCGAGCACAACGGCGCCTGGCGCTGGGATATCGGCGAGGACACCGCCGACGCGTACATGGCCCTGACCGGTCCGACCAGCGTCGACCACGGCTGGGCGAAGAACCTCGAACCCGGTGAGAGCTTCACCACCGTCCCGGCGTCGGTCGCGCTCGGAGCCGACTTCGACGGCGTCGTCAAGGCCGTCACCGACTACCGCCGCGCGATGCGCACGCAGCCGGACCATATTGACAACGCCCGTCCGCGCGTCATCTTCAACGACTACATGAACACGATCTACGGCGACCCGACCACCGAGAAGGAACTGCCGCTCATCGAGGCCGCCGCCAAGGTCGGCATCGAGATCTTCTGCATCGACTGCGGCTGGTACGACGACTCCGGCAACTGGTGGCCGACCGTCGGCGAATGGCTGCCGTCCAAGACGCGCTTCCCCGGAAAGAAGGGCCTCGGCGAGGTCATCGACGCGATCCGCGCCGCCGGCATGGTCCCCGGCCTGTGGCTCGAACCCGAGGTCATCGGCGTCAAGAGCCCGATGGCTGACAAGCTGCCGGATTCCGCGTTCTTCATGCGCAACGGCCACCGCGTCGTCGAGCAGGAGCGTTACGTGCTCGACCTGCGCAGTCCCGAAGCCCGCAGGCATCTCGATGCGGTCGTCGACCGTCTCGTCGACGAGTACGGCGTCGGCTACTTCAAGTTCGACTACAACGTGCAGCCCGGCATCGGCACCGACGTCGACTCCGATTCGCTCGGCGACGGCCTGCTCGGCCACAATCGTGCCTATCTTGACTGGGTGGACGGCGTCCACCGCCGCCACCCCGACCTGATCCTCGAGAACTGCTCCTCCGGCGGCATGCGCGAGGACTTCGCGCAGACCTCACGCTTCCAGGTGCAGTCCACCTCCGACCAGCAGGACTTCCGCCTGTACCCGGCCATCGCCGCCACCGCGCCGATGATGGTCCTGCCCGAACAGGCCGGCAGCTGGGCCTACCCGCAGTCCACGATGGGCGTCGAGGAAAGCGCCGTCAACATCAACACCACGTTCCTCGGCCGTTACTTCCTGTCCGGCTACATCAACCGCATGAGCGACGAGCAGCGCACGCTGGTCGAGGAGTCGATCGCGCAGTACAAGAAGTACGTGCAGCCGGTCATCTCCTCGTCCACGCCGTTCTGGCCGCTCGGCCTGCCCGGCTGGACCGACCGGGTCGTCTCCTACGGCCTGTACGCGCCGGACTACGCGCTCGTCACCGTCTGGGACCGTGACTGCGAGGGCGGCACCGTCGCGCTCAATCTGCCGAAGTACCGCGGTCGCGAGACGACGGTCACCCCGATCTTCCCGGATCACGGCGTTGACGAATGGCCCGTCTCCTGGGATGCCGCGCACGGACGTCTCGCCGTACGCGTGCCCGGCGACGGCTACGCCTCCCGCACGTTCCTCGTCGCGCCGAAGGCCTGATCTGATCGCCGGCCATACCGGCCATATCAACTACCAACCGTCACCTACCTACCAACCAACCACCAACCAACAATCCAAAGGAAACCCCCATGTCATCCAAGAAGAAGGATGTCAACAGCCTCTCGGTCATCCTGCCGATGCTGTCCGCCTCCCTGTTCCTCACCAGCTACAGCGTCGTCAACGGCGTCATCCCGCAGCTGGGCCGCGCGCTCAACGTCGACAACACGTCCGCCGAGCTGCTGTCGACCACGCCGTCGTTGACCGCCCTGATCACCCTGCTCATCTCTCCGGCGCTCGCCCGCTTCTTCGGGCTGAAGAAGGTCATCGGCGCCGGCCTGTTCCTCGTCGGCATCACCGCGTTCGTGCCGATGTTCGCCACCAACTTCGCGGTCGTCATGGCGGCCCGCGTGCTCTTCGGCATGGGCCTCGGCCTGTACAACTCGCTGGTCATCACCCTGATCCAGATGCTGTACTCCGGCAACCGCCGCGCCACCCTGCTCGGCATCCGCGGCGCCACCGAGAACCTCGGCCAGGCCATCATGACCGCCCTCGTCTCCGTGTTCGTGCTCGTCGCCGGCTGGCAGGGCGCCTTCGTCGTCTACCTGTTCGCCTTCCCGGTCCTCATCTGGTTCTGGATCCAGGTTCCGGACGTCCACCTCGACAAGTCCGGCTCCACCGACATGGACGCCGAGGAGAACGTCAACACCTACCCGGACAAGACCAGCCCGATGCTCGGCGCGTTCTGCGCATGCGCCGCCCTGTACATGGTGTTCTTCAACTCCATCAACGTCCGTTTCGCCGAGATCGCCCAGAAGATCCTGAACGATCCGCACCATGATTCCTCCGTGATCATCTCCGTCGGCATCCTGTTCGCCGTCGTGGCCGGCTTCGTGTACGGCTTCCTCGAGAAGAAGTTCGGCGACCGGACCTACTACGTCGGCATGGGCATCTACTTCCTCGGCTGCCTGCTCGTTTCCGTGGCCGGCAACAACTACGCCGTGCTCGTTGCCGGATTCTTCCTGTTCAACTTCCCCGGCCCGATCCTCGGACCGTTCCTGTGCAACCGCATCCCGAAGTACGCCACCAAGAGCTCCCAAGCGTTCTGGTCCACGATGATCATCCTGTCCTTCCACGTCGGTGTCTTCGCCTCGCCGCTCGCGATGAAGGCCATCGCCGCGATCACCGGTTCCACCGACCCGGCCGCCCCGTTCCCGTGGTTCACCGTCGGCTTCGCGATCATGATCGCCGTGGTCGCAGCCTGGCGCCTGACGCACAAGTCGGGCTCCGCGACGAAGGCCGTCGCCGCCTGACCGGCCGGCTGTGAACGAGTAATCGCACCGTGCGCTCCCCGCCATTGGGGAGCGCATTTTTGTACCGGTATCACCGACCGCATAGAATGGCCCGGTACCCCGGCACACACACGACCGGGCGAGGAGGATTCATGCCCAGAACGAAGCGAGGCAACGCGCCGTCCATCCGCGACGTTGCGGCCGTGGCCAACGTCTCCGTGCCGACGATGTCACGGTATCTGAAGGACCCGGAACGCGTGAGCGAGAAGAAGCGCGAGGCGATCGCTGCGGCCATCGAGAAGCTCAACTATCGTCCCAATCCGATCGCGCGCGCCCTTGCGCTCGACATGAGCGAATCGATCACCGTGATGTCGGCCGATACCAGGCTGTACGGGCGTACGCAGACCATCTTCGGTATCGAACGCAAGGCACAGGAGATCGGATATCCGATCACGATCTGCGTGCTCGACCCGCGCGGCGGCGAACGCATGCTCTCCAACGTGCGGTCCTGCCTCGACCGCAGTCCTGCCGGCGTCATCCTCATCGACTTCGACCGGCTGACCGACAGCGTGGTCTCGCGCATCCCCGCGAGCACGCCCATGGTGATCATCGGCGGTCCGAGGCATGAGCGTCGCGCGCAGATCCACCTGTGCGAATACGACAGCGCCTACGCGATGACGCGGCGCCTGCTGGAACTCGGCCATGAAACCGTTCATTATGTTTCCGTGCCTGCCGACGTGGACGCCCGCGCCGACGGCTGGCGTATGGCGTTGAGTGACGCGAAGGTGCCCGCGCCGGCGCCGATCGCGACCACATGGGATGCTGAAGACGCCATCGAGATCGGTCGCCGGCTCGGCGAAGACCCGTCCGTCACCGCGATTTTCGCCGGCAACGACGAGGTCGCGATGGGCCTGATGCGCGGGCTTACGCTCGCCGGCAGACGCGTGCCGGATGACGTGAGTGTGGCCGGCTTCGACGACCACACGCTGTCGAAGGTGTGGAACCCGCCGCTGACCACCGTCCGTCAGCGCTTTTCCGAAGCGGGCGAGCATGCGGTGGCCCTGCTCAAGGAGCAGATCGACGACGTGGTGAACGACTGCAGTCGCGGCGAGGCGTGGACGGTGTTCGACCGGATCGCCGGTGATCTGGTCGAACGCGAATCCACGGCGCCGCGACGGTCGTAAGCGGCTCGGCGCCGCGGACTACTACTGCCGCGTCACCTCGATGAGCACGGCGTGCTCCGGCGCGAGCTGCGGCGGGCGCACGCCCCATTGGACAAGTGTGGCACCGTCCACGACCACGCCTTCCTCGGTCCACCAGCCAAGCTTCGTGCGGCAGTTCGGGCTGAACTCGTCCGCATACAGGTTCACGCCGCCGAGCGGGCGGATGCGGTAGCGGGCGGACTCGTCGAGTCCGGGCAGTCGGATCAGCCCATACGGGTATTCCTCGGATGAGGCCACCGCCGCGAAGCGGAACACCGCGCGCGAGCGATCCGGGGCGATGAGCCCGTCGACGCGCACCGCCGGATCCGGCGAATCCGCATGCACGAGCGTGCCCTGCGGGATCGCGGCGCGGCGTTCCTTGTACAGGTCCACCCAGCGCTTGAGTCGGCCGAGATCGGCGTCGGCGAGCTTCATGATGTTCCATTCGATGCCGAGATGGCCGAAGAATGCCATCGCCGCGCGCGTGGTGAGCGACGTCGCCCGCCGGGTCGCGTGGTTCGGCGATTCCGAGATGTGTTCGCCGATCATCTCCGGCGGCACCAGCAGCGACGTGCCGCGCTGGATGTCCGCGCGTTCGATCGGATCGGTGCAGTCGGACGCCCACACGCGCGAGCAGCGTTCAAGCGCGCCCGCGTCGATGCGTCCGCCGCCCGACGAGCAGGACTCGATCTCCAGTCCCGGGTGCCGCGCGCGCAGCCGGTCCACGATCGCGTAGAACGCCTCGGTCTGTCCATGCACCGCCGGCCGGTTCGACGCGGGGGAGATCGGCTCGGTCAGGAATCGGTTGTGGTCCCACTTGATGTAGTCGATGTGGTATTCGCCGACGAGCGTGTCGATCGCCGCCTCCACATAGGACGCCGCTTCGGGATTCGTCAGGTCGATGACCTGCTGCGCTCGCGACGCCACTGGCAGGCGCGACGCGTTCGGCGCGAGCATCCAGTCGGGATGGGCGCGCGCCACGTCCGAATCCGGGCTGATCATCTCCGGCTCGAACCACAGACCGAATTCCATGCCCAGATCGTGCACGTGATGGGCGACCGTGCCGAGACCCTCCGGCCAGAGCGTGGCGTCGACCTGCCAATCGCCGAGCGCCTTCGTGTCGTCGCGGCGGCCCTTGAACCAGCCGTCGTCGATGACGAACCGCTCCACGCCGACCTTGGCCGCATGATCGGCGAGGGCGATCACCTTGCCCTCGCTTTGCGCGAAGTACATCGCCTCCCACGTGTTGAGCATGACCGGCCGCGGCTTGGCGAGTTCCGGATGCCGCGCGCGCAGGTACGCGTGGAATCGTGCGGCCACGTCGTTCAGGCCGTCGCCGAGCGCGACGAGCAGCCGTGGCGCGCGGTACGTCTCGCCGGGCTTGAGCGTGATCTCGCCCGCGTACGTGATCTCGCCGCCGCCGATCACGCCGTGCGTATACGGCGTGCGCTCGACGAACGTCGTGCTGTTGCCGCTGAACGCGACGTGCGCGGACACGACCAGCCCATGCTCGAAACCGAATCCGCGCTCGCCGGCGGTCAGAAGCGTGGCCGCGTTGAAGTTCGGCCGGCCCATGCGCGACTCCTTCGCGAACACCCCCTCGGTGAGCCGCTGGCGCTGTAACGCGCGTTCGCGCAGATGATGGCCGGTGCAGGATTCGATTTCGCTCACTTGAGGCGGCAGCGGTACCACTGGAGTAAGGCGGTTGACGACGAGCGGGGCGTCGGCGTCGGACGCGTTGGTCAGCGCGACGTCGACGTGCAACAGCCCCTCCGGGCCGATCTCCAGCGTGCCGTTCAGCACGAGACGTGCCTGGCCGTCCTCGGCCGCGAACGTGAAGGCGTTCGCCGTGTGCGAGGTCTTCGTGACGGCGAACGAGGGGAATAGCTCCACGCCGCCGCGTGACACCTGAATCGCGGGCGTGCCGGTCCAGCCTTCGGCCTGCGTGGGCAGGAGCGTCGGTGCTTCACCGACGGCAAGCCCCGCATCGAGCGTCTGCGGGAACTGCGGATCGGGGCCTGTGGTCACGGCCGAGCCCGATCCGTCGCCCGCCGGGCCTCGCATGATCGACACGATGTGGGGGAGTCTGCCTTCGGCGAGTCCGATCGTCGCGTTGACCGCGGTGTCGTCGGCTTGGGCATCGGCCGTCGTCGGCCGACTGATGGTGATGGTGGTCATCTGCATGTCATACCTCGTTGTCATGGATGGTCTGTCGGTGATGTCGACGCCTTCATCATAGTGTGTGGTACCGATACCACAAAATATGCATGGCGGGTTATGTAGTGTCGTGACCGCGACTGTGGTATCGGTACCACGAAAAGTCGTCGCCGTTACTCTCTTCGTCGTTGCGGAGGGCGGCCGGGCCGTATACTGGGCGGGTGATGGAACATGATCAGCAGCCGGAACCGACGCCCGAACGGCAGTCGGCGGCATCGTCGTCGGGACGCAGGCAGTCCCCGGCCGGCAAGCGAGCCCCCGTAATCAAGGACGTCGCCGCGCTCGCCAACGTATCGGTATCGACGGTGTCGCGCTACCTCAACGATTCGCCGAAACTGAGCGAGGAAAGCCGCGCGCGCATCGCCCATGCCATCGCGTTGCTCGACTACCGGCCCAGCCGCGTCGCGCGCGGACTCGTGAACTCCGCCGTGCAGTCGATCGCCGTGCTGTCGAGCAACACCACGCTGTACGGCTCGGCGATGACGATTCAGGGAGTCGAGGACGAGGCGCGTGCGAACGGCTATCCGGTGACGATCGCCAAACTGGACGGCGAATCGACGGCCGGGCTGCGCGCGTCGGTCAACATGGTGATGGACCTCAACCCGGGCGGCGTGGTCGTTCTCAACTACGATGCGGTCGCGCGGGAGGCGCTCGCGATGCTGCCCGATTCGGTTGCCAAGGTCGCGATCGCCGGCGATCGGGTGGATGATGTGGCCGAACTCGACCAGATCGATCTATGCGAGAACCAGGCCGGACGCGAACTGACCGAATATCTGCTGGGGCTGGGGCATCGGACGGTCATCCACGTCACGATCCCTGGAGGGGGAGGCGGCTACAGCCGTACCGCAGGCTGGGAAGCGGCCCTGCGCGGTGCCGGACTGCCGGTGCCGGACGTGCGGCACTGCACGTGGAATCCGAAGGACGCCCGCGAGATCGGGCGGCGGATCGGGCGCGGCGTCGTCTCCGGAGACGCGACGACCGCGGTCTTCGCCGGCAACGACGAGATCGCGATGGGCGTGATTCGCGGCCTTGCGGATTGCGGCGTGCGCGTGCCCGACGATGTCAGCGTCGTCGGCTTCGACGATCATCCGCTGGCCGACGTGTGGTCGCCGGCCTTGACCACGTACCGGCAGGATTTCGCCGCGGCCGGCCGCCGGGCCGCGCGGCTGCTCGTCGAACGCCTCGGCGCGCGCTCGCGCGGCGAAGACCTGCCGTCGCGCCGCGTCGAGCTGCCCGGCGAGCTTGTCATTCGCGATTCCGAGGCCGCGCCGCGCGCAAGGTGAGGCGGCTTCGGAATCGCATAAAACGGTATGACAGTTGCGGTTGGTGAGCCGTTGCCGTTGCTACGGCTGCTGCCGCTACTTGCGACGTGACGAGATCCACCAATTGAGGATGGAGCCGGCGGCGACGAGAAGCGCGCCGCACCAGAACGGCAGGGACAGCGCGAGGCCGAGCAGGACGGCGCTCGCGGCGGTGGACAGGACCGGCGCCGCGTAGCTCGCCATCGCCAACGTGCGCATGCTGCCGTGCAGGATGCCGTGCCCCCAGCAGGCGTATCCGCCCGCGATCGACGCCGCCGCGCCGAGCACTGCCAGATACCCCCAGATCGACGGCGGCGTGGTCGGCCAGCCTTCGCCCGACGTGAAGTGGATCACCCACAATGCCGCCGCCACGAACGGGAAGAACACGGACGTGCCGTCCTTGCCGTCCGCCATCGCGGGCGTGAACACCGCGTACACCGACCACGCGGACGCGCCGCAGAACGCGAGCAGATACGGCAGGGGATTGCTTGCGATATGCTGCGCGGCCAGTCCCCAATCCAGTCCGCTGTTGCCGCCGACCGCCAGCACCACACCCGCCGTGGCTACGATCGCGCCCGGCAGCACGCGCAATACGGAACGCAGACGGCTGGGATGCGCGCCGCCATCGTCGGCGGTCGTACCGCCGCGTCGCCGTACGGTCGGGAACACGGCGGCCGTCAGCAGCACCATCATCGTCGGCCACAGGTAATTCACCAGACTCACCTCGACCGACGATGCGGCCGTGCTCGCGAGACCGACCGACAGCGAGATCGACGATTCGTAGAAGACGAACAGCAGGCCGCCGAACAGCAGATACTTGCGCGGATACTCGCGCAGAGGAGCGGGGCGGTGGAAGATCATGAGCAATATGACGCCGGTCGTGTAGATGAGCGTCGATCCGAGCGTCGCGCCGAACGAGTCGGCGACCACGCGCACGAGGCCGGTCATCATGCTCCACAGCAGGATCGCGCACAGGCCGACCGTCGTCGCGCCCGACGAGACGACATGGCCGGCGGAGGCGGGATGAGTGGCAGGCGGCTGCTGTTGGGCGGATTGCTGCGGATGGTCGGTCATGACGGGTCCTTCGGATGGGATGATGCTGATACCAGAGCCATTCTATGTGGGATGGTGTCGGGCAGGTCTGGGTGCGCGGGGCGACTCGCCACGCCATGTGCGTTGTGCCCCGCTGAGAAGTGTGTTGGCGGGGCGGTATCCAGATGATGTCCGGAAGTTGCCCCGCTAGAGGGGCTGTTAGCGGGGCGTGCACCGATAGTTTCTAGGGTTTGCCCCGCAGGGAGAGCCGTTAGTGGGGCGGGTCTCTGATGCCTTCCTGGAATTGCCCCTCTGAGAGGGGTATCAGCGGGGCGGGTCGTTGATGTTTTCGCGGAGTTGCCCCACGGGTATACGGGCGGGCCGGGCGGCGTGCGGGCGCCGGGTCGCGTCAGCTGCTTTGGCGGCTGAAGATGCGGCCGGTGCTTTCGAGCGGCGTGCGGCGGTCCGGATCGGTGGATTCGCGCACGACCATCGGGCATTCCACGGTGAATACCCCATGGTGCGGTCGTCCGGCCAGCGCGTCCAGCAGGTACCGCGCGGCCATCTTGCCGAGCATCGGTATGTTGTTGTCGAATGTCGTCAATGTCGGATGCGCGTTCGCCGCGAATACGAACCAGTTGTCGTGCCCGACCACGGCCACGTCCTGCGGTACGCGCTTGCCGGCCGCCATCAGCCCGCGCACCGCCCCGCGCGCGATCTCGTCGCTCAGACAGTAGATCGCATCGAGATGCGGGTGCTGTTCGATCAGCAGCTGCGCCGCCCGTTCGCCCCATTCCTCGCTCCACGCGTCGAACAGCACCGCAATCGGCCGAAAATCGTACAGCGTGAACGTCCGCCACGCCCCGCGCGCACGGTCCTTCGCGGCTTGGAAATCCTCCGGTCCGGCGATGATCGCGATATACCGCCGTCCCAGGCTGAGCAGGTACTCGATCGCCTGTGCGCCCGCGCCGACGTTGTCACAAATAATCGAACAGTCGGCCGGATCGCGGGACGGATCGTACGCGTAGATGACCGGCAGTCCCATCGTGGTCTTCGGGTCGAGCGGCGGCCGCGGGTTCGTTGTGTTGCCGACGACGATCAGGCCGTCCACGCCGTGCGCCGCGAGCCGGTCGATATGGCTGCGTTCGAGCGCGGGCCGGCCGTGCGAGCTCATGAGCAGCGCGGCGTGGTTGGAGGCTCCCAGCGTGGTTTCCGCGCCGGTGAGCATTGGCAGCGCGAATCGGCCGTTGTAGTCGGAGGTGATGAGGCCGACGAGTCCGGAGCGTTGGCGACGGTGTGTTGACGACGCGGAGGCGGATTCGGTGGACTTGCGATAGCCGAGCTGTTGCGCGGCTGCGACGATCGCGCGCTGCGTGCTCGCGGAGACGCGGTCGGTCCGGTTGAGCGCTTTCGATGCGGTGGCGACGGATACGTTGGCGAGACGGGCGACGTCGGCGAGGGTGGGGCGGTGACGTACCGGCTTGACTGACCGCGACGGTGCGGTGCGCGAGATCGGCGACGGTGGCTGGCCATCTGCCGCAGCTTGTGCACCGAAAGTTTCGTGAGCGTTCACAATGACAGAATATGCGAAAAATTTCGCATTCGCAAGACCTGCGGATGCGATAGTTAACGCTCACTTAATATCGTCATCGACATCAGCCGAGAGGGCGCCACCGCATGGCAGCGGACCTCTCCAACGGCCGGAAACAACAGCAGTGAGCAGTACCTACAGTGTCGAAAGGACGCACCATGACTACGCAACACGTCACGGTCACCTCGCCGTTCTGGAAGCGGTATCGTGAGAACGTTGCCAAGGAAGTGATCCCCTACCAGTGGGCGGTCATCAACGACGAGCAGAAGATCGACATCCCGCGCGACCCGTCCGGTGCCAAGCAGGACATCGACTACCACTACAGCCGCGCCGTGCGCAACCTGCGCATCGCCGCCGGCGACGAGAAGGGCGAGTTCAAGGGCTTCGTCTTCCAGGACTCCGACGTGTACAAGTGGCTCGAAGAGGCCGCGTACTCGCTCGCGTACGAGCCGGACGACCAGCTCAAAGAGCTCTGCGACAAGCTCGTCGACCTCATCGCTCGCGCCCAGCGCCCCGACGGCTACCTCGACACCCCGTACATCATCAAGTCGGGCGCGTTCGCCAAGCGCAACCGCTTCACCCAGATCCAGCAGTCCCACGAAATGTACGTGATGGGCCACTACATCGAGGCCGCCGTCGCGTACTACGAGGTCACCGGCAACCAGCAGGCCCTCGACGTCGCCAGGAAGATGGCCGACTGCCTCGACGCGAACTTCGGCGAGACCGACGGCAAGATCCCCGGCGCCGACGGCCACCCGGAGATCGAACTCGCGCTCGCCCGCCTGTTCGAGGTCACCCACGAGGACAAGTACTTGAAGCTCGCGCAGTTCTTCATCGACGTGCGCGGCAAGGATCCGAGCTTCTACGACAAGCAGAACGAGAAGATCGGCGACGGCTCGACCGACATCTTCCCGCAGATGCGCGGCTGGACGCACGAGTACACGCAGACCGCGCGCCCGATCCGTCAGCAGCTCACCGCCGAAGGCCATGCCGTGCGCGTCGGATACATGCTCACCGGCGTCGCCCACGTCGCGCGCCTGACCGGCGACCGCGAACTTGAGGAGACCGCCAAGCGCCTGTGGCACAACATCGTCACCAAGCGAATGTACATCACCGGCGGCGTCGGCTCGACGCACGTCGGCGAGGCGTTCACCTACGACTACGACCTGCCGAGCGACACCATGTACGGCGAGACCTGCGCGTCCGTCGCCATGAGCTTCCTCGCGCGCCAGATGCTCGAACTCGAGACGCGCGGCGAGTATGCCGACGTGCTCGAGAAGGAGCTGTTCAACGGTTCGATCGCCGGCATCGCGCTCGACGGCAAGCACTTCTACTACGTCAACGCGCTTGAGGCCGATCCTCAGGCCACCGAGCACAACCCCGACCGTTACCACGTGCTCATGCACCGCGCCGAATGGTTCGGCTGCGCGTGCTGCCCGGCCAACATCGCGCGACTCATCGCGTCCGTGGACCGCTACCTGTACACCGTGCACGAGGACCGCCGCGAGATCATCGCCCATCAGTTCATCGCGAACGACGCCGAGTTCTTCGACGGCGTGAAGGTCTCGCAGAAGTCCAACTTCCCGTGGGACGGCCACATCGAATTCACGGTGAGCGTGCCGGAAGGCGCCCAGCCGGTGAAGTTCCTCGTGCGCATCCCGTCGTGGTCCGCGTCCAAGCACGAGATGACCGTGAACGGCGAGGACGCGCGCCGTCTGCCGGTCGTCGACGGATTCGTGACGATCGCCGCGGCCGCCGGCGAAACGACGACCGTGACGCTCGACCTCGATATGGCCGTCAAGTTCATGCGATCCAAGACGCTCGTGCGCCACGACATCGGCAAGATCGCCGTGATGCGCGGACCGATCGTGTTCTGCGCCGAGGAGACCGACAACACCGCGCCGCTGTGGAACTACCACATCGGCAGCCACGACGCCGACCGCGCGAAGGCCGAATATCACTTCGGCGAGCTCGACGGCGTGGAGGTCATCACGATCCCGGCCACCAAGCGCACGCACGACGGCGACGACTTCCCGCTGTATGCGGACGTCGAGGAGCATCCGGTGGGGGAGAAGTCCTACGACCTCAAGCTCATCCCGTACTACGCGTGGGCCAACCGCGAGATCGGCCAGATGCAGGTCTGGTTCGACTCGGACTTCTGATTTCGCCGATCCGACAGTTTTTCACCAATCAACGAAGAAGGAAACAACAATCATGAGTGCTGCAACTCAGGACGCTTCCGCAGTGAAGCTTTCCACGAAGGAGAAGATCGCCTACTCCTTCACCGACATGGCCGGCAACCTGCTGTACGTGACGATCTCGTCGTACATCATGTACTTCTACACCAACGTCTTCCACATCCCGGCCGCCGGTGCGCTCGGCGCGGGCACCATCCTGCTCGTCGCCCGCTTCGCCGACGCGATCTCCGCCGTCGTGTGGGGCTCCATCGTCGACCACACCAACACCAAGTGGGGCCAGTCCCGCCCGTGGTTCCTGTGGCTGTGCGTGCCGTTCGCGGTCACCGTGTGGCTCGCGTTCACCGCGCCGAGCGTGCCGGACGGCGCGCCGAAGTTCGCGTACGCGCTGATCACCTACATCCTGGCCGCCGGCGCCGTGTACACCGGCATCCAGACCCCGATCACCGCCATCCTGCCGAACCTCACCTCCGACCCGACCGAGCGTAACAACGCCAACTCCTTCCGCATGGCCGGCGGCCAGATCGGCTCCTTCATCACCTCGTCCTTCACCATCCCGCTGGTCGGCGTCTTCGGCACCATGGTCGGCGGCGGCGACAAGGCCGGCTTCATGATCGTCACCGCGATCTGGGGCGTCATCGCCATCGCGCTGCTCCTGTTCTCCTTCAAGAACCTCAACGAGCGCAACTATCACCCCGAACTCAACAAGCCGATCCCGCTGAAGGACTCCTTCAAGGCCGCCAAGGGCAACTGGCCGTGGATCATCCTCGTCGTCGCGTTCGTGATCTACTGGGTCGCCCAGTCCACCCGCAACGGCGTTTCCACCTACTACGCGCAGTACGTGCTCGACAACCGCAACCTGACCTCGCTGTTCAACGGCGTGCAGGTCCTCGGCCTGCTCGGCACCATCGCCATGCCGATCATCGCCAACAAGACCAAGAACAAGACCCTGACCATGATCATCGGCCTCGTCATCGGCGGCGTCGGCCAGGCCCTCATGCCGCTCGCCGGCACCAACGTCCCGCTGCTCGTCATCTTCTGGACCATCGGCGTGTTCGGTGCGGCCATCGCCATCGGTATGCCGTTCGGCATGCTCGCCGACACCGTCGACTACGGCGAGTGGAAGACCGGCGTGCACGCGGCCGGCTTCCTGACCGCCGTCGGCTCTGCGTTCTGCATCCAGGTCGGCTCCGGCTTCGGCGCGTTCCTGCCGCTCGAGATCATGGGCGCGGCCGGCTACGACGCCAACAAGGAAGTCCAGTCGCAGTCCGCGCAGGACGCGATCAGCTTCTGCTTCATCTGGCTGCCGGTCATCGTCTACGTCATCGTCGGCGTGATCATGTGCTTCTACCGCAAGTACGAGAAGATGGAGCCGCAGATCAAGGCCGAGCTGGCCGAGCGCCACGCGAAGGCGCTCGCCGAAGCCGGCGAGTGATCCGGTGTCGGTCGGTCGACCGGACGTGCGATATCCGAATAACTGAATACCGATTCCGTGCGGGGCGTGACCCGGTGTGCGATTGGCCGGGGCGTCACCCGCGCGGAATCCGACTCGTCCTCCGCAAGCCGTGTGTATGTGGCGTTACGCCTCGCCGCATCCGCACGGCTTGCGTCGTTTGGCCCTGACTGTCCGTGACTGAGTCCGCGTCGCACGATGTGGACTCAGTCACGGACGTTTTCGTTGGATAAAGGCCGTAACTGAAGCAAAACCATCGAGCACGGACTCAGTTTGGGTCGTTTCGGATGGATATCTCGGCGATACATGAGCCATATGCGGCGGATGCGGACTCAGTTACGGCCGTTTGTGCCCGGCCAGAGTGTGGGCTAGTCTCGAAGGCGTCAGCATACGGGTGGCCTAAGGGAGGAAAACCATGGCATCCAACAAGTTCCTGAGAAACGTTCTGCTCGGCGGCGCGGTGGCCGCAGGAGCCGCGGCGTGGGCGATCAAGCCGCGCTCGTTCACCGACAAGCAGCACAACTACGTGCCGTCCGTACCCGACGTCTGGTACGCGCATCGCGGCCTGCACGACGCCGGTTCCGGCCTGACCGAGCAGTATGCGATCGAAAGCGGCGAGTACGTGGCCCGCGCCCGTCGCATGGCCATGAAGGCCGGCTACGGCGATCCGTCCGTCACCACGTCGATCGCCCCGGAGAACTCGCTTGCGGCGTTCGCGGCCGCGTGCGAGGCCGGCTACGGCATCGAACTCGACCTGCAGCTGACGAAGGACGGCCAGGTCATCGTCGTGCACGATCCCGACCTCAAGCGCGTGGCCGGCGATCCGCGTCGCGTCGCCGATCTGACGTACGACGAGCTGACCCGCATCCCGCTGTTCCCGAACGATGCTCCGGGCACCGCGGTCGCGTCCGAACTGCCCGGCGCCGACGATCCGGCGTCCGTTACGACTCCCGCGAACCCGCCGGCCGGGTACTACCAGCATGTGCCGCTGTTCGAGGACGTGCTGCGCGTGGTCGCCGGCCGCGTGCCGCTGATCGTGGAATACAAGTTCGACGACAACGCCGTGTTCGGGCCGCGCGAGGAAGAGCTGATGGAGAAGGGCGACGCGCTGCTGCAGTCGTATGACGGCGCGTACGTGATCGAATCGTTTAACCCGCGTGCCGTGGAATGGTACAAGGACCATCGTCCGGAAGTGTGCCGCGGCCAGCTGTCGTGGCAGCCGAAGATCAACGGCGAGGGCGGCGTGCCGGAGTGGGCGGCCGGCCTGCTCGTGTTCGACTTCCTGTCGCGTCCCGATTTCGTGGCGTATGACTGGACCGGCGGCAACAGCCCGCAGGTGCGTCTGGCGCGCGCGATGGGCGCGACGGCCGTCTCGTGGACCGTGCGCAGCAGCGACGAGCTCGCCCAGTGCGACGACTGGTTCGACCGTCATATCTTCGAGGCGTTCGTGCCCGAGCGCTGAGCCTCGCGCGTGGCGCGTTCGGCAATGCATCAAGCCCGTCGGGAATCCGGCGGGTTTTTGATGCGCCGGGTTTGGCCGCACCCGGCCGCTGCGCGACGGTCCGCCCGACAAGGGGAGTCGGGGGCGGCCGCAGTCCGACGGCGCACTAGCGTGTCGTTCGGGGAACGCAAATCGTCGGCGTGTGTGCAACGGCGCATGGTATTCGCATGAAATCAGGGTGAACAGCGGGCGACGTGGCCCGATAAGCCCTTGCGAGTTAGGGTGTGTTTACTCTATGGTGCTTTGGTGACATGATGGTGGTATGTGTACGCCGAGGTATGACATCACGAGGGA
>NZ_WHZW01000009.1:63657-125258 GCF_010667685.1 Bifidobacterium aerophilum | reverse complement strand
TCGGGATGTGTATAAGAGTCAGCCCTCAGTCAGCTTCGCTGACAGCTCCCCCTATCAGGGGGAGCAAATTCCAATCCGGTGACGTGGCAGTAGCCGTCATCGACAGCTTCCCTGATAGGGGAGCACAGTCATAGAGAAGAAGGAATCACCTATGGCAATCACCCCGATTTGGCCGGAGGCCACGGCCGTTGACCCCGCGACCGGCGCGATCACGTTCCACGGCCGCACCGCCGAGTCGCTGCTCGACGAGTTCGGCTCGCCGCTCTACCTGATCGACACCGACGAGGTCGCGGACCGCGCCAGGCATTTCGTGCGCGCCGCCGCGACCGCGTTCAACAACTCGACCACGCACGTGAGCTTCGCCGGCAAGGCGTTCCTCTCCAAGGAGATCGTGCGCCTCGTGCTCGCGGCCGGCATGTACGTCGACACCTGCACGATGGGCGAGATGAAGATCGCGCTCGCCGCCGGCGCCCCCGGCCGCCGTCTCGTGCTGCACGGCAACAACAAGTCCGACGCGGAGATCGAACTGGCGATCAACGAGGGCTTCGCGAAGATCGTCGTCGACGAGCCGGACGAGCCGGCCCGCATCGCCGCGATCGCGCATCGCCTCGGCAAGCGCGCCCGCGTGATGCTGCGAGTCACGTCCGGCATCCACGCCGGCGGCCACGAGTACATTTCGACCGCACACGAGGACCAGAAGTTCGGCGTGCCGCTGCTGCCGGCCGGCGCGGACACGTCCGTGCTGTCGATCCTCGACGACCTGACCGACGTGACCCCGGCCGCGACGAACGCGCGCGTGGGGGAACGGCATGACGACGCGACCGCCGAATCGGCCGCCAAGCCGGAACGCAAGCTGCGCTACGACGTCAAGTATCCGTACGACCTGAGCGGCGAGGAACTGTCCGAACCCGACCGCAAGCTCGCCGAGGCGATGACGGCCGTGGCGAACGGCCCCGCGCTCGCCGTGCTCAAGGAGATCCGTCGTCACGAGGACGTGCTCGAGCTGGTCGGCGTGCACTCGCACATCGGCTCGAACATCCACGACGCGGACGCGTTCATCCAGGCCGCCAAGCGCATGATGCTCCTGCGCAAGACCTTCTACGCGACCGACGCCTACACGCTGCCCGAGGTCGATCTCGGCGGCGGCTACTCCGTCGCGTACACGGACGGCGAGGATTCGATGGACATCGACGTGGAGCTGGGCCGTCTGGCCGATGCGGTCACAGCGATCAACCGCGCGCTCGGCATGCCCGCGCCCGCGATCTCGTTCGAGCCGGGCCGTTGGATCGTCGCACCCGCCGGCGTCACGCTGTACCGCGTCGGCACGATCAAGCACGTGCTGCTGAGCGCGGACGCGGAAGGCCACCGGCCGACCGACCGCGCCGGCAATCCGATCGACGAACGCGTGTACGTGTCGGTGGACGGCGGCATGAGCGACAACATCCGCCCGGCACTGTACGGCGCGGACTACACGGTGCGGCTCGCGAACCGCCGCGGCTCGGACGAGTCGATGCTCGTGCGCGTGGTCGGCATGCACTGCGAGTCCGGCGACATCATCATTCACGAGGACCGTCTGCCGGCCGATCTCAAGCGCGGCGACGTGCTCGCGGTGCCGGTGACCGGCGCGTACGGTCGCACGATGGCGAGCAACTACAACCAGGCATTGATCCCGGCCGTCGTGGCCGTGAGCAAGGAAGGCGCGCACGTGATGCTGCGCCGCCAGACCATCGACGACCTGCTCGATCTCGATCTGGGCTGAGTGGCGTCTGAGCGCCCGGACCGACGTTGGCGTGGTGCAGACATGATTGAGGGCCGGGAGGAACGAATCCTCCCGGCCCTCAATCATTGAACCGGACATCTGCCGGACAGACCGGCAGACTCATGTCACTTCGGGATGACGGTACCAACCTGACTGCCGGCGGTGACCGCGCCCGTGGCGGTGATCGACAGCGCGGCTACCTTGGCGGGCTTGGTGAACGCCACGATCACGTCGGTCGGCTTGCCGGCGGCCTTGATGGCCGGCCAGTTGACCTGCACCATCGGTGTGCCCGCCGTGATCGGCTGGCCCTTGTCGACGGTCACGGAGAACGGTGCGCCGCCCATCTGGACCGTGTCGATGCCGATGTGCACGAGCACCTCCACGCCTTCCGCAGTGGTGATGCCCACGGCGTGCTTCGACTTGGCGACCATCGTCACCGTGCCGCTGATCGGAGCCACGATCGTGGCCGATGCGGGGACGATGGCGAATCCGTCACCGAGGATCTTCGAGGCGAACGTCTCGTCGGGAACCTCCTCGATCGGCTTGATCGCACCGTCTGCGGGGGAGACGACCGGGATCGTCGAGCCGGACGCGGGGGTCTTGTCCGGTGAAGCGGTCTTGGCGGCGGGAGCCGCCGTCACGCTTTTGGGGCCGAGCCTCCGGCGATCACCGGGGAGCCGTGCAGTTTCTCCATTGCGTCCGCGACGGCCTGCACCTGCGTGCCGACGATGACCTGCACGTTCTTCGTGTCGAGGACCTTCACGCCGGGAACGAGCTTGCGAATCGCGTCGACGTCGACCTTTGCGGTGTCGTTCACGCCCATGCGCAGACGGGTCGTGCAGTTCTCGATCTCGACCACGTTGGCCTTTCCGCCAAGGGCCTTGTACAGCTTGGCGGCGAGGACGTCGTACTTGTCGCCGGTCGTCGGGGTGGCGTCGGAGGCGCCGTCGGCGGTCGCGTCCGCGACCTCCTCATCGCCGCGGCCCGGGGTCTTCATGTTGAACTTGCGGATCACGAAGTCGAACACGAAGTAGTAGATGACCGCGAACACGAGGCCCTGCACGATGAGCATGAACGGCATGTGCGCACGCGGCACGTTGAGCGAGAGGAACCAGTCGATGAAGCCGGCGGAGAAGTTGAAACCGGCGATCCACTGGAAGGACGCGGCGATGAACACCGACAGGGCGGTGAGCAGTGCGTGCACCACGTACAGCGGGAAGGCGGCGAACATGAAGGAGAACTCAAGCGGCTCGGTCACGCCGGTGAAGAACGCGGCCAGCGCGCCGGCGAGCATGAGGGAGCCGACGGCCTTCTTGTTCTCGGGCTTGGCGTTCTTCCAGATGGCGAGCGCGCCGGCCGGCAGGCCGAACATCATGATCGGGAAGAAGCCGGCCTGGTACATGCCGGTGACGTACACGCCGTACGGGTGGAAGCCGCCGGTGGCGGTCACGGCCGCCACGTCGCCGTTCAGGCCGCCGACGCCGCTCCAGAACTTGGTGATGTCGTCAATGCCGGCGAGGTTGAACCAGAACACGTTGTTGAGCGCGTGGTGCAGGCCGGTGGGGATGAGCAGACGGTTGAAGAACGCGTAGATGGCGGCGCCGACAGCGCCCATGCCCATGATGCCCTCACCGAAGGCGACGAGGCCGTTGTAGATGAGCGGCCAGATGAACAGCAGGGCCAGCGAGATCACCGACATGAGGGCTGCGGTCAGGATCGGCACGCAACGGCGGCCGGAGAAGAACGCGAGGAAGTCGGGCAGCTTCGTCTGATGGAACCGGTTGTACAGTGCGCCGGCGATGCAGCCGACCATGATGCCGAAGAACACGTTCTTGTTGCCGATGGCGCCGGCCGCGAACGCCGGGTGCTCGGTGGTGACGGTCTCAGGGTCAAAGCCGAGGAACATCGAGGCGGAACCCATGATCGTGGTGACGGTCATGAAGCCGACGAGGCCCGAGAGCGCCGAGGCGCCGTCACGGTTGCGCGCCATGCCGATGGCGACGCCGACGGCGAACAGCAGGCCGAGGTTGTCGAGGATCGCCGAGCCGGTCTTGCACAGGTAGGCGGAGATGACGTTGTTGCCACCCCAGCCGCTCGGGTCGATCCAGTAGCCGAGACCTAAGAACAGCGCCGCGGCCGGCAGGCAGGCCACCGGCAGCATAAGCGCGCGTCCCAGACGCTGAATATACGCTTTCATTATTCTTCCATCCTCCCTCTGCAACAATGCAGGGTCATGTGAGCGACTGTGTACTGCTTTCTGTGATCGCCGGCTTTCGTCATCGATCGCTCTCTGCCATCCTTGGCGGATCCCCGGTAATCCGGGCGGCTGTATCGCTCTGTTGACCATCATACGTGAGTTTCGACACTGTTGTCGAACATTTTGTTAAGTTTCTTTACTTCAGGTTGACGGCGCGTCGACATGGGGCAACTGCTGAGCTCTACTGGCGATTGGCTTGTCGGATGATCGTCGGCGCCGATGACTTTGTTAAGAACCTTGCGATACGGCGTGTCGGATTCGGACCGTAGGATAGTGGAGGAATTGTGATCGTCCTCTCGCCTGATCGGCGAGGCAGACAGCGTCGAAAGGATGCTTGTGGCACAGCTGAACGAAACGCCCATCCGCGTGGGGCTTCTGGGCGCGGGAACCGTCGGGTCGCAGACCGCGCGACTGCTCGTGGAACAGAAGGACGAGCTCGCCGCGCGCATCGGCCGGCCGATCGAACTGGTCGGCGTGGCCTGCCTCGATCCGAATGAAGTGAACTATCCGTGGATCGACAAGTCGCTGCTGACGACCGACACGATGAAGGTCGCCACGAACGCCGACATCGTCATCGAGCTGATCGGCGGCACCGGCGCGGCCCGTACGTTCGTGATGGCCGCGATCGAATCCGGCGCGTCCGTCGTGACCGCCAACAAGGCGCTGCTCGCCAAGTACGGCCCCGAGATCTACGCGGCGGCGGAGGCCAAGGGCGTCGACATCTACTTCGAGGCGGCCGTGGGCGGCGCGATCCCGTTCCTGCTGCCGCTGCGCGAGTCGCTGGCCGGCGACAAGGTGACGAGCATGCTCGGCATCGTCAACGGCACCACCAACTACATCCTCGACGAGATGACCACCAAGGGCCTGCAGTTCGACGACGTGCTCAAGGAAGCCCAGGCCAAGGGCTACGCCGAAGCCGACCCGACCGGCGACATCGAAGGCCACGACGCGGCGAACAAGGCCGCGATCATGGCCACGCTCGGCTTCCACACCAACGTGACGATCGACGACGTGTCGGTCGAAGGCATCACCAAGATCACCGCCGACGACATCGCCGCCGCCACCGCCGAGCATAAGGTCATCAAACTGCTCGCCGTGGTGGAGAACGGCGAGGCCGGCGTCTCGGCGCGCGTCTACCCGGCGTTGCTGCCGGAAACGCATCCGCTGGCCTCCGTGCACGGTTCGTTCAATGCGATCTTCGTCAAGGCCGAGGCCGCCGACGACCTCATGTTCTACGGCCGTGGCGCCGGCGGCGCTCCGACCGCCTCCGCCGTCGTGGGCGACGTGGTGGCCGAGGCGCGTCACATCGCGCGCGGCTGCACCGGCCCGACCATCCCGATGTACAACAAGCTGCCCAAGGCGCCGATCGAGGCGAGCCGCGCCGCGTTCGCCGTCCGCTTCCTCATCCACGACAAGCCGGGCGTGCTGGCCGCGATCGCCAAGGAGTTCGCCGACAACGGCGTGTCCATCAACGGTGTGAACCAGGATCTCAAGCCCACCATGAAGGAGCCGGGCTACGACGGCGAGCTGCAGCAGCTGCGTCTCGTGACGCACCTGACCGACGAGGTCACGCTGCGCAAGACCGTCGACGCCGTGTGCAAGCTCGACTGCGTCGCCGGCGAGCCGTCGATCCTGCGCGTGCTGGACTGATTATTGTCATCGCGGCTCCTCCGCTCGGAGGAGCCTTTACGTCGGGGTGTGACTGAGGGGTAGTCACACCCCATATGCTTTGGGCGTACGCTCCCTCGTCCGGCTTCGCCGCAGGCGTCCTGGAGTGGGGAGTCAAGGAGGAAAGACATGGAACCGATCTGCAAACAGGTCAAGGTCAGCGTGCCGGCCACGAGCGCCAATCTGGGCTCCGGCTTCGACTCGATCGGCCTGGCATTGGACTATCACGACGAGCTCACGTTCACGCTGTGCGCCGACCCGTCGAACCGCGCCGCCCAGGTGCTCATCTACGGCGAGGGCGAGAACACGCTGCCCCGCGACGAGACGCATCTGGTCGTTTCCACGTTCCGCCGGGCATGCCAGACGTTCGGCCTGGGGCGTATCGGATTCATCCTCGAGGCGCATAACAACATCCCGCAGGCGCGAGGCATGGGGTCGTCCGCCGAGGCGATCGTCGCCGGCATCACCGCGGCCGCCGCGTTCGCGCACGACGACGACATCAACCGCGATTCCATATTCGAGCTCGCCGCCGCGATCGAAGGACACCCGGACAACGTCGCGCCGGCCGTCTACGGCGGCATGACCGCCTCGTGGAACTTCGACACCGCCGAAGGCGTCGGCTCCGTGCCGATTCCGGGCGGCGAGCCCCTGCACGGCGGCTTCCACACGATCAAGTACAAGGTCGATCCGAACATCAAGACCTCGGTGTTCGTGCCGGACTACGAGCTGTCCACAGAAAAGGCGCGCGAGGCTCTGCCCGAACGGATCGCCCGCCGCGACGGCGTGTTCAACGTGTCGCGCGTGGCGCTGATGGCCGCGGCGATGAACCCGTCCGCGCTGGCCAAATCGTCCGATCCGAACGCGCTGCTGTTCTCGGCCACGCAGGACCGGCTGCACCAGCCGTACCGCAAGGATCTCATGGCGCCGTCGTGGCAGCTGATCCAGGACCTGCGTTCGCGCGGCTATGCGGCGATGGTGTCCGGCGCCGGCCCGTGCGTGCTCGTGCTGCACTACGGCGACGCGGCCGACGCGATCGACGAGGTCGCCGGCGACCGCCTGTCCGACGGGCACTGGCGCGTGCTGCACCCGGCCGTCAACACCAAGGGCGTCGAAATCATTCGCAAGTAAGTTTCGTTTCGGATCCCTCGGCGGTCTGTTGTGATGCGCGGTCGCTTTCCTCTGCTCCCCCTGAAGGGGGAGCTGTCAGCAAAGCTGACTGAGGAGGTGAAACACCCGACGCGTCTGATTTGATCAGGTACGCAGAAGCAGCCGAGGCGAGACAAGGTAAGGAGATCGTCATGTCCATTCCGGTGATTCTCGCATCGAAGTCGAAGCCGCGTCGCGACGTGCTGTATTCGGCCGGTATCTGCCCGACGATCCGCGTCTCGCACGTCGACGAGCCGGCCGCGCTCGAACGCGCTGCCGCTGCCGCTGGATGCGACGTCGACGATCTGACCGTCGACAAGCGCGTCACGATCCTGTCCGAAGCCAAGGCGCAGGCTGTGTATCAGGCGTACCGCGACGTGTCCGACACGGCCTCGCACGCGACCGGCGAACGGGTCATCGCGTACCCGTTGCAGGCGGACGAGCCGTCCGCCGCGGCCGACGATAGCGTTGCCGACGGCGAATCCCCGCGAGACATCCTCATCGCCAAACTCACCAACGACCGGCCGAACGCGCACGACGCCGACATCAACGCGACGACCCGCGACTTCTCCGGCGTCGACGTGCCGATCACCATCGAACCGATCTCCAACATCGTCGCCATGCAGCCGGGGCTCACGCATGCGGGCGTCGGCCCGCTCATCATCGGCTGCGATTCGATGTTCCTGTTCGACGGCGAATGCTACGGCAAGCCGCACAGCGTCGAGGTCGCGCGCGAACGGCTGCGCGCGATGCGCGGCAACACCGGCGAACTGTGGACCGGCCACTGCATGATCGACTTCGCGACCGGCCGTGTCGTGCGGGGCGTGAGCTACGCGAAGATCCGTTTCTGCAACTACTCGGACCATGATCTCGAACGGTACCTGGCCACCGGCGAACCGCTCGAAGTGGCCGGATCGTTCACGCTTGAGGGCTTCGGCGGCGCGTTCATCGACAGCATCGAGGGCGATCCGCACGGCGTGATCGGCATCAGCCTGCCGTTGCTGCGCGATCTGGCCAGCCAGCTCGGCATCGAATGGACCGACCTGTGGAACGTGGAGCGCGGCGAGCTGTTCCCGAGCGGCAAGTCCGACCCGTCGAGCCTGGTGCCGCCGGCGGAGAACGTGCACCAGCCGGGCGACGGGTGGGTCGACTGCATGTGCGGGCGGCGACATTGGGGACTGAACGGCGCGTCCGGCGTGCTGCTGGCGCGGCGTGACACGACGACCGGGGCTGTGACCGATGTCGTGATGCAGCATCGCGCCGTGTGGAGCGCGGAAGGCGGCACCTGGGGCATTCCGGGCGGCGCGACGGCCGACGGCGAGTCGCCGATCGAGGGTGCGTTGCGAGAATCGTACGAGGAGGCGAACATCACGCCCGCCGACATCGAGGTGGTCGGGTCATGGCGCGAGGACCACGGCAACTGGGCGTACACCACCGTGTTCGCGTTCGAGAAGCCCGGGCATCGCGTCGAGCCGCGCGCGAACGACGACGAAAGCATGGAGATCGAGTGGATCCCGATCGACGAGGTGCCGGACCGCAAGCTGCTCACCGCGATGAAGACCGACTGGCCGCGCTTCCGCGCCCGCCTCGACGCCATCGCCGCGGACCACCGCGGCGAGTGAGCGACGGCTGACGGCGTCGTGCCGTCGTTGTGCACAATCGTGCCGTCGGGAAGGATTCCGCACGTAAGGACTCTCTTAAAATGCTATTCTTGGTATAAGAAATACCATATTGGATAGTTTTGAGAAGAGAGTGCTGATGGTGAGACTGGTCGAACTGACATTGGACGGGGTGCGGAACGTATCCCACGGAACCATCGGCTTCGATGATCTGGAATCCGGCGGTTCCGTGACCGGAATCTACGGCCAGAACGGTTCCGGCAAGACATCCGTCATCGACGTGATCGACATCCTCCGCCACCTTATCGCCGGACGGGCGCTGCCCGAAGGCAGCGCGGATGCGGTCAGCGCCGATACGAACGAGGCGACGATCACCGCGATATACCGCATGGCCGGACATGAGGGTGCGATCTCATATCTCGAATATGCCGTAACCCTTACCGGACGGCATGAGAGCCGTGTGGCCCGTGTGTCCGGCGAGTCGTTGCGCATCGGTTCCGATCCGAAGCGGATGGGCAGGCCCATCATGGAGCGTCGGCGGGAAGCCGATGACGTTACGCGGCTTCCCGCCTATGTTTGGAGATCGCTGCTGTCCATCGGCGATATCAGGAGCGATGCCGACTTCTTCGATCGTGCGGATCAGTTCGAGGGCATGTCGTTCTTGTTCGCCCCGTACCGCACCGTGTCGCGCCGGCCGGATGATGCCGACGATCTGATGATGGGACATTTTATCGACCGTGCGCTGGCGGAAAAAGGGCTGTCCGCCCGTACCGTCGAGTATCTGACGAGCAAGATGATCCCCACGGTCGCCTTGATGAGGCAGTTGGCCGATTACGCCAGAAACGACGTATACGTGTCGACCACCAGACGAAGCAGCATGGCCAGCTACCAGTATGTTCCCATTGCCGACGTGACGACCGGGAAGACCATGCTCCTCGACCTGCTCGGGCCGAACCTCATGACGGACGATCAGTTGGAGCGGCTTCGCGGCATCATCGGAACGTACGATCTTTTGCTGCCGACGTTGGTGCCGAACCTGAAACTGTCATTGGCCGAAAGCCCGGCACCCTCGGACGAACAGGGCAACCATCGCACGCAGGTCGAGATCATGTCGTCCCGAGGCGGGACCGCCTTCCCGTTCCGCAACGAATCCGAGGGCATCATCCGCATCACCATGCTGCTGTCTTTCTATATCCGGGCCTACAACGATCCGAACGTGCTCGTCGCCATCGACGAGTTGGATTCCGGGGTGTTCGAGAACCTGCTCGGCGATATGCTCAGGCAGATCGTATCCGGCATACGCGGCCAGCTGATCTTCACCGCGCATAACCAGCATCCCCTGGCGGTATTGCCCGGGAAATGCATGAGAACCACGGTCGTGGACCCTGACGATCGGTTCAGCCGCGGGCCGCGGATCAAAACGACGAACAACGGACACAGCGTGTATCACAACAGCGTCGATCTCGGGTGGGACGGGCCCGACCTGTACGATGCGCCACCCGCTCGCATGTTCGCCAACGCGCTGTTCCGTGCCGGACATCCGAAAACCAAGCCGGGAGCGGACCATGCCTAGACGACGGACGCTGCTGCTGGTCACGGAAGGAACGAGCGACGCGAACGCGTTGGCGGCGCCGTTGCAGAATCTATTGAACGGAGTGCGCATAGGCGATTTTCAGGTCAGGTGCGACGTGACGACGGCACGTCTGTTCCCGGATGGTTTCAAGCGAGAACACGGCTTCACGCCTGACTGGAACGTCGGGCGGACCGTCGACGGACTTATCGACGAGTATCTGATCCGTGAAGGCAAATCGGCAACGTCATTGGGATGGATCGCTCATCTGACCGATTTGGACGGGGCCTTCATACCCGATTCCGCAGTCGGACAGGACGTCTCATTGACTCACCGCGCCTACCGCGCCACCGGCATAATCTCCGCGAACAGGGAAGCCACGCTGACGCAACTGGCGGAGAAACGCAGGTGCATCGATCTTCTTGTGGACGAGAAAACCGATTTTCGGCGAAAGACCAAGAAAAACGAGGCATGGTCTGTGCCCTACCGGCTGTTCTACATGAGCCGGAATCTCGAACATGCGTTGCACGGCATCGTGGACGATCTCAGCCAGGACGAGAAAGACGATTTTGCGTCGGACTTCGCCAGCGCCAACCTGGATCCTGCCATGTTCCGTCGTAGCCTCGAACAAGCTGCGCAGCGGCATGGCGATATGCCTGACTGGAAGGCTTCGTGGGAATACGCGAGGGATCGTTCGACCTGTCATTCGCTGGAATCCGGCAGCAATCTGAAGTGGATCTCGGACTTCGTTGCATCATGTTCGGCAATGTCGGTGCGGGCATGATGGGAGATGGGTCACGGACGGTCGTCTAACGGAAAGCAGAAAGTGGTTGCTGTGCACAATCGTGCACGGTGGCGGTGGTTTTTCCGGTATCAGGCCTTACAGTATGCGGTATCGGAGGAAATGCCATGATCAGCGACGAAGTGCGACAATTGTTCAACGCGAACACGAAATTCCGTCATGACGGCGACGCGGAGCGTCTGGCCGCCGAGCGCAAGCCGGATCACGTCACGGCGGTCATGGATCTGCCGTATGTCGATGACGGCCACGAACTGCATCGTCTCGACGTCTATCGTCCATGCGCTGACGGCGATCGTCCATTGCGGTTGCCCGTGATCCTCGACTTCCATGGCGGCGGCCTGTATCACGGCCACAAACACAACACGGCGTGCCGTGACATGCATCTGGCCGCACGCGGGTTCGCGGTCGTCAATGCGAACTACCGGCTGGTGCCCGAAGTCGCCTTTCGCGATCAGCTTGCCGACGCGCTCATGGTCGTCGACTGGCTGGCCGCACACGCCGACGAGTATGGATTCGATACGGAACACGTGTTCATCACCGGCGATTCCGCCGCCACGCTGATTGACCTGTACCTGTGCGCGATCATGCATGCTCCCGTCGTGGCCGACCAATTGCGCGTCCGTCCGCCGGCCAGCGGCATCCGTATTCGCGCGATCGCCGGCGTTTCGGGCATGTACCGGTTCACGGGCGGCGTGCATGGTAAGGCGATGGGCTATTACTACGAGGGCTATTTCCCTACGCTCAAGGAGCGCATCGCGTTCGAGCCGTACCTCGACATGGATCGACTCGTGGTGGACGGCGACCTGCCGCCGATCTACATGGCTACGAGCGCCGAGGACTATCTTGCGGACAATACGCTCGAATTCGCCCGCATCTTGCAATACCGCCATCACGATTACGCGCTGCGTCTGTTCGCCAAGGGGCTCGATCATCCGCTTGACCACGACTTCAGCGTGAAAGAGACCGGATTGCCGCACAACGATGAGGCAATGGCCGTGGTCGACGACATCGTACGTTTTTTCGAACGATACCGCTGAGATCTTCGCGGTGACGTCGAACGACGGTTCCGACGATCCGCTGCGGCCATGCGTCATGATGGTATATTCGTGCCATCAACCTTCCCGGTCCGTCGCCGTATCCGAGCGCGCGCCGGCGCCGAACCGAAAGCGAGGATCGCATGGCTACGGAACAGCGTCGTTCCACCGCGGATGCCGGTCATGCCGCATCGGCTGGTCCGGTCATGCCATGGCTGGTCTTCGCAGGTTGCTGCGTTATGTCGTTCGTCGGTTCCGGCTTGCTCATCAACACGGCCGGACTGTATTTTGATGCGATCAGCACCGAACTGGGCGTCAGCCGAGCCGCGTCCGCATTGCCGGTGTCGATTCGGCTGGTCACGAGCTCACTGGCGATGCTTGTGGTCGGTCGCCTGTTCGACCGACTGAACCTGCGTGTGGCATTGAGCCTGTGCATGGCGGTGTGCTCTGCCGCGTTCGTGGCATGCGCCTTCTGCGATGCCATGTGGCAGTTCGATCTGGCGTTCGCCGTGATGGGGGTGACCTACGTGTTGCCCGTCACGATCGCACCTCCCGTGCTGCTGTCCAGTTGGTTTCCGCGACGGTTCGGCACGGTGATGGGCGTTTCCGGATGCCTGTCGGGTTTTGGCGGCGTGTTGTTCAATCCGCTGGTATCGGCAGTGATCACGCAGTATGGCTGGCGTGCCGCGTATGCGATGACCGGCGTGACGTTGGCCGTGTTGTTGCTGCCGTTTACGCTGACGGTGTTTCGTCTGGCGCCTGTCGATGGCATGCGGTCGGAGGATGGTGCGGCGGACGCGTCATCCACGCTTGGTGCGGCGAACGATTTCGGTGATCGGTCCGTGCCGGGTCGGTTCTCGGTCTGGCGCAGTCCGGCGTTCCTTCTGCTCGTCGCGTCGATGGTGATGCTGCAGGTCGTCGCCGGCATCAATCAGCATGTTCCCGCGTATGAGATTTCGATCGGCCTGACCCTTACGCAGGGCGCGCTTGTGGTGACGAGCCGCATGTTCGGTGCGGCCGCCGGCAAGTTCGCGATCGGTCCGATGCTTGATCGGCTGCCCCCGCCGCGCGTGATTGCCGGATTCGCGGTGATCGGACTGGTCGGCTGGACCGGATTGTGGGTGGCGAACCGACCGGCGGCCGCGATATCGGTGAGTTTCCTGGTCGGTATCGGGCAGGGGTTGCTGATGGTGGCGGTGCCGTGGACGATTCGTCGTGCGTTCGGTGCGGCCGACTATGCGCGCACGTTGTCGGTGATCGATGCGGCCGGGCAGGCCACGGTGGCGGTCGCTACCACGGCGCATGGGTTGGTGTTCGACCTGACCGGAACGTACGCGCCGTCGCTGATGCTCAACATCGTGCTGTACGGGTGCGCCGCCGTCTGCATCGTTGCCGCCTATCGGCGTCGGCTCGTCGGGTAGTCCGACGGCATCGCATGACCATGCCGTCATTCGGGCGGTCTACATGTCCAGCAACCGTTCGGCCATGCCCTGATTGGTGGCGAGTCCGCTCATCAGCCCGCCGATCAGGCATGCGTGCAGCGCGTTCGCACGCCACTGTTCCCACGCCACGCCGATCACCAGCGGGATGCGGCGGAAATGGTCGAAATCGATGCTGATCGTGCGTTCGCACAGCGGCGTGGGCACGTGCCGGCCCATCGCGTCGATGTGATGTCCGCAGATGTGGCCGACCACGCCGGCCTCCTGCATCTGCCGGGCGATCGCCGCGTCCTCGAACGAGTTGAAGATGCGTCCCGAATGGCCGTTGCGGATCGCGCCGACGCCCACGATCGCGATGTCCGCGCGGTTGCCGAGCGCGATCGCCGTGGCGATGAGTTTCTCGCTGCGCACCGCGCGCGCCACGTCCGCCGATCCCATGATGAGCGGCGCCGGCAGCAGCGAATACGAACAGCCCAGCCGTTCGGCCATCATGCGGCAGATTTCCGGCGAATCGGTCAGCGGATTGTTCGACGCGAGCGAGCCGAGCATCTGCGTGACGTGCGCCCGCGGATAGTCGAGCACCGGCAGCGCGCGGATCGTCGCCGCCATCGGCGTGCCGGTCGACGTGACGATCAGCGAATCCGGCTTGAGATGTTCCATGAGCAGCTGCGCCGCGCACTGCGGCACCAGCGTGGACGCGATGTCGTCGTCGTACGACTGTGCGACGCGCACGCACTTGAGTCCGTACTTCTTCTTGAGATCGTTCTCCAGCGAGACGAGACGCTGCAGCGGATGACCTACGGTGATCTGCACGACGCCACGCTCGCGGGCCTCGGTGAGCATGCGCGAGACGGACGACCGGGAGAAGCCGACGCGCTTGGCGATCTGCTCCTGGTTGAGACCGTCGATGTAGTACAGCTGCGCGACGTCGATGAGCTGTTCGATATGCCGTCGCGTCTCCAGCGACGCGAGCGACGATGCCGCGATTGGCGAGCCGGAAGCTGTCGTGGTGTTTTGTGTGGACATATGTGCATGTTATCGCGTTCCGAAAGAGGACTTGCGCTTGTTGTGGTGCGTCAATCGTTGGAATATGCACAGATTGAGGTTGGTGATGGTGCTGCTTGTGGTGCTTTGTCGTGCACAAATGTGCAGCAGCGAATTATCTAACCGGTTCGATATCGCGTACGATCTCTTTGTCGGCTCACGGAAGAGCCACCCGCAGAGAGAGGCGCCATGAAGGCGTCGTGTAAGGAGAAAACAACCATGGCCAAGACATGGCAATACATCAAGGAGCACATCTACGGCGCAGGGACGATCCTCGCCGTCGTGCTGTGCGTGCTCGGCAGCCTGCTGGGCAACGCGATCCAGACCGACTTCGGCAACGTCACCAAGGAAAACCTCGTCATCGAATCCTCGTCCGGCCACCGGCTGGCCATGAACATGCTCAAGCCGAACTCCGTGACCAACGACAACCCCGCGCCGGCCATCGTATTCGCGCACGGCGGCAACGGTCTGAAGGACAAGTTCGACAACTACCAGATCGAATGGGCCCGCCGCGGCTTCGTCGTGTTCTCGTTCGACCTGTACGGCCACGGCGACTCCGAAGTCATGAACACGACCGACTGGCTCGTCAACGGCCGCGGCCTGTACGACACCGTCAAGTACGCCGCGACGCTGCCGTTCGTCGACGCCGACAAGATCGCCGTGTCCGGACAGTCTCGCGGCGGCAACACGATCCACGAGACGATCCTGCTCGACAACGAGGCCAAGACCCCGCTCATCAAGGCCGTGCTGTACGTCAGCCGTGACGCGATCTACAAGGACGCCGAAACGCAGGGATTCGGCTACGTGCCGGGCAAGACGACCTCCGCGCAGGCCGCGTCCAAGGACAACGGCGAATACTTCAACTACTACGGCAACCGCACGGTGGGCATCATCGCCGGCATGTGGGACCAGTTCTCGTTCAAGGAGACCGACACCAAGACCGGCAAGATGCTGCCGAACCCGGATTACCTCAAGCACAACAACGCCAAGTCGTTCCTCAACTTCGGCATCACGCCCGACGCCTCCACCCCCGACGGCGTGAGCGGCAAGTGGTACACCCAGACCATCGACGGCAAGGAAGCGTCCCGTGTGATCTACCTGCACCCCGGCTTCCACACCTCGCAGCTCTTCCAGGCCGATTCCACCACCGACGCGGTCGCGTTCATGGTCAAGGCGTTCAACATGAACACCACGCTCGCGAACAACAACCTCATCTACCCGTGGAAGATCACCGGCAGCGCCGTCGCCTTCGCCGCGATGTTCATGTTCTCCGTGTTCTTCGCGCTGTGGCTCTCCACGATGCCGGTGTTCCGCGGCACTTCCCGCGGCGACGCGGTCATGCGCATCGCCGCCTCGATCCCGGGCAGCGCGAAGTGGACGTGGGGCTGCCTCATCGTCAACACGCTGTTCGCGACCGGCAGCACCCTCGCGCTGTACTTCATGAACGCCGACACCCACATCGGCACGTTCTTCAAGCAGGGACAGCCGCTGTTCTCCGGTCTGATGTGCGCGATCTCGACCGTGTTCACGCTGATCGTGACCGTGGTCTGGTACCACTGCTTCGCCAAGAAGAACGGCATGGACCTCGACGAGATCGACGTCAAGACCTCCCTGTTCTCCTTCCTCAAGACCCTGGTCCTCGCACTGACCGTGACCGGCGGCACGCTGATCCTCGTGTGGGGCGCGCAGTACTTCTTCAAGACCAACTTCGAGTTCCTGTACTGGGGCATCTTCCCGTTCGCCTCGTACAAGATCGTCGAAATGCTCAAGGTGCTGCCGATCTTCCTGATCGCCTACGTGGTGTCGTCCGTGTTCATCAACTGCCTGAACTACAACACCTCCTACGGCCGCAACAAGGTCGTGAACATCCTCATCCTGGCGGCGTTCAGCGCCGCGGTGCCGGCCGTCATCTCCGGCATCGGCTGGGGCCGCTTCATGATCACGGGTGTCAACGACCTGTTCGGCGCGGGCTACACGCGCATCATCGACGGTCTGTTCCAGACGGTGTTCCTGCTGTTCATCACGCCGATCACGACCCGCGCGATCTACTCGAAGACCCGCAACCCGTACCTGGGTGGTCTGATCAACGCCCTGCTGGTGATGGTGATCACCTGCGTGAACTCGCAGATCGCCTTCCCGGCCTGATGATCCCGGGCCGCGCGTGATGAGCGGCCCCAAGCCCCGGCCTCCCCTCCTCCTTGAACCGGGGCATACCGCAGTGGCGGTTTTCTCTCACTGATGGAACTCGCAGTGAGAGAAAACCGCCACTTTGTATGTTGTGACGTGACGCCGGCTCACGGGAGAACGATCACCGTCGGGATTTTTCCTTTCGACTGGTGCAACGACGGTCCCTCACCTCCTTCGCCGGGCGAAACCCCTAATCCCTGTGGATGATGGGGCAGGCCCCGGCATGCCGGCGATTCATCCTGTTGCCCGATGGCCGTCCCGGCGGCGGATCCGTACTGTCGGGAGCATGAACAACACCGCATCGCACCATCCGCAGTACCCGACGTCGGACGGCATCCGTCCGGCATCATCGGCCGGCCCTGCCTCATCGACCGGTCCGGCCGGAACAGGCCTGTCGTATGACCGCCCGCCCGTCCTCATCGCGCAGGACCTGGTCATGGATTACGCCGCCGATCATGCTCGCACGTCCGCCGGCCACGGCATCACGGGATCGGCCGCGGTCGCGATGCAGACCAATCCGTCCATGCATGCGCTCGCATTGAACCATGTCGGCTTCACGCTCGGCGAAGGCGAGACGGTCGCGGTCATGGGACCGTCCGGTTCCGGCAAATCCACGCTGCTGCACGCGCTCGCGGGCATCATCACGCCGACCTCGGGCACCGTCATGTTTCGCGGCGCGAATCTTGCCTCCATGGGCGACGCCGGGCGCACGCGACTGCGCCGCGGCGCGTTCGGATTCGTATTCCAGTCCGGACAGCTCCTGCCCGAACTGCCCGCCGTCGAAAACATCGCACTGCCGATGATGCTGGGCGGCGCCGGTTACCGCGAAGCCACCGACAGGGCGGTGCTATGGCTCGAACGGCTCGGTTTGCGCGCCCTCGCCGCGCAACGTCCGGGCGAGATGAGCGGCGGACAGATGCAAAGGATCGCGATCGCCCGCGCGCTCGCCGTGAATCCGGCCGTCGTGTTCGCCGACGAACCGACCGGCGCGCTCGACCAGACCACGGGCCGAGAGATCATGGGCATCCTCATGGACACGGCCCGTGCGAACGGTTCCGCCGTGGTCGTCGTCACGCATGACCCGAACGTCGCCGCGTTCTGCTCGCGTACCGTGAGGATGCGCGACGGCCGGCTGGAAACCGCCGCCGATCCGGCCGAATCCGGTCGCGGCCGAAACGGAGGCGCACGATGAGCACGTTCGCGTTATGGCGGCTGTTCCACCGCCCCGGCACGCGCGGCACCGCCGGCCGCACCTCCGTGCTCGCGATCATCGCGTTCGCGGCGGCCACCGCGATCTTCCTGACCGTGCTCGGCGGCGTGCACGGCTTTGTCTGGCGTGCGTCCGCCGACCATACGCTCGGCTGCATGATCGACGAAACCGTATGCAGGCCCGGAACGGTCGCGGTCTGGCATCGGCGTCTCGGCGACATGCACGATCCGGCCATGTACGCAAGCGTCTACGTGATGCTCGCCGCATTCGCCTGCATGCTCCTCGTCGTGCCGTTCGTCGCGCTCGCCGGTTCCGCGGCGCGTCTTGCCGCGTCCCGTCGCGACGCGCGTCTCGCGGCGCTCCGCCTCGCCGGCGCGACCACCGGGCAGGTCGTCGGCCTCACCGCGCTCGACGCGGCAGGACAGGCGTTCGTCGGCTCGCTGATCGGCGTGATCGGATACGTCATCCTGATGCCGGTGATCATGCTGCTGCGATTCCAGAATCAGCGGTTCGATTTCGAACAGCTGTGGGTCGGGTCGCTTGCGTTGGTCGCGACGATCGCGGGCGTGACCGTACTTGCGCTGGTCTCCGCATTGCTGACGTTGCGGCGCGTCGCGATCACGCCGCTCGGCGTCACCGCGCGCACGGCCTCGCCGTTGCCGGGCGCGTGGCGCGCGGCGGTTTTCGCGGTCTGCGTGGCGGCCGCGATCGTGGTGTTCAAGAATCCGTTCCTGTTCCGTGGGGCGGGCGACGCGGTGATCTACTCGGTCGTGTTCGGCTTCATCGCCCTGTGCTTTGCGCTCGTGAACCTCGTGGGCACATGGGTGATCGCGGTTCGTGCGCGCGCCCGTGCCCGTCGCCCGAAGGATGCGGCCACGATGATCGCGATGCGGCGGATCCTCGACGATCCGAAACGCGCGTGGCGCAACGTGTCGGGCATTGCGCTGGCGGTGTTCGTGGCCGGCATCACGTCGATCTGCGGGTTTTTGGGGTCCGGCGGCGCCGGCGGCATGGGCGTTGCGGCCGATCCGGCCTCCGCCAACGATCCGTCCGTGCTGTTCCTGCGCGACATCGGCACCGGCGGTCTGCTCACGCTGGCGTTCGCGGCCGTGCTCGCGGCGGTCAGCTCCGGCGTGATGCAGGCCGGCAGCGTCTACGATCAGGCCGACGAATACAGGATGCTCATGCTTGAGGGCACGGATGCGGCGACGCTCGGCCGTGCGCGGTTCGCCGAAGTGTTCACGCCGCTCAACGTGGTGGTCGTGGTCGCCGGCGGCTGTTCGATGTTGCTTATGCTGCCGCTGTTTGCGGCCTCGATGACCGATCCCGCCACGCTGCTGAGTTTCGTCGGAGGCATTGTGCTGTGCTATGCGCTGGTCGCGGTCGGCGCGTTCGCGTCGAACCGTGTCGCCGCTCGCCTGAATCTCAACGACTATCGTGCCGATGACTGATGGGCGTCCGCCGGCCGTCAGCTCAGCAGAGCGGCGATGATCGCGATGCCGAGCCGTTGAGCGGACAGTCCGGTGGACTGTCCGTAGGCGAGGGGAGCGGCTGTGCCGCGACGGTTCATCGCGATGCCATCAGCTCAGCAGAGCGGCGATGATCGCGATGAACACCGGGCTGGTCAGCGTGGAAATCAGGATGCCGTCGCGCGCGAACGTAAGGCCCACGTTGTAGCGCGCCGCGTAGTTGTACACGTTCTGGCCGGTCGGCAGCGCGGCGAGCACGACGCACGCGTACAGCACGCTGCCGCGGAAGCCCATCACGAAGTACGCGAGCAGGAACGCGATGATCGGCATCACGATGTTCTTGAGCACGGCCACGGTGAAGATCGCCGGGATGTCGCCCTTCTGCTGCAATGGCTTCGTGCCGTGCAGGGACATGCCGAACGCCATCAGGATCATCGGCACCGCGGATTCGCCGATCATGTTGATCGGGTCGTACAGGTAGTTCGGAATGAACCAGCCGGTCTTCGCGTTGATGGCCGACAGGGCGATGCCCAGCAGCGAGCCGATGAGCAGCGGCTGGTGCAGCGGCTGCGTGAGGATCGCCTTGGCCGACACCTTGCCCTTGGTGGTCACGTCGAGCGCGGTCAGGCCGATCGGCGTGAACAGGGCCTGTTGCATGACCAGGATCGGCGCCACGAGCGCGCCGTTGCCGAGGATGTACGTGGCGATCGGCAGGCCGATGTTGTTCGAGTTCAGGTACAGCGAGTTGAGCGAGCCGATGATCGCGTCCGGCGCGCTCATGTGGAAGAACAGGCGGTTGAGGGTCAGGAACACCACGCCGACCAGCATCGCGGAGAAGAACGCCACGATGATCGACGAATGGAAGATGTCGAAGATCGGCTCCTTCGACAGGATCGCGAACATCAGGCACGGGCTCGACACGAAAAAGCTGAACCGATTGAGCACCATCTGGGCGGTCGAGCCGCCGATCTGCATGCGGGCCGCTATATAGCCGGCCAGAATCACGATGCCGATGACGCAGAAGCCTTCCATCGCGCTCAACAAACCCGGCATGCCGTTTCCCTCTTTCCTGTTGCGATGTCCCCATACCTCATGCGGTGCTTCCCATAGTGCCACACGCCACCCGACTTCGCGGGTTCGTCTCACGGACGCCGTCGCATGACCGCGGAAGGAGCGCACGGCAACGCATGCCGACGCCCCGCAACCCGCCGACGTGACGAATCTGCAAGCATCGCACCGCATCCGCGGGGTCGGGCTACCCGCCACCGTAGAGTCATGCGTATGACCGATGAGCAGCAGCCGACCATACGAGACCCCCAGTCAACCGTGAACATGCTGGACTCGCAGCCGAAGCCTGCCCCCGCGACCCCGTTCGTGCCGCTGGACATCGACGACGACGCTCCCGTGGGCCAGCCGGTTGCGTCCCGTCCGCAAATGCCGCGTTCGCCGCGAACGCAACCGTCCTTGCAGTCGCAATCCGATCCGACCACCGACGCCGACGTGGAACGCGGCCTCGCCCAGCTTGATCCGCTTACCGTACGCCCGCGCACGTCCAGCCGCGTGCTGTGCGTCGTGCTCGGACTGCTGCTTCTCGCCGCCGCATTCGGCGTGTGGTGGCTCGGCGTGCGCACCCAGACCGGCCAGTCGTACGACGAGATCGTCGTCACCGGGTTCTCCGACGCGCTGCCCGGCTGGCTTGCCGCAACGCTGAGTCCGTTCATCGACTGGAACGTCGGTTCCGTACTGCTCAATCTCACGGTGCTGCTGTCGCTATTGCTCGGCGCGATCGCGGTCGTGACGATGATCGTGCGCAAACGTTGGTGGCTGATCGGCCAATCCGTCGCGATCGCCGCGCTCTGCTACGCGTCCACGTTCCTCAAGGGACTCCTGCCACGGCCGTACCTGATCGACACCGACACTCCGCACGCGAACTCCGCACCGTCCGGGCACACGATCCTCGCCGCCACCGCCGCGACGCTGCTGCTGATCGCGGTGCCGCGCGCCGCCCGTGCGATCTGCGCGCTGATCGAAGCATCGTTCGCCACGCTGATCGGCCTGTCGGTGATCGCCGGCGGATGGCACCGTCCGACCGACGTGGCGATGTCGCTGCTGCTCGTCGGCGGGATCACGCTGATCGCGCTCGCGTTCACGCGCACGAGCGGCATGGATGCGCCCGGCACGCGCGTCTCGTCGGCCAGCGTGCAGATCGTCGGCACGGTGATGATCACGGCCGGACTGCTGGGATGTGCGTACGCGGCGTACGTCATCTGGCAGGTGTTGCCCGGACTGTCTCTGAGCGCGGCGTGGTCCGCTTCGGGCGCGCATCTGTCGGCGGGCGTGGGCGTGGCCGGCGTGGCGCTGCTTACGGGCGGGCTCGTGCTGGCGATGCGCCATCTGACAGCCGCGCCGCTGAGCCGCATCGGACTGATCGGCGCGCCGCCGGCGCCACCACGCCGTTAAGGCGGCAGTCCGGTGGACTGCCGACAGGCGTGGTTGAGCGGCGACAGACGCGAAGTTCGGCAGCCGGTCTCCGCGCATGCGGAGTCCTACCACGCCGTTAAAACGGCAGCCCGGTGGACTGCCGACAGGCGTGCCGCGTCGCCGCCGGTTTGGCCTTTGACCGCACGTCATGGGTAAGATGACGTTCCGTAAGGCAAGTATTTAAGGAGAAAGCATGGCAACCGGCAGCAAGCTCGTCATCGTGGAGTCTCCCACCAAGGCCAAGAAGATCAGCGGGTATCTCGGCGACGGGTACACCGTGCTGGCATCGGTGGGCCATATTCGCGATCTCGCCCAGCCCAGCCAGGTGCCCGCGGCCGACAAGGAGAAGTTCGGCAAGTTCGGCGTGGACGTCCAGGACGGGTTCAAGCCGTATTACATCGTCGACGGCGACAAAAAGAAAACTGTGGCGGAGCTCAAATCCGCGCTGAAGAACGCCGACGAACTCTACCTCGCCACCGATGAGGATCGCGAGGGAGAGGCGATCGCATGGCATCTCGTGCAGACGCTCAAGCCGAAGGTTCCGGTCAAGCGCATGGTCTTCCACGAGATCACGCCCGAGGCGATCAAGGCGTCGCTGACCAAGACGCGCGACGTCGACGGCGACATGGTCGACGCGCAGGAGACGCGCCGCATCCTCGACCGTCTCTACGGCTACGAGCTGTCCCCGGTGCTGTGGCGCAAGGTCGGTCCCGGCCTGTCCGCCGGCCGCGTGCAGTCCGTCGCCACGCGTCTGATCGTCGAGCGCGAGCGCGAGCGCATGGCATTCGTCCGCGCGCCGTACTGGGACGTGACCGCGGAACTGACCGCGCCGGACGCGGAAGGCAACCCGTCCGTCTTCGATGCGCGCATGATCTCGCTCGGCGGCAAGCGTCTCGCCGTGTCCAAGGATTTCGGCGAGGACGGCAAGCTCACGCCGGCCGGATTCGCGGACAACGTCCGTCAGTTGGACGAGCCGACCGCCAACGCCGTCGCCGACGCTCTGCGTCAGGCCGCGTTCACGGTCATGTCGATGGAATCCAAGCCGTACCGTCGCCGTGCGCAGCCGCCGTTCACCACGTCGACGCTGCAGCAGACCGCCGGCAACCGTCTCGGCATGAGCTCGCGCCAGACGATGCGCGCCGCGCAGGGACTGTACGAAAACGGCTACATCACGTACATGCGTACCGATTCGGTCACGCTGTCGCAGGAGGCGATCGCGGCCGCCCGCAGCGCCGTCGAATACCACTTCGGCAAGGCGTTCCTGTCGGACGCGCCCAAGCAGTACGCGACCAAGACCGCCGGCGCGCAGGAAGCGCACGAATGCATCCGCCCGGCCGGCGCGCGGTTCCGTGACCCGGCCGAACTGGCGAGCCTCGTGCCGCCGGACCAGCTCAAGCTGTACACGCTGATCTGGCAGCGCACGCTGGCCTCGCAGATGGCCGACGCGACCGGTTCGACCGCGACCGTGCGGCTTTCGGCGCCGGCCGGAGCGTCGTTCGGCGAGGCCGTGTTCCAGGCGTCCGGCACGGTGATCGAATTCCCGGGCTTCATGAAGGCGACCGGCGAGGGCCGTCGCGCGTCCGGCGTCGACAAGGCGTCGGGTTCGGCCGATGGCAAGACCGCGGCCGCCGATAAGGCGAAGGACGGTGGCAAGGCTGCGAAGAACAGCGAGGAGAACGCCTCGCTGCCGCCGATGACCACCGGCCAGCAGGTCGCCGCGCAGTCCGTCTCCGCGGACGGCCACGAGACGCAGCCGCCGGCGCGCTACACCGAGGCGTCGCTGGTCAAGACGTTGGAGGCCAAGGAGATCGGCCGTCCGTCGACCTACGCGAGCATCATCTCGACGATCATCGACCGCGGATACGTGTACGAACGCGGCCGCGCGCTCATTCCGTCGTGGCTGGCGTTCTCCGTGATCAAGCTGCTCGAGACGAAGTTCCCGAAGTACGTGGATTACGAGTTCACGGCCGATATGGAAAACGGGCTCGACCAGATCGCGCACGGCCGCGAGACCGGACGCGACTGGCTCACCCGCTTCTATTTCGGATCGGGCGACGGCGCCGCCGCGAACGCCGACGAGGCGCACGCCGGCCTGCAGCAGCAGGTCGCGCAGCTCGGCGAGATCGACGCGCGCGCGATCAACACGATCGACATCGGAGACGGGCTGCATGTGCGCGTCGGCCGCTACGGCCCGTATCTCGAAGACATGGAGCATCTGGACGCGGAAGGCAATCCCAAGCGCGCCTCCCTGCCGGAGACGCTCGCGCCGGACGAGCTGACCGTCGAGGTCGGCCATGACCTGATCGAGCATAATTCGGGCGGGCCGCGCGAACTGGGCGTGGACCCGGTGACGGGAGGCACGGTCGAGGTGCGCAACGGACGGTTCGGCCCGTACGTGGCGCTCGTGCCGGCGGAGTCTTCGTCTGGCGCCGACGGCGCTGCCGGTGCGGGGGAGACCGGTTCCGGCACGACCGCGACCGGGCGGAAGTCGTCCGCGAAGAAGGCCGCCGCGCCGAAACCGAAGATGGCGTCGCTGTTCAAGACGATGAGCCCCGAATCGCTCACCCTTGAGGACGCGCTGCGTCTGCTCAGCCTGCCGCGGCTCGTGGGCACCTACGAGGAGACGAACGCCGAAACCGGCGAGATCTCCGAAGTCAAGGTCGAAGCGAACAACGGCCGCTACGGCCCGTACCTGACCAAGACCGGCGCGGACGGCAAGAGCGAGACGCGTTCGCTCGGCTCCGAGGATGAGATCTTCACCGTCGACATCGACAAGGCGAAGGAACTGTTCGCCCAGCCGAAATACGGCCGCGGCCGTGGGCGCGGCGCGGCCAAGCCGCCGCTGCGCGAGCTCGGCCCGGACCCGGAGACCGGCAAGCCGGTGACCATCAAGGACGGCTTCTACGGCGCGTACATCACCGACGGCGAAACCAACCGCACGGTGCCCAAGCAGTACACGCCCGAGTCGATCGAACCGGCCGAGGCGTTCCGTCTGCTCGCCGAGAAGCGCGCGGCCGGTCCGGCCAAGAAGCGCACGCGCAAGACGACGGCGAAGTCCGGCACGACCGCGAAGAAGACCGCGTCCAAGTCGACGACCAAGAAGGCCTCGACCGCCAAGACCAAGTCGTCCTCTTCCACGAAGAAGACGACCACGCGAAAAACCGCCGCGAAGAAGGCTGAATAACCGCGGTGTGGGGCTTCTTCATTGAGAGGAAGCCCCATTTTTGTTATGCGGGTGGCGGCTGACGCCGGGAATCACGACATTTCAACAGCTGTGTCTGGAACGTTGCGCTCGCCAGTCTTTCCTCAAACCTTGAGGCAGTTTCTTCTCTGCGCAGGGGTCTTCCTGCAAACTTTGAGGCAGCGGTCTCGCAGAGCAACGGCCTTGCGAGCCGCATTCGGGGGTGTTCTCCATGCTTTCAGGCAGGAGTGCTGCCTCAAAGTTTGTGGAAAGACCCTTGCCGAAGAGGGAAACTGCCTCAGACTTTGAGGAAAGCCGGTCAATACGGCGCGTGCGTTAAGGTGAAGGGCATGACCGGAGTGTTTGTTTCGTTTGAGGGCGTCGACGGCGTGGGCAAGACCACGCAGGTCGAGCGGTTGCGTGCATACCTTGAGGCACAGGGGCGTGAAGTGGTGGTCACCCGCGAACCGGGCGGCACCCCGCTCGGCCAGGCGATCCGCCGCATGCTGCTGCATGGCGTCGAGGGTTCCGATGTCGACGGCTCCGCCGACATCGCTGCGCGCGCCGAGGCTCTGCTGTTCGCCGCCGACCGCGCCCAGCACGTCGCCGAAGTCATCCGCCCGGCGCTCGAACGCGGGGCGGTCGTCATCACCGACCGATACCTCGACTCGTCGCTCGCCTATCAGGCGGGCGGTCGCGAACTGACCGCCGCCGAGATCCGGTCCTTGAGCATGTGGGCCACGAACGACCTGCTGCCGGCCCGCACGTACCTGCTCGATATGGATCCGGAGCTTTCGCACTCCCGGCTCCAACATGAGGCCGATCGCATGGAGTCCGCGGGTGATGGGTTCCAGTCCCGCACCCGTCAGGCGTTCCTCGACCTGGCGACCGCCGAGCCGGACCGGTTCCGCGTGATCGACGCGAGCGAGTCGATCGGCGAGGTGTGGAACGCGATTCGCGAGGACATCGACGAGGTGCTGGCCGCCGCCGGACCGACGGGCGGTGCGCGATGAGCGTGTGGGACGCTATCGTCGGCCAGAAACCGGTCGTCGAACAACTCAAGGCCATCGCCGGCGGCGACCCGAAGGCGATTGCGCAGTCATGGCTGATCTGCGGCCCTCCCGGCTCCGGCCGCTCCAACGTGGCCAAGGCGTTCGCCGCCGCGCTCGAAAGCCCTGACCACGGCCTGAACGACGAGCCGACCAAGGCCACGCGCGACATCCTTGCCGGCACGCATCCCGACGTGACGGTCCTGTCCACGAACAAGGTCACCATCGGCATCGATGAGGTGCGCGACCTCATCGGCATCAGCGAACAGATGCCCGGCACCGCGCCGTGGCGGATCATCATAATCGAAGACGTCGACCGCATGCTCGAACGCACCACGAACGTGCTGCTCAAGGAGATCGAAGAACCGGCTGAGCATACGATCTGGATGCTGTGCGCACCGAGCGCGCAGGACGTGCTGCCCACGATCCGATCGCGAACCCGCATCGTGAACCTCGCCGTGCCGTCGAACAAGGCCGTCGCCGAATTCCTCATGCGCAACGTGAACCCGACCCTGCCGGACAAGGAGCGTTTCACCGAGCACGTCGCCGCCCGCGCGGCGCGGCTTGCCGAAGGCCATATCGGCGTGGCCCGGCTGTATGCCACGAACGAACGCGTCATGACCGACCGCGACGAGCTCGTCGTCGGCGTGCTGAACCTCACGCGCGCGTCCGACGCGGTGCTGCTCGCCGGCAACCTCATCGACAACGCGAAAGGCCAGGCCGAAGCCGACGTGGAACGCCAGGCGGCGCGCGCCGAAGCCGATTTCCGCCGTCTCAACGGGCTGGGGGAGAAGGACCGCATCCCGCCGAACCTGCGCGGCGCCTACAACCAGATCGCCAAGAAGGACGAGCTCAAACGGCAGGCGACCCGCCGCAGCCGCGACGTGCTCGACCGCGCGCTCAACTCGGTCGCATCCGTCTATCGCGACGTGGCCGTCGTGCAGAACAACGCGGAGGACGCGGTCGGACTGATCAACCTCGAAAACCGCGCCGCGATCGCCGAACTGTCCATCCGCCTGACGCGCGACGGAGCGGTGCGCCGCCTCGACGAAATCGCCACGGCCCGCCGTCGCCTCGCCGGCAACGGCAACCCCACCCTCCTGTTCGAGGCCCTCTTCTGCGCCCTGATCCCGTGATCCGCAGGGCCGATGCCGCGTCTCGGCCCGTCCACGCACCGTTACACACGCCCGCGATACACTGAAGCCATGAAGATTTCCGCTGATTTCACGGTGGTGCCCGACGACTTCGCGAAGGCCGCCGCGCCCGAATACCGCAATGGCGGCGTGCCCGTCATCTCCTTCCCCTTCTACATCGACCAGATCGACCCGTCCGTGCGCTACCTGCACTGGACCCTCACCGATCCGGACTCGATCCCGGTGTGCGGATTCGAATGGATCCACTGGACGGTCGCGAACCTGCCGATCGACGCGCTCATGTACGACTTCAACGATTCGCACGCATTGCAGATCCCGCCGGACTTCTCCCGCCAGATGCCCGCGATGATCCCGGAGGCCGTGCAGGGCCGCAACTCCTCCGCGTCCAAGTTCGTGGGCCGCGACAGCGATCCGGCCGTCATCATGCGCTACAACGGCCCGCAGCCGCCGGACAAGGACCACGACTACTACCTGCACGTGTGGGGCACCAAGGAACCGCTGCCCGGCCTCAATCAGGGATTCTGGATGAACGAGCTGCTTCACGCACTGAGAAACTGCGGCGAAACCCCCGACCAGGGCGGTATCTTCGTTACCGGCAAAGCGTGATTCACCGGATACGGAAAGTCAAGACGAAAGTCGATACGGAAGTCACAGAAAGGACAACAATATATGGCCTGCACCACGATCCTGGTCGGCAAGGACGCCAGCTATGACGGTTCCACGATCATCGCCCGCAACGAGGACAGCTCCAACGGCGAGTTCAACCCGAAGCGTTTCGTCGTCGTCAAGCCCGAGGAACAGCCGAAGATCTACCACAGCGTGATCTCCCACCTGACCATCGACCTGAGTGACGAAACCCCGCTGCGGTACACGGCCGCGCCGAACGCCGACCTCAAGGACGGCATCTGGGGCGAAGCCGGCATCAACGAGGCGAACGTGGCGATGAGCGCCACCGAAACCCTCACCACCAACGAGCGCGTGCGCGGCGCCGATCCGTTCGTCGAGTATCAGCCGGCGCGCGGCAAGGAAGGCGACCCGGATTACGAGCCGGAAGTCCCCGGCGGCATCGGCGAAGAGGACTTCGTCACGCTCGTCCTGCCGTACGTCAAGACCGCGCGTGAGGGCGTCGAGCGTCTCGGTGCACTGCTCGAACAGTACGGCACCTACGAGATGAACGGCACCGCGTTCTCCGACGCGAACGAGATCTGGTGGATGGAAACGGTCGGCGGCCATCACTGGATCGCCAAGCGCGTGCCGGACGAAGCGTACGTGACCATGCCGAACCAGCTCGGCATCGACGAGTTCGACCTCGACGACGCGCTCGGCGACCAGGCCGACCACATGTGCTCGGCCGATCTCGCCGAGTTCATCGAGGACAACCATCTCGACCTGTCCGTCGAATCGACCTCCCCGTTCAACCCGCGCGACGCGTTCGGCTCGCACTCCGACTCCGACCACGTGTACAACACGCCGCGCGCATGGGCGATGCAGCGTTTCCTCAACCCGTATGACGAGGTCTGGGACGGCCCCGACGCTGACCACAAGCCGGAATCCAACGACATCCCGTGGGCCCGTCAGCCCGAACGCAAGGTGACGATCGAGGACATCAAGTGGGTCCTGTCGAACCACTATCAGGGCACCCCGTACGATCCGTACGGCAAGCTCGGCGACGAACGCACCAAGCACATGTACCGTCCGATCGGCATCAACCGCCAGAGCCAGCTGTCGGTCATGCAGATCCGCCCGTACCGCCCGCAGGTCAACCGCGCGATCCAGTGGATCGCCTACGGATCCAACCCGTTCAACACGCTCATGCCGTTCTACACGAACGTCGACGCGACGCCGGCGTATCTGGAGGACACGACCACGCGCGTGACCACCGAGAACTTCTACTGGGCCAACCGCGTGATCGCCGCGCTGGCCGACGCGCAGTTCGCCGACAACGAGCCGGCCATCGACCGTTACCAGGAGAAGACCGGCGCGATCGGACACCGCTCCGTGGCCGATACGGACGCCGCAATCAACGCGATCGCCGGCGTGTGGCCGCAGTCCGATGACGCGGACGATGCGGACGAGACCGAGGACGGCGCGTTCGACGAGTTCGACGTGGACGACGCCGATCTCGACGTGCAGCCGATGGAGCCCGACGAGATCATCGCCGAGCTGCGGTCGAACGAAGCCGTGCGTCAGACGCTGACCGCCGCGAACCAGAAGCTCGCCGATCGGCTCAAGGCCGAGACCGACAAGCTGCTCGACACCGTGCTGTACAACACCAGCATGAAGATGAAGAACGGTTTCCACCTGTCCGATTTCTAAGGCGCTTCGCACGCCCGGCTGAGGGGTAGTCAGAAGGTACGGCCTATAATCTGGCCTATAATCTTCTGACTACCCCTCATCTCGTTGCACGGCCCGAAAAGCCGCCAACGGAATCACGATGGGAAAGAAAGGATTGCTGCCAATGACCTCCATCGAGGATTTCACCAGCCAGTACGGTCTGGTCAAGAAGATCGACGCGTTCGGCTACATGGACTACCTCAAGTCCAACCCGGATGCGCCGCGCAAGCACGGCAAGGTCGTGCTCGTCACCGCCGACACCCCGCTCAAGGCGTCCCGCGGCGAAGGCAAGACCACCACCACGATCGCGCTCATCGACGCGCTGCGCGCGCGTGGCATCGACGCGACCGCCGTGCTGCGCCAGCCGAGCATGGGCATCACCGCGGCCGGCTCGAAGGGCGGCGCGTCCGGCGGCGGCAAGGCGTCGCTGACCCACCCGGAGCTCATCGACTGGGGTCTGTGCGGCGAGATGGCCGCCATCGCGGCCGCTCAGAACCTGCTCGTCTCCTTCGCCGAGAAGGCGATCGACGAGGGCAAGCTCGACGACGTGCTCGTGCCGCGCGTCTCCGAGGTCCCGTCGCGCTCCCTGCGTTCGATCACCGTGGACGCGGGCAAGAACAACGTGGCCGAGAAGGTCGTGCTCACTCCGACCTCCGAGCTCATGCAGATCGTCGTGCTGTCCCGTTCGATGGACGAGATCGGCGAGCGCGTGTCGAAGATGATCGCCGGCACGAAGGATGGCAAGGCCGTGACCTTCGGCGAGTTCATCGATCTGTGGCGCATCACGAACATGCTGTCTGACGCGGTCAAGCCGGCCCTGACCGAGACCGTGAACGGCTCTCCGGTGTACGTGCACGGCGGCCCGTTCGCGAACGTGTCGATCGGCATTCCGACGCTGATCTCCGTGGAGATGGCGTGCGCGCTGCATGACGTGGTCATCGTCGAGGCCGGTTACGGCACCGACGCGGGCGCGCAGAAGTGGCTGGACATCGCCTGCCGCGAGTTCGGCGCGCAGTGGCCGTCCGCCGCGGTCGTCGTGACCCGCGCTTCGACGTGGCGCGACGATCCGGAGCTGGCGTGGCGTTACCCGTTCCACGTGAACCGTCTCGAAGGCCTTGACATTCCGGCGTTCCCGCTGATCAACCTGTGGGAGGGCGAGGACGATCAGATTCCGGCGCTGCGCGAGACCGCCAAGAAGCTGGAGTTCCGTGATCCGATCATCGGCAACCTGTACCGCGACGGCGGCGAAGGCCTGTCCGATCAGCTTGACGCGTTCGTCGACGTGCTGGTCAACGGTTCGATGCCGGCCCGCCCGCACAGCCATAAGGGCATGTCCGTGATCGAGAACGTGAAGTGGGTCGCCGAGCATGCGTATGGCGTGCCTGCCGAGCGCGTGCTGCTCAAGGACGGTTTCATCCCGTCGCGCGACGCCGCCGTGAAGCTGTGCGAGTCCGCCGGCATTTCGCTGGCCGATCTGGCGCTGGTCGCGGTCAAGTCCCCGGCGACGATGACCGACAACGACCGCGCCCCGGAGGAGGAGCGCACGGTGACGCTGAAGAAGGTCGAGGTGCATGCGGGCGCCGGTCTGGTGCACGTGAACCTGACCACGTCGCTGACCACCCCGATGCCGAAGATCGTCTGATCCGTTTTTCGGTTAATTTCCGATTGACTTGGCCTGTTGCCGATGCTCGTGCGTACGACGTCGGCAACAGGCCAAGTGCGTTTTCGAGACGTGTTCCGGTCCGGTGCCGGATCCATGTGAGAAAAAGAAAAAGGCCGATCCCGGTGGAATGGAATCGGCCTTCGTGGAGCTGATGGTAATCGAAACCACGACCTCTTCGATGCGAACGAAGCGCTCTACCAACTGAGCTACAGCCCCGTGGATGTTGTCTTGCTCCGCAGGACAACTCGCAACACTATAATAGGGTTCTCCAAGAAATGCAACTCTATTTGTGAAGATTTTGTGTGCGTCCGCCCGTGGCACTCAGCAGGCCGCATAGCCGGGCGGACGCACGACCGGAATCAGGCCGTCTTCTTCTTGCCGAACTTGGCCTTGAGTAGACCGACGATCGTCGGGATCAGCGACACGGCGAGGATCAGCACGATCACCAGCTCGAAGTGCTGCTGCACGGCCGGGATGTTGCCGAAGAAGTAGCCGAGCAGCGTGAACAGCGACGACCAGACGAAGCCGCCGAGCATCGAGAACGGCGTGAACCGGCGCCAGCGCATGCCCGAGATGCCGGAGATGAACGGCATGAACGTGCGGATGAAGGGGAAGAAGCGGCCCAGGAACACCGCGAGCGGGCCCCACTTCTCGATCATCGCCTCGGTCTTGGCGATGCGCTCCGGGGTCATCGCCTTGACCTTGCCGGATTCGATGATGCGGCGGCCGAAGAAATGGCCGATGAAGTAGTTGCACTGGTCGCCGATGATCGGTGCGCACCACACGACCGGCAGCAGGTAGTGCAGCGGCAGCGCGACCTGGCCGGTGGCCGCGTCGGGCGCCGCGAACACGCCGGCCGCGAACAGCAGCGAGTCGCCGGGCAGGAACGGGAAGAACACCACGCCCGTCTCGATGAAGATGATGAGGAAGATGAAGCCGAGCGTGGGGGCCACGCCCATCGCGATCCAGCTGGCGATCGCCGCGCGCGGATCCTTGAGCAGTTCGATGATGAAATTGATGAAACCCATGAATATCCTGTCAGTATCAGTATCTGTCGGTCAGTATGTTGTCGGTATCCGGTATCTGTCAGTATCGACGCAATCGTCAACAGATCAGTCCCTCAGCACGATACCAGCCGCCATGTAAGAGCGGACGTCCCGTCACGGCGGGCGTTGCGCGGACGTCGCAGGGAACGTCCCCGCCGTCGCCAAACGCTTGCAGCGTCCTTTATGGATTTGGGTTACGCTTGTGGTCATGACGGAACTCAATCAGGCTGACAATCAGACCCGCGGCGACGAGCGGCCGCTGTCCGTTTCTGCTCGGCTCGGCCGGCTGCAGTTCCATAACTCCGGCAAGTTCCGCGTCCTGCAGCTCGCGGACCTGCAGGACGGTCCGAAAGTCTCCAAGGACACGATACGGCTGATCGCGGCCGCGCTCGACGCCGCCCGGCCGGATCTCGTGATCTTCACCGGCAATCAGATCGCCGGATACGACACCGCCTACGCCGCCACGTTCCGCAAGCGTCATTGGACGCCGGCGAAATCGACCCGTCCGGAACGGCTTGATGAAACCCGCGAACTGGTGCGCGGCGAGATCGCGGCGTTCACCAAGCCGCTCGTCGAACGCGGCGTGCCGTTCGCCGTCACCTACGGCAACCACGACTTCCAGTGCGGCCTGAGCAACGCCGAACTCGACGAACTGTACCGGCAGGTGCCGGGATGCCTGAACGTCGTACCGGATACGAACGGCGACGCGAGCGATGGCGCAAATGCCGGCGCGGACGAAAGCCCGACCAACGCCGCACCGCTACCGCACGGCACGTACGACATGCCGACGCCGCAGTCCGCGCCGATGTCAGGATTGGCCGACCAGCGTGTGCTCCCCTTCGGGCCGGGCACGTTCGCGCTGCCGGTGATGGACGCCGAACGCACGCGCGACGTGCTGGTGCTGGCCGTCGCCGACTCGGGCGACTATTCCCCCGAAGGCGGGTACGGCAAGCCCGACGAGCGCACGCTGGACTTCCTGTATTCGGTGCCCGAGGCGCTGGGCGCGAAGGCGATCGCGTTCCAGCACATGCCGGTGCCGCAGTACTACGACCTACTCAAGGTCGTCGAACCGAACGCGCCCGGCGCGATCCAGGGCTACCGCGCGTACGAATCGCGCTATTACGCGCTTGACGAGACGAAGACCCAGCCCGGCAGTTACCTGGGCGAGGGAATCAGCTGCCCGGATTTCGACGGCGGCGAGTTCGCGATGCTGCGCGACGGGGGATATTTCGGCCTGGTCGCCGGTCACGACCATCGCAACGGATTCGTCGGCGAATCCGAAGGGGTGATGATGGTGGCGACGCCGACCTGCGGGTTCGGCTCGTACGGTCCGGCCCCGGAGAAGCGGGCGGCGCGTCTGTTCGAGTTCGACATCCGCCATCCGTACAATCCGCGCACGCAGCTGCTCGAATTCGGCGATCTGGTCGGCAAGCCCAGCTCCCGCAAGGCGTACTCCTATGACATCGCCTCGGTGAAGCCGGAGGCCGAAGGCATGAATCTGCTCCACAAGAAGACCCTGTGGAGCAGATTGCGTGCGCTGTTGCGCAAATAAACGTTTGGCCCGGTACGACCGAGCGGTCGTACCGGGCCAAACGGAAGGTCAGCGGCCGGCGGACGCCTTGATGAGCGCGTCGGTCAGATACTTGCCGGCGGCCATCACCAGCGGCGCGTAACGGCGGCCCGGGGCGTTGCCCATGCGGCCGGACGGGCCGGAGATCGAGATCGCGGCGATCACCTGGCCGGACGCGTTGCGGATCGGCGCGGAGATCGAGCACACGCCCTCCTCGCGTTCGTTCACCGATTCGCTCCAGCCGCGCTTGCGCACGGTCGCCAGCTTCGCGGCGCTGAACTTGGCGTGGCGCAGGCCCTGATGCATGCGTTCGGAATCCTCCCATGCGAGCAGGATCTGCGCGGCCGAGCCGGCCTCCATCGACAGCATCGCGCCCACCGGGATCGAATCGCGCAGGCCGGAGGCGCGCTCCACGGCCGCGATGCACACGCGCTGGTCGCCCTGACGGCGGTAGATCTGCGCGGACTCGCCGGTGCGGTCGAGCAGCGTCTGCAGGATCGGGCCGGCCGCGGTCAGCAGTCGGTCCTCGCCGGCGGCTGCCGCAAGCTCCGCGAAGCGCGAGCCGAGCGCGAAACGGCTGTGCTGGTCGCGCAGCACGAAACGGTGCCGTTCGAGCGCGATCGCGAGTCGGTGCGCGGTCGGGCGCGCCAGGCCGGTCGCCGCGACGAGCTGGCCGAGCGTCGCCGGGCCGGACTCGAGCGCGTCGAGGATCTTCACGGTCTTGTCGAGCACGCCGACGCCGGAATGGATCTCGCCGTCGTTCGCACGGCCTTCGGTCTCCTCGTTCTCCTCGTTCTCGTTCTGATCGGTATCGTCTGTCTGATCGGTCATCTGGGTATCCGCCGTTTCGGTGTCGTCAAGCCGCTCTTCGGGCGCGCTTGGTTCGTCTGCACTGCTGGAAGTCATAGTCGTTGATTATGCCATCTCACATAGTGAAACGCAAAATGCGTCCGGGCGGGTTGCGAGGTAAACGCGAGCGAACCCGTTTGATATGGTCCACGCCATATCTCATATACCGGCCGCGCCAAGTTGCGACCGTCCCGCGAACCATAGGCTGTATACCACGAGAAACGCGCGAGGACAAGACCCCGCGGGAAAAAATTAGGAGGAATTCCGAATGGGAACGACACTGGCCGAAAAGGTCTGGGCCGATCATTTGGTGCGCAAGGGCAGCGATGGGGCACCCGACCTGCTGTACATCGACCTGATGCTCATGCACGAGGTCACCAGCCCGCAGGCGTTCGAGGGTCTGCGACTCGCAGGACGCAAGCCGCGCCATGTCGATCAGCTCATCGCCACCGAGGATCACAACACGCCGACCGTCGACATCGACCGTCCGAACCCCGACAAGACGAGCGCGCTGCAGCTGAGCACGCTGGAGAAGAACTGCAAGGAGTTCGGCGTGCGCCTGCACCCGCTGGGCGATGCCGACCAGGGCATCGTCCACGCGTTCGCGCCGATCCTGGGCCTGACCCAGCCGGGCATGACGATCGTGTGCGGAGACTCGCACACCTCTACGCACGGCGCGTTCGGCGCGCTCGCGTTCGGCATCGGCACGTCCGAGGTCGAGCACGTGATGGCGACGCAGACGCTGTCGCTCAAGCCGTTCAAGACCATGGCGATCAACGTCAACGGCGAACTGCCGGCCGACGCGACCGCCAAGGACGTCATCCTCGCGATCATCGCGAAGATCGGCACCGGCGGCGGCCAGGGCCACGTCATCGAATACCGCGGCGAGGCGATCCGCAAGATGAGCATGGACGAGCGCATGACCGTGTGCAACATGTCCATCGAGGCCGGCGCGCGAGCCGGCATGATCGCGCCCGACGAGACGACGTTCGAGTACCTGAAGGGCCGTCCGCACGCGCCGGAAGGCGAGATGTGGGATCGCGCGGTCGAGTACTGGAAGACGCTGAAGACCGACGACGACGCGGTGTTCGACAAGGTCGTGGACATCGACGCGACCAAGCTCGGACCCTACGTGACGTGGGGCACCAACCCCGGCCAGGGCCTGCCGATCACGGCGAACGTGCCGGTGCCGAGCGAGATCGCGGACGCGACCAAGCGCGCCGCCGCCGAACGCGCGCTCAAGTACATGGACTTGGAGCCGGGCACACCGATCAAGAGCATCCCGGTCGACACCGTGTTCATCGGCTCGTGCACGAACGGCCGCATCGACGACCTGCGCGCCGCCGCGGCGATCATGAAGGGCCATCACAAGGCCAAGTCGATCCACCGCGTGCTCGTCGTGCCGGCCTCGTCCCGCGTGCGACTGCAGGCCGAAAAGGAAGGACTCGACAAGATCTTCAAGGACTTCGGCGCGGAATGGCGCAACGCCGGTTGCTCGATGTGCCTCGGCATGAACCCCGACAAGCTCGTGCCCGACGAGCGTTCGATCTCGACGTCGAACCGCAACTTCGAAGGCCGACAGGGCAAGGGCTCGCGCACGCACCTCGCCTCGCCGCAGGTCGCCGCCGCCACCGCTATCCGCGGCACGATCTCCTCGCCGGCCGACCTGTAACGCATTCCATTCCGCCTTGGCCCCTCTGATGAGGGGGCGTCACCGTCAGGTGACCGGGGAAGAGAACAAGCTTGCCTGTTAGACCCTCTCAGGAGGGCACCAGAAAGAGAAAACGTATGGAAAAACTCACCACTTTGACCGGCGTGGGCGTGCCGCTTCGCCGCTCCAACGTCGACACCGACCAGATCATCCCGGCCGTGTTTCTGAAGCGCGTCACCAAGACCGGTTTCGACGACGCGCTGTTCTACGCGTGGCGCCGCAACCCGGACTTCGTGCTCAACAAGCCCGAGTATGCGAAGGGCCAGATCCTCGTCGCCGGCCCCGACTTCGGCATCGGCTCCTCGCGTGAGCACGCCGTGTGGGCGCTGCACGACTACGGCTTCCGCGTGGTCATCGCGCCGCGCTTCGCCGACATCTTCTACGGCAACACCGCGAAGAACGGCGTGCTCGCGGCGATCATGCCGCAGGAGTCCGTCGAGCTGCTGTGGAAGCTGCTCGAAGAGGAACCGGGCCGTACGATGACCGTTTCGCTTGAGGACCGCACCGTGACCTGCGGCGACGTGACCCTGCCGTTCGAGGTCAACGACTACGTGCGCTGGCGTCTGATGAACGGCTACGACGACATCGACCTCACGCTCCAGCACGAGGACGACATCGCCGCCTACGAGAAGATGCGCGCCGAGAAGTTCCCGTTCAAGCCCAAGACCATCCCGGCCAAGCACCTGCCGGAAGAGCCGATCGCCTCCGCCCGCGAACCCGAAGCGGTTCCCGGTGAGGAATGGGCCGGCCCGATCGCTGACCGCGACTAGCGCCTTCCCACTCCGCCATGATGATGTTCCTAGGGTTGTATCGCAAAAACCGGTTTTTGCGATACAACCCTAGGAACATCAGAAGCGGACTCCGCCCTATGTCTCTCTAAAACAGTATTCCGCGACACATTCCTAGGAAAGTCTCGCGCGGGCATGCATGTAATGGACCGAGACCAACGCAAAGCAGACATCTTGCGTTGGTTTGCGCACGGTAGAAGACTGCCAGCCGCCCATGGTGATATCAGGTCGTGCACTACGATGGAACGAATGATGATCCATCGGAAGGGGCACTGATATATGGGCTGGCATGCGTCGGTTTACGGCTCCCGCTCGGGCTCGGACAGCTATCGCAGCTACGACTCCGGCGATGACGACTACGGCCCCGCATACGGCGCATACGACGGATCCGACGACGACTATGACGTCTACGGCGAACCGGTCCGCCGCCGCTTCGGATCCGTCGGAACAGCCGCCGCAGCCCGCGCCATGCCGCTCGTCAGCGACGCCGTCCTGCGTCGCCGCGGCGGCAAATCCTACTTCCGCGCCCACGAGGTCCTCACCTCGAACCGCATGCACGGATTCTCCTGCGCGCAAACCGACGACGGCCTCCACCTGACCGCGCTCGTCACCGCCGCCGACCGCTACGCCGACGACTACCAGGTCTCCGCTGACATCAACGCCGGCGACATCGTCGCATCGCACTGCACCTGCCCTGCATACGGACGGTTCTACAACATCTGCAAACACGTCGTCGCGCTCGTCATGGCCTATGACGAGCATCGCGACCGGTTCCAGCGCATCGACGGCGCGCCGGGAACCGGCATCGCCCAACCGTCCCGCCCCTCCCGCCGCACCTCGCGCGAACTGGCCACCTTCATGCGCCAGCGCGACGCGGCCATGCAGGCCACGGCGAAAAACCGCCAGCTCGACCTGCTCAAGGAAATCGGCAGCATCGCCGACGCGGGCGGCACCAGTGCGGGCGGCCGGACCGGCGCCGTCCGCCACATGCCCATCGGCAGCGTATCCCTCCGACTCACCCTGGAAACGCACGATGCGACCGGCTGCGTCATCAAACTGCGCATCCAGGTGCCGTCGCGCAACATCTCGTACGTCGTCAAGGACATTCCCGGCCTGCTCGACGCGGTCGCCAACCAGGAATTCGTCTCATACGGCAAGAAACTCGCGTTCATCCACACCCGCGACGCGTTCGACCGGCGCTCGCAGGACATTCTCGGCATCATCGGGCGCGCGCAGACCATCCGCGGCTCGATCGGCAGCGATCCATACGAAAGCTTCCGCAAGACCGACGCGTCCGGCATGCGGCTGTCGGACGGCGAGATCGCCGATCTGCTCGACGTGATCGTCGGCACGGATGAGACGATCGACTATGCGCCGTCCGCGCGGTACTACATGCCATCCATGCCGGCGCGCGTCGTGGACGGCACGCCCGATCTTGGCCTGTCGATGGAACGCGCGGACGGTAGTGGAACGTCGGAGGATGGCGGCGGGACCGTGGAGGACGCGCGGTCCGGCGAAGGCGACGTCAGTCAAAGCGGTTATTTTCTGCGGCACACGCAGTGCGTGGAACGGTTCATCGTCGGTCAGCGGGCGACGTATCTGATCGTGCGGCCGCTGTCGCAGGCGGTGCTCGACGCGGACACGACGGTCGCCGGCGGTCATGGCACGGCCGGCAACGATGCCACGGCCGGAACCGAGGCCGGATCGAAGCACGGTGGAAGTACGCCGTCCGGCATCGGCGGACCGTTCGTGAACGGATTTCCCGACGGCATTGCCAGCGGTGGCGACGTGGTGGACTGGCTGCGGGCCAACGCCGTACGCGCGCAATCGTCCGCGAAACCGGCCACGATCTACCGCTGCGATGCCGGACTCGCCGGCAACCGCGAGCTGCTGGAACTGCTGTGCGGCGACGACGAACGTGCGTCGCTGTATCTCGGCGCGGCCGACGTGGCGATGTTTGCGCGCACGATGTTGCCGCTGTTGACCGGAGCCGGCAGCCAGAGTGACGCCAGTCGGTCCGGTGCCGATTCGAAGTCCGGATCCTCCGACGATCCCGCAGTGCCGACGTCGACGATCGACGACGACACCAACCGTGCGCCCGGCGGCCTGCGCATCGACCTGCCGCCCGAACTGCTGCGGCTCGTGCGCGTGCCATGCCGCATCGCGATCTACCTCGACCGCGACCTCGCCGGCATCACCTGCGACGTGCAGGCGCGCTACGGCGCCAAGCGATACCACGTCTTCGACGGCATCGGCAACACGCCCGACGACCGTCTGCGCGACAAGGACGCGGAACGGCTCGCCGTGGAGGCCGTGCTCCATTATTTCCCGCGACCGTCCGGAGCGGTCGCATTCCTGTCCGACAAGGACGACGAGGCCGTCTACCGGCTGCTCACCGAAGGACTGCCGGTCCTGCGCGGCCTCGGTGACGTGTACGCCACGCCCGCGTTCGACGGTCTGACCGCCATGCCGCGGCCCACCATCAAGGTCGGCCTGTCCGTCAAATCCGGACTGGTGGAAATCTCGCCGATCGCCGACGAAATCGACCCCGACGACGTGGCCGCGCTGCTCGCCGGCTACCGCAAACGCAAGCGGTTCCACCGGCTGCGCAATGGCGCGTTCGTCGACATGCGCACGGTCGACACGTCCGCCGTGGACGAGATCGCCGCGGATCTGGGACTGCGCGCCGCCGACCTCGAATCCGGCGCGCTCGCCGTCCCCGCGTTCGAGGCGTACTATCTCGACCGTCAGGTCGACGACGCCGGCAAGGACGCGAGTTTCCGCGCGTATCTGGACGATCTGCGCGTGATTGATCCGGCCCGTTATCACGTGCCCGACTCGCTGGCCGACGTGCTGCGCCCGTATCAGGCCGAAGGATTCCGCTGGCTCAACGCGGTGTGCGACAAGGGATTCGGCGGCATCCTCGCCGACGAGATGGGCCTGGGCAAAACCGTGCAGCTGCTGGCGTTCCTGCTGTCTCGGCGCGACGAGGCGCGCGCCGCCGGACGGTCGAGCCTGATCGTGTGCCCGGCGTCGCTGGTGTACAACTGGGCGGCCGAAGCGGCCAAATTCGCGCCCGGACTGCGCGTCGAAACGGTCGCCGGTACCAAGGCGGCCCGCCGCGCGATCCTCGACGGGCTGCGCGTGCGGGCGGGTGAGGCTGGGGTCGGCAACGTGCCCGACCTCATCATCACCTCGTACGATCTGCTGCGCCGCGACATCGACGACTATGCGGGGATCGGGTTCTTCTGCATGGCGCTCGACGAGGCGCAATACATCAAGAACGCGGCCACCAAGGCGTCGAAGGCCGTGCGCGCGATCGCGGCCGACCATCGGTTCGCGCTCACCGGCACGCCGATCGAAAACCGACTGAGCGAACTGTGGAGCATCTTCGACTTCCTCATGCCCGGCATCCTCGGCAGCTACGCGCACTTCCGCGACCGGTTCGAAATGCCGATCCTCAGCGGCGACGACGCGGTGCAGGCCAAGCTGCAGGCGTTCGTCGGCCCGTTCATCCTGCGCCGGCTCAAGTCGCAGGTGCTCAAGGACCTGCCCGACAAGATCGAGAACGTCATCACCGTGCAGCTCGCCGGCGAACAGCGCAAACTGTACGCCGCGCTCGAACAGCAGCTGCGGTCCGCGATCCTCAAGCAGAAGCCGGCCGATTTCAACACCGGCAAGATCCAGATCCTCGCGCAGCTGACCCGGTTGCGGCAGGTGTGCTGCGATCCGCGACTGCTGTACGACAATGCGGGAAGCGGTACGGGCGGGACAGGCGCTCCCGGCGGCGTGCCGGATGTCGGTTCGGGCGTCGGATCGGCGGCCAAACCGGGTACGGGCAAAACGGCGGGCAAGTCGGCCGCCAAACCGTCCGCCAAACCGGGCAAGATCAGCTCCGCCAAGCTCGACGCGATCGCCGAACTCGTCGACTCGTGCCGCGACGCCGGCCGCAAGATGCTGATCTTCTCGCAGTTCACCAGCTATCTCGATCTGATCGCCGAACGGCTGCGCGCGAACGGCGTCGCTTACGACACGATCACCGGTGCGACGCCGAAAAAGCGGCGTCTCGAGCTGGTCGACCAGTTCAACAACGACGAGACGCCCGTGTTCCTCATCTCGCTCAAGGCCGGAAACACCGGACTGAACCTGACCGGCGCGTGCGTGGTCGTGCACGCCGACCCGTGGTGGAACGCGGCCGCGCAGAACCAGGCCACCGATCGCGCGCACCGCATCGGGCAGACGCAGGACGTGAACGTGTACCAGATCGTCGCCAAGGACACGATCGAGGAGCGCATTCTCAACCTGCAGCGGTCGAAAACCGATCTGGCGGAACGGTTCGTGGACGCCGCGTCGTCGTCCACCGGCCGCTCCGTCGCGGCCCTGACCAAGGACGACCTGCTCGCGCTGCTCGGGTAGCGGACGTAACCCTCGTAACCCCGTAACGGGCATGCGGCCGAAAAGGACGGGCTCGTCGGCCGCATGCCCGGGATGGGGATGAGGTCGGCGGTCACCGTCCCCCTTCGGCGACCGTGTCCGGGAGTCTGGGATGTCAGGCGGATTCGAGCCAGGCGGCGAGATGGTCGCCGTCGGACCGACGGATGAACCGGAACCGCAGCTCGTCGGCGTCATTGGTGACGAACAGGGGCATCACCAGGGTTTCGATGCCGCGTGAGGCTCGCCATAACGCCGTTTCGCGGATCACCGCCTGCACGCGCGAACGACGGGTGACCAGCGTGAACCGCGTCAGCCCACGAGCGCCGGTCACCGTGATGCGATGGGGAAGCGTCCCGCCATCCGCTGTGTCGTCCATCAGCGCATAACCCTCGGTCCGCGAACGCAGCCATCGACTGGCCGTCCACCATGCGCAGAGCGCGAACGGCACCGCCGGAATCATCCACGGCAGACAATCATCCGTCCAACCCTGCACCGTCACGACCATGACCGCCGCGACCGTCGCGACCGCGCCAAGCACGGACGGCAGCGTCACGTAATACCGCGTCAGCCCGCGTCCCGTGCGTCGTATCGGCAGATCGTCACGCACATCCCACTCCGGCAGTATCGCGCGCAGCAGCGCGACCACCCGCCGCGCACTGACGACCGGCAGAATGTTCGCCGAATCGCTGCCGTCGTTCGCGTCGTCGTCGCCGACCGCCGAGCTCAATCCGAGACTCACCGAACACAGATGGAACGGCCGACGCAGCAGCGATTGCCGGATCGTGATCGTCTGGATACGGCTGACCGGCAGCGTCATCGTGCGGCGCGTGAACAGGCCGCGCACGACCACGAGATCGTCGTTGCGCCGCCATACTTCGAAACCGTAGAACCGCAGCAGCGCCGAGACGATGCTCACGATCATGAGCGCGATCATGCAGCCCAACGCGAGCAGCATGATCGACAGCACGCCGTGCGCGACGATCGCGCTGACCGATTGCGTGGCCGTGCGCATCCATGCGCGCGGAATGAGATCGCCGACCTTGTCGAAGGCCGCGTAGACCGCGAGCGCCGCGGCGAGGAAGCCGAGGTCGGTGACCGCGAACAGGAGGATGTCGCGCATGGAGGCGCGGAACACCGGATGATCGGCGTCGGAAGACGTTGGTGCTGGTGCTGGTGCTGGTGTTGGTGTTGGTTCTGGTGCCGGTGCTGTGGTGCGCGTGGCGGCCGCATCGGTTGCGGGTGTTGCGGATGACGCGGACGACGCGGACGACGCGGCGCGTGAGACGGAAGCGTCGGCGCTGTCGTGCACTCCGCAACGGTCGTCGTCGGCGTGCACGGCGTGACTGGCCGACCGCAGCGATTCGAGTTCGAGCCGCAACGCGACCGGCACCGCGTCGAGCGTGATATCGGCGTCCGATCCGGCGGCCGTGATCGTCAGCCGTACCACGCCGAACGGCTGGAAATACACCGGGGACGCGATGTCGATCGCGTGGATCGTCGCATAGCCGATCGTGCGGCGCTTGCGGGAGAACAGTCCGGTGCGGAACTCCAGCGAATCCGCGCCCAGCCGGTAGCCCGTCGTCGTCCATTCCGTGACCGCCGGCACGACGGTGAGCGCGAGGATGAGCGCAACCGCGCCGATGAGGATCCACGACGACCATCCGTTGCGGATGATGCGGTAGCCGACGATGGCAAGGAGGATGCCGATCGTCGATTTGAGCGAGTCGATCACACCGACGATCAGCGCGGCCGGATGCAGCCTGCGCCAGCTGGCGTGGCCATGGGCGTCGTCCGTCACAGGTCCTCCTTCGCTGCGGCGACGCGGTCGGCGATCAGCGCCGTCATGCGTTCCGCCTCGGCCGAATCCAACGAGGCGATCTCGTGTTCGCCGGCAGCCGTGTGGATCATGATCGTCGTCAGACCGAACCTGCGCAGCAACGGCCCCTGCTTCGTGTCCACGTGCTGCACGCGGTTGTACGGGACCGTGACGGTCGAGCGGAACAGCCATCCCGTGCGTATGCGCAGGAACCGGTCGCCGATCATGAACCGGTGGAACGCGTACTTGTATCGCGTCTGCAACGGCTGCGACGCGAAATCCAGCACATTGACCGCGGCGAGCAGGCCGATGACGATCGGCTGCCAGCGCCACCAGCCGTTCAACCGGCAGATCACGGCTGCGGCGACGCACACCGCGAGCCAGAAGACGAACCGCAGCGCCTCGTCTGTCAGCCACATGCGCCGGATACGTTCGGGATACGGCTGCCATGCGACGTGGTGGTGGATTGTCGCATTGGTCGGGGCGGTTGGGTTGTTCGAGTCTGCGGCGATGGTTGATTCGGCCGTAGTGGTTGATTCGGCCGGATCGACCGTCTCGACCGGCTCGGCGTGAGACGTATCGGTCTGCGGATCGTTCATTGATTTCCCCTTCGTCGGTGTACGTATCACTGTACGCGACAGGACGCGTTGCCGCGCTGGCCGTTCCTGGTCGGCGTCTGCGGGTGCAGTCGCGAATCGTTCGGCGTTCGGCCGGGCGTGGGCGATGGGCGCGCGTCGGCCGGGCGTGGGCTGGCGGGGAGATGCGGTTTGTCGGACGTCGGTCTACCGGTTCGCGGGCGACGGGTCTAGACTGGGGTCATGAGCGATAACAACGCAACGCCGCAGGTCCCGTTCGGCAACGATCCGCAACCCGGCAGCAATCCGTCCTCCGATCCCCAATTCGATTCCTCCTCTTCCGGTTATGGCCAGCCGGACTATGGCCAGTCCTCTCTCGGCCACGACGCGGGTTATGGTCAGCCGGCGTATGCGCAGGGGGCGCAGTCTCCGGCCGGTCCGTCGGCGCCTGAAACGAATCAGTCCGCCAATCCGTTCCAGCCGCAGCAGTCGTATGGTGACGCGCCGCAGTCATACGGCGAACAGTCCTACGGCCAGCAGTACGGCCAGCCGGCAGGTGTCCCGTATGCGCAGCAGCCGGCGTACGGCGAGGCTCAGCAGTCGCAGTCCTACGGCGCGCAGTACGCGCAGCAGCCGTCGGATCCCGGCACGGCGGGCGCCGGTGAGGCGACGGGCGCGGGATATGCGTCCTCCCAGCCGGTGCCGGGCGGTGCGCAGTACGGTCAGCAGTATGGTCAGCCAGCGGGCAGTCCTTATACGCAGGAGGGGTACGGGTACGGCCAGCCGCAGCCCGGCGCGGGACAGCCCGGACAGCCGTATCCGCCGCAGGGCGCGTCGTACTATTACAACATCCCGTACGTGACGTCGGTGAACGAGCGTTGGAACACGCTGTGCATCGTCGGATTCGTGCTGTCGTTCCTGTTCCCGCTGGTCGGCCTGGTGCTGTCGATCATCGCGCTGATGCAGATCAACAAGAACGGCGGCAAGAGCCGGAACATGGCGGTCGCGGGCATCGTGATCGGCGCGGTGTTCACGCTGATCGGCATCCTGTTCGCCGTGTTCCTGGCGTGGGCGTGGAACACGACGCTCAAGTCATACGACTACAGCTACACCGATTACGGGGCTGACAGCGCGGCATCGTGCGACGTGACCATCAACGGCGAATGCATGAGCTTCGGAGATCTCGGTCAGTGGGGGATCGATCCGGATGATCTGGGTGGCTCTGACGGGTCGGACGGTCTTGACGATCTTGACGACGGTCTTGGTGACGATCTTGATGGTCTTGACGGGTCGCAGGATCAGCTTGACGGCATTGATGGAGCGGATGATCAGAACGAAGTAACCATTGATGCCGGCGGCAACGTTGTTCGGCCAGTCGGCGACACGCCGATGAAGGGCGTTTTCGGCGGTTATGAGGTCGAATTCGTGGCCTGAACGAGGTTTGAACGGGAAAATCGCGGCGATTGGGCTCAGAGGATGGTGATATCCTCTGAGCCCAATGTTTTCAACGGTTTTGGGCTGTTTTTCGATGTGATTCCAAAGCGCGACACGCCGAGAGTTGCACTCCTGCCGGATATCTGTAATATATCTACTCGTTGCTTCGAAACAACGAAAACAACACGGCCCCGTAGCTCAGTTGGTTAGAGCGCCGCCCTGTCACGGCGGAGGTCACCGGTTCAAGTCCGGCCGGGGTCGCTTGAATAGCTAAGAAACCCGGTTCGCCGGGTTTTTTCAACTGTTCACTGGCTCTGTAGCTCAGTTGGTAGAGCGAACGACTGAAAATCGTTAGGTCAGCGGATCGATGCCGCTCGGAGCCACCACCAAAACCCCGCAAGCTTCGGTTTGCGGGGTTTCTTCGTTTTCGGACTGGATTGACACGGCGCCTTGGGGCGGTTCGGTGTTCGGGTTAAGTAAAGAAAAGTGTGTCTTATTCTGGGGGTTCCGTCGCATTTGCGGGTCGGGGCAGGATTCTCTGGTATGTGCCTCTATTCGGCGCCATGCCTATCGCGTGGTGGGTGTGCTGGTGTGCGTTGATGTGCCACGGTAGCGGATTTTGGGTGTTTTTGGGCTACCGTGGCAAGTGCCGCGATGGTGGGGAAATGCCGTCATTTTGAGGAATGGCGGAATTCCGCGGTTTTGCGAAGATATGCATTGTCCCGGTTCGCGCGTTAATCGATTGCCGTCGTTGCCGTGGCAAACGAGCGTGCCACGGCAACGATTTTCCGCTGATTTTTCCCTACCGTGGCACAAAAGAAGTGCGGCAACTCCGTGAAACCCGGCGGGGATGCTCCGGCCGGAACTCTGTCTTGGCTAGGACGCACGGAACGGGGCCACCGCCACGCACGGCCTCTCGGCGGCGGCCTTGGAATGGGCGTCATGCGCGCGGAGGAATGAGAGAAAAGGACTACCGACGGTCGGGCGCGAAAGTGTCCTTGAGCATGGCGACGCCGTCGATGGCCGCGCTGATGTGCGGGTCCTGCCCGCCGGTCTCCAGCTCCGGCGCGTTCGGCGGCAGGATGATTCGCGCGCGGATGCCGTTCACCTCAAGCATGCACGGCCGCATGCGCAGATCGACGTGGGATTTGGCGGCTGTCCGTCTCATGAACCGCTGCGATATCCGTAATGCGCGCGGCGTGGGTTTCGCGTATGAGGCCATCCGGTATTTGCCGAACCAGCCGGTATTTAGCCCGTCATACCCGCGTTCGCTCCAATACAGCAGGTACGAGTGCGTGCGTGTGGTCGGATTGAACCAGAGCAGATAGACTTCGTTGGGACAGATCTGATAGTGGGTGAAATAGCTCAGGTCGTCGGTGTTGAACGGGTCGTGCATGATGATCGGCGTGGACAGGGAGAGCCGTTGGATGGGGATCGTGTTCTCGTACGCCTGTTGGATCATGCGCCCGGTGATCACGAAGCCTTCGGAGGTCGGCAGCTTGCGCTGTCGCAGGTCCTCATATATATCCTCCAGCAGCATGACGAACGAGAAGATCAGCGCGGTGCCGATCAGCACGTATGCCGTACTGGCCTCATCGAGTGTCCATATGGTCGACATGATCAGAAGCGATGCGGCCAATGCGGCCGTGATGCATACCCAGCGGATCACCGCGCGGTCATGGCGGCGCAGTTCTGGCGTCGGATCATACGTTTGCGCGACGATCGGCCATTGCGTATCCGGCGTTGGATAGGGCTGTTCGGGCCACACCGATTGCGGTCGTGCCTGATATTGCCCGTATTGCGTGCGCGTCGGCTGCGGATATGTTGGCATGCTCATGATTTCCCCATTTGCGAGTTCCCCGGCAACGGTTCCATCCTAGACCGCGCGGGGTGGTGAATCATGAAACGGTTCACAAGGTGTGCGGGGCGTTGTGAACCGGTCGGGTTCGAGCTTGGTGGGGCCGGGATGAGCTGGGTGGGAGTGTAGTTTCTCCGTGTGCTGCCGGTGCTGGATTGTGGATGAGTGTGATGGGTGAAGCGGGGACGGCGGGTGCGATACTCCGCCTTTGGGGCCTGTGCGTGCCACGGTAGAGGTTTTCGGACGATTTCGGGGTACTGTGGCGAGCGATGTGATGATGGGGAAATACGATCGATACGAGAACGGCGGAATTCCGGGCTTTTGTGAGGACGTGTGTTGTCTTGGTTCATGCGTTAAGCGCTTGCCGTCGTTACCGTGGCGAGCGCGTGTGCCACGGTAACGATTTTTCGCCGATTATCTTCTACCGTGGCACGAAAACTCGCCACGGTAGCGACGGCAAACGATCAACGCGTCTACCGTGGCACGATGGCGCGTCAGCAAATGACGGAACCTCGTCAAAACCCGAATGACCTCATCGGCACGGGAATAACGGAGTCGCCCCAAGCACCTTGACCGCTGTTCCGGAGAACGACGGCCGATGAATCGAGCGGTGAATGCGGATGGCTGACGCGTCTGGCGTGGCCGCGAACATCGAAACCCACTAGGCGGGGAGGCAGATGGTCAGTTGGTGGAGCCACTTGCCATTTGCGGGCGAATGTGTATAATTGCACAAGTCGCATCAAGCGGCACAGCGCGGATGTAGCTCAATGGTAGAGCCTCAGTCTTCCAAACTGATTACGCGGGTTCGATTCCCGTCATCCGCTCCACTTCGGAACCGGCGCGCTGACGCCGGTTTTTTGTTATCCGCGCGAAGATGCGGGGATTCTCGGAGCGTGGATGGTGCGGGATCGGATCGCTGCGCGCCACACCCGTGACCAAACTGTGGATAGACACGCCGGACGTGGATGTCCGTATTGCCGACGAATTCGTGGGGATATGTTCGGCTTGATTCCGCCATGTCGAGGATGATAGGGGATTGTCATGCACCCTACGGGGGTGTATGCACTGTGAGTACGGGGGCATTAGCCTCGCCAATTAGTGGGCGTGTACTGGCTCGTCAAGCAGCGCGCGCTGAAACGAATAGGCGATGGATGAGGCTATGAAGAAGATTTCGAACCTATGGAATGAGGCGACGGCCAAGGCGCACCGCAAGAACGCGACGCGCCTGGTCGCATCGGTGTCGGCCGTGGCGATGCTGGCCACGCTGGCGATCTCCGGTACGGCGTTCGCTTTGGGGAGCGACGACGGCGACGACACCACGACCGATACGAACACCACGACCGTCCAGCAAACCACCCCGCAGACCGACGGCGACACCAACGGTGACGCCGCGACCGGCACCACGGATGGCACGACCGACACGGACAAGACCGGTAATGACGATCAGTCCGATACGGCGACCGGTACCGCGGACGCCGAATCGACCGATCAATCCGCTTCGGACGATCAAAAGTTCGACACGACGGCCAGCGAGAAGCAGTCCGACCAGTCGCAGACCAACGTGTCCGATGACGCGCAGAAAGCGGATGATGCGCAGAAAGACGCAGAGGATTCTGGTACTGACTCCGGTGTATCCACTGCCGCTGATTTCACCGCCGATCCGTCGTATGCCAAGCATACGGTGCAGGGCATTACCCCGTCGAACGTGAAAATGGACCTGTTCGATTACTGGATCAGCGGGCAGAATGATGTCGACGATACTAACGGCATAGATTCCTACGACAGAATGTTCAGCGGCATCAACGAGAACCATTCGTTGAAATTCTCCCGTAATGGTTTCGGTACCGAAGGCGGCAACTCGGGAACCAACGCGCCTAATAACGGCAGTATGAACAATTGGACCGGTAAGACAACCGATAGCGACCAGCGGTATACCAATCGTGGTGGCCCGTTCTCCGGAATCGTAACAGATACCCTTAAGGGCGGCTATCCGGTATTGGCTCGGGGTAATCACTACCTAGGTAGTCGAGGTTCTCTTACGACATCTACGAATGCGACGACCGGCGATGATGAATCCTTGAATTATCTGTTCGATCCGAGCATTGCGGCTAATGGCAAACAAACGTTTTCCAATGTCAGTGGCCTGCTGCAATTGAACGACAATAACGGCCTGTACGAGTACGACAGCCAGAAGAATTTTGCCAGTTACGATAGTGCGTCGAACTCGTTCGTGCTGTATGACGGCAAGGCCGTCTCAGCAGATCGGCAGCTCGTCGCTGATAAGCAGGACGGCCAGTTCTTCCCGTTCAATTCGGCAAGTCAAGTGTTCCAAAGCCCGAACAGGACCAACGCCGACGGAACGCTTGCCATGAACGAGAACGTTACCTCGTATAACGCGAATCTGCGTCATTATTTCGGCCTGCATATGAATTCTGAGTTTTCGCAGCCGACCGGCGGCCAGGTCAATGGCACCAACATGCAGTTCAATTTCTCTGGTGATGATGACGTGTGGGTGTACATCGATGGCATTCTCGTCGGCGACTTGGGCGGTCTGCATGATCGTCTGACGCTCAACATCGACTTCAAGACCGGTGACGTGATCATCAGGAACGGCGCTTCATACGATTCCAGCACGGTATTCAAGGAAACGACGTTGAGATCTTTGATGCTCGGCAAGACGGACAGCAACGGGAATGTGCTTACCGCCGACGATTTCAACGGCAACACGTTCATCGACGAAAGCGAACATACGCTTGACTTCTTCTACCTTGAGCGTGGCAACGGCAATTCCAACCTGCAGCTGAGCACCAACCTTGCCTCCCGCCCGGCGAACGACATGATCAAGGTCGACCAGAACGGCAACCCCATCTCGGGCGCGTCATTCGATCTGTACAAGGCCGATGCCGACTACAAGTACACGGATGCCGATCTGGTGGCCAACGGAACCACCAACGATGAGGGCATTCTCACGTTCATCGACAACTCCACGCACAAGCGCATCAATTTCGATATGTATGCCAAGGATCCCAACAACAAGATCACGCATTACGTGTTGAAGGAGACGACAACGCCATCCGGGTACCGTACCGCGGCCGATACGAAGCTGATGTACTACACAGGCGGAGAGGACGTCGGACAGACCGGTCTGTTGCTTGCCGACCCGGCATATCTGTGGGAGACGGGCGCTTATGCCACAGCCAAGGAAACGGTGACGATCACCAACATCAATGACGTCACCGATGTTGACGGAAACAAGCATTCCGAGACCGAGATCGAAGATGCTTTGGACAATGGCGGCGAGCTGTTCGCGGTTATTCTCAAGCGTGACTCGAAGCATTACGGTACTGTTCCCTCGGATGCGGATACGTGGCGCATCGTCACCGGTGATCCGATCAATGGATGGGATCTGTCGGATCCGATCGGCGACATCGATACCGTGGACCCCAGCAAGGTGACGCACTTCGATTTCAAGAAGCAGGATGGCTTCTACACGGTTTCCTTGGAGAACCTGCCCGGCGATATCCGGTATTACTACAACATGCTGAATGCCGCGAACAAGAAGGACACGCAGTTCACGGTCGGCTACTATCTGCGCAATGCGCAGGGCACGACCGTGCGCCTGACCGGCAATCAGTTCTCGCGTGTGTTCGCATCCCGCTTGCAGATCACGAACATAAAGAACTACCTGTTCGTGCAGAAGACCGATGAGGACGGCAACCCGATCAGCGTTAACACGAATGGCCAGACCGATGCCGACAAGCAGGCGACGTTCGTGTTGTATACCGCGGATCAGGTGACGGTCGACGCCGAAGGCAAGGTCACGCCGAAGGACGGCATAACACCGTTCGATACCGCCAAGACACAGGACATGGTGCGCAAGGTTGCTTCCGACGGCAACGCCACCGGCATGGACCTGACCGGTGGAGCGGTGTTCCCGAGCCAGACTGACGGTGACGGTACGGACAAGGAACTGCCTGAAGGCACGTATTACCTCAAGGAGACTGCTGCTCCGAAGGGATATCAGGTCAACGACAACTACGTGAAGGTGATCGTCGACGTGAACGGCGTGCATGCCGACGCGGGTAAGGACAATGACCTTGTCGCAACCCGCGTGGGCGTCGGATCGTTGGTCGCCTCCATGGCGCAGACCGGTAATGCCGATCAGGTTGATCAGACCATGCACGACATCACGGTCAACAAGCGGACCGGTACTTTGACCGCCGACGGTAAGCTGACGTGGACGGACGAAGTCGGCAGCAAGGTCGATTTGTCGTACGGTGGCAACGGCGTGATTCTCGAATACGGTTTGAGCGGTAATCAGGACGGCAAGAGTCAGGTCGGTTACTACAGCAGCACTGGTTGGTCGTGGTTCGGCGCCAAGCAGAACTATGATTGCGCGACCGATTATCCGGGTGAAAAATGCGGTAACACGGCGTTGAAACTCGATCTGTCGCAGGCTCCGTACAACAATCCCGATACGACCAAGCTGTTCTCCGGCACGACCACGGTCATCATCGGAGACAAGTCGAACAAGCCCACCAAGCAGATTTCGGTGATCAAACGCGTCGAAGGCAAGGCTTGGGATGGCAAGTCGAACTTCGAGTTCGATCTCACCCGAGTCGATGGTTCCGGTGACGATACGGTCACGTATGCGGGCAACAACGGCGAGACCGCACTGAACAAGGATCAGACGATCAAGGCTACCACTAACGGCCCGATCGATACCGGTTCAAAGGGCCAAAAACAGCTGGATTTCGCTCGTCTGACGTTCCCTGCCGAGGACAAGACGTACGAATTCCGTATCAAGGAGATCGTGCCGACGGATAAGCCTGCCGGTTGGAGCTATGACACCGGCGGTCTGAACAAGCTCAACGGCGACACCGGTTTCAAGGTGACGGTTGTGGTGACTTGCTCCGAAGCCGATGGTGCCTGCACGGCGGTGACCCGATACGGAGATTCGACCGATCAGCCGAATCCGGATACGGGAACCGCGGGCTCCATTCCCACCTTCGTGAACGCGTACGTCGCGGTGTCGTCGCTGCCGTTGACGGGTGGTGACGCGTCGGCGCGTGACTGGCTGATCGGCGGTGGCGTGTTCGCCGCGCTGGCGGCTGCCGCGTTGGCGTTGACCTACGAGTACCGGCGTCGCAAGGCGTTGGGCGTGTGACGCGTCCGTCCGGTCGGCGGTGCCGTTGGTCCCAGGTTCGTCGGAACGGGGATTGACGGGCATCGCTCGGTCGGGCGAATGACCGGAGGGCGGGAGTCCTTCGGGACAATCAAAGATTTGCGGATCGCGAAGGCCTCGGTTGGGGCCGGAGCCTCCGCGGTTGCAGAAATAGCAATAACCAAATAATCACAAAGGAAATCAAGGAAGAGAGGGTTTCTCATGAAGTTGAGGAAGCTTTTCGCGGGCGTCGCCGCTGCGGCGACCCTGTTCGGTGGTCTCGCCCTCGGCGCCACCACCGCCAACGCGGCCGATGCCGATGCCTCTGCAACGCTTACGTTGCGTGCGTCGAATACCACGGCTTTGCAGGCTGCGGATCTGACCGCATATCGTATCGGTTCATACTCGAACCTGCAGTATGACGCCGATGGCAAGGTTTCGTATGTTGACGTGACCGCTGCCAACGATGCGGTGAAGAATGCTGCCGCCACTGCGGCTACGGCGTTGAACAAGACCGATCTGGGTGGCTACCCGGATTGGGTGTCTTTTTATGCGGCGCAGTCGTCGTATGCGGCCGATCTTACTCAGTTTGCTGCTGAACTGGTGAAGAATCCTGGGGCTGACGCTATCAAGAATCCCACGATTTCCGAGGATGGCTTGACTGCAACGTTCAACAATTTGGAATCCGGTTGGTATCTGATCAAGGACGCCAATGGTAACGCTGTGTTCGTCGGCACCCAGGCTTTCAATGGCAATAATTACGTTGATTTTGCTGCGACGACTGCAGCCAATGGCGTTGCCTATTTGAAGCCGACCGGAACTCCGGCTCCGGGCAAGACGGCTACCCAGAAGACCATCACCGTTGGCGATGTAATCGATTATGAACTGACCGGTAAGATCCCGAATTGGAATGGCAAGGATTCGTACAACTACAATTTCGTCGATACCCCGTCCGACAGTCTCAAGATCAACGACAAGTCTGTCAAGGTCGAGATCGGCGGCGTGACTGTCTATGACGATACGGCGACTACTCCGATTACCCATGAGGGTGTGACCGTTACGTATCCGACTGCTGATGTGAAGACGCTGACAATTGCGATCGATGCGATGAAATTCACTGTCGGCGATGCCGTTGAGATTGACTACAAGGCTACCGCCCAGGCTGAGCCTGGAAATGGACAGTATGTGAACGATGCGAAGATCACTGGCACGGTTACATCTGGAAATACCGAGGTGACCGTGAAGACGACTCCGTTCCAGTTCACCAAGATTAATGCTCAGAATGACGGTATTGATGGTGTTGGCTTCACTATCGCCCCGAAGGCGGGTACTGATACTCCGGCCCTGCCTGCTAACTACAACGCTACCGTGAAGTCTTCGACTGTCGATGGCGAGAAGGGTGTCGTTCGTTTTGCCGGTCTTGCCGACGGAACGTATACCGTGACTGAGGACACGCCGCTTGCTGGTTACATGAATGTCACGGCTACCTTCGATGTCAAGATTGCAGATGGCGTTGCTACGTTCACAACTACGGCAACGAGCGATCCGTACAATCTGGTCGATGAGGACAATAAGACGGTGCTGAATGTCAAGTCGGCCACTGAGCTGCCGCTCACCGGTGCCGCCGGCACCGCGCTGTTCACGATGGTTGGCCTGCTGCTCGCCGCGGCTGCCGGCACCGTGTTCGTCAAGTCCCGTTCCGCCAAGCGCGCCCTGCGCGCCTGACGCCAACGTCGACTGACTGACATCGCATAGCACAAGCGTGATGGCCACAGTTTCCCGCTGTGGCCATCACGTTTTTTGTATGTACAGTGCTGTGACTGCCCCCTCAGTCATGCTTCGCATGACGGCTCGTCCTGCGATTGCGGACGACCCGTGATCGCAGGACAGCTAGGCTCCATCGCTCCACATTCGAACGATCCTAGGAAAGTATTGCCCGTAGTCGCCCGTGCCGTCACCTACCGCATCAGCTCGCGGAAATACGTTTCGCTGGTGATGTAGTTCTGCAAATGCGAGAAACGTTTCATGGCCTGTTCTGGTTTGTGCAGACTAGCCTCATAAACGAATGTCGGATCGTATGTTACCTGATATAAATTCCGCTCCCACTGCTGGAATCCGTAATCAACATCCTTCTCTTGGGTGCTTTTCCCATCGGGGGTGGTGATGGCATGGCGTAGCGGCGGATATATTCCGTCGATTGCGAACATGTCACCGTTGCCCAGCCATCTCAATACCGTCTCGGTGGGAATGCGGAAGATACGGAATCGCACGTTCCTGTGTCCTTGCCAAAAAGTATCGCGCAGCAAATACGGGAGTGGTTTCCACAGCAGCCCATGCTGCATATGCGGACGAAGATAGTAGGACGGGACCGCCTGTCGCATGTCGATGACATAACCGCCTTCGCACAGAGACAACCCGGGCAATGGGGTCATGCCGTCTCTCGTGCTATTGACTCGTGCGGCGACGGTATTTCCGGGTGTAATCGCATACAGGTAGATGTATGGATAATACTTGGGCATCTTGCGTCTTGTGGGGATCATGGTGATGACATTCTTCACCACTCGCGAAAAACAGCTTTCCCTACGGTAAGTCAGGTCTCCTGAGGCCGCACCGTCCTGTACGGCCCCCTCGTCGTATTTCCATTGTGGAATGAATGGCTTGCTGCTGTATCTGACCAGTCCGAAGAACAGGGCATACGGCAGGGAATCGGTGAGGTCGAGCCAACGCGTGTTGAGCCCATAGTGCTGCAGCAAAGGTTCCATGGCATAAAGCGGCACATCGCCGTTCAGAAGGTTATTGGTGCCCGATGGCTTGTCCGCATACAGCAGGGTTTCGGATGACCAATTGATGTCATCGGGCCATTTGGCTGCGAGCTTGATCGTGTCGTAAATGAATGTCGTGGCTTCTGTGTCATTCGGGGCGCGGCCTGAGATGCCGCACGTATTGGGCCGTCGTGAGCTTGGCGAAGGGATCAGCGGGTTGTAGATCGAGTGTTGCCCGCGGAAGAACACGGGGCCTTGGGTCTGGTATTTCAGGTATCCGACGGCTTGCGTCAGTGAATCGATGTCATTGATATCGATGACGCAGATGGGCAAATGATTCGTGGTGATCACGGTTGAAATCTTCAATCCCCTTGTATCGCAGATATTGTGATAGCTCCAGCTGGATGCCACGGATGATGTCATGAGCGCCTCGCAATCCTTGGAAGAAGATGGTTCCCAGTGTATGGCGGGCGGGCGGTTTCCTCGGGATGGTTTCCACGCGTGCCGCGGTAGGGGCGCATGCTTGGCATCATGCATTCCCGGGTGGCGGTTAGCGCGCTCGCCACGGTAGCCGAATTGCGCCGATTCGGGGTTCTGTGGCAATTCTCTCGCCACGGTAGGCGATTTCGGTATGGGAACCGTTACCGTGGCACATTTTCTTGCCACGGTGGGCGATTTTGGCGCCGAATTCGGTACCGTGGCACAGGACTCTGCGTGCCGAGAATCAGCGATTTTTGAAAATGGCGGATTTCCAAGGATTTGCGGATTCGCGATTTGTCCCGGTAATGCCGTGCATCGATTAACGCGCCTACCGTGGCAAGCCGGCGTGCCACGGTAGCGGATTTCCCTTGATTTTGCGTTACCGTGGCGCGATTTCCTGTCCCGGTAGCCGATTTCGGTGTCAAATCCTGTACCGTGGCACGATTCTTGTCCCTGTAGCCAATTCCGTCATCAAATCCCTTACCGTGGCAAAAAACGGCGGAACGCCCATGTCGCTCGCCGGCCGTCATGTGCAAAGGCCGCTCCCGATGCGGCGCAAGCGCGGCTCGCGCGCCGTCCCGCATGCAAGTCCGCTCGCATTCCCCGGCCCCGCGCCCCGCGTATGCAACCCGTTCCTGAACGGGAAGATAATCCAGCATGCAAATCCGTGTACGCAAGGTTTCCTGGCATTCGAGCGCATGGGACCGACCGCCGCCGCATCGTCTGCAAACCCACGCGTACGCACGCTCGTTCATGGCGGCTCCCGCATGCGTACCCGCGTACAAAGCCCGTCGCGCGACCCGGCTGCGCATGAATGCATGGATCGTCTTGACGCCATCGACGCGATCCTGCGGCGCGACCCGACTGCGCGCATAAATGAATGCCCCCTTAGAAAGGGTCATGTTCAAAGGGGTAAACACGCCGCTTAATAGGGGGTATTTGTTGGCGTTAACGGGGGATTAATGTATCCATTAACCAAGCGGACAAGCGATTCTCGGGTGAAGTGGTATCGGGGGCTGCCGGGCAGACTTGGTGAGCATTGTGGAGGAATATCGGGGCACCTCATGCCGCTGGCTTCCCGCGATGCAATGACGAGAACTGAATTTCGCTGTGTGAGGGAGAAGACATGACCAGCGGAGGAGGCGTGTTCAGCGCGGAAGAGGTGGAATACCTCAGGTCGTTGCCGGCCGTGGTGGAGGCATCGGCCAAACGCATCACCTACTCGGATTCCTTTAAACGGTACTGCATTCGACGCTATCTGGAAGGCGCTTCGCCGGTCCAGTTGTTCCGCGAGGCCGGGCTTGACCTGTCCTTGATCGGCCACAAGCGCATCGAACGGTGCTTCGAACGCTGGCGCCGGTCCGAGGCGATGCAGTTCGGCGTGCAGCAGGTGACCAGTTCCATGCATGGCGCGCGCACCGCCGACGAATCCGACGAATCGGATGAGCCGTCGATCGACGACATCGACGATGAATCGTTCGCATCCGTCATTAACGTCATCGACGACGAGTCCGGTGCCAAGCGCCGCCATGCGCGGTCCGGTGCCCATCGTGACCTGCGCGACGTGATCATCGCGCAGCAGGTCCGCCGCATCGACGAACTCGAACGCGAGGTGAAGAAACTGCGTGCCGCATTGCGACGCAAAGCCGACGACACGTCATCCTCGGCGAGGATGGGGAAAGACGAGGCCGGCGGCAACGATGACGGCCTCGGAGGTCGGGACGGGCGAACGCCTGTCGTGACGCCGGCGGATGTCGGCGCGGCGCCATCCGTATCCACTCGTAGCCGTTCGTGACCATCTCCGACCGTTCGCGTCAGTAGTGCGGCAACGTCCCCGACCATGCGGGACAATGCCGCCTCGGCGCGCTACTATGGTCTTCGCGTAACACAGCCCGCACAGCGCGGGCGATCGGCTCGACAGCAAGGCGGACGCATGACGGAATCGGCTCAATCAACGCGATCGGCGAGCGTGGCGGAACCCGAATCGAACGAGGCGACCGAAATCGTCGGCGGCAAGATCGAGGAGGTCGACGTGTCGAAGCATCCCACGCCGTCCATCCCCGAATCGGATCTGTCCCTCGCCGATATCGAACGTCGTCGTTCCCACCCGGCGCAGTGGGGCGCGTACATCGCCGCGGTGATGGTCGCGATCATCGCCCCCTACTGGTTCGGGCGTACGCTCGCCGTGCAGCGTACCGAATGGCTGGTCTCCCACATGAGCGCGTTCGATCCGCGCGGACTGGCGTTCCTGTCGTGGATGGTCACGTTGGTCGCGCTCACCGGTCTCGGCATGGCGATCGTCGAATCGCAGACCTGGCTGTGGCGCATCGTGTTCGTGGTCGGCCTGGCCGCCGAACAGTTCGTGGCGGGACTGAGCCTGCTCAAGATCAACTTCTGGTATTCGACGTACGTGGTGTATGGCGACGCGGCGTCGCTTGCGAACGCGACGAACCTCGGCATCATCGCGGCCGGATTCGGCGTGGCCGCGTACGCGGTCGTGTGGGTGGGCCTGCTGGTGCTCATCAAGAAGGATTCGCCGCTCAACGTGCTCACGCGCAGCTGGGCGTCGTTCATCCTGTTCTTCCTGATCGAAACGGTCGCGCTGCTCGTCGTGATGTTCGGCGGTCTGCTGACTGCGGTGTGACGCGGGCCGGTCGCATGCGTGGCGGTTTTCGCTCGCTGACGATTCCGCAGGCGAGCGGAAACCGCCACGAGGGGAGAGTGGTGCAAGCCCGTTCTGCCAAGAGGGGGAGTGGCGCGCAAGTCCGCCCGCGTAAGTCCGCCCCGCAACGTACACTATCCCCTTGGCGTGTTTCGCCCGCGGATTGAGAGCGCACCGGCACAGTGCCGGGTGCACCGCGCAGCAACATAAGGAGGATTCCGTGGCACTTACGACGGAAGAAAAGCAGGAAATCATCGCCAAGTACGCTACCCACGAAGGTGACACGGGTTCGCCGGAGGTCCAGGTCGCGCTGCTGAGCAAGCGTATCGCCGACCTGACCGAGCACCTCAAGGAGCACAAGCACGATCACCACTCCCGTCGTGGTCTGCTGCTGATGGTCGGTGACCGTCGCCGTCTGCTTGACTACCTCAAGCGCGTCGACATCAACCGTTACCGCGCCCTGATCGAGAAGCTGGGTCTGCGCCGATAACAACTTTGCGCCCGGGCAATTATTGCTCGGGCGCTTTTGCGTGGTGTTGCGCGTGGTTCGCGGGACTCCACGCATGGCATCGCAGGGTGCCGCACGGCCGATCACGGCCGGTGTTTCTGTCTGAGGGTGAAACGCAAAATAGCAAGTAAGTCTGGAATCTGACAGAGGTTCAGCGCGGGGAGTCCCGCGCAACGATGAGGAATGGCCGTCGCGCCGGGAGGAAGAGGCGCGGCCGGACATCCGCGTTCGGGAAGATACGTACGCAAGTACGGACGCATGGCAGAGGAATGGCTTGGCCGAACGGATCGCGGGACAGCGGTTCGCCGGTTCGGCAAAAGCAGTAGGTAACTGTAGGAAATAACAGAAAACAAAGGAGGAACCCTATGGAGGGTCCCGAAATCAAGGCCGTTGAGGCCGTTATCGACAATGGATCGTTCGGCAAGCGCACGCTGCGCTTCGAGACCGGTCGTCTCGCGCAGCAGGCGGACGGCGCGGTGGCCGCCTACCTCGACGACGATTCGATGATCCTGTCCACCACCACCGCCGGTTCCAGCCCGAAGGAGAACTACGACTTCTTCCCGCTGACCGTCGACGTGGAAGAGAAGATGTACGCCGCGGGCAAGATCCCGGGCTCGTTCTTCCGCCGCGAAGGCCGTCCGTCCAGCGAGGCCATCCTCGCCTGCCGCATCATCGACCGTCCGCTGCGCCCGCTGTTCCCGCACACGCTGCGCAACGAGGTGCAGGTCGTCGAGACCGTCCTCGCCATCAACCCGGATGACGCGTACGATGTCATCGCGCTGAACGCGGCCTCCGCGTCCACCATGATCTCCGGCCTGCCGTTTAGCGGTCCGGTATCCGGCGTGAGGCTTGCCCTGATCGACGGCCAGTGGGTCGCGTTCCCGCGTTGGAGCGAGCGCGAGCGCGCCGTGTTCGAGATCGTCGTCGCCGGCCGCGTGGTCGAGAACGGCGACGTCGCGATCGCCATGATCGAGGCCGGCGCCGGCAAGAACGCCTGGAACCTCATCTACGACGAGGGCCAGACCAAGCCGGACGAGGCCGTCGTGGCCCAGGGCCTCGAAGCGGCCAAGCCGTTCATCAAGGTCATCTGCGAGGCGCAGAACGAACTCAAGGCCAAGGCCGCGAAGGCCACCAAGGAGTTCCCGCTGTTCCCGGAGTACACCGACGAGCTGTACAAGCGCATCGACGAGATCGCGCACGAGGACCTCAACGAGGCCCTGTCCATCGCGGAGAAGCTGCCGCGTCAGGACCGCATCCACGAGATCAAGGAGCACGTGCGCGAGATCCTCGCCAACGAGTTCACCGACATGGACGACGCCGAGAAGGAGAAGGAACTCGGCAACGCGTTCAAGGAGCTGCAGCGCCAGATCGTGCGCCGTCGCATCCTCACCGAGGACTACCGCATCGACGGCCGTGGCCTCAAGGACATCCGCACCCTGTCGGCCGAGGTCGACATCGTGCCGCGCGTCCACGGCTCCGCCCTCTTCCAGCGCGGCGAAACCCAGATCCTGGGCGTCACCACGCTGAACATGCTCAAGATGGAGCAGCAGATCGACGCGCTGTCCGGTCCGCAGACCAAGCGCTACATGCACAACTACGAGATGCCGCCGTACTCCACCGGCGAAACCGGCCGCGTCGGCTCCCCGAAGCGCCGCGAGATCGGCCACGGCGCCCTCGCCGAGAAGGCCATCGTGCCGGTGCTGCCGAGCCGCGAGGAGTTCCCGTACGCGATCCGTCAGGTCTCCGAGGCCATCGGCTCCAACGGTTCCACCTCGATGGGCTCCGTGTGCGCCTCCACCCTGTCCCTGCTCGCCGCGGGCGTCCCGCTGAAGGCCCCGGTCGCGGGCATCGCCATGGGCCTCGTGTCCGGCGACGTGGACGGCCAGCACATCTACAAGACCCTGACCGACATCCTGGGCGCCGAGGACGCGTTCGGCGACATGGACTTCAAGGTCGCCGGCACCGCCGAGTTCATCACCGCCCTGCAGCTCGACACCAAGCTCGACGGCATCCCGGCCGATATCCTCGCCGGTGCCCTCCAGCAGGCGCACGAGGCCCGCACCACGATCCTCGACCTCATCAACGAGTGCATCGACGGCCCGGCCGAGATGAGCGAGTTCGCCCCGCGCATCATCACCACCACCGTCCCGGTCGACAAGATCGGCGAGATCATCGGACCGAAGGGCAAGAACATCAACCAGATCCAGGAGGACACCGGCGCCGAGATCGCCATCGAGGATGACGGCACCGTGTTCATCTCCTCCGAAGGCGGCGAGGCGGCCGAGAAGGCCAAGGCCATCATCGACCAGATCGCCAACCCGCACGTGCCGCAGGCCGGCGAGACGTACAACGGCAAGGTCGTCAAGACCACGTCGTTCGGCGCGTTCGTCAACCTGACCCCGGGCACCGACGGCCTGCTGCACATCTCGCAGATCCGCAACCTCGCCAACGGCGAGCGCATCGACGCGGTCGAGGACGTGCTCAAGGAAGGCGACACCGTCGAGGTCGTCGTGCAGGGCGTGGACGATCGCGGCAAGATCAGCCTCGCGATCCCGGGCTTCGAGGACCAGGAATCCGGCGCTGGCCGTCGCGGCGGCGACCGTGGCGATCGCGGTGATCGTGACGACCGTCGTGGCGGCCGTGGCCGTCGTTCCGATCGTGACGATCGTCGTTCCGATCGCGATTATGATGACCGTCCGCGCCGCTCGCGTCGCGACGATGACGACGATTACGATGATCGTCCGCGTCGTCGTCGTTCGGATCGTGACTATGACGATCGTGACGATCGTCGTTCCGATCGCGATTACGATGATCGTCCGCGTCGTCGTCGTTCGGATCGTGACTATGACGATCGTGACGATCGTCGTTCCGATCGCGA
>NZ_WHZW01000009.1:0-63558 GCF_010667685.1 Bifidobacterium aerophilum | reverse complement strand
ATGACCGCCGCTCGTCCCGTTCCGATCGCGATGACCGCGATGACCGTCCGCGTCGCTCCTCGCGCCGCGACGACCGCAACCCGCGCTACGCCACCGATGAGAACTACGACGAGTACCGCGCCGACCGCGTGGAGCGCACCGAGCGCCCGCGCCGCCGCGTGCGCCGCGACTTTGATCCTTTTGAGGACTAAAGTACGCTCGCTGATCCTCGGCTGAGGACCGCATAGGAAGCCCGCCATCGGAAACCCGGTGGCGGGCTTTTGCATACCCGCGGAGGCACGGTAGCCACGCCGGCCGCGCGCCGCCGCATAACCGCAGGATTTCACCATTTTTGGGCAACATGCGTACAGATGTTTCACTCGTTGTTGCGGGGTGTATGGAATAATGGCACACGTACGCATCGGCAGCAGTTGCGCCGGTGCCCATAACCGCGCAGTCTTGCCGCGAACCGGGGGAGAAAACCCGGCCGTTCGCGAGGACTGACTACTCCGCGGCTATACCAAGGAGAACATCATGGTTGATCGTACGAAGGATCAATCCAAGGCGTCCGCAGTGATCGAGGATGCCGTTTCAGAGGAAGTGCGCGCCCAGCAGGCGCTGTTGAACGATACCGACCCGTCGCTGACCGACGCGGACGCCGTGGCCAAGGCGCTGAACGTCGACACGGCCACCGGCCTGAGCTCGGACGAGGCCAAGCGTCGCCTCGAGAAATTCGGCCCGAACCAGCTGGCCAGCGCGCCGCCGGTGCCGAAATGGAAGAAGTTCCTCGCGCAGTTCGAGGATCCGCTGGTCTATCTGCTGCTCGTCGCCACCGCGATCTCGGTGGTCGCATGGTTCATCGAACGCGCCAACACGCCGGGCGCCGGCGAGCCGGTGCCGTTCGACGCGCTCGTCATCGTGCTCATCCTGATCGTCAACGCGGTCCTCGGCTACATCCAGGAGGCCCGCGCGGAGCAGGCCGTCGCCGCGCTCGCGCAGATGACCGCGCCGCAGACCGCCGTCCTGCGTGACGGCAAGGTCGTGCACGTCAACACCACCGACGTCGTTCCCGGCGACATCGTCGTGCTCGGCGAAGGCGACACCGTCTCCGCCGACGGCCGACTGTTCGCCGCCGCGTCCCTGCGCATCGCGGAGGCGTCCCTGACCGGCGAATCCGTCCCGGTCGGTAAGAAGCCGGAAACCCTCGCTTCGGCGAAGGCGCTCGGCGACCGCGCGAACATGATCTTCAACGGCACGTCCGTCACGCAGGGCACCGGCCGTGCGATCGTCACCGGCACCGGCATGAACACGCAGGTCGGCAAGATCGCCGACATGCTTGCCGCCACCGACGACGAAGCCACCCCGCTGCAGAAGGAGATGGCGCACGTCTCCAAGATCCTCGGCCTCGCGGTGTGCATCATCGCCGTGGTCGTGCTCGCCGCGCTCGCCCTCACGCAGGGCTTCCACTCGGTGCACGACATCATCGACTCGTTGCTGCTGGCCGTCTCGCTGGCCGTCGCCGCCGTGCCGGAAGGCCTGGCCGCGATCCTGACCGTCGTGCTTGCGCTCGGCGTGCAGCGCATGGCCAAGCACAACGCGATCGTCAAGAAGCTGTCCTCCGTGGAGACGCTCGGTTCCGCATCCGTGATCTGCTCCGACAAGACCGGCACGCTCACCCGCAACGAGATGACCGTCGAACGCGTGGTCACGCCGAGCGGCGAAGTGCAGATCACCGGCACCGGCTACGCGCCGGAAGGCCGCATGGTGATGGTCGGCGCCGCGGACGGCGATCTGGCCGTTCCGGCCGGTGTCGAAGCTGAAGTGATGGCCACGCTGGGCGCGGGCACGCTCGCGAACGATGGCGACCTGCGCGAAAGCGAATCCAAGGCCGGCGTATGGGAGGCCATCGGAGACCCGACCGAAGTCTCGCTGATCGTCGCCGCCCGCAAGGTGCACGCCGACAAGAAGTACGCGAACTTCGAGCGCGTGGCCGAAGTGCCGTTCACGTCCGAACGCAAGCGCATGGCGATCGTCGCCAAGGACAACGCCGACGCCGGCAACCTGACCGTCTTCGCGAAGGGCGCGCCGGACGTGCTGCTCGCGTACTGCACGCGCATCGCCGTCGGCGGTGCGGTCCGGCCGCTCACCGAAGGCGACCGTCAGACGATCCTCGCGACCGTCGAGAAGCTGTCCGGCGAGGCGTACCGCACGCTGGGCGAGGCGTACCGTCCGCTCGGCGTCTCCTCGCTGGCCGACGTCCCCGGCATCGTGACGAATTCGGCCGGTCAGATCACCGACATTTCCGAACAGTCCGACGTGATCGAATCCGATCTCATCTGGGCCGGCATGGTCGGCATCATCGACCCGCCGCGCACCGAGGTCCGCGACTCCGTGGCCGAAGCGCACCGCGCCGGCATCCGCACCGTCATGATCACCGGCGACCACCCGCTCACCGCGGCCCGCATCGCCTCCGACCTGGGCATCATCGACAAGGGCGGCAAGGCGCTCACCGGCGACCAGCTCGACGCGATGGACGAGAAGGCGCTCGACAAGGCGACCTCCGAAGTGTCCGTGTACGCGCGCGTGGCGCCCGAGCACAAGCTCAAGATCGTCGAATCGCTGCAGCGTCAGGGTAACATCGCCGCCATGACCGGCGACGGCGTGAACGACGCCCCGGCCGTCAAGTCCGCCGACATCGGCGTGGCGATGGGCATCACCGGCACCGAAGTCACCAAGGAATCCGCGAAGATGATCCTCGCGGACGACAACTTCTCGACCATCGTCGCCGCCGTGCGCGAAGGCCGCGTGATCTTCGACAACATCCGCAAGTTCCTGCGCTACCTCCTGAGCTCCAACGTGGGCGAGGTGTTCACCGTGTTCGGCGGCGTCATGCTCGCCGGCGTGCTCGGCATCACCCAGCCCGGCTCCCAGGGCGTGACCGTGCCGCTGCTCGCCACGCAGCTGCTGTGGATCAACCTGCTCACCGACGCCGCACCGGCCTTGGCGATGGGCGTCGACCCGCAGACCGACGACGTGATGGCCCGCAAGCCGCGCAAGCTCACCGACCGTGTGATCGACAAGGACATGTGGATCGACATCGCGTTCATCGGCATCATCATGGCCGCCGTGACGCTGATCGGCATGGACATGCACCTCGCCGGAGGCCTGTTCACCGACCGTTCGGTGGACGCGCTCGGCCACGACGCGCAGATGACCGAGGCCCGCACGATGGGCTTCACGATCCTCGTGTTCGCTCAGCTGTTCAACGCGATCGCCTCGCGTTCGGCGCGCCAGTCCGCGTTCGTGGGCCTGTTCAGCAACAAGTGGCTGTGGGGCGCGATCGGCATTTCGATCCTGCTGCAGGTCGTGGTGATCTACGTGCCGTTCCTCAACGACGCGTTCGGCACCACGCCGCTCGATCTGGTGGCTTGGTTCGAATGCATCGGCCTGGCCGCGATCGTGCTGGTGGCCTCCGAAATCTACAAGGCCATCATGCGCGCCATCGACAAGAGCCGCGGCGTGACCGCGTGATTGTCGCATAAGCGCCCATAACCAAGAAAGAGGCTCCTTCGGGAGCCTCTTTCTCGTCTCGTGGCGCCGTGTTGCTTCGGCGGGCAGCGCCGTAGCCCGTCAGTCGCTCACGTCGGCCTTGTAGAAGTTGATGTAGGAACGGCTCGGGGTCGGGCCGCGCTGGCCCTGGTAGTGCGAGCCGGTGCCCTTGGAGCCGTACGGGTGCTCGGCCGGCGAGCTGAGCCGGAAGAAACACATTTGGCCGATCTTCATGCCCGGCCACAGCTTGACCGGCAGCGTGGAGACGTTGCTCAGCTCCAGCGTGATATGCCCCTCGAAGCCCGGATCGATGAAGCCGGCGGTCGAATGGGTGAGAATGCCGAGACGGCCGAGGGAGCTCTTGCCCTCCAGTCGTGCCGCCATCGTCGCGTCGAGCCTGACGTACTCCCACGTCGAACCGAGCGCGAACTCGCCCGGATGCAGGATCCACGGCTCATTCGGCGCGACCTCGAACTGTTCGGTCAGCGCGCCCTGGTTCTCGGCCGGGTCGACGTACGTGTACGCGTGGTTGTTGAACAGGCGGAAGAAGCGGTCCAGGCGCACGTCGATCGACGCGGGCTGCACCATCTCAGGAGTCCACGGATCAAGCGAGATGTGGCCGTCGGCCTTGGCGGCCAGAATATCGCGATCGGACAGCAGCATGAATGCTCCTTATGCATTGAGGACGTTGTGATCTGTACCCCTAGTGTAGCGGCAGGTGTCCGCACAGCGGCGTGGCGCTGTGGCGTCCGAACTCCCAGTCTTTTCCCAGACAAACCCATCATTGCCCTCAGGAAGCGGTGGTTACATAATAACCGTCAGCAAGAGCTGAACCGGAACAGCAGCAGTTCCCGATAACTGAAACCTTTCTTCTTCTCTCTCCTTTCTCTCCCCGGCGGTGACCCCGCCGGGGTTTCTTTGTTTCGGAACCGGTATATTGGCGTCTATGAGCGAAGACGCAGCAATCAGCGATGCCGCACCCGGCAACGGCGAGCAGAACGACGGAACGCCCGCGATCCCGGCAATCACACATGCGCGATACTCGCGAGGAGGCGGCGACGCCCTGCCAAGCCGGCCGATGTTTCTGTGCCTGCACGGATGGGGATCCAACGAGGACGACATCGCCGACCTGATGCGCTACATCGCGCCGTACAACGACCACGTCGCCCTGCGTGCGCCTGTGGAGTTGCAACCGGAGGCCGACAGTCGCCCCGGCGCCTACGCATGGTTCCGCGACGGCGTGCCATCCGGTGACGCGCTCGACCGCGCCGCCTTCGCCGCGGCGACCGCCATCGATCGTTGGGTGGACGAACATATCCCCGCGACCCGCGATGTGGTGCCGCTCGGCTTCTCCCAAGGCGGCCTGCTCGCCGTCCACCTGCTGCGCATCCACCCGGAACGCTACCGTGCCGCGATCTCGCTGTCCGGCTACCTTGCGCCAGGCGGCGTGCCCGGCACCGCGCCCGCCGACGACCGGCTCGCCAACTTCGACGTCCCCGTGTTCTTCACGTACGGCAAGAACGACGCCGTCATCCCCAAATACGAACTGTTCGCCGCGGCCGCATGGCTGGAGGAACACACCTGGCTGACCACGAAAAGCTACCACGGCCTCGACCACGCCGTCAGCATGGACGAGCTGTCCGACCTGCGCCAGTGGATGCTGCTCAACGGCATCTCCTCCGGCGTGCTGTAGAGAGCGCCACGGACCATCCTGCGGCCGCACCCCGCAAACGGTCCCGCACCCGTAGTCGCCCAGCGAGAAACGTAACGTGCCACGCGCATGCGGCTGATAGTCTTAGGACTCGGCGACCGCAAGAGAAGGAGGAGCCGTGGCGGTATTTCAACTCATCCTGTGCATCATCGCCGCGGTCGTACTGTCCTCGTTCATCAGCCGGTTCATTCCGAAGGTCTCCACGCCGCTCGTGCAGATCGCGCTCGGCGCGATCGCATCGCAACTGCCGTTTTTCCCCGAGGTCGACCTCGACCCGGAACTGTTCATGGTGCTGTTCATCGCGCCGCTGCTGTATCTCGAGGCGCATGAGATCGACAAGTCCGAACTCCTGCGCTCACTCAAACTGTCGTTATCATTGGCGATCGGCCTGGCGATAGCCACGATGGTCGCCGTCGGCTTCATCCTGCATGCGATCTGGCCAGCCGTGCCGTTGGCGGCGGCGCTCGCGCTCGGCGCGGCGCTCGGCCCGACCGACGCGGTCGCGGTCAGCTCGCTCGGCAAAGAGGCGGCGCTGACCAGACGCCAGACCGGCGTGCTCAAGGGCGAATCGCTGTTCAACGACGCGTCCGGCATCGTCGGCTTCCAGTTCGCGATCGCCGCGGCCGTCACCGGCCAGTTCGGCGTCGGCGAGGCGGCCGGCGAATTCGTCATGTCGTTCATCGGCGGCGGTCTGTTCGGTCTGGCGATCGGACTGATCGCGAACTGGCTGTTCGAAACGATCCGTTCGCTCGGCTGGGAGACGACCACCACGCGCATCCTCATGGAACTGTTCCTGCCGTTCCTGCTGTACCTGGCCGCCGAGGACGTGGCGCACGTCTCCGGCATCCTGTCGGTCGTCGCCTCCGGCCTGTTCATCCGGTTCGACCGCACGGGCATCGGTCCGAACGTGGCACGCACCAACATCGTGTCGAACAGCGTGTGGGGCGTGCTGTCGTTCGCGCTCAACGGCGCCGTGTTCATCCTGCTCGGCATGCTGCTGCCCGAGGCGATGGGCACCAGCTGGGACGATCCCGGCGTGAGCAACACGCTGCTCATCGGCGTGATCCTCATGGTCGCCGGCATCGTGATCGTGATGCGCTTCCTGTGGGTGAGCGTGATGCTGCGCCTCGCGCGCGACGTGAACACCCACCTGCGCCGCAAGATGACCCCGGAGCGACTGCGTTCGGCCGCGGTCATGACGTTCGGCGGCGCGAAGGGCACCATCACGCTGTCGCTGATGTTCACGATCCCGTACATGCTGGCCGACGGCACCTGGTTCCCGATGCGCGACGAGCTGATCTTCGTCGCGTCCGGCGTGATCATCGTCACGCTGCTGCTGGCGAACTTCCTGCTGCCGCTGCTCGCGCCGAACCGGTCGAAGGACACGTCGACGGAGATGACCGAGATCACGATCGAAGTGCTGCGCCGCACGGTCGAGGAGCTCACCGGCCGCGTGACCGACGAGAACCGCCGCGCGATCCTCATGGTCATCGACTCGTACACGAAACGCATCACCCGTCTCAAGCAACGCGTCGGCGAACTCGACCCGCAGGGATACGCGCAGCTGCAGATCGACGCGCTCGGCTGGGAGAAGGACTACGTCAAGCAGCGTCTGATCGACACGAAACAGGACAACGGCAACGTCTCGCCGCGCGATCGCGACCTTGAGATCGAAGCCTGCGAGCATCTGCTCGACCAGATCATGAACTCGCTACGCCACATCGACACCGACCGTAATTCCGGCACCATGCTGTGGCAGATCCGCGGCCGCATGCGCGCCCTTCAGCGTCGCACGCTCACGCTGATCAGGCGCACGAGCAGCCGCATCCGGCACACGACGCCGCTGATCAGCGATGACGCGATCTTCGCGCACTCGCGCATGGTCCAGCTCGACGCGTTCGACCATGTGATCGATCGTCTGTACGAGGAGATGACGCGCGACCGGTACAACACGGAGCACTGTTCGATGCTGCTGCTCGACTATCGTCGCGCGGAGTCCGCGCTGAGGTCGCGGCCGAACATGAGCGGCAGCGCCCAGTCGATGGCGATGGCGGAGGACGTCAAGCGCGAAAGCTACGGCATCGAGCTCGGCGTGATCCAGGACATGTTCGAGGCCGGCGACATCACGCGTGCGCAGGCCAAGGCGTTGCGCCGCAACGTGTACGTGATGAGCGTCGACGCGGATTCGAGTCTGTGACGCGAGTCCGCGTCGGCCGACGGTCGCGCGGCGTCGTGGACGCTACGGATGCCGTGGGCTCCATGGCCGTCGTGGACGCTACGGCCGCACGCCGTCGCGAATGATCCGGTGGATCCGCCCGGTCAGGTCGGCGATTTTCGCGTTCACGTCCGCCGGATCCAACGGCGCGTGATCGTAATAGGCGACATACGGCTCGAACCGTCGCGTCCAGGACTCGTAATCGCACACCTGCAGCTGGTTGCGGTAGCCGTCGTCCGTCGCGTTCCAGGTGATCAGCGAGCCCGGCGTGACTGGCAGCGCCATGGTCGTGTCGTGATCCACGATCAGGAACAGGTTCGGCACCGCCTTGGCCGGATTCGCGGTGATGAGCCCGTTGCGTTCCATCACCGTGTAGGACAGGCAGTCGTTCACTTCGAACCCGGCGAACTCCTTGGTGTCCGGGTCGACGCGCGACTCCAGCGTCGGTCGGACCAGGTCGCGCCGCGACAGGTCGGCGGCCTGTACGGAGGACCAAGACACGAAGCCGTTGGTCGCCGGATCGTACGGATCATAGATGGAACCGGCATTGCGGGGATCGCGCCGCGGATCGAAGATCTTGTACAACAGCGGCATCACGGGATCCTCGTTGACGGCGAAGTATTCGACCGTCAGCCGCGCATGCCGCAACGCCAGGCCGTCGACCCACGCGCGCAACTGTTCGAGCGTGGTGTCCTCCGACGTGCGCAGCGCATCGTACGCGACATGTGCCGTGGCGCCGTGCATCCGTTCGGTGCCGTTGCCGTCCGCCTCGGCCGTCATGACGGGCGGACGGTCGTCCGCGGGGTTCCCGTCTTCAGCGGAGCCCGGGGAATCATGTTGCGCGGTCGTGTCGGCTTGCGCGGTCGTGTCGGTTTGCGTGGCCGCGTCGGCTTGCGCGGTCGCCGGATCCGCGCCGATCGGGCCGAACGCCGCGAAATGCCGCAGGATCTCCGTCCGTATCGTGTCCGGAGTGCCTAACTTGCGCATGCGGTTGCAGAACCGCAGATGATCGAGCCTGTTCGCCAATTCGAGCACGTAATGCCGCGGACACAGCCTGCGCATGTGGGACGTGGTGCATTTCTCGTTCTCGCACATGACGACGAGGTAGTATTCGGCGCGGTCGGCGCAGTGTTCTCCCGTCCAATCGCAGGTCTGCGGACCTTCTCCGGTGAAGAAATCCGGTTCGTCGGGACCGGTCGTGCCGGACTGTACGGGCTTGTCGTTGTTGGGGTTCGGGGTATATGTCATATGGTTCGGGGGGAGTGTCGCCATTGCCTCGCTCACGTTCGTCGTCGTTAACTGCACCGTCGATGTGCACTGTCGATGGTAACAGGTCGGGGGAGACCCCGCGACACGGCGTGATTCGAAGGGGGAGCTGTGCGCATGGGGGAGTATGGTCGATTGGTATGAACGATACGGTTGATGTCAACGAAGCGATCACGAATTTCCCACGGCGCAGGGCGCGTACGTTGCGGTTCACCTGCGGCGCGCCGCGTTCCGCTCAGGTCATCGCAGACGGCACGCGGGCGCTGTTCCTGCGCTCCGACGGGCCGGAGGACCTGGTGACCTCATTGTGGATGAGCGAAACCGGTACGGACGCGGACGGAAACGAAACGCACCGCGAAGTGAAGCTCGCCGACCCGCGCGACCTGCTGGCCGATGCCGACAGCGAGGACGTGCCCGCCGAGGAGAAGGCGCGCCGTGAACGCGCCCGCGAAGGCGGTACCGGCATCGTCGGGTATTCGGTCGATGCGGCCGGCCGGCGTGTCGTGTTCACGATCAACGGTCGGCTGTTCCTCACCGAAATCGCGGATGAGAATGGCGATACGGCCGACGGCACCGCGGCCGACGGTGCGCCCGCACGTACGCGCCAGCTTGCCGCGGACCGGCTCGACGGCGACGCGGACCGGCAGGGCATGTACGGTCCGGTGCTCAACCCGCGCATCAGTCCGGACGGCCGTCATGTGCTGTACACCACCGGCGAGCATCTCATCCTCATCGACATCGCCGACTGGGCCGATGCGCAAGCCGATGCACAGGAGCGTGCCGACGCGCCCGCCGGCGACCTCGACGACGGCGTGTTCATCGCGATGGACGACAACGAGGACGCGCTGTCCGAAGGCGTGTTCGACGTGCTCGCCGACGATGCGATGGTCGACGAAGCGATGGCCGACGGTCGCGCATCCGACGCCGGGGGCGATCGGATCGGCGCGATCTGGGGAGTGTGCGACGGGGGCGACGGCTGCGGTGCCGGTCACGGCGACGACTCCGGCAACACGTGGAAGATCGGCCTCGCCGAATTCGTCGCCGGCGAGGAAATGGACCGCTACGACGGCTTCTGGTGGGCGCCCGATTCGCGTCACATCCTCTTCGAGACCTTCGATTCGTCGCCCGAACCGATGTGGTACATCAGCGATCCGGCCAATCCCGGTCGTCCCGCGGTCGGCCGCCGCTATCCGCGCGCGTTGACCGCCAACGCCGACACGACCCTGACCGTCGCGGCGCTCTCGTTCGACGATGACGGCCGCTACGCCGGCATCGACGGCGCGCCCGTGCGGTGGGACCGCAAGACGTACGAATACATCGCCGCCGTCCACTGGAGCGCCGGCCATCAGCCGATCGTGCTCGTGCAGGACCGTTGCCAGCGCAACGATCAGGTGCTCGCGGTCACGCCCGACGGCGATCGCATGGGCGAAACCCGCGTGCTGGCAACGCATCACAACGACCAGTGGATCGACCTGATCCACGGCACGCCGGCGTTCACGCCGGACGGGCGTCTGGTCTGCTCGCTTAACGACATGGATTCCGACACGAACCGTCTGACGGTCGACGGCCGGGCCTTCACGCCGGCCGGCTGGAACGTGCGGCAGGTGCTCGACGTCACCGACAAGGACGTGCTGGCGGTCGTGCAGCGCGAGCCGGATCTCGCGCCCGACGTTCCGGCCGCGTGGACGAAAGCCGGTTCGGGCGCCGCTGACGAGCGGCGGTGCGGCGGCCACGACGCGCGCAGCTTCGACGTGGTGAGCATCGCGTTCGACGGCGTGATCGAACCGGTCACGACGGTGCCCGGATCGTGGACCGCGTCTCGCGGCGCACGTGGCATGGTGGTCAGCGGGCGCGACATGGCTCACGACCATGCGATGATGTGGCACAACGGCCACGCGATCGCCAGTGATTCCGCGCACCCGGGATTCACGCCGAACGTGACGTTCACGCGACTCGGCGAACACCGTCTGTACACGGCGATCATCGCGCCGAGCGCGTCCAGCCCGTACGCGCATGCGACGAGCCTGCCCGTGCTCATGAAGCCGTACGGCGGACCGGGATTCCAGCAGGTCGTCGCCTCGCAGTCGTTCTACTGGGAGGGTCAGTGGTGGGCCGATCAGGGCTTCCTCGTCGTGACGGCGGATGGTCGCGGCACCACCGGTCGCGGACCGAAGTGGGACCGCGAGATCTTCGAGAACATGAAGGACGTGACCCTGGCCGATCAGGTCGAGGCCGTGCGCTCGCTGCCGGATGCGGTGGCCGCGCTCAACGCCGAGTGTGACGATCCCGGGAAAGTCTCGGGGCAGGCGGCGGATGAGGAAGCCGGTTCGGTCGCCGGTCGCATGCGCATTCCCGAGCCTGACCTGGACAAGGTGTGCATGATCGGATGGTCGTACGGCGGATTCCTGTCCGCGCTGGCCGTTCTGGACGCGCCCGACGTGTTCAAGGCCGGCTGCGCGGGCGCGCCGCCCACCGACTGGACGCTGTACGACACGCATTACACCGAGCGGTACCTCGGCCTTGATCCGAAGGTGTACGCCTACAACGGCATCGTGCAGGACGCGCCGAAGCTGAGCCGGGCGCTCATGCTCATCCACGGGTTCGCCGACGACAACGTGACCATCGCGCACAGCCTGCGGCTGAGCCAGGCGCTGATGGCCGCGGGGCGTCCGCACACGTACCTGCCGCTGACGGGCATCACCCATATGACCAACGACGAGACGGTGGCCGAGAACCTGCTGGTGCTGCAGCGCGACTTCCTGCGCGAGAAGCTGGGATTGTAGGGTTGTGTTTGATGTGAGAGGGTCTTCGCCGGTTTCGCTGGATTTGGGTGATGGGCGTGACCCCCTCAGTCAGCTTTGCTGACAGCTCCCCCTATCAGGGGGAGCACGTCCTAGTGAGCCGTTTGATCGCATGCAAACTGACGGCTCCCCTATCAGGGGGAGCAGGTTCTGGCGAATCGATCGAGCGTATGACAGAGTGACGGCTCCCCCTGATAGGGGGAGCCGTCAGTTTAGGGGAGCTCAGTGGCTCCAGACCGCCGCGTCCGGATCGTCGTCCGGGTTGTAATCGTCGTCATCGTCGTAGTCGGACTCGTTGTACGTGTACTCGTCGTCCACCACGCCCGAATCGGCCTCGGCGTTGAGCGCGTCCACGTCCTTCTTGTCGAGCTTGTACTGCGGCAGCACGTTCTCGATGTAGCTCTTCACGGCGACGGCCATCGGCACGTCGTGTCCGGCCTTCTCCGCGAGGAACCAGCGGTGGGTGAGCACCTCGTGGAAGAACTGCGCCGGCTCGATCTGCGAGCGGTATTCGCGCGGGATCATGCGCACGGTCGGCTCGTACACCTCGCGCATCCAGTCGGTCGCGACGATCTCCAGCTCCTCGCCCTCGCGCCACGTCGACGCGCGGTAGGCGTCGAGGTCGTTGAGCAGGCGTCGGGCCTGGTTCTCCTGCACGTCGAGGCCGGTCAGACGCAGCAGCTTGCGCGACGCATAGCCCGCGTCGACCACGCGCGGACGTACGAGTACGCGCTTGCCGTCCTCCGCGGTCTTCATCTCGAGCTCGTCCACGTCGAAGCCGAGCTCGTTGAGCTTGTTGACGCGCTTCTCGATCTTCCACATCTCGTCCGGGTTGAACTTGTCGGTGTCCGTCAGCGCGCTCCACAGCGAGTGGTAGCGGTCCGCGAGACGGTTGCCGACCTCGATCTCATCGACGTCGCTCGGCAGCAGTCGGCCGGACGACAGATCCATGAGTTCGCCGATGATGTTCGTGCGGGCGAGATCGATGTCGTACTCGCGCTGGCCCTGGGTCAGGTTGATCTGCAGGTCGCCGGTCTCGGCGTCCACCAGGAACGCGGAGAACGCATCGGCGTCGCGCAGGAACAGGACGTTCGACAGGGACACGTCGCCCCAGTAGAAGCCGGCCAGGTGCAGGCGGACCATGAGCACGGCCAGCGCGTCGATCAGGCGCTCGGCGGTGTCGGGGCGCAGGTTGCGGGCGAACAGCGCGCGGTACGGCAGCGAGAACTTGAGGTGCTTGGTGACGAGGATCGCCTCGAGCGGCTCGCCGTTGGCGTCGTGGCGGCCGGTGACCACGGCGATCGGCTGGACGGTCGGCAGGTCGAGCTTCTGCAGGCGTCGCAGCAGCTCGTACTCGCGTTCGGCGACCTGACGGGTGATTTCCTTCATCGCGTACACCTCGTCGCCCACGTGTACGAAACGCACGACGTGGCGGGAGATGCCTCGCGGCAGGTTGGCGAGAAGCTCGGTCGGCCATGTGGCGAGCGGCTTTTCCCACGGCAGGGTGAACATCTTCGGATTCGAGCTGGCGGCGGTGATCTTCAATGCCTGGGGCTCGGGCGATTCGGCGGACGCATCCTCGGCTTTGACGGATGTGGCCTTGAGGGCGCGCGGATCCAACTGGTTCAGATTGTTTGATTCCATAAGGTTCTATCGTACTTGCACAGGCGGAACGGTGGGCGACACGGGAATATGGCCGACGCGGGACGGGCAAAAGAAAAGCCCCGCTACTACGCGGGGCTTTTCCAACGAGGCCTAAGAGAGGAAGAGAATGCCTCGTTTAATGGTTGACACGGTTATCTCTCCGTGCCAAGTATCTACTAGTTCAGACGCAGCTCGGTCGACGGAGCGAACAGGTGCATCTTGGACGGGTCGATCTTGATCTTGACGGTCGCACCGACCTTCGGCAGCGCACGCGGGTTCACGCGAATCGTGGTGAGCTTGTTCTGGTCGGACATGACCTGAGCGGCCTCCGCGGCGGAACCATCGGTGATGATGTTGCCGTAGATGTAGCCGTCGGAGCCAAGATCCTCGACGTTGACGACCTTCAGGGAGAAGGCGTTCGGGTCATCCGGGGTGGCCAGGGAGGCGTCCTCCGGACGGAAGCCGACGACGATCTTGCCGCCGTCCTCGGCGGTCAGCTTGTTGACGGCCTCGGCCGGCAGATCCACGGTGTCCTCGCCGATCTTCGCCTTGCCGTTGACCACCGGGTGGGTGTTCAGGTTCATTGACGGGGAGCCGATGAAGCCGGCGACGAAGACGTTGGCCGGACGATCGTACAGCTCGGTCGGGGCGCCGACCTGCTGCAGGATGCCGAGCTTGATGACGGCGATGCGATCGCCCATCGTCAGGGCCTCGGTCTGATCGTGGGTCACGTACAGGGTGGTGACACCCAGCTGACGCTGCAGAGCGGCGATCTGGGTACGGGTCTGGACACGCAGCTTCGCGTCGAGGTTGGACAGCGGCTCATCCATGAGGAAGACCTTCGGCTCACGGACGATTGCACGGCCCATGGCGACACGCTGACGCTGACCACCAGACAGAGCCTTCGGCTTGCGGTCGAGGTACTCGGTCAGGTCGAGGATCTCGGCGGCCTTCTCGACGCGCTTGCGGATCTCGTCCTTCGGAGTGCCGGCGATCTTCAGGGCGAAGCCCATGTTGTCGGCCACGGTCATGTGCGGGTACAGAGCGTAGTTCTGGAACACCATAGCGATGTCGCGGTCCTTCGGCTGCATCGTGGTGACGTCCTTGCCACCGATGAGGATGCGGCCCTTGTTGACCTCTTCCAGACCAGCGAGCATGCGCAGGGTGGTCGACTTACCGCAGCCAGACGGGCCAACCAGCACCAGGAACTCGCCGTCCTTGATATCCAGATTCAGATCATCCACGGAGGGCTTGTCGTTGCCCGGGTAGATACGAGTAACATGGTCGAAAACGACTTCTGCCATGATGTTTCATCCTTTCAGAGGCAGGTACGTGCCTCACGATCCGTTGTAAAGGGATTTCTTCTTGTTTGCTGTGCTTCGGTTCATGGCTTCCCACATTGGCTAAGTCCCAAACCTCGGCGTTCAGTTATCTTCGGTTCTTTGAAGATCTCTTCGCTGAGCCATGACCAACTATACACGTCGATCGGGGTCCGTCAACGGTGCGCCACGGCGTGTTTTGTCTCGTTTTATGAATCTCAACGTTAAGATTCTGGTCGGGTATGCTACACGCGATGTAATCGAGGCCGTCCCCTTACCCTTCCGAAGCGGACCCATCGGCTAGAATCGGGGTGGAACGGACACGGAAAGGCGGTCAGCATGCGCGAGATCCGGATCGGTGTGGTCGAGGACGACCCCGCGGCCCTGCAGCGGGCGGTCGACTACCTCAACCAATACCAGTCGGAAACCGGCGAACGGTTCGTCGTCTCCGTGTTCGACGACGGCGAGAAGATCGCCGAACAATACAAGCCCGTCTACGACATCCTCCTGCTCGACATCGAGATGAAGCGCATGGACGGCATGGAGGCGGCCCGGCGCATCCGCGAGCGCGACGACAGCGTCGTCATCGTGTTCATTACCGCCGCGCCGCAGTACGCGATCAACGGGTATCAGGTCGGTGCGCTGTCGTACATGCTCAAGCCGGTGCCGTACTTCGCGTTCAAGCAGGAGCTGAAGCGGTCGATCGAATCGGTGCGTCGGCGCGGCGACGACGCGATGCTCGTCGACGTGGGCGGCGGTCAGCAGCGGCTGGAGCTGGCGGACGTGCTGTACATCGAGTCGATCCGGCATACGATCATCATCCACACGCTCGGCGGGGGGATGCAGGTGTCCGGCACGCTCAAGGATTTCGAGACGCGGCTGGCCGACCATGACTTCTTCCGGTCGAACTCGTGCTATCTGGTGAACCTGCGGCACGTGACCGGCATGGAGGACCAGGACTGCGTGATGTCGAACGGCGATCGTCTGCGGGTGAGCCGGCCGCGCAAGAAGGCGTTCCTGTCCGCGCTGACGGACTATATGGGCGGCATGTGACGGGCATGCCGGTGGAGGTGCGAGCATGATCACCAATGCGTTGCCCGATATTCCGAGGCTGTTCACGGCGGTGTGCGAGTGGCTGGCGTGCCTGACGTACATCGTGGTGGTGTACCGGCGCGTGCCGTTGCGGCGGACGATCGCGGTCTGTGCGGTCGGCCTGGCGGCGATGATCGGCATCCAGTATCTGGCCGGAGCATTGCCGATGTGGCTGTGGACCGGGGGTATGCTGATGGCGGTCGCCGGCATGTACCTGATCGTTTGGCTGGGTGCGGGGACCGGCAAGCGTGAGGGACTGTATATTACGGCGCGCGCGTTCGTGCTGGCGGAGCTTGTCGCGTCGCTGCACTGGCAGCTGGCGTCGTTCCTGGGACTGAACGGGATGACCGTCCTGCCGGACCCGGACGGAGCGGCCGGCCTGTGGTCGCGCTGGGCGCCGGTGGCGCTGCTGGTGGTCACGTACGCGTTGTGCTTCACGCTCGCGTGGGCGGTCGAACGGGGGAATTTCAGCGCGGACGCGCCCACGTCGACGACGATGCAGCTGGCCGTGGGCACGGTGGCGATCACGTTGGTGACGTTCGCGATGAGCAACCTGAGTTTCGTGTCGACGAACACGCCGTTCTCCGGATCGGTGGGCCAGGAGGTCTTCTATATCCGCACGCTGGTGGACTTCTGCGGGTTCGCGATCCTGTTCGCCCAGCAGGAGCAGGCGCGACGCGTGGAGGCGAACGCGGAACTGGCGTCGATCAACGCGCAGCTGGAAAGCCAGCATCAGGAGTATCTCGCCTCGAAGGAGAACATCGAGTCGATCGGGCGGCTGGCGCATGATCTCAAGCATCAGATCGCCGCGCTGCGCGCCGAGGTCGACCCGCAGCATGCGGCGGCAGGATTCGAACAGCTGGAGCAGTCGGTCGCGCAGTACAGCGCGCAGCAGCATTCCGGCAACCCGGTGCTGGACGTCATCCTGACCACGAAGACCCGCGCCTGCGCGGACCGTGGCATCACGCTCACCGCCGTGGCCGACGGTTCGCTGCTGGCGGGCATGTCGTCGATGGACATCGCCTCGCTGTTCGGCAACGCGCTTGACAACGCGATCGAGGCGACGAGCAAGCTGGCCGACCCGCAGCAGCGTCTCATCCGTCTCGCGCTGTACCGGCAGGGACGGTTCACGGTGATCCGCATCGAGAACTACTACGATTCAGAGCTGAGCAAGGACACCGCAGGCAACCTGCGCACCACCAAGCGCGATGCGTCGCGGCACGGCTTCGGCGTCAAGTCGATCCGGCACATCGCCCAGCAGTACGGTGGCGAGGTGACGATCCGCACCGAGGACCACTGGTTCACGCTCACCGTGCTCATCCCGCGGTAGGCGCGGCGCCTCCGTTCGAAAACAGCCTCTCAAATGAAAAGCTGCCGGGCATTGCCGCGGCAGCTTTTCGATCATCGGTCGTATGCCATTACTTCTTCGGCATGACCCAGAACTTGAGCAGCGGGTAGCTGACCACCACCGCGAGCAGCGTGTTCACGATGGAGGCGACCGTGCCCGCGACCCCGGCGTTCATGCCCCAGCCCTGGCACAGCGCGGTCACATAGCCCGGCAGCACGAGGTTGACGACCACGATGACGACGGCGAGGATCGCGTACTTCCACGCGGCGTCCTTGAAGCTCGAGTCGGACTTGAACACCCACTTCATCTGCACGAAGAAGTTGACCACCTGCGCGAGCACCTCGGCGAGCAGGAACGTGAGGAATCCGCCCAGGCCGTTGCCGGACTCCGGGTAGTTGAAGATCAGGAAGTGGAACGGCGCGGTGATGCCCAGGCCGGCCACGAACACGGCGGTGCCGATCCAGGTGACCACGAAACGCGTGATCGTGGAGATGTTCGACAGCAGGTTGAACAGGATGAACTCCCAGATCGTCGGATGCGTGGCGATCCAGCGGCGGACCGGGCCCATCTTGGCGAGCTCCTCGGCGGTCGGCGCGGACGCGGTATTGCCCGCGGTCTTCGTGGCGTCAGTCATGGTTGATCTCCTTTGCGGTGCGCTTGTTGGCGGATTGGTTGCGGAAGTAGCCGGCGATCAGCCCGCCGAGCCCGCGGAACGTATGGCCGTTGCCGATCTTGACGATCGCGTCGACCATGGCCGAATCGACCATGCCCTGCGTCATCTTGCTCATGGCGCGCGGCGGCATGTTGAGGATGAACAGCGTGTTGAGGTCCGGCGCGCCTGTCTTCTCGCGCACGTCGGCCTCGCGCTTGATCAGCGTGTTCGCGACGGTGCGCGCCACGAACCCGCGCGAGCCGGCCCAGCTGGAGATCGGGTCGTTCACGCCGAACGTGTCCGGCTTGCCCGGCGCGATCACCTCATGGCCGAACAGCACGGCCATTTCGGCGTCAGTCACGTGCTTGACGTCGCCGGTCAGGTACGAGCCGAGCGCCGGATCGGCCGGCTTCGCGTCCACGTCGCCCGCGACCGCGAACGGCGTCGACAGCGGCAGACGTTCGGCGTTGTCGCCCACGGACAGCGTCCAGATGCCGGACTCGGTCGCCAACTTGTCGGCCTTGGCATCGAAGTGACGGAACGTGTACCGGTCGAACTCGATGCGCACGGTCGCGCTCTCGTGCGCGCCGAGCGAAACCTTCGCGAAGCCCTTGAGCTCGCGGACCGGACGCAGCACGCCGACCGTCCTGCCGTCGGTCGCGTTCGCCGCCGAACGCGACGGTCCGGACACGTACAGCTGCGCGACGGTCGCGCCGGGAACGTCGGAATCGTTGGTCACGGTGAACTCGACGCCGGTCTCGTCGGCAACCAATGCCGAGTACGTGAACGTCGAATACGACAGGCCGTAGCCGAACGGGAAACGCACCGGAACGCCGGCCGTCTCGTAGTAGCGGTAGCCGACGAACGGGCCCTCGCGGTAGATCGCGTCGCGGCCGATCGCCGGATACCAGCCGGAGGACGGGCAGTCGTCGTAGCGCAGCGGCCAGGTCTCGGCCAGATGGCCGGACGGATTGACCTCGCCGGTGAGCACGCGCGCGGTGGCCGAGGCGCCGGCCTGGCCGGACAGGCCCACGTACAGCACGGCGGCGACGTCGTCGAACCACGGCAGCTCGACCGGGGAGCCGGCGACGAGCACGATCACGACCGGCTTGCCGGTCTTGGCCAGCGCGGCGACCAGATCGTTCTGCGCCTGCGGAATGGCCATGGTGGAACGGTCGAGGCCCTCGGATTCGCTACGCTCGTCAAGGCCGACGACGGCGAGAACCACGTCGACGTTCTCACCCGAGGCCAGCGCGACCGCATCCTCGATCAGCGAGGGGTTCTTCGTGCCCTGACGGTCGTAGCCCTGCGCGTATCCGGCGACGGAGACGGAGTCGAGCTTGCCCAGCTCGTCGAGAATGTTCTCCTCGCGGGTCGCGTTGACCTTGGACGAGCCGGAACCCTGGAAACGCGGGGTCTTGGCCATGTCGCCGACAACGGCGACGCGCGCGCCGGGCTTGAGCGGCAGGGCGGCGGCGTTCGCGGTGGGCGCACCGTTCTTGAGCAGCACGGCCGAGCCTTCGGCCACGCGGCGCGCGACCTCGTGATGGTCGGCGGCCACGTCGTCGGCGAGCAGGTCGTCGCGGCCCACGCCGGTCAGGCGCGTCGCGGCCGCGATCCTGGCGACCTCGGCGGCGCGCGCGTTGAGATCGGCCTCGGACAGCGTGCCCGCGGCGACCGCGCACTCCAGCTCGCGCACGGACGTGAATCCCGGCGACGGCATCTCGAGCGAGCCGCCGGCCTTGACCGCGGCGACGGCCGAGTTCGAGCCGCCCCAATCGGAGACGACCATGCCGTCGAAGCCCCACTCGTCGCGCAGGATGTCCTGCAGCAGATGCTTGTTCTCATGCGCGTACGTGCCGTTGATCTCGTTGTACGAGGTCATGATGGTCATCGGCGCGGCCTCGCGCACGGCGATCTCGAAGCCGGTCAGGTAGATCTCGCGCATCGTGCGCTCGTCGACGACCGAGTTGGACGCCTGACGGCGCAGTTCCTGGCTGTTGACCGCGAAATGCTTCGGGCAGGCGGACACGCCGTTGGACTGGATGCCGCGGATCAGGCCGGACGCCATGCGGCCGGCGACGATCGGATCCTCGGAATAGTACTCGAAGTTGCGGCCGCATAGCGGGTTGCGCTTGATGTTCAGGCCCGGGCCGAGCAGCACGTTCACGTCGAGGTCGTGCGCTTCGCGGCCCAGCGCCTCGCCCATCGTCTCGGCGAGCGCGGGATCCCACGAGTTGGCGACCGTGCCGGCGGTGGGGAAGCAGGTGGCCGGCTTGGAGGCGCCGAGGCCGAGATGGTCGCCTTCGCCGAGCTGGCGGCGCACGCCGTGGGGGCCGTCGCTCATCACGAAGCTGGGGATGCCGGCGCGTTCGTTGCCACGCGAATCCCATTCGGAGGCGCCGGAGAGCATCGCCGCTTTCTCGACTACCGAAAGTTCTTCGAGTTCCATAATCGTTCTCCCTTGTACCGCAGGCGCCGCAGGGCGCCGTTGACGCTGTCGTCGTTCCGGCGGATCCGTCGTGCCACGCTGCCGCACGCCATCCGCCGCTAGTCTGATTGAATCAGGTTCGGTCGGGCTTCGTGGCCCGCATTACACAACCTGTCGTTTTGGCCGCACGATTGGTCGGGGGAAGGGTTCGTATCGGGTCCGCCGGGCCGGATTGCGGCGGAGTTGCCCCGCGCTCACGGCTCCAGCAGGTCCTCGATATGGCAGCCGAGGGTGCGGGCGAGGGAAAGCGCGGTGGAGACGGCGGCTTTGGCGAGATCCTTGCGACGTTGCTCGTACATCTGCACTGAGCGCAGCGATACGCCGGACCGTTCGGCCAGCTCTGCCTGGCTCAGGCCGGATCGGACCCGGATCTCATGCAAGCGGGAGTCGCCGTCCTCCCTCATCGAGCGTGCACGCGAATCGTAAACGTCGACGATGTGGCTTTCGTCGGCTTCATGCAATGTCGGGTACAGTCGCAGGAAATCGCGGATCGGCAGCACGTCGAGAATGTCCCGGAAACGCACTCCTCGCGCCCACTGGCAGTAGGCGAGCGCCCATCCCGCCCAGTATTCCGGCGTCGCGTGCATGCGTATCGGTGCGTCTGGAAGGATTGCGAGGCCCAGCCAGCCGGAACCTGCCATGATTTCGGCCACGAGCTCCTGCCCGGACATGCCGCACACGTATTTCGGCACGCCTTGTCCGAACAGGTCGGCGGTTTCGGATGCGACGAAGAAATCCGCGAACAGGTCGATGTCCAGTCCGCAGTCGTTGACCGCGTAGTCGAACGCTCCCGCGAGGTTCGCCATCGCGTCCGGCAAATAGTCGTCATCGTAGGCGTGGATCATCGTTGGTGATCTTCTCTCGAATGATGTCGCGCATGAACAGTCCGTCAAGGCTTGTGATGGCACCGTACTTCCGGTAGGCGGCGCGCGCCGCCGAGTCGCGTTCGTTGCGCAGCACATGGTAGACGGACGACTGCGCGATTTCGCAGTCCCGGAAACGCAGGTTCGCGAACGCCGCCGGGCTGACGAGCACGATCTGTTTGCCGAGCTCGCCCAGTCGCATCGCCTCGGAGAGCTGATCCAATGAGATCGTATTGTTGACGAATGCGCGGGCGAAGGAAAAATAGGAGTCGTCGGCGCGGTATCCGACGATCACGTCGGCATGGCTCATGTCCGGCAGGAATACATGTCGCAGATAGTCGATGCCTTGCGCGGCGACGGCTGTGTTCGGCTGGAATCTGCGGTGTTCGACGAGCAGCGCAAGCCAGTTGAGGATGGTGTACGGCGGCCGGGACAGGTCGAGGAACGTCAGATCATCGGTGTGCAGCAGGTAGTGGTTCGCATAACCGTCGTCAAGTCCGGCGCAGGCCCATTCCTTCGCCAGTTCGACGTGTTGCGTGCAGTAGAAGCCGCGTCCATAGTCGTTGTTCGGCTTGCCGAGGCCGTATTCCGGATGCCTGATGACCTGCGAGGAGCCGTGCCACAGTTCGATGTCCGCCATTGGTCGCTCCTTTCGCCGTATCGCCATGATATATCACCACAGTGACAGTCGTAAGGCATATGGATGGTCTGAAGGTCGCAACGACGGTAGCTTCTCAAAAAATTTGAGAAGTTATGCGGGAAACTTCTCAAAAATTTTGAGAAGTTGACGAACGGGCGGGAGACGATCCGAGGAGATGGATCGCCTCCCGCCCGTCCGGGGGAGACGCGGACCCGGGGCAGCGGGTCCGCGCAGGTTTGGAATGTGGCTCGCCGCTTACTTCGCCGCCGCGACGGTTTCCGCCGTCGCCTTGCGGCGCTTGAGGAAGCGGGCCACCGCGAGCGCCTCGAGTCCAGCCAGCGCCACGCCGAGCACCGCGTCGGCCACGATCGTCGCGATCTTCCAGGCCGGCATGTTCGCGTCCGGCTGTCCGTCCTCGTATCGCCAGCTGTTGACGGCCGTGTACAGGATGTTGTGCGCGGCGCGGCGCATGGCGATCACCGAGGTGGCCGAATGGTCGGTCACGTGGTTGGTGGTATCGGCGGTGGCGAGCATGATGTCGGTGTAGCCGCGGATCGCCTGGTCGGCGGTCTGGTAGCCGTAGTTCGGGCCGGAGAAGTAATCCGTCTCGAGCATGCCCTTGAAGCCCCACTCGTCGCGCAGCACGGTCTGGTTGAGTCCGACGTGGGCGCTCGCGTACGTGTTGCCGACGTAGTTGAACGCGCCCATCATGGCCTGCGGCTTGCCGTTGCTGGCCTTGACGACCTCCTCGAACGGGCGCAGGTAGATCTCGCGGATCGCCTGCTCGTTCGACCAGGTGCACAGCTGGCCGTTGCGTTCGGTCTCCTGCTCGTTGAGCGCGAAGTGCTTGGTGAATGCGTACACGCCGCGGTCCGCCGCGCCGAGCACCTGTTCGACGGCGAGTCCGGCGGTCAGCACCGGGTCTTCGGAGAAGTATTCGAAGTTGCGGCCGCCGAATGCGCTGCGGTGGTTGTTGATGGACGGCGCGTACCAGCCGGACACCTGCATCTCGTGGGCCATGTCGCCGATCGTTTCGCCGTACTGCCTGGCGAGGTCCTTGTTCCACGAGCAGGCGAGCGCGATGTTCGCGGGCAGGCCGATGGAGCTGACGCCGGTGAAGTTGTCCTTGAGGGCGGCCGGGCCGTCCACGTCGGACAGGCGCACCTTGCCGATGGACTTGATGGCCGCGTTCTGGTAGCCGCCGTTGGCGATGATGGTGTCCATCTCGTCGAAGGTCAGCTGGTCGAGCAGCTGGTCCCACTTGGCGTCGTCGTAGTCCGCGCCGCGCAGGTCGATCAGGCGCAGGCCGTTCTTCGCGCCGGTGGTCGGCATCTGGTCGTCCGCGTTGTCGAACTTGGTCGGATCGTAGTTGCCGTTGTTGTAGAACGTGGACTTCACGTCGTCCGGCATCGAGTAGTCGGTCGGCGCGGCGGTGGCCTCGTCGTAGTTGGCGAAGTGGTCGGCGCGCGACAGGTAGGTCACGTCGCCTTCCGCCTCGTCGAACACGTTGGTCGCGACGGTGGCGTCGCCGTTGTGCGTGTTGTCGGCCGAATCGTAGGTGATGGTCGTCGGCACGGTGACGGTGGCCGAGTCGATCTCGACGTGCGAGTTCTCGTTGATGGACACCTGGTAGTCGCCGGCTTCGAGCACGTACGCCTTCGCGTTCTGGTAGTCGTAGGACGCCATGTCATCGTCGTCGAACTCGATCTTGACGGTTTCGGATTCGCCCGGCGCGAGTTCCTTGGTCTTCTCGTACGCGACGAGGTTCGCTGTCGACTTTTCGATGCCGCCGTTGACGTACGGCGGGTTGACGTACGCCTCGACGACGTCCTTGCCGGCCGTGTCTCCGGTGTTGGTGACGGTCACGTCGAAGCTGACCTTGCCGTTCGCGTAGGTCACGTCGCCCATCTTCTGGTCGAACGTCGTGTAGCTCAGGCCGTAGCCGAACGGGTACTGCACGACGTCGTCGTAGTTGATCAGGCCCTCGTCGTCGGCGGTTTCGTAGAAGCGGTAGCCCACGTAGATGCCCTCGACGTAGTCCACGAACTTCGGCGAGCGGGTGCCGCGCGCGGATTCGACCTCGAACTCGGCCACGTTGTCATACTGGAAGGCGCCGAAGTTGTTCCAGTTCGGGGTCTTGGTCAGGTCCTTGACGAACGTGTCGGCGGTGCGGCCGGACGGGTTCACCGTGCCGTTGAGCACCTCTCCGAGGGCCTCGAAGCCGGCCTGGCCGGGGTGCGGCGCCCACAGCACGGACTTGATCTGCGGATAGTCCTTGAGGAAGCCGAATTCGAAGGCGTTCGCGCCGTTGTAGACCAGCGTCACGTTGTCGAAGTTCTTGGTGACCAGATCGATCATGTCCTTCTCGGACTGGCTCAGCTCGAGATAGTGCGTGCCCTCGGGGAAGTCCTTGTAGTCGGAGGAATTGTCGTTGTAGACGACGCCGTCCTTGTTCATGTCGGTCGGCAGGTCGAGGCCTTCGCCGCCGACGCGGCCGATCACGATCATCGCCGTGTCGGAGAAGTCCTTGGCGTCGCTGATGAGGCTGTCGGTGTACGTCGAGGCCGGCGGTTCCGGCAGCGTCCAGTCGGCGGAGGTCACGGCGATCACGCCGCGGTCCGTGCGGTAGTCGGTGTAGAACTTGGTCAGCTCGTCGTTGGTCTTGTAGCCGGCGTCGTGCAGGCCATCGAGCAGCGACGTGGTGTCGTACGCGTCGGAGAGCGCGCCCGAACCGGTGCCGCCGTAGATCGGGTTGGTCGACGCCCAGCCGAACACGTTGATGTTGCCGGCCGCGAGCGGCAGCATGCCGTCGTTGTTCTGCAGCAGCGTGATGCCCTCGCGTTCGATGTCGACGGCCAGCTTGTTGGTCTTGTCGATGGTTTCGGCGCTCAGCTCGTGCTTTTCGGCCGTGGCCATCGTGATCATGTTGCTCAGCGGGCCGGTCAGCATCATGGTGACGGAGACGACCGCGGCGATGCCCGCGACCACCCATGACGTTGAATGCGCGAGCTTGCGTGTGGCCTGGTCGGCGACGGTGTGCCTGTTCACCGCCGCGGTGATGACGATGGCCAGGACCAGGAAGACCGCGATGGCGATCAGCTCGGCCCGGATGGATTGGACGACCGCGATGACGTCGTCCATGTTGATTTCCAGCATGGCTGTTTCCTTTCTTCTCTCGCTCCCGCGCGATGCGACTGCCGTGTGGTGCTGAAACCGTTGGTATTGCTGGCGTTCACGGCTGTTGTGAACGGTGTGGCTCCATTGTGCGCGAATCTCGGAGCGAACAACAATGCCGACGGCGTTGGCTTTTCCATACGGATTGTGTATGGAATACAGGGCTAGCGCCCGTAGACCGTTGCAACGCGGCGGTTTGCGGTCGATGACGACCGTGATCCGCGGTGCCTCCGAACGGATCGTGGTCCGACAACCTGTCGTTTTCAGTGCATAATCTGTATGAAAGAAACCTATGCATACCGGCACCGCAGGGAGGCGACCATGGACACGCAGGCGCTGCGCCATTTCACGGTGGTCGTGCAGGAAGGCGGCATCGGCGCCGCGGCCGACGTGCTGCGCATGAACCAGCCGACGCTGTCACGCCAGATCGGCGCGCTGGAACGCGAGGTGGGAGCCACGCTGCTGATCCGGCGCGCTCGCGGCCAGCGGCTGGAACTGACGGACGCCGGCAAACTGCTGTACCGGCGCGCGCAGGAGATCGTCGCGCTCGCCGACCGGCTGGAATCCGAACTGCGGACGGACGTCGTCGCCGGCGACATCCATATCGCCGCCGCGCAGGTCCGGTCGATGGGCACGGTGGCCGAGGCTGCGGTCGCCACGCGCCGGGCGCACCCGGGCATACGGTTCCATCTCGATGACGAGAACGGGCCGACCGCCATCGAACGGCTGGAGAACGGGTTGGCCGACTTCGCCGTGCTCATCCAATCCGTCGACATGAGCCGGTACGAGCACATCGACCTGCCCGGCGAGGATCCCTGCGGACTGCTCATGCGGGAGGACCATCCGCTGGCCGCGAAGGAACGCATCACCAGGGCGGATCTGAGGAACGTGCCGCTCATCGTGTCGAGCGGCAGCATCGTGCGCGGGGAGCTGAGCGGTTGGATGACGCCAGTCGCCCAATCGCGCATGGTCGTCGGCACGTCGAACCTGATCTACAACGCCAGCCTGTTCGTGCGCGCCGGCTATGGTTGCGCGGTCACGCTCGCGGGGCTGGTGGACACGTCGCCCGGCAGCGGCCTGTGCTTCCGTCCCCTCGATCCGCCGACGTCGCTGCGGTGCAGCCTGGCATGGAAACGCGGGCAGCCGCTCACCCGGGCCGCGCAGGCGTTCCTCGAATGCCTGCGCGAGGTGATCGATGCCGGCGGTCGCGACGGCGAGGGCGACGACGGCGCGCGGTGACGGGGCGGTCGGTGATGACGTGCGGCAGTGGCCCGCGATTTGGGCGAGAAACGCCGAACGGACGATTTGCCGATAATCGCCTATCGGTTTCACGTGAAATCTGAGAGAATGGACGCGGACAATATACGCCGGTACACATGCCGCATGATCGGCGCCGGAACGGAGCGAAGGAGCAGGGGGAACATGCCATTCGTCATCACTGTTCTCGTCATTCTCGTCATTCTCGTGGCGCTGGCGCTGTGGGGCGTCGGCATGTACAACAACCTCGTCACGCTGCGCAACCGCGTCAAGAACGGCTGGGCGCAGATCGACGTGCAGCTCAAGCAGCGCGCAGACCTGATCCCGAACCTCGTGGAGACGGTCAAGGGCTACGCCGGACACGAATCGACCGTGCTCACGCAGGTCACGCAGGCGCGTGCCGGCGTGGTCGCCGCTGCCGCCAACGGCGACGTGGCGCAGCGCATGACGGCCGAAAACGCGCTGTCTCGCGCGCTCGTCAACCTGCAGGCCACGGCCGAAGCCTACCCGCAGCTGCAGGCCAACCAGAACTTCATGGACCTGCAGGCCCAGCTCAAGGCGCTCGAATCGAAGATCGCCTACGCGCGCCAGTTCTACAACGACATCGTCCTCAAGTACAACACGGCCACCGAAACCGTGCCGACCAACATCGTCGCCGGACTGTTCAACTTCGAGCAGGCGCAGTACTTCCAGGTTGACGAGACGTCGCGCCAGGTGCCGCAGGTCAGGTTCTGATGGACGTCAAACGCGTCACCAGATCCGCGGTCATCGCGGCGCTCGTCGTCGTGCTGGTGTTCGGCGGCCTGTTCATCGCGGCGCTGACCGACGGGGGCGCCGATCTGAGCTACCGCACGCTCGACTACGACGTCGCCGTGCAGTCGGACGGCAGTCTCAAGGTCACGCAGCACATCGACATGCGGCTGCGGAAACGTACCGATGACGACGACAACGTACGCCCGTGGAAACAGCTCTACCAGCGGTACGAAATCAACACCACGAACCTGTCGGACATCACCGACATCAGCGTGCGCAACGTGACCGACGGCCAGGACTACACGCAGACCAAGCCGCATCTGCCGGATGGCGTCAGCGAACGCGAATGGAACAGCGACTGGGCGGGTCATTGGTACATCGCCGACGCCACCGGCGTCTCGATGAAACCGTACGAGCCGATCACGGACGGATATCCGATCGGCGGCGGGAACGGCGGATACAAGACCATCGAGATCGGCTGGAACATTCCCGTCACCACCAAGGCGGACAGCCTCAAATTCGACGTGACGTTCACGCTCGTCGGCATGACCACGCTGTACGATGACGTCGCCACGTTCAAATGGGAGCCGTTCGGCGCGTCGAACCAGACGCCGATCGGCAAGGTCACCGGTACCGTGCGCTTCCCGGACGGCATCACGGCCGACGATTCGTGGGCGTGGCTGCACTACACGGGCACGTCCGAAACCTCGCGCGGCGACGGCGGGTCGCTCAAGTTCACCGCGTACGACGTGCGCGCGGGGGAGTACCTCGACGTGGTGGCCGCCTACGACGCGGACGTGGTCAAGGAGCCGGCGTGGTGGAAGGGCAACGATAACGTCGGCAGCCGGTCCGGCAACTGGATTCGACGAGGCGACGGCGATTATCTCGATTGGCTGAAGGCCGATGAGACGCGGCAGGAGACCTCATGGCGCGATCAGCAGCGGATCTACGCGCGCAACCGGCTGGTTATAGGACTTGGATTCGCGGTCGTCGGGCTGCTGCTGTGCGTGATCGCGGTCATTTCCGCGCTGCTCAGCCATCGTGGGGCGTGCTATCGCGGCGACATCGAATACTGGCGTGAACCGCCGGACGTCAGCCCGTCGTCGGCGGCGCGCATGGCCGACGTGCTCGGACTCGAAGCGCATGGTTCGATCAGCTCGCGGCAGATGACGTCCAACGTGCTCTCGCTCGCCTCGAAGAAGGCGATCGCGATCTATCCCGGGCCGATGTCGATCTATCGCGGCATCGATCTGAGCGCGGCGAACAACGCGGACATGGCCGCGATGATCGGTTCGAACGCGAACGATCTCGGCGTGGCCTCGAGCACCAGCACGCTCGTGCTGCTGCCGGCGTGTTTCGACCGGCAGGCGCGCGCGGCGCTGCGGCTCAGCCAATCGGAAGACGCGACGCTGCGGCTGTTCGAGAAGATCTCCAAACGCGTCGGCGGTCCGGTATTCGACCTCGAACGCATGAAATCCGTGTGCGCGGGGTGGAAGACGGGATATCAGGCGCTCGAAGCGTACGAGACGGCATGCTCGAACGAGTTCTCAATGCTCGGCGCTACCCGCACGTGCGGCATCGGTGCGAGCGTGAGCGGCGGCTTCGGCATGGCCATCGCGATCTGCTCCACGGCGCTTTTCGGAGCCTGGGGCAATGCGGCGCTTCTGCTGTGCGTGGCCGCGCCGATCATGTTCTTCAGCCTGTTCGCGCTGATCTGCGCGAAACACATCGCATTGACGACCGCCGGGCAGCGGATAGCCGGACAGGTGAACGGCCTGTACCGCTATCTGGTTGATTTCTCGAACTTCTCCGACCGCGGCGCGGCTGATCTGGTGCTGTGGGACCGCTATCTCGTGTACGCCGCCGCGTTCGGCATTTCCGAGCGTGTGCTGCGCGAGCTGGCGAAAGCGTATCCGCAGGTGACGGATCCGTCGTGGCTGGATGCGAACGCGTCCGATTCGATGCTGTATTGGCATTACCGTCCGTACGGCTGGCGGCATGACGTGTACGGGACCGGCGCCGGGACTTCCGGGCCGTTCTCGGGCGGTGGGTTCGACCCGTCGTCGTTCAGCGCGAACGTCGGTGACATCGGGGCGCAACTCGACGCCGGATTCGCGGACATCCGCTCCACCATTCAGGCCGCGGCGCCTTCCTCGTCGTCCGGCGGCTCGGGCGGTTCCTTCTCCGGCGGCGGGTTCGGTGGTTCCGGCGGTGGTTCCGGCGGTGGTTCCTTCGGCGGCCGTTAGTTTCGTCTTTCGTCCGGCGTCGCGTTCCGCACGATGCCGTTCAAATCCAGCCGCGTCCCTACGCTGGGAAGCGGAACCCTACGGCATCTATATCAAAGGAGAACCGTTATGCTGCACCGCAATCTCGGTCCGTTCGACACGACCGCCATCGGTCACGGCGAAATGCCGCTGACCATCGAAAACAACCGCGGCCACGACGTCGGCATCGAAACGCTGCACGCCTCGCTCGACGCGGGCTGCCGCCACATCGACACCGCGTGGGCCTACTACACGCCCGGCGAGGAGGAGCAGACCGGCGAAAAGCTGGTCCGCGAGGCGCTCGACACGTGGAAGGGGCCGCGTGAGGAAGTGCTCGTCGCCACGAAGATCGGCCTGCGCCGCGCATGGGATGGCGACAAGCCGGTCTGGCCGCGCGACGGCAAGCCGGAACACCTGCTGCGTTACGGCAAGGAGTCCGCGATGGCGCTCGGCGTCGACACGATCGACCTGCTGTACATGCACCGCCATGATCCGGAAGTGCCGTACAACGAGTCCATCGAAGCGTTGAAGCAGCTCGTCGACGAGGGCGTGGCCCAGTACGCGGGCGTGTCCAACGTGACCATCGAACAGCTTGACATCGCGCGCGGCATCCTCGGCGACAAGCTCATCGCCGTGCAGAACCAGTACTCACCGATTCACCTCGACACGCAGGACACGCTGGACTACTGCGCCAAGCTCGGCCTCGCGTTCGTGTGCTGGAGCCCGCTCGGCGGCTACCGTCACCCGTACGACGAATCCAAGTTCGACCCGTTCCGCGAGGTCGCGGCCAAGCACGGCGTCAGCTATCAGCAGGTCGTGCTCGCGTGGGAGCTCGCCAAGGGCGACCACATGTTCGTGATCCCCGGCGCGCACCGCCCCGAAACCATCCTCGATTCCCTCAAGGCCGGCGAGCTCGTCCTCGACGACGAGGACTTCGCCAAGCTCGGCTGATCACGCACCCAGCTCGCGCGCCGCGGCGGCCAATACCGCCGCCGCCCGCGCGAACTCCTCGGGCGTGGTGTACGAGTAGCTCAGACGCAGCGAATTGTCGCCCTCGAAATCGTAGATGTCGCCCGGGTTCAGCAGTACGCCCCGATCCAGGGCGAGCTGGAACAGCCGGCCGATCCTGACCGGTCGGTCGAACGTCAGCCAGATGTAAAACCCTCCCTGCGGCGTCGTCCAATGCGCCATCCCGCCGAACAGACGGTCCAACGTGTCAAGCGCCGCGTCGCGCCGCCGTCGCAACTCGCGCTTCAGGCCCGTCAGATATTCGTCGTACAGGCCGCTCGACAGGAACCGGGCGAACACCCACTGGCTGAGCACGCTGGCGCCGTAATCCATCTGCATCTTCACGTCGGCCAGCCGGTGCACGATGCGCCGGTCGGCCACGATCCAGCCGATACGCAATCCCGGTGCGAGCGACTTCGAAGCGCTGCCGAGCGTGATCACCATGCCGGTCCTGTCCAACGACTTGAGCGGTGTGGGCGTGCGCGTGGCGCCGGGTGCCGTGTCCGTGCTTCCCGACGTTCTCGTCGCCGTGTCCGTAACGTTCCTCGTCGTATCGCCGTCGCCGAAATACAGGTCCTGGTACGCTCCGTCCTCGATGATCGGCAACCGGTCCGCCTCGCAGCAGTCGATCAGCTCGCGGCGTCGCGCCTCGCTCATCGTGATGCCGGTCGGATTGTGATTCGTCGGGATCGTATACAGCACCGCGCCCCGCCTGGCGTCGCGCCCGTCCACCAGAGTCCGCAGCGCGGCGACATCCAGGCCGTCGCCGTCCATCGGCACGCCGGCCAGCCGCATTCCCGCCGACTGGAACACCTGCAGCGACTTGATATAGCTTGGCGCCTCCGCGATCACCGTCGATCCGGCCGACAGCAGGCTCACCGAAATCATCTGCAACGCCTGCAATGCGCCCGACGTGACCAGAATCTGCTCCGGCTCGCAGTCGATGCCGGTCGCGCGCATGTGCGCGACGATCGCCTCGCGCAGCACCGGCATGCCCTCGGGATCCGGGTATCCGAGCGCATCGATCTCGTTCGCGGCCTCGCCGGCCACGCGACGCCACATGTCGCGCGGGAACAGGCGCGGATCGAGCTCGCCCGTGCCGAGCCGCGTGACGCCGCGTTCAAACTCCATGCGGTTGATGGTTTGGATCGTCGCGTTGTTCGCCTTGAAGAAGCCGGACGAAACGTAATCGGCCCAGTCGGGAGCGCCCGGCAGCATCAGCGACCAGGTGTTGCTCACGATGCGCGTGCCCGCGCCGTGCAGGCCCTCGACGATGCCGTAGTCGGCCAGTTCGTTGATTGCGGCGATCACCGTGGAACGGTTGACCTGGAACGCGTCCGCCATCGCGCGCTGGGACGGCAGTCGTGATCCGATCGGCCATGAGCCCGACGAGATCTGCCGGCACATGTAGTCCACGATCTGCTCGGTGACGGGTTCAGGCGCGGTGCGGTCGGGTTCCCAGTCGATGACGAGCAGGGCGGGGCGTGGCATGAGCGGCTCGATTCTGCGAGGCGGATTGTGGTTTTGTTTGGTTTGGTTGGGATGTGCGATGGATATTTGGCTGGTTGCCGATTGTACTCGCGTTCGTAGAATACAGGATGGCTGCTATGAAACAAGCGGTTTTGCCGGGCCGGTTTGGTTGATTTGGTTGGGTTGATATGAACCAGCCAAACTGGATTGGCTGAGCGGGCGCGATGCATTGCTACACGTGCGAACGATAAGGAGACGGGCATGGGGTTTTATCTGCAGGGACTGACGATGGGCCTGGCGTACATCGCGCCGATCGGCATGCAGAACCTGTTCGTCATCAACTCGGCGCTCACCCGCACGCGCCGCAACGCGCTCATCACCGCGCTGATCGTCATCTGCTTCGACATGGCGCTGTCGCTGTCGTGCTTCTTCGGGGTCGGCGCGCTCATGCAGGCGCATCCGGCGCTGCAGACCGTCGTGCTCGGCGTCGGCGGACTGGTCGTCGTGAAGATCGGTTGGGGACTGGTGTTCCCGAAGAAAACGGCGGCCGTGGCCACGTCGGGCGCGGCGGATGCCGTGACCGACGTCCGCGAAAATACCGTCGTTCCGATCAAACATCTCGGCATGCGCGGCCTGCTCGACACGATCGGCACCGCCTGCGCGGTCACCTGGCTCAACCCGCAGGCCCTCATCGACGGCACGCTGATGCTCGGCGCGTTCAGCGCCACCCTCAGCGCGCAACAGTCCACCCCGTTCATCACCGGCGTGGAAACCGCGTCCGTGCTGTGGTTCCTGACCCTTACTCTGGTCATCAACGCGTTCGCGCACCGGTTCAGCCCGAAGATCATCGCCGTGCTCAACCGCGTGTGCGGCGGCGTCATCACCCTCTACGGCGTCAAGCTCCTCGCCGATTTCGTGCTCGCTGTGCTGTGACGCTGTCCCTGCGCTTTCGGATTGCGTCGAAACGGTAAAACAAGCGGCTTTCTCGGAACCTTGAGGTAGGTCAGGGCCTGTTGCAGGGGTCTTTCTCAAAACTTTGAGGCAGTCCCTTCCGCAACACGTCTCAGACGTTCCTGACCTTTGTGACGTTTTGGCGTCATAAGGTGGGTGCTGTGGGCGGTCGAGAGAGACGCCTGCCTCAAAGTTTTGAGAAAGACCCCTGCATTTTGGTGAAACTGCCTCAAAGTTCCGGGAAAGCCGTTATCGGCGTCTGTTACTCCGCCTTGAGCGTCGGTTTCTTCGTGCGCGAGCGGATCGCGGCGTTGTGCGGCACCGGGTGCGGACACGGCATCGAGAACACATGGGCCGGATTGTTGATCGCCTCGACCCAGTGACCGTCCGCGTCGCGGAACCCGCCGGCCGGCACGGTGTAGGCGAACGGGCGTTCGCCGGGCAGCAGGAATTCGATCTCCTGACCGGCCACGATCTTGTTGCGGCTCATCAGCGTCACGCGACCGCCCTCGTCCGGCGTCCAGTCAAGCACTTCGCCCACGACCATCCACGCGCGGAAATACGCGGAACGGTCGGTGTTCTGCGTGACCTTGTGCTCCGGATAATAGAAGCCGGTCGAATAGTCGCGGTGCGCGACCTTGTCGGGTTCGTCGAGCAGCCAATCGGGCAGCGTGACCGGCTCCGCCGGGCGAACCTTCGCATGGTGCCAGCCCTCGGGCAGCACCTCCTCGGCCGTGTTCGACTTGCGGCGGGCGCTGCGGGCACGATAGCTCAGGTCGTCGAGCCTGGCGCCGCCGGCGGAGCGGGCCGCGGCATCCTCGGTGTCGGACGCGGGCGCGGATCCGGCCGGATCGTTGCCTCCGAACTCGAGTCCCATGTCGCCGCCGGGCATGCCGGCGAACGCCTTGTCGGCGTCGCGTTCGATCGCATCCGGCGCGGCTTCGATCGACTCGGCGTAATCGGGATCGCCCTCGCGGATCACGCGGTCGCGGAACGGCTTGAGCACCGCCCCGGACGCGTCCTCGAACCCGCGCTGCACCATGTATTCGTTCACCGCGATCTTGTACGCGTTCGTCATCGCCGCGATGTAATACGCCGACTTCGATCGCCCTTCGATCTTCAGGCTCGTCGCGCCCGAGTCGATGAGGTCGTCGATGTGGTCGAGCATGCACATGTCCTGCGAATTGAACAGGTACGCGCCCTCCGAGGTCTGCTCGATCGGGAAGTACTGGCCGGGGCGTTTCTCCTCGACGATCGAATACTTCCAACGGCACGGCTGCGCGCATTCGCCGTGATTGCCGTCGCGGCCGGTCAGGTAGTTGGAGAACAGGCATCGGCCGGAGAACGCCATGCACATCGCGCCGTGCACGAAGCATTCGATGTCCATGTCGTCGGGGATGCGCGCGCGGATGTCGCGCACGGCCTGCAGGTCCATCTCGCGGGCGAGCACGACGCGGCGCGCGCCGAACTCGTACAGCGCCTGCGCCGCGCCGTAATTGGTCACGCCGGCCTGCGTGGAGACGTGCAGCTCCACGCAGGGGGCGATCTGATGCGCCATCATCATCACGCCGATGTCGGTGACGATCATCGCGTCGATGCCGGTGTCCTTGAGCTGGCCGATGTATTCGCGCATCGCCTCGACCTCGGCGTTGCGCGGCAGCACGTTGAGCGTCACGTACACGCGGGCGCCGCGATCGTGGGCGTAGCGGGCGCCCTCCTCGAAGTCCGCAAGGCTCAGGTTCTTCGGGGCGGATCGCATGCCGAACGCCTTGCCGCCGCAGTAGACGGCGTCCGCGCCGAAGTCCACCGCGGTCTTCAGCCCGCGCAGGTTGCCGGCGGGCGCGAGCACTTCGGGCTTGCGGCGGCGCGGCAGCCGAAGCGCGCCGGAGCCGCCGGTGTCAGAGGTCAGGGAAGCAGTCGATTCGTCAATAAGCACCAGATCAGTGTAGACGGGAACCGGTACGGCATTTCGCCGCGCGGGCAATGGCCCCGCCGCCCCGCTAGGATGGGAGCCATGAGCAACGAGACGAACAACGAACCGCAGTATGACGACGGCATTCTCGACAGCAACGCGATCAGCCCGACCGACGAAGCCGGCAACCCGATCCCGGTGACGATCCCGATCGCGCTCGCCCCCGGCGTGACGGTCGTGTACACGACGCGCCTCGGCGGCGTGAGCGCCGGTGACTTCGGCGACTGCAATCTCGGCGGCAAATCCGGCGACGCTCCGGCCGCCATCGAAGCGAACCGTGTGGCGCTCGCCAAGCAGCTCGGCTGCGGCCTGTCACTGGTCAGCCAGGTGCATTCGGCGACGGCGGTCGACGTGGACGAATCGTGGCATCTCAATACGCCGTTCGGATTCGACGTGTCCGGTACGCCCGGCCAGAGCGTTACGGACGGCGCCGATCCGGTCGTGGTCGAGGCGGACGGCCAGGTGACCAGCCGCAAGGGCGTCGCGCTCGGCATGTTCGCCGCCGACTGCCTGCCGGTCCTGTTCGCCGACCCGGTCGCCGGCGTGATCGGCGCGGCTCATTGCGGCCGCCGAGGACTCGTCAAGGGCGTGATCGGCGAAACCGTCGATCTCATGGTCGCCAAGGGGGCCGAGCGCGGCCGCATCGTCGCCACGTTGGGACCGCGCATCTGCGGCGACTGCTACGAGGTCGGCAACGAGGTCGCCGACGAATTCCAGAACCGGTTCCCGCTCACCAAGACGGTCACGCGCTTCGGCGGCGCGGGCATCGACATCGCCGAGGCCGCGATGATCGACCTCGCGTTCGCCGGCGTGAACCAGGTCGTCGACTCCATGCCGCGCGTCCACGCCGCCACGCAATACCTCGAAGCCGACGAGGAGCTCGCCGCGCTGTGTAGGACCGACGGCGAAGGTCCGGTCGATCTCGACGAGCGCATCGCGAACGTGAGCCACAGCATGTGCACGCTCGAAAACCCGCTGTGGTACTCGCATCGCCGTGCGGTCCTCGCCGGCAAGCAGCGCGAGGGACGCCTGCTTGCGTTGATCATGATGCAGTAGAGGCGTGTGGTGGGGATGTCATGCTGATCTGACGTGGTGGCTTCGGCGCCCTCTCAGTCGGCTTCGCCGACAGCTCTCCCTGACAAGGGGGAGCAAGAAGTGATTACGGAACGAGCGCACATGCGAGAAGCGGCTCCCCTGGAGAGGGAGCGAGAAGTTGGTTTGAAGCACTGGACGGCTTCCCCTGACAAGGGGGAGCGGACAATGGGGTAACCGCGCATATTCCGTGCAGAAGCGGTGTGGTGCATGTCACATTTGTCCCTGCACGAATTACGGTGGTGCCTATGAGTCAGAGCAAGAGAGCAACCAACGTGCCCGTCGTGGCGGTCGTGCTGGCGGCCGGGTTCGGCACCCGTTTCGACCCGAACAACCCCAAGCAGCTCGTCTCGGTCGGCGGCAAGCCGATCGTGTGCTGGAGCATCGAGGCGTTCGAGGAGAACCCGCGCGTCACCGACATCATCGTCGTGGTCAACCCGACCGTGCGCGCCACCGTCGAGGAACTCATCGAGCAGGCCGGCTATCCGAAGGTGCGCATGATCATCAACGGCGGCGCGGAACGCGTCGACAGCACGGCGGCCGCGCTCGGGGCGCTCGCCGACGCCGGCATCCCGGCCGATGCGAAGATCCTCATCCACGACGCGGTCCGTCCGTTCGTCGAGCAGCGTTCGATCGACGGCTGCATCGACGCGCTCGACGAACTCGACGCCGCCACCGTCGCCTTCGCCAGCACCGACACCGTATTGCTCACCGAATTCCGTGACGGACGCAAGGTCGTGCGTCAGGTGCCCGACCGTCCGCACACGTTCCGCGCGCAGACGCCGCAGGCATTCCGGTTCGACACGATCCGGCACGCGTACGAACTCGCGTCGGCCGATCCGTCGTTCCATCCGACCGACGACACGCGCGTCGTCGTTGACTATCTGCCCGACGCGGCGGTCGCCGTGGTCGACGGCAGCGAAACGAACCTGAAGATCACGACGCTCGCCGACATTCCGACCGCGGAACGGATCGCGGCGGCCCGGCTCGGCGGCGGCACCGGCGAGCCGTCGGCGCGGATGGCGATCGGTCCGGGCGATCCCGTGGAGTCGTTCGGACCGTCCGAACACAGCACGATGACCCGTGAGGAGGCCAAGGCCCGCATGCACGCCATCTTCGCCGAGGCCGCGCGCGGCATGCGCCGCTAACCGCCGGCCGGCAACCGTTAGGATGGGAACCATGCAGCAGCTGACCGTGGTGATTTCCGGATTCGACCATTATGACGGCGTCGACGTCAACCCGTGCGTCGAGGTGCCGCGCGCGCTCGCGCAACGCGGCGTCGCGTTCGACGTCTCGCAGCCGCCATTCGACGAGGCGGACGGCGGATTCGGCGTCACCGTCCACGCGGTGAGCCTGCCGGTCAGCTACACGCGCGCATGGGCCGTGCTGCACGAGGCATTGGAGTCCGTGCATCCGGACATCGTCATCGCCACCGGACTCAAGCACACGGCGCGCGGCGTGATGCTCGAACGCTGTGCCACGAACCAGATCAGCGACGGACGTCCCGACGCCGACGGCATGGCGCCGCCCACCGGCCCGATCCGCGAGGACGGTCCGGCCGCGTACTGGACGCGACTGCCGTTGCGGTCGATCCTGCGTGATTTCGCACATGACGGCGTGCCCGCGTCACTCAGTTCCGACGCCGGCACGTTCGTGTGCAACTCGCTGTTCTACCGGCTGCTCGACTGGACCGCGCGCCAGGACCATGTGCTCAGCGGATTCGTCAGCCTGCCCCGCGTCGCCGAGGACGGGACGTCGGACGGTGCCACGGGCGCCGCGCAGGGGCACGGGGTGCCGTTGGAGCACCTGATCGAGGCATGCGGAGACGTGGTGCGCGAAACGGCGCGTTACCGGCTCGAACCGTCGTCCGGAGACATCCTGATCGCCTGATTCGCCCGGCCGGAAGCGTCGTTTCTCGAACAGAGATTGTGGCTTCTGTAAGAATGATGGTTATCCAGCATGTATTCGGCTCGGATGCGCTAAAGTTCTGGCGTGGATGGTCCCGCTCGGGACTAGGGGTGTCTGAACAGATGGTGAAAGGACGTTGGCATGGTGGATCGTTTCCCGATCGTGTTGCGGGGGTACGACAAGGAGAAGGTGGACGAGGCGTTCGAGACGGCGCAGAACACGCTGGTGTCGCTGCGTGAGCAGATCCAGCAGTATGACCGTCAGATCCTGACCCTGCAGTCGCAGCTGCAGGAGGAGCGCAACAAGAAGTCCTCGCAGAAGAACTCGTTCGCCTCCCTCGGCGCGAACGCCCAGCAGATGCTGGCCTCGGCCGAGCAGACCAGCGCCGAACTGCTGTCGCGTGCCAAGCAGGACGCGAAGTCCACGAAGGACGCGGCCCAGGCGCAGGCCGAAACGCTGATCAACAACGCGCGTCTCGACGCGCAGCACATCGTCGACGACGCGAACGCGAAGGCCAAGTCCATCCTGCACGAGGCACGGACCCAGGCGCAGACCACGACCACCGCGGCGCAGGAGGAGGCCGCCCAGCTGCGCGGCGAAACCGCGAAGGTCGTGTCCGAACAGCGTCAGGCCACCGATCTGGAGATCAACAACGCCCGTGAGGAGCACACCAAGCGCATGGCCGCCGAGAAGGCCAAGCAGGAGCGTGAACTGAGCGAGCTCAAGGCCGCCGCCACCGCGCAGATCGCGGCGCAGCGCAAGGCCGCCAGCGAGGAGATCACCCGCCTCAAGAGCGAGAACAACGACCAGATCGAGGCCGCGCTCGCCGAGGCGAACAAGAAGCTCGCCGACGTGCGCGAACAGGTCTCCAAGATGAAGTCCGACGCGCAGCGCAAGGCCGCCGAAATCACCGATGCCGCCAATTCCAAGGCGCAGGGCATCCTCGACGAGGCCGAGGTGCACCGCACCAAGACCATGAGCCAGGTCAACGCCGAGGTCGAGCAGATCCGCACCGACATCGCCGCACAGCAGGACGAGGCCACGAAGAAGGTCAACGAGCTGCTCGAGCATCTCGAGGAGCGTCGCGTCGCCGCCAAGAAGGAGGCCGACGAGCTGATCGGCAAGGCCAAGACCGTGCGCGAGGACGCCGACGAGTATTCGGCGACCAAGCGCAAGGAGGCCCAGGCGCAGGCCGCCGAGATCCTGCACAAGGCCGACGCGGACGCGGCCGCGCAGATCGAAAGCCGCCGTCAGGCCGCGCAGGCCGAGATCGACGGTCTGACCTCGCACATCGCCGAACTGCAGCAGCGCGAATCACTGATCACGCAGCGCGTCACCGAACTCAAGGCGATGTTCGCCAACGCGTTCGGCAACTTCATGACCGCTCCGGCCGCCGACGTCCCGGCCGATGACGCGCAGAACGCCGGCGACGCCGCGGACGGTGCCGCCCAGCAGCCGGCCGAGCCCGCAGCGGAGCCGTCCGACGCGCAGTGACATCCGGCGAGTGACGTTCGTTCCCGGATCGTGTGTGAGAGCATCGCAACACGGCCGTGAACGGTAACGCGGGTCGAGTAGACTGGACATGTTTGTCGCTACGGCACCCCGTTCCCTGACGATGACCGCCATGCGGCCGTCGGGGGAGCGGGGTGCCGTAGCATGTGCGGGCTTGCATACCCAAGCCTGAAGTTTTCGATACGAAGGAGATCGCATGAGCGAAATCACCGCTCTGAGCGCCGACGCGCTGGGCAAGCTGCGTGACGAATTCGACGCCGACGGCACCAACCGTCTCGCCATGAACGCCGTGACCGCGGCCGGCATCGACAAGGTCGCCCGCAACTACGACCGCGCCCGCCTGCTGCAGCGTCGTTTCTCGACGATCGTCGACAACGGCGAGGTCACGCACCAGGACCGCTCCGGCCGTTGCTGGCTGTTCAGCTCGCTGAACGTCGCGCGTTTCGTCGCCAAGAAGAACATGAACTTGAAGGAGTTCGAGTTCTCGCAGAACTACGCGATGTACTACGACAAGCTCGAGCGCGTCAACTACTTCCTCAAGGACGTGGCCGCCCTCGTGGCCGCGGGCGAGCCGAACGACTCCCGCCTCATCAAGCACCTGCTCGACGACGTGATGGGTGACGGCGGCCAGTGGACGATGGCCATGAACGTGTACAAGAAGTACGGCGCCGTGCCGAAGGACCTGTTCCCGGAGACCGAGTCCTCCAAGAACACCGGCCCGATGAACACGCAGCTGCGTCACATGCTGCACACCGCTGTCGCGCGCCTGTTCGCCGCCGCCGGCGATGCCGAGAAGACCGCCGAGATCGTGTCCGAGGCGACCGCCGCCGGCCACCGCATCCTGACCATTCACCTCGGCGAGCCGCCGGTCTCCTTCGACTGGGAGTGGACCGACAAGGACGGCGAGTTCCACCGCGACGGCGAGCTCACGCCGGTCGAGTTCTGGAAGAAGTACGTCGGCTCCGCCGATCTCGAAAGCTACGTGTGCCTCGTGGACGATCCGCGCCAGGAGCACGCCAAGGGCAAGAAGATCGGCATCGAGCACCTCGGCAACGTGGCGGGCGGCGACCCGACCGAGTACCTGAACGTGCCGAACCAGTTCATGAAGGACTGCGTGCGTCAGATCCTCGAAGAGCAGGGCATCCCGGTGTGGTTCGGCGCCGACTGCGGCCCGTTCATGGACCGCGTCAACGGCGCGTGGGCGACCGACCTGTTCGAGTACGACAAGGTGTACGACTTCGACTTCGACCTGAACAAGGAAGACCGCGTGCGCTACTGCGACTCCGCGATGAACCACGCGATGGCGTTCGTCGGCGTGGACGTGGCCGAGGACGGCAAGACCACCCGTCGCTGGCGCGTCGAGAACTCGTGGGGCAAGGACATCGCCGACAAGGGCTACTTCACCATGAGCGACGACTGGTTCACCGAGTACGTCTACGAGGTCGCCGTCCCGAAGGCGATGCTCCCCGCCGAGTATCAGGCCGCCCTCGAAGAGCCGGCCACCATGCTCCCGGCTTGGGATCCGATGGGCGCTCTTGCCTGATCGAGCCCAGCGGGCTCGATCAGGCAAGAGCGCCCGAGGCGACAGGCCGTGTAACGAACAGTCCAGTGGACTGTTCGTAGGCCTGGCGGACGGCTGACAAGCCGTCCGGAATGCCGAGGGCAGAAACCAGCCTCGCCGCAGGCGAGTCCGTAATTGCGTAAGCCCAACAAGGCTTGGCTCCCAGAGTCATCCCGTGTGGCGGTTTTTACTCGCTGAGCACCTACTCAGCGAGTAAAAACCGCCACACGCATATTGCGGGGCATACGTGCGGCGTTTCGTTGTGACCATAGGCATCCCATATCCACATTCCAGTCTCGAATTACCCAATCCCGCACCCCTCGACTATCCTGTGTTCGGTATCGCAGCACGCGGCATCGTCGTACGCAAAGAGACACAGCAGCAGAGGAGAACATCATAATGGCAGCACTTCGCGGTCCGGACAGTTCCGAGGACGAGCGTCGTCTGAGCACGAACGCCGTGTTCCCCGAAACGGTGGACGTGAACATCCGCCAGCTCGACCCGATCCCGGCCCCGCGCTATTTCCTCAAGGAACTGCCGCTCACCGACGAGATGAGCGATCTCGTCCTGCAATCGCGCCAGCAGATCCGCGATATCCTCCACGGTCGCGACGACCGTCTGCTCGTCATTGTCGGCCCGTGCTCCATCCACGATCCGAAGGCCGCGCACGAGTACGCGACCAAGCTCGCCGCGGTCAACCGCGAGCTCAATGACCGTCTGCTCATCGTCATGCGCGTGTATTTCGAGAAGCCGCGCACCACGATCGGCTGGAAGGGCCTGATCAACGACCCCGATCTCAACGGCCGCTTCGACATCCGCAAGGGCATGTGGCTCGCCCGCAAGGTGCTCACCGACGTGCTCGGCCTCGGCCTGCCGACCGCTACCGAATGGCTCGACCCGATCACCCCGCAGTACATCTGTGACCTGATCAGCTGGGGCGCGATCGGCGCGCGCAACACCGAATCGCAGGTGCACCGCGAGCTCGCGTCAGGCCTGTCGATGCCGGTCGGCTTCAAGAACGCCACCGACGGTTCGATCAAGCCGGCCGCCGACTCATGCTATGCGGCCGCGTTCGAACACCACTTCCTGTCCATCAACCTCGACGGCCGGGTCATCTCCGCCGAAACCAAAGGCAACCCGGACTGCCATCTCGTGCTGCGCGGCTCGAACACCGGTCCGAACTACGACGCGGAATCCGTGGCGAAGGCGCTCGCCGACCTCAAGAAGTCCAAGGCGTCCGGTCCGAGCGAACACGGTCTCGTGATCGACGCGGCGCACGGCAACTGCGGCAAGGACGAGAAGGTCGAGGCCGAAGTCGTCGAGAACATCGCCTCTCGTATCGCCGCCGGCGAGCAGGGCATTCTCGGCGTGATGATGGAAAGCTTCCTCGTGGCCGGCCACCAGAAGCCCGCGCCGCTCGACCAGCTCGTGTACGGCCAGTCGGTTACCGACTCGTGCGTGCCGTGGGATCGCACCGAGCAGCTGCTGCACACGCTTGCCGACGCGGTCGCCACGCGTCGCGCCGCCTGATTAACGTGAATGAGCCGGTCAACCCTGACCGGCTCATTCGTATTGCGGCCTTTTCACAGACTTTGAGGCAGATCCCGCCGCGTGCAGAGGTCTTTCTTCGAACTTTGAGGCAGCGTCTCTTGGGAGCCGGCTCTGAGCGTGTGGTTAAGGGGGTGTGTTCACGGGTTTTGCGTGCTCTCGTCTGGCGCGGCTGCCTCAGGGTTTGCAGAAAGACCCTGTTCCCGTCGAGAATCTGCCTCAATGTTTGAAGAAAGCCTCACCTCGGACGCCTTGACTGGCATCAGCGCCGTCATGCACGGTACTCCGACTGCGGTGAAGGCCGTTCATTTGTTCCCGTGATTCCTTATCCTTGGGGAAGATCAAGGAATTACAAGGAGCATCATGCAGCAGCAGAACAACATGGGGGGCGCCGCGTACCACGCCGGCCCGCAGCCGCTGAACACCCCTGAAGAGTTGCGCGCCATCCGACAGGCCATGCGCGAGGGCAAGAACCCGCTCATTTCCACCGACGTGCCACGTTGGGAGGACCAGGTCGGCGTCGACCGGATCATCAACCGTCGCATCGTCGAACTCGAACCGTTGCCCACGCCCGCTCAGGTACTCGCCGAACAGCCGCTGACCCCGCAGGCGCAGGAGATCGTCGCCTATTCGCGCGACGAGATCCGCGCATGCCTGTACGGCCAGGACGATCGTCTGCTCGTGATCGTCGGCCCGTGCTCCGTGCACGACCCGGCCGCCGCGCTTGACTACGCGCACCGGCTTGCGCGCGTGATGAAGGAGGTCGAGGGCGAACTGCTCATCGTCATGCGCGTGTACTTCGAGAAGCCGCGCACCACGGTCGGCTGGAAGGGCCTGATCAACGACCCGGACATCGACGGTTCGCATAACATCCGCAAGGGCCTATTGCTCGCCCGCAAGACGCTGCTCGGCGTGCTGGACGAGGGGCTGGCCGCCGCGACCGAATTCCTTGAGCCGACCAGCCCGCAGTTCATCGCGGACGCGGTGAGCTGGGGCGCGATCGGCGCGCGCAACACCGAATCGCAGGTGCACCGCCAGCTGGCGTCCGGCATGTCCATGCCGATCGGCTTCAAGAACGCGACCGACGGTTCGGTCAAGGCCGCCGTCAACGGCTGCTACGCGTCCGCGCAGCAGCACACGTTCTTCGGCATCGACCACATGGGCCGCGCGTGCGCGGTCGAAACGCTCGGCAATCCGGACTGCCACGTCGTGCTGCGCGGCTCGATCCACGGCCCGAATTACGACGCCGAGTCCGTCGCCCGCGCGATGGACGACATCCGCGCGATGATGCCGGCCGAGTCGGCCGCCGCGCACGGACTGATCATCGACTGCTCGCACGGCAACTCCGGCAAGGACGAGCATCGCCAGGCCGAAGTGGTGCGCGACATCGCGCGACGCATCGCCGACGGCGAGACCGGAATCACCGGCGTGATGATGGAAAGCTTCATCGAAGGCGGCAATCAGCCCGCCGCGCCGCTCGACCAGCTCGTCTACGGCAAGTCGATCACCGACAAATGCATCAGCTGGGAGGACACGGAACGTCTGCTGCACGAGCTCGCCGACGCCGTCTCCGCCCGCCGCTGGAAGTGACTGAAAGGAATCCACATGACCACCATCGCCATCATCGGCGCACTCACCGAAGAAGTCGCGCACATCGCCGGCTCGCTGAACAACGTCGAACACGACCGCGCTGCCAGCCTCGACGTGTCGCGCGGCACCATCGAAACCACCGACGGCAAGACCATCGCCGTCGCCGCAACCGTCGGCGGCATGGGCCTCGTCAACGCGGCCGCCACCACGCAGCGCCTCATCGACGCCTACCGGCCGGACGCCGTCATCTTCTCCGGCATCGCCGGCAACCTCAACACCCACCTGCACATCAACGACGTGGTGCTCGGCGGCACGCTGCGCTACCTCGACACCGACATGCGTCTCGTCGGCCAGTGGACGCCCGGCACCGAGGAGACCCCGGTCGAGGAATTCCACTCCGACGACCGCTTGCTCGCGCTCGCCGACGCGGCCCTCAACGACATGGGCATCACGCATATCACCGGCATCATCGCGTCCGGCAACTATTTCGTCGACTCGCCCGAGCAGGTCGCGAAGACCATCCACGACACCGGCGCCGACGCGGTCGAGATGGAAGGCGCGGCCGTCGCGCACGTCGCCGCCCGCAACGGCGTGCCCGCGCTCGTGATCCGTGCCCTGAGCGACAACGCCGACACCGATTACGAGGTGTTCAAGGAGTTCGACATCTCCGAATACGCGAACACCGCCGCCGCGCTCGCCGTCAACATCCTCAAGCGGCTGTAAGTCGGAATCCGCCGCCCCAACGTGAACAGCCGTTGAACTTACGTAGCCGTGCGTGCAAACTACGCATGTCGCCCACTACGCTGGAACCGTAGCATTCGTTTCGCGCGGAAGGGTTGTTTCCATGATGTGGTGGCAGATCGCACTCATCGTGCTGCTGGCTATGGCCATGGCCGCGGCCATAGCCGCCGTGCTCGCCTATGACGCCGGCCGTCGCCGCGGCGACGCTCAGGTCGCCGAGCTGTTGCGCGACCCGGCCCGGCAGTCGCTGTTCGGCGAGGGTGTGCCGGTGCGCGACGCCGAACGCGGTCTGATCGAGGTCGCCCCCGAATCGGTCGTCATCTGCGACGCGATCGGCAACGTGCGCTACTTCAGTCCCGGCGTGAAACAGTTCGCGCTCGTCGATCACGGCCTCGACTCCGACGAAATCAAGGATTTCCTTTCGCTCACCGTCGCGGACGGTCGGGCGCGCGAACGCGAGGTGACGATTTCCGCCGATCTCGGCCACCGGTCCGACGCGGCCGACGGTCGCGGCGTGCGGCCGGGACAGGAGGTTCCCTCGGATCTGCTGTATCTGAGGGTGCGCACCGGTCGCATTGTGGACGGCCTGTACGCGGTGTTTCTCACCGACATGAGCGAGCAACGTCGTTTTGAGGCGATGCGCCGTGATTTCGTCACCAATGTCTCGCATGAGCTGAAAACGCCGGTCGGCGCGATCTCGCTGCTCGCCGAGACGATCACCGATGCCGCGGACGATCCGGACGCGGTGCGGTATTTCTCCGGCCGCGTGGTCAAGGAGTCGAACCGGCTGACCGAACTCGTGCGTCGTCTGATCGACCTGCAGAAGGCGCAGTCGATGGAAGGCGTGGTCGAGATGAAACCGGTGTCGGTAATGACGGTCGTGCGCGATGCGATCGGCGAGAACCAGCCGCAGGCCGACGCCAAGAACATCGCCATCCGGCTGACCGACAACGGCACGTCGGTGCCGCTCGTCGTGCCCGGTGGCGCGGACGATGGTTCCGCGGCCGAGGTCGGCGACGAGGTGACCGTGATGGCCGACGACGAGTCGCTGAAAACCGCCGTCAAGAACCTCGTCGAGAACGCGATCCACTATTCGCCCGCGCATACGGTCGTTGCGGTCGGCGTCGCCGAGCAACACGGCAAGGTCACGATCCGCGTGGTCGATCAGGGCATCGGCATCCCCGCCGAATCGCTGGGACGTGTCTTCGAACGGTTCTACCGGGTCGATCCGGCGCGCTCGCGCGAAACGGGCGGTTCCGGGCTGGGGCTGGCGATCACCAAGCATTGCGTGCAGGAGTGCGGCGGCACGATCTCCGTATGGTCGCGCGAGGGCGAGGGGTCGACGTTCACGATCGAACTGCCGGCCGCCGGCGACGATCGCAAGGATGCGAAACCTTCGGCATGACTACGTTGATATAGTTCGCGCGATGAGTTACGTAGTTGGGGAAGTTCGTCATATTCGGTTCACCGAACGGCTACGATATTGCCTCAGCAGTGAGATCGTCGCCTGTGCCGGGACGAGATGAGACGAAATCAACAGAGGAACAGGACTAAGGACAGATGACCCGCATTCTTATCGTTGAAGACGAGGAGTCGTATCGAGAGCCGCTGGTGTACCAGCTCACGCGCGAAGGCTACGACGTGTCCGCCGCCGCGACCGGCGAGGAGGGGCTGGAGCTGTTCACGCACGGCGGGTTCGACCTGATCCTGCTCGACCTGATGCTGCCCGGTCTGGACGGCACCGCGCTGTGCCGCCGCATCCGCGAGCAGAGCCGCGTGCCGATCATCATGCTCACCGCGAAAAGCGCCGAGATCGACAAGGTCGTGGGCCTTGAGATCGGCGCGGACGACTATGTGACCAAGCCGTACTCGTTCCGTGAGCTGCTCGCGCGCATCCGCGCCGTGCTGCGCCGCAACCAGATGGTCGCCGAAGTGGCGGGCAACGCGGACGGCGACATGCCGCTGACCTGCGGCGACATCGTCATGCGCATCGGCCAGCATCAGGTGAGCGTGCGCGGCGAGAACGTGTTCTTCCCGCTCAAGGAATTCGAACTGCTCGAATACCTCATGCAGAACAAGGGGCGCGTGATGACGCGCCACCAGCTCATCGACCGCATCTGGGGGTCGGATTACGTGGGGGACACGAAGACGCTCGACGTGCACGTCAAGCGCGTGCGCGCCAAGATCGAGGTCGACCCGGCGCATCCCAAGTACCTGACCACCGTGCGCGGGCTGGGATACAAGATCGATACTCCAACGGAGTGACGCTTCGCGTCACGCAGTACTCAGCGCGTGCGCTGGTGCGCACGGCTATGAACAGTCCACTGGACTGTTCATCCACGGAGTGACGCTTCGCGTCACGCAGTACTCAGCGCGTGTGCGTACGTCCCGGCTATGTCAAAAACGACGTAGCCGGGGCGTAGTCGTATTGATTGGCAACTGTTCATCTTACGTTCACCGATTTTGGCGGACCGGCCGCCAAACCTCCCATAATCTTGAACTGTCAAAAGGAAATATTGACAGAATAGAGAGAAACAGACATGCGTAAGAATGTTCTTTTCCGTTCCATCGCGGCCATTTCCGGCCTCGCGATGCTGGCCTCCCTCGCGGCCTGCGGCGACAACACCGCCTCCACCGATAATGGTTCTTCCAACAACAACTCTTCCGACACCACCGCCAAGTCCGAGCCGATCTCCGGCAACTTCAACGGTGCCGGCGCCTCCTCGCAGAAGTCCGCGGTCGACGCTTGGGTCGCCGGCTTCCAGGCCACCAACCCGGACGCCAAGATCGCGTACGATCCGTCCGGCTCCGGCTCCGGCGTCAAGACCTTCCTGACCGGCGCCACCGCGTGGGCCGGCTCCGACAAGGCCCTTGCCGACGAGGATGTGGACGACTCCAAGTCCGTGTGCGCCTCCGGCACCGCCTTCGACATCCCGGTCTACATCTCCCCGATCGCCGTGATCTTCAACCTCAAGGGCGTCTCCGACGCGGGCAAGCACATCAAGATGGACGCCGCCACCATCGCCAAGATCTTCGACGGCAAGATCACCAAGTGGAACGACCCGGCCATCGCCGACCAGAACAAGGACCTCGAACTGCCCGACCTCGCGATCACCGTCGTGCACCGTTCCGACAAGTCCGGCACCACGCAGAACTTCGTGAGCTACTTCAAGGATCAGGCCGCCGACGCATGGTCCTACGACCTGTCCGAGAACTGGCCGAACTCCGTCGGCCAGGGCGCCAAGGGCACCTCGGGCGTCGTGAGCACCGTCAAGCAGGCCGACGGCACCATCGGCTACGCTGACTTCTCCGCCGTCGGCGACCTCGGCACCGTGGCCGTCAAGGTCGGCGACACCTACAACGAGATCTCCGCCGAAGGCGCGACCAAGGTCGTCGACGCTTCCGAGATCGACTCCTCCGTCAAGGGCGACAACCGCGTGGTCGTCAAGATCAACCACGCCGCCACCGGCGAAGGCGTCTACCCGATCCTGCTGGTTTCCTACATGATCGCCTGCCCGGAGTACAAGGACACCAAGACCGCCGAGTTCGCCAAGTCCTGGCTGACCTACGTCACCAGCTCCGAAGGCCAGAAGGCCGCCGCCGCGGCCGCCGGCTCCGCCCCGCTGCCGGACGCGATCGCCCAGAAGGACGCCGCTTCCATCGAGGCCATCAAGACCAAGTGAACCGGTCATCCGGACGCTGACTGAAGTGAAATCCTGTAGGCCGCAGTCGCATCACGCGGCTGCGGCCTACAGGCGGTCAGGTTCCGAATACGGTTCGCTCGTTCATCGCACAGACAATAAGGAGAACCTGTGAGTTCGCAAGACAAAACGGCGGTCACGATGCCGGCCGCGAGCGGCAAAACCGCGGACAAGGTGTTCCGCTGGATCGCGTACGCCTGCGGCATCCTGATCCTCGTGGTACTCGCCGCCGTGTTCCTCTTCCTGCTGTTCCGCGCATGGCCGCTCATCGGTGGTGACCAGGCGGCGAACAGCAAGACCATTTCCGACTTCACCGGCGGCAAGGCCACGAACTTCTGGGCTTACGTCGGACCGCTGCTGTTCGGCACCGTGCTCGTCTCTGCGCTGTCGCTGCTGATCTCGTTCTTCGCGTCCATCGGCATCGCGCTGTTCATCTCGCACTACGCCCCGAAGAAGCTCGCCACCGCGCTGAGCTACGTGGTCGACCTGCTCGCCGCCATCCCGTCCGTTATCTACGGTCTGTGGGGCGGTCTGATCCTCGTGCCGGCCATCTACCCGTTCTGGAACTGGGTGGCCACCTACCTCGGCTGGATCCCGTTGTTCAACGGTCCCGCGGCCAACCCGTCGCGTACCGTCGCGACCGTGGCCGTGGTGCTCGCCGTCATGATCCTGCCGATCATCACCTCGCTGTCGCGTGACATCTTCCTGCAGACTCCGCGTCTGCAGGAGGAGGCGGCGCTTGCGCTCGGCGCGACCAAGTGGGAGATGATCAAGCTGGCCGTGATCCCGTTCGGCAAGTCCGGCGTCGTGTCCGCCTCCATGCTGGGCCTCGGCCGTGCACTCGGCGAGACGATGGCCGTGTTGATGATCCTGTCTCCGGGCCTGACCTACTCGTTCAAGCTGCTGCAGGCCTCGCAGAACCAGACGATCGCCGCGAACATCGCCGCGCAGTACCCCGAAGCTAACGACCTCGGCGTGTCCGTGCTGATCGGCACCGGTCTGGTGCTGTTCCTCATCACGTTCGTGGTGAACTACGTCGCGCGTCGCATCACGGAAAAGAAGGTGGCATGATGGCTGATCTCACCCAGGATCCCAAGGCGTCGCTCGCCGGCGCTCCCGTCATCGACTTCGACAAGTTCAAGCCGTCCCGTTCGTTCGTCGCGTCCCGCAAGCGCAAGGACATGGCGATGCGCGTGCTCATCTCGCTCGCGTTCGTCGTCGCCTGCATCCCGCTGGTCTCCGTGCTGTGGACGACCATCGCCAACGGTGTCAAGCGACTGAACCTCAACTTCCTGAGCTACAACATGACCGGCGTGGTCGGCGGCAACCCGACCCCGTCCGGCGGCTACGGCGGCGTCTTCCACGCGATCATCGGCACGCTCGAGATCACCGGCGGCGCCATGATCATCTCGATCCCGATCGGCCTGATGTGCGCCGTGTACCTCGTCGAATACGCGCACGGCGGCAAGCTCGCGCAGACCATCACGCTGCTCGTCGACGTCATGAGCGGCATCCCGTCCATCGTCGCCGGCCTGTTCGCGTTCTCGATGTTCACGATCCTCATCGGCCCCGGTTCGGTCAACGGCTTCGCCGGTTCCGTCGCACTGTCGCTGCTGATGCTGCCGACCGTCGTCAAGTCCAGCGAGGAAATGCTCAAGATCGTCCCCGGCGATCTGCGCGAGGCCTCGTACGCGCTCGGCGTCACCAAGCAGCGCACGATCACCAAGATCGTGCTGCGCACCGCCCTGCCGGGCATCGTCTCCGGCTGCATCCTCGCCATCGCGCGAGTGATCGGCGAGACCGCGCCGCTGATCATGACCGCCGGTTTCATCGTGTCGACGAACTTCAACCTGTTCGACGGCAAGATGGCCACCCTGCCGGTGTACGTGTATCAGGAATACTCCACGCTGTACGCGAACTGCGCCCCGAGCGCAGGCCCCGAGTGCGTCGCCACGATCCCGATGGAACGTTCGTGGGCCGCGGCGCTCGTGCTGATCCTGATCGTCCTCATCCTCAACGGCATCGGCCGACTCGTGGCGAAGGTCTTCGCCGTCAAGTCCGAACGCTGATAACCTCGGTAAATAACAAATAAGGAATTCACATGGGACAACGCATTGATGTCAACCATCTGAACATCTACTACGGCAACTTCCTCGCCGTGGAAGACGTGAACATCAACATCGAGCCGAACAAGGTGACCGCGTTCATCGGACCGTCCGGCTGCGGCAAGTCGACCGTGCTGCGCACCCTCGACCGCATGCACGAGATCATCCCCGGCGCCCACGTCAAGGGCGAGGTGCTGCTCGAAGGCAAGAACCTGTACGACAAGGACGTGGACCCGGTGTCCGTGCGCCGCGACGTCGGCATGGTGTTCCAGCGTCCGAACCCGTTCCCGACGATGTCGATTCGCGAGAACGTGCTCGCCGGCGTGCGCCTGAACAACCGCAAGATCTCGAAGTCCGACGCGGACGACCTGGTCGAGTGGGCGCTGCGCGGCGCGAACCTCTGGAACGAGGTCAAGGACCGTCTCGACAACCCGGGCATCGGCCTGTCCGGCGGCCAGCAGCAGCGCCTGTGCATCGCACGCGCCGTCGCCGTGCACCCGCAGGTGCTGCTGATGGACGAGCCGTGCTCCGCTCTTGACCCGATCTCGACCCTCGCCGTCGAGGACCTGATCCAGGAACTCAAGGGCGACTACACGATCGTGATCGTCACCCACAACATGCAGCAGGCCGCGCGTATCGCCGACTACACAGCGTTCTTCAACCTGAAGGCCGTTGGCCAGCCGGGTCACCTCGAGTATTTCGCGGACACCACGACCATGTTCAACAACCCGCAGAATGAAGAGGCCGAGCGCTACGTCTCCGGCCGCTTCGGCTGATCGCGCGACGGGCTATGCCGTCACGCTGCTTCTCGGAAAGCCTCGCTTCGCGCGGGGCTTTCCGCGTTTGTGAGGCCGGGGCGGGCGCCGGCCGCCGGCTCCGCACTGACGATTTGTCTCCAATTCTGTTTTCTCCCCATATCGTGATTTGCAGACACATTATTTGTCTTCACTCCCTCGATACCGGCTATTTGCGCATGTGGAGACAATGCGTGTGCATCGAAAAGCTTGATATTGCAACGTTTTGTGATGTCGCCAATATCAGCGTCTGTCTTCATCGTGAAAAATCGCGACGATTTGCATTTCGAGACAATCTTTTCGAGGCCTCTTCAAGCGTCATCGCTTGTACGGTGAACGTGAACGTGGCTCCGCGAGCGGTCAGATGTCGCGCGAGGCGGAAGGCGAACTCGGCGCGGGACATGTCGTCGGCAAGACTCGATGCCGTGATGGACATGACCACCCATCCATGACTCTGCAACCATTCTCGTTTCTCCCGGTCTCGACGCCATTGATCCTTGTCGGTCCGATGCTGGTCGCCGTCGTACTCGACCGCAACGCGGAACCGCGCCCAAGCCATGTCCAGCGTCATGCCGACTCCGGATGCGAACCGTGCGTTAGGCACGGCGTAGCCGGTTTCCGGTGCGGGGATCCCGTGAAGGACGGCGGCCAGCCGGGCTCGGGTTTCCATGGGCGACATTACTCGCGGACTGAGCAGCGGCAGTGCCCGGCGGCAATGCTGTTTTCCCCTGAAATATGTCATGCCGTCGAGAAATCCGTACAGGCTTGACGCATCGCTGGCACGTTGCCGTTCCAGTATCGCGTCTCCGAGCATGACGAGATCCTCGAGCGGTATGTGATCGGAAAGCTGCGCCCATGTATGCGGAGGACTGAGCGCGTACACATCCGGCGCGATGCGTATGCACACGTTGTCGTTCACGTATTTCCAGATATGCGGCTGTGAATTGCTGGCTACGGCTCTCACCCGTCTGGCCGAGGTGCTGGACACGGTGTGCAGCATGGTCGTATCCAGATCGCAGCGTCGCGGTTCCGGAATGGATTGCAGCGCCAATGAGGTGGTCATGCCGAACAGCATCCTGCGGCGCAGTCGACGTGCCTCATCGGCGCATTGCCGTGTGACTTCGGCTTTGCGGTCGGCGAGGGACTGGGTGAGGGTGACGGTCTGGTCCATGCGCCGACAGTACCGGATCCGATCGCGGAAAGAAACCGGCACGATGGGGAATGTGGATAACTTCGGGCCGTTGCCGCCGATTGTGGATAACCGAGCCGGTTGACGTTCCGTGTCCCCGCGCCCACGATGCGGGACGCGTTCACGAAACCTCCATGACTTACGGCGGTGCTATCGTGGGCGCGTTCGACAAAACGGACGCAGGCGAGTCGCGATTCTCGCCGGGATCGGCCGACGGCACCCATGCATGCGCGCGTGGAAAAGGCGTGATCGGTCCCTAACAACCCACGAAAAGGAAGCAGAGATATATGGAGAAGTTCTTCCATTTGAAGGAGAACGGCACCACCGTGTCCACCGAGGTCATGGCCGGCCTGACCACGTTCTTCGCGATGAGCTACATCATCGTCGTCAACCCGCAGATCCTGAGCCAGACGGGCATGCCGTGGGGCGGCGTGTTCCTCGCCACGATCATCGCGGCCATCATCGGCACGCTCGTCATGGGCCTGTTCGCCAACGTGCCGTACGCGCAGGCCGCCGGCATGGGCCTGAACGCGTTCTTCACCTACACTGTCTGCTTCGGTCTGGGCTTCACCTGGCAGGAGACGCTGTGCATGGTGTTCCTGTGCGGCCTGATCAACATCATCATCACCGTCACCAAGATCCGCAAGATGATCATCCAGGCGATCCCGGAGACGCTGCAGCACGCGATCGGCGGCGGCATCGGCCTGTTCGTCGCGTACGTCGGCATGCTCAACGTCGGCCTGATCACCTTCACCCCGAAGGACGCGAAGACCGCCGGCAAGGGTCTCGCCACCGCCGCGACCCCGGGTCTCGCCGCGTTCGACAACAAGGTGCTGTGGGTGTTCCTCATCGGCCTGCTGCTCGCGATCGTCTTCACCGTGCTCAAGGTCAAGGGCGGCATGCTGCTCGCCATCGCCATCACCACGATCGCCGGCATCCCGTTCGGCGTGACCAACTTCGGCCAGTCCGTCTCCATCGGCGACACGTTCGCCCAGCTTCCGCAGACCTTCGGCGTGATCTTCACCGGCGCCGGCTTCCCGGCCCTGTTCTCCGACGTGGCGCGCCTGCCGCTCGTGATCGTCACGATCTTCGCGTTCTCCATGTCCGACACGTTCGACACGATCGGCACGTTCATCGGCACCGGCCGCCGCACCGGCATCTTCTCCGAGGCCGACGAGAAGGCCCTCGAGAACGGCTCCGGCTTCTCCTCGAAGATGGACAAGGCCCTGTTCGCCGACTCCATCGCCACCTCGATCGGCGCGATCTGCGGCACCTCGAACACCACCACGTACGTCGAGTCCTCCGCGGGCATCGCGGCGGGCGGCCGCACCGGCCTGACCTCCGTGGTCGTCGCGATCTGCTTCGCGCTGTCCGCGTTCCTGTCCCCGATCATCTCCGCCGTGCCGTCCGCCGCGACCGCCGGCGTGCTCGTGATCGTCGGCTGCATGATGGCCGCCTCCCTCAAGGAGATCGACTGGAACGACATCACCGAGGCGATCCCGGCGTTCTTCGCCGCCGTGTTCATGGCGTTCTCGTACTCGATCTCGTACGGCATCGCCGGCGGCTTCATCATGTACTGCATCGTGATGACCTGCAAGAAGAAGGCGAACAAGGTGCACCCGGTGATCTGGGTCGTCGCGATCCTGTTCGTGCTCGACTTCATCCTCAACGCGGTGCTGTGATCGGCTGACCGCGTTCCGTGAACCTCGAAGGTCCCCGTCGGATTCGTTCCGGCGGGGACCTTTTGCGTGGGCGAACACCACCGCGTGCGTTCACTATGTGGTCAGACCCTTCCGCCGCGGACGGTTTTCCGCCACACTCATGTACCAGCACAGCGGTGTGCGGCACCGCTGGCCAAAAGCCCCTGATGCGGATGTCGCATACCCGTGCGTTCCTGCATGGCCGTTGCCATTCATCGCCGGCCGCAATCGAGATACAGAGGGGAAAGACGCATCATGTCCGCAGTCGCGTCGCTGTCACAGGAAACCACGAAAAAGGATTCCGTGCCCGAGATCATCGCAGCGTCGATGATCGGCACGGCCATCGAATTCTACGATAACTACTGCTACTCCATCGCCGCCGCCAGCTACTTCGGCCTGGTCTTCTTCACGACCGTCGCCAAGTCGAACCCGGCGCTCGCCACGCTGATGTCGTTCGTCACGTTCGCGGTCTCGTTCCTCGCCCGCCCGTTCGGCTCGCTGCTGTTCGGCCACTTCGGCGACAAGCTCGGCCGCAAGAAGACCCTCGTCGTCGCGCTGATGACGATGGGCATCTCCACGTTCCTCGTCGGCGTGCTGCCCGGCTATGAGCAGATCGGCGCATGGTCGGTCGTCATCCTGTGCCTGTGCCGCGCCTGCCAGGGCATCGGCCTGGCCGGCGAGTGGTCCGGCGCCGCGCTGGTCGCCACCGAGAACGCCCCGGCCGACAAGCGCGCGCTGTACGGCTCCTTCCCGAACCTCGGCGCCCCGATCGGCTTCTTCTGCGCGTACGGCATCAACCTGCTGCTGACCACTTCGCTGAGCAAGGACCAGATGGTCGCGTTCGGCTGGCGCATCCCGTTCCTGTTCTCCGCGGTGCTCGTCATCATCGGCCTGTACGTGCGTGCCCGCATGTCCGAGACGCCGATCTTCGCGAAGGCCGCGGCCGAGAAGCGCACCTCGAAGCACCCGCTGACCGACCTGCTGCCGTACTGGAAGGAAGTGCTGCTCGGCACGGTCGCGATGGGCATCACCTACACGCTGTTCTACATCCTCGGCACCTGGTCGCTCAGCTACGGCGTCTCCGGCCTGAACTTCACCCAGCCGCAGTACCTGGGCATGCAGATGGTCTCCGTGTTCTTCTTCGCCGCGTTCATCATCGTCGGCTGCCTCGCCGCCGACAAGTACGGCCGCAAGCGCACGCTGGTCGTGTTCACCGCCGCGACTCTCGTGTTCAGCCTGTTCGCCCCGGCGCTGCTGCAGCACAACGTGACGACGATCATGCTGTTCCTGTGCGTGGGCTTCGTGTTCATGGGCGGCCTGTTCGGACCGTGCGGCGCGTACCTACCGGAACTGTTCCCGACGAACGTGCGCTATTCCGGCGCCGGCCTGAGCTACAACCTCGCCGCGATCTTCGGCGGCGCGTTCGCCCCGTCGCTGGCTACCTGGCTCGTCGAGAACCACGGCGTGATGGCCGTGGGCTGGTACATGGCCGTGATGGCCGCGCTCGCGCTCGTCGCCCTGTTCCTGATCAAGGAAAGCAAGGACAAGGACTACACGAAGTGATGCGCATGGTCGCCGTGATCATGCGGTGACCACGGACGATCCCGTTGCCGCGTGGGGTCGGGATATGCGATGTTCGACACGCTCCAGGGCGCTCGCCCAAGTCTTACGGTCGACCATCGCATATCCCGACCCCACGCTCGTTTGTGCGGTGATGTTGCGTTTTGCGCGGTCATGAGTTGCTTTAAGAACGACACGCCCGGGTTTGACGGAAGTCAAGGCTCGGGCGTAATTTATCTCTCCGTAAACCACAGACCGTTGGTTTGGGATGCAAATCCCACGAAGTTTGGTTCGCCAAGCCAGCGCAGGTTGAGAAATATGTGCCCGTTCGCGGGATGCCGCAAGACGCAAGTCGAAACGCGGTGGATGTTGCTCTGCCTGTGCGCAGGGCTTTTTTATTGCCCTGGAATGGAATGGCGCGCCGGACCGAGATCAACGGCCGATCTAGGAAGGAACGCCATGAAGAGGCCCGAAAAGGAAGCGGTGGTCGCTCAGCTTACGGAGCAGTTCCGTAACGCCGATGCCGTCTACCTGACCGAGTACCGCGGGCTTACCGTTCCGCAGGTTTCCGAACTGCGCGAAAAGCTAGGCCGCGATACTTCCTACACTGTGGCTAAGAACACGCTGGCGCGTATCGCCGCCAAGGAAGCGGGCATTGAGGGTCTTGACGACCTGCTCAAGGGCCCGACCGCCATCACCTTCGTGAAGGGCGACTTCATTGAGGCTGCGAAGGTCCTGCGTGACTTTGCCAAGACCAACAAGGCTCTCGTTATCTCGGGCGGCTATGCCGATGGCACCGTCTACGACGGCGAGGGTGCGAAGAAGCTGGCGGACATGATGTCTCGCCCGCAGCTGCTGTCCAAGTTCGCCGGCGACCTCAAGGCCACGACCGCCAAGGCCGCGTACCTGTTCGTCGCTCTGCCGACCAAGGCCGTGCGTACGATCGACGCCCTGCGCGAGAAGCAGGAAAAGGCAGCTTGATCCCCATGCGGCTCGCCGCATGAACCATTCGGAAAACAAACAAAACATTGAGACGGTGCGCAGGCACGAGCACGCAGGCCGCCGCCAGAATGAAAGGAAGCCATCATGGCTAAGTACACCAACGAAGAGCTGCTGGAAGCTTTCGGTGAAATGACCCTCGTCGAGCTCTCCGAGTTCGTCAAGGCCTTCGAGGAGAAGTTCGACGTCGAGGCTGCCGCTCCGGTCGCCGCCGTCGCCGCCGTCGCCGCTCCGGGCGCTGCCGCTGAGGAAGAAGAGAAGACCGAGTTCGACGTCGTCCTGACCGCTGTCGGCGACAAGAAGATCCAGGTCATCAAGGCCGTCAAGGCCATCACCAACGCCGGCCTCGCCGAGGCCAAGGCCATGGTTGACGGCGCTCCGAAGGCCATCCTCGAGAAGGCCAAGAAGGAAGACGCCGAGAAGGCCAAGGCTCAGCTGGAAGAGGCTGGCGCCACCGTCGAGCTCAAGTAATGAACGCGGGAGGGAATCCCGCACATTGCAAGCGCTTTTCGAACCCCGTCACCGCGCCCACGCGCGGGGCGGGGTTCCGCTATATGCGGCTATACAAGCCCTGTGCGATGATGAAAGATGCGGTGTCCTGTCGGTGCGGTTTTACGAAAAACGCGTGATGACGTGCGATATGTCACGCGGCATCCAAGAAAACCATGCCACAATGGCACATAGTTATTCCCGAGGGGTCGGTAGGAAAGGAAGGCTGACGCGGTGAGTGGTGAACAACGATCTCGCAGGTGGCTGGTGAAGGTCAAGGGCTGCGATCAGGTGAGCGTGCTGCCGTTGGAAAGCCTTGAGATCGGGCGCAAGCCGATCCGCCCGCTGGCCGACGACGGCGTACCGCGCTTCGAGATCCCCGATGAGACGCGTTCCATGTCCAAGCGCCACGCGGTGCTGCGTGTGCTGGAGAACGGTTCGGCGACGCTGCGCGACATGCGTTCCACGAACGGCACGTATCTGGTGCGTGCGGACGGCCAGCTGATCCGCATCCCCGAGGGTGTCGATTTTCCGTTGCCTTCGGCCGCCGTGCGCATGCAGTTCGGCGACGTGCCGATCGATTTCATGCAGGTCGAGGAGACCGCCGAACCGGCGCCTGCCGCGGTGACGGATCTGTTCGAATACGCGACCGACGATGGCAAAGCGTCCGAACCGGACGTGGCCGACATGTCGGTCGACGACATTCTTGACCTGCGCGCCGGCGAACCGACCAGCGCGTTCGCGGCCGGCAGCGTCACCCACCGTGCGAGCGAGCTGAAGGCCGCCGCATTGCAGAGCTTCACGCCGATGGTCGCACCCGTCGACGATCCGAACCGTCCGGAGGCGATCGCGAATCCCGTGCCGCTGCACGTCGAACATCCGAAGACCACCGAGCCCCGCGACCTGTTCGTGGACGCGATGTCGAACGTGCTCGACGGTCCGATGCCGCAGACCAAGGCCCCGGAAACCGTTCCCGCCGCGGAGCCGGACGCCGTGGAACCGGACTCCGCAGAGTCCACTCGTCCGGTGGAGACCCGTCAGCCGGTCGCGGATACCGTGAGCGCCATCGATTTCATCGTCGCCAACCAGGCACGTATGGCCGCCGTGATGCAGTCCCGGAACGCCGGACAGTCCGTCGAATCGAAGCAGCAGGCCGGGTCGGTTGAACCGGTACAATCCGAACCGACACAGGTCGGGCCGTCCCCGGTCGAATCGACCGCAACCGAACCGGCCTCAGTCGAGCCTGTCGCCGAGGAGCCGTCCGCGGTCGAACCGCAGGCCGAGCGATCCGCCGAACCGCAGTCGGTCGAACCGCAGCCCGACCTGTCCGAAACGGCCGCCTACACCCCGGTGTTCGAACCGGGATCGGTGTTCGAACGCGTAGCCAAGGGCGAATTCCGCAAGCCCGAGCCGACCATCGAGGTCGCGGGCCTGACCTCCGACGAGGCGAAGCGCACCGACGACTACACGATGCAGTTCAACATGGCCGGCCATCCCGAGCTGCTGCCGTTCCTCGCGATGAACCCGGGCCTGTACGACGACCTGTACGCGTGGCTGGCCGCACGCGGCGACGCCGACATCGACGCGGCGCTCGACAACAACCCCGGATATCAGGAATACCGCCACGCGGTAGGCAAGTGAGGTCCAGATGAGTGACAACACCCCGAACAGCGCGGACATTCGCGCCTGGCGAGAACAATACCGTCATGCGCTGGCGCCCTCGCCGCTGGAAAACATCGGCCAGCTGACCGCCAAGCTCGACCTGACCCACGCGCACCCCTCCGGCATCGCCCAGCTGTTCGCCAGCGGTCATGCGCCGCTCGACGCGCTGTTCCGCGACGCCGCCATGCTGCGCGCCGCAGGCCGCCGCATCGAACGCGTGCTGGACGACAAGGCCGCGAAGGCCCGCATGTCCGGCGTGGCGGAACTGTCGCTCGCGGTTGGCGTAGCCGGCTGGAACGGCAACCAGATGCCCGTACTGCTGTACCCGCTCGGCGTCACGCGCGACGACAACGACCTGCACACCGTGATCCGGTTCGTCGGACGCGTCGAGCTCAACACCGCGTTCGTGGCCGCCATGCGCGAGCACGGCGTGACCCTGGACGCCGACGAACTGTTCGACGGCGCGAACTACGAGTCCGGAACGCCGGACACCTCCGCCGTATTCGGCGCGATCAGCGACCTCGCCCGCGTCGCGTTCCCCGATTTCACGATCGAACGGCAGATCGTGGCGGGCTGCTTCGTCGACCCGTCATCGATGATGCTCGCCGAAAGCCAGCGGATCATCGACCAGCTCGAGCAGGGCCGGACCGGCAATCGCATGCTGGACGCGCTCGCCGGATACTCCGACGCCGCCGACGAACTGTCGGGCGAGACGATGGCCGACTACAGTCCGTTCGACGCCGATCCGCACACCGAATACGAGATCGGCGACGTCGACAACACCGTGCGGTACGCGGCGAACATGGCCGCGTCCGGCCGCAGCCTGTTCGTCGACAGCGAGGTCGGCAAGGACAGCGCCGACCAGGCCGCCGCCATCGCTTCGCGATGCGTGATGAACGGCCGTACCGTGCTCTACGTGCCGTGCGTGCCCGACCAGAAGCGCCGCTTCCAGCAGGCCGTGCGCGCCGGCGAACTCGACGGGCAGATGCTGGATATCGCCGACGAGAAGGCCGCGGCCAGCATCGACCGTCAGCTCATCACCGCCGTCGGATTCCATCCGGGCGTGGCCACATCGCGCTTCGACCAGCTCGCCGATGAGCTCGTGGGCGTGCGCTCGCGCCTGACCCGTTACCTCGGCGACTTGCACGGCGTCAACGAGCAGTGGGGCGTTTCCGCCTACCAGACCATCCAGAACCTCGCCAACATCGCCGCGTTGCCCACGCATCCGGCCACGCGCGTGCGCCTCAAGCCGCAGACCGCACATGCCGTCGGTTCCCGTCTCGACGAATGGGCCGGCAAGCTCGAACGCGCCGCCGAACTCGGCGAGTTCACGATCGGCGCCGGCGACACCGCGTGGTTCAAGGCGTCGCTCACCAGCGAAGCAGAGGCGATCAACGCCTACCAGCACGTCGTCGACCTGCTCAACAAGCTGCTGCCCGCCACGCGCGAGCAGGTGACCGCGGTCGTGCAGACCTGCGGTTTCCCGGTGCCGAACACCGCGCGCGAATGGGGCCGTCAGGTCATGGTGCTCAAGAACCTGCGCCGCGTGCTCGACGTGTTCCAGCCCGAGATCTTCGAACGCGACATCGATTCGATGATCGAGGCGAGTAAGCCCAAGGCCGCGCGCAAGTCCGAAGGCACGTCGATGGGCTTCTGGGAACGTCGCCGCCATATCAAGGAGGCGAAGAGCCTGCTGCGCGTCGGCGCACAGGTCGAGAACCTGCACGAGGCGCTCAAGGTCGTGTCCAAGCAGGCCGACCAGTGGCACATGTTCGTGCCGCACGGCGGCTGGCCGGTGCTGCCCGCCAAGCTCGACGCGATCATCGAAACGCAGGAGGAGCTCGCGGCCGGACTGACCGCGCTCGACACCGTGCTGGCGACCACGCCGGCCGGCGGCAACATCGATGCCGTGGACTTCAACGACGTCGAAACCAGGCTCAAGGCGCTGTACGACGACCGTCGCGCGCTCGACACGCTGCCCGAGCGCTGCTGCCTCGAACGGGAGTTCCAGTCGGTCGGACTGACCGAACTGGTCGACGACCTGCACAACCGCCGCGTCGGCGCGGACGCCGTCGCCGGCGAACTGCAGCTCGCATGGTGGACCACCGTGTTCGAGGAGATCGTGCGTTCGTCCGCGATCATCTCGAATCAGGACGGTTCTGCCATGCAGGCCGCCGCCGACCGGTTCGTGCAGGTCGACGTCGAACATGTCCGTTCGATCGGTCCGATGGTCGCGCAGGAATCCATGCGCAAGCTGTCCGACCTGTTGTTCTCGCGCACGCAGGAGGCCAACCAGCTGCACACGCTGCTCGCCGGTTCCGCCGCCCGCGCCCCGTTCGGCCGCATCCAGCGCGACTACGGTCACATCCTCGGCGCGGCCAAGCCGATCCTCGTCGCCACGCCGGCCACGCTGGCCGCGTTGACCGGACCGTCGCCGATAGCCGATGTGGCGATCATCGACGCCGGCGCGCACATGCCGTCCATCGAGTTGCTCACGATCCTCGCGCGCGTACGCAGCGTGGTCGTGCTCGCACACCGCAATACCGTCACCTGCGCCTCGCTCGACAAGCTCCTCGGCCTTTTGCCGGGCGTCGAGGCGGCATCGCACCCGGTGCGTCGCGCGCCCAAGCTCACCGCGTTCCTCGAAACGCACGGCTACGGAGACGTGAGCCATGACGCGGCCACCGTGCAGGGAACCATCCGCTTCCATTACGTCGAAGGCAGCGGCGTGCCCGTGATGTCGAGCGGCCTGGTCGAATCCAGCCAGCAGGAGCTCGACGAGGTCGTGCGGCTCATCACCGAGCGTGCGGCGACCTTCACCATCGTCCCCGCCAGCTACATCCTCACCGTCGTGAGCCTGACCGACACGTTCCGCTCGCGCCTCGGCGCCGCGCTGAAGACGATCGCCACGCGCGACAAGACGATGGGCCGGTTCCTGCGTCACGTACGCATCGTGAACATCGCGGAGATCGCCGGCGCGCACGCCACCGACACGATCATCGCGATGTGCTACGCCAAGACTACGCACGGCCGTCTGATGCAGCAGTTCGGCAAGCTCGAGGTGCACAACGGCAAGAACCTGCTGCTCGACGCGCTGGCGCTCGCCGACCGCAACGTCGACATCACCTCGGCGTTCCGTGCCGCCGATCTCGAGGACGACCGCATCCACCAGAGCGGACCGAAGATGCTCAAGACCGTGCTCGCCTGGGCCGAACAGCTCGGCGAGGGGACGGTGTCCGCGGCATCCCTGCCGATCGACGACAACGTGCTGTTCGACGATCTCGCCGACCGTCTGCGCGCACGCGGACTCAACGTGGCCGTCAACTACGGGTTCGAACGCGGCATGCGCATCCCGCTCGTCGTGGGCGTCAACGACAAGCCGTACGCGTTGGCCGTACTCACCGACGACGTGCAGTTCATGAGCACGCAGTCGACCCGTGAACGTCACCGTCTCATGATGCAGAACCTCACGACGCTCGGCTGGTCCGTGATGACCGTGTGGAGCGTGGCCGCGTTCGTCAACCCCGACAAAGAGGTGGACCGCGTGGTCTCGCGCATCAGCGAACTGTATCAGGAGACGCGATGAGCGACGAACGTGATTCGGCGCCCGCGTACGATGCGAGCCGGCGCACCCCGCGCAAGCACCGTCGCGTCGTGTTCCACGGCAGCGAACTGTTCGATGCCGACGGCGTCAAGCTCGAACCCGGCGACATGACCACCGCGGCCCAGCGCGACGCCGACGACGACAAGCGCATCCTCGGCGAGTTGCCGCCGCATTGGGCTGTGTTCAACGACAGGCGCTGAACACAGGTCGACGAGTCAGCGAGCGACGGCGATGATGGCACCGGCCTCCTGGGAGGACATGACGCGCAACGCGTCCTCCGGAGGCATCGCCAGTGCAGCCGTCGCATCGGTCGCATAGCCGGCGGCGCTTGCCTTCGGCGACTGTCCCATCACCAGCGCGCGTTCCACCAGCACGCATGACGGGTGCGACGCATCGTCCCCATCGGTCCGTCCCGAGTCCTCGTCCTTGTCCGCATCATCGCATCCCGCCGCCGAAGCCAGCGCGATCTCATCGCCCGCCATCAGCGCGTCCGCATCGCTCGCCAAACGTACCTCGATCACGGTGAATCCGTTCGGTATCGTCGGCTGGTCGCGGATCATCGGACCATACACCGGCTGCCCTGCCACGATGTCGACCTGCGCGATCCCGTGACCGGGCAGGTCCTCCAGCGATGCCCATGCGCCGTGCAGCGCCGACCCGTCACCGGCCGGCATCCGCGCCAGCCGCAGCATCGACCCGTCCACGGCCGTTCCCCGCGCGATGTCGGCGGCCGCAATCACCACGGTCCTCGTCGCCACCGAACCCGTCACGCATGCCAGCGCCGCGAACACGGCCAATCCCACGCATACGGCGACCATCATGCGCCGTAGGGCGTCCATCAGCCTGCGCCGTCGCAGACTGCCGGGGCGACCGGCCTTGCCAACAAAAAAATCCGTCATCATCCCACGATGATGACGGATCGACGTTCGCCGGCGCAAGCCGAAACGGGTCATGTGGTCGAACGCTATGAGTTATCCACATTCACCCGCCGAACCGGACCCGGCCGGCATACGCGGCCGCGGTCACTTCTTGGAGCCGGAGCCGCTGTCGGTGCGGTAGAACCCGCTGCCCTTGAACTCGATCGGGACGGCGGAGAACACCTTGCGCACCTGTTCCTTGCCGCACTGGGGGCAAATGGTGATCGGGTCGTCGCTGAACGACTGCTGCTCGGTGAAATCGTAGTTACAGCTCTTGCAACGGTAATGATAGGTAGGCAAGTCTCTTCCTCCACGAAACTGTTCGCGTCACGGTACTCAACGACTCATTATCCTAATCGTCAGGCCGACAGCCGCATACCGATATCTCGCGACCGTGTTTGCTGTTCTGATGGAGGGGTGGGAATAGTTAGAGGCTTCTAGGCAGAATGGGTGGTGCCTAAACCTAT
>NZ_WHZW01000008.1 GCF_010667685.1 Bifidobacterium aerophilum | reverse complement strand
TGTCAGGTGAGATTGATGTGTCGAAGGTTGAATTGCCTACGCCGCCAGCGCAAACCGTTCATGCAAATGGCCGTTTGCATGAATGCGGGGCAAGAATCTGTTGGTTCTTGCCCCGCAACCACGCCGCGACTCAGCCGATCTTATCGAAGCGGAATCCGCCGGCGGCCTTGGTGTCGTCGGTCGGCGTGAAGCGAATCCAGCTTTGCTCGCCGGCGTCGGTGACGGTCATGTCGATGATGTCGCTCGTCACATCGTCCGGCGTGCAGGCAAGCGTCTTGTGCCGCGTGTCCGCGCCGTCGATGGTCAGTTCGGCATCGAAGCCGCCGGTGCCGGAGCAGACCATCGTCAGCCGATACTTGCCGACCGGCACGGGTGCCGGCGACATGGTCGCGGTCGTGGCCGGCGGCACGACGTTGCCGTCCTTGTCCGCGGTGGCGGTCGACCACCACGACGCCCGCGACGAATTGACCACATCGTCGTCGTGCGTCATGTCGTCGTCGAATCCGACCGCCCGATTGACGGCGGCCATGCGTCTGACGTCGTCGTCGCTGACCGGTTCGGACACGGTCAGCTTGTTCTCGTCGCTGATGCCGAGCTTGACGGCGATCGCCGCGGACAGCGGGAACGAGCCGTCGGCGTTGCGGATGTTCGTCGGCGTGTTCCGATCGGCGTCCTTCACCTCGAACGTGCTGAGCGCGGGCGTCAGCTGCGCGTACGTATCGTCGTGGTAGGAGAGGAAGAACACGTACTCGCCGCCGACGGTGAGTTTGCCGGCTCCCGAGCCGGAAGCGGTGTAGCCGTGCATGGAGATGACGTCGCCGGCCTTCGGCAGCGAGGCGTCGTCGTCCGTGTCGCTGCCGTTGACGGCGCCGAGAACCTCGGCCTTGATCGTGGTGTCGTAGCCGTCGTCCTTCGCCGGCGGTTCGGCGCACGAGACGATGCGCGCGTAGACGATCCGGTCGGACGACGCCGTCAGATCGTCGATCGTGTCGAACCATTGCCAATCGTATTGCGCATGCGAATCGCGGCCCGTGCATGTGATGCCGGTGGTCGTGCCGGTCCGTGATGCGGTGGATGGCGTGGCGGACGGTGTGCCGCAGCCGGCAAGACCCGCGCACAGCATTGTCGCGGCCAGCGCGGCGACAGGACGGACGATGCGTGACGGGCGTACGGTGAGGTTGTTCATGGTGACTCCTTCGTCCCGTGGGGACCCGATCGGGGGGGGGGTTCCTTCTTGCCTTCCATTGTCCTCCGGATGCCGTGCCGGCGCGAGCGCCTGTAATGCCGCGCATTACACTGGACGGTTATGAGCAACGAACCCGATGATGTGACCAACGAGATCGCCGGAAACGGCGACAATGACGAGACGCAGTCCGCCGCGGCCGGCGTGCACATCCGCCGCGCCGCGCCGCGCGACATCCCGCAGCTGCACAAACTGCTGCGCGAGGTGCTGGAGGTCCATCACCGGGGCCGACCGGACCTGTTCAACACCGGCGTGACCAAGTACACGGACGACGAACTGGCCGGTATCCTCGCCGACGACGAGACTCCGGTGTTCGGCATGTTCGCCGCCGACGACGCGACGCTGTACGGCTACGCGTTCTGCATCTTCGAACGGCACGAAAACAGCCATATCCTCACCGACATCACGACCTTGTACATCGACGACATCTGCGTGGACGAGTCGGCCCGCGGCCGGCACGTCGGCACCGCGCTGTACCGGCATGTGCTCGATTTCGCGCGGGAATCCGGCTGCTACAATGTGACGCTCAACGTGTGGTCGTGCAATCCGGGAGCGCAGGCGTTCTACGAGCGGATGGGACTCAAACCGTACAAGATCGGCATGGAGCAGATCCTGTAAGGGCGGACGGCCGATGGCTGCGAGCGGTCCTCGGGCGTAGTGCGAACGATGTGACACGTAGGCGCGGGCGGCGGCATACGGGACGCATATGAACGAGATATGAATGGCCGGTAACCGCCGGTATGGCGGAGCCGCAATGATGTGAGCGCTCACATGATCGTGTCGCGTCATCTTGCGCGTCGTCCACAAAGCCCGGTATTCTTAAGGCTGTCATCACAACATATACGTTAAAGGAGTAGTTGTGGCAGCAATTGAAAGCGTGTACGCGCGTCAGATTCTCGATTCCCGTGGCAACCCGACCGTCCAGGTCGTCCTCGACACCGAAGACGGCGCCCGCGGTCTGGGTCTGGTCCCGTCCGGTGCTTCCACCGGTGAGGCCGAGGCCTGGGAGCGTCGCGATGGCGACAAGTCCGTCTACGGCGGCAAGGGTGTTCTGAACGCGGTCAAGGCCGTCAACGAGGAGATCGCTCCGAAGGTCATCGGCATGGATGCCTCCGACCAGCGCGCTCTCGACGACCTGATGATCGAGCTCGACGGCACCCCGAACAAGGGCCGTCTGGGCGCCAACGCCATCCTCGGTGTCTCCCTGGCTGCCCTGTACGCCGCCGCCGAGTCCGCCGACGAACCGCTGTACCGCTACATCGGCGGCACCAACGGCCACATCCTGCCGGTCCCGAACATGAACATCATGAACGGCGGCGCCCACGCCGACTTCGCGACCGACATCCAGGAGTACATGATCTCCCCGTACGGCTTCGACTCCTACTCCGAGGCCCTGCAGGCCGGCGTCGAGGTCTACCACACCCTGAAGAACGTCCTCAAGAAGCAGGGCCTGAACACCGGCCTCGGCGACGAGGGCGGCTTCGCCCCGAAGATGAAGTCCAACAAGGACTCCCTGAACTACATCATGGACGCCATCTCCGCCGCCGGCTACGAGCCGGGCAAGCAGATTGGCATTTCCCTCGATGTCGCCTCCTCCGAGTTCTACAACAAGGAGACCGGCAAGTACCACTTCGAGGGCGACGAGCGCGACTCCCAGTACATGCTCGACTTCTACGAGCAGCTCATCGAGGAGTACCCGATCGTCTCCATCGAGGATCCGTTCAACGAAGAGGGCTGGGAAGACTGGACCGCCATCACCAAGCTGCTCGGCGATCGTCTGCAGTTCGTCGGCGACGACCTGCTGGTGACCAACCCGGCTCGCCTGGCCAAGGCCATCGAGCTCGGCGCCGCCAACTCCCTGCTGGTCAAGCTCAACCAGATCGGCACCGTCACCGAGACCCTCGACGCCATCGAGCTGGCCACGGCCAACGGCTACACCTCCATGGTCTCCCACCGTTCCGGCGAGACCCCGGACACCACCATCTCCGACCTCGCGGTTGCCAAGAACACCCGCCAGATCAAGACCGGTGCCCCGGCCCGTGGCGAGCGCGTTGCCAAGTACAACCGCCTGCTGGAGATCGAGGAGGAGCTCGGCTCCACCGCGAAGTACGCCGGCTACAGCGCGTTCAAGGCCTGCAAGAAGTACCTGGCCAAGTGAGCCTGTGCCGAACCGTTCATGAAACACCGCGTTTCGTGAAGGTCGCGTAGCGTTCGATACCCGTCGCATTCCCAGTCGAATGCGACGGGTATTTTTGTTGCCTATGAGCGCACGATCGAATCCCGGCACGTCCCGTAGCGGCAAAACCGCCAAGAAGACCGCATCGAAACGCGCCTCCGGACGCCGGACGGCGAAACGCCCCTCCAACACTCAGTCGCCTCGGAACGCCACGCGCGCCAAGACGCGCAGCAGCGGGCCGATCGTGTTCTTCATCGCCCTGTTCATCGTCGCATTGGGCACGATCCAACTGCTTTCCACGTTCTACACGTACGCGATCAGCGTATCCGAACTCAACGGGCTCAAACGCGAGGAAGCGTCGCTGATCGCGCAGAAACAGGAACTCGAGAACAACATCGCGCGGTGGAACGACAAGGCCTACGTGGCCGCGCAGGCCCGGGAAAAACTCGGATTCGTCTTTCCCGGCGAACAGGTCGTGCACGTCCTGCACCCCGAGGCGGTGACCGGAACCACAACGGACGGCGACAAGAACGACAAGACCTCCACGGACCCGTCCTCCAAGAAGGCCTTGCCTTGGTATAGTGAACTGGCATATTCGTTCGAACAGGCGGACAAGCAACCCGAAACCGACACCGCCAAGAACACCGACCAATCGAAGAACGCGTCCGGCGACACCTCGACGGGCGCCGACAGCGGAGCGGACACCGGCTCCGACGGGACGAAGGGACAGCAACAGTGACCAACCAAGACAGCACGATCATCGACCAGGCGACGGCGCTGGCGGACCGGTGCATGGCCGACCCGGCGAACGAACGGGACATCGCCATCGTGGAACGCCAGCTCGGACGCTATCCGCGCGGCATGGTCGCGGTCGGCGCCCGCTGCGTGTGCGGCAGGCCGCTCGCCGTCGTCACGCGCCCGGTGCTGCCCGGCGGCATCCCGTTCCCCACCACCTGCTACCTGACCAGTCCCGAAGCGGTCAAAGCCGTGTCCCATGTGGAGGCGAACGGCGTGATGGCCGAATACAACGCCATGCTCGCCGCGGACGACGAAGCCGGGCGTGAACTTCGCGCCGCATACCGGATGGCGCACGACCTGTACCTCGCATTCCGCCACGAACTGGCCGTCCGGCTCGGTGACAGCGAGGAACACATCGCCGGCACCAGCGCGGGCGGCATGCCCGTGCGCGTCAAATGCCTGCACGCGCTGCTCGCCCAGACGCTCGTCATGGGCCGTGGCGCCAATCCGATCGGCGACCTGACGCTCGCACGCATCGCCGGCGAATTCGCCCCGAACGTCTGCCGCTGCGCGATCGACGCCGAATAAGCGTGTGATACGGCGCGACCGGGAACGGCGCCGGACGGACAGACGCCCGTGAAGGAACCAAGCGAAGGGGAGGAGCACCCGCGATGAATGACGAACAGCGTTCGGTGACCGTGGCCGGCATCGACTGCGGCACCAATTCGATCCGATTGAAGATCGCGCGCGTCGACGCGCACGGCATGCACGACATCGTGCCCCGCACCCTGCGCGTGATCCGCCTCGGACAGGACGTCGACAAGACGCACCGCTTCGCCGACGAGGCGCTCGAACGCGCCTACGCGGCCGCGCGCGAATTCGCCGGCATCCTGTCCGAACATCCGGTGGACGGTCTGCGGTTCGTCGCCACGTCCGCCACGCGCGACGCCGAGAACCGCGAGGAATTCGAAGACGAAATCGAACGCATCCTCGGCGTGAGGCCCGAAGTGGTCCCCGGTACCGAAGAGGCCGACCTGAGCTTCCTCGGCGCGACCAGCGTCGTGCCCCGCGACCTGCCCGCGCCGTTCCTGGTCGTCGACCTCGGCGGCGGCTCCACTGAACTCGTGCTTGGCGGCGACGGCGTGTCCGCGCCCGACACGCAGGTCCAGGCGGCGTTCTCGATGAACATCGGCTCCGTGCGCATGACCGAACGGCATCTGCACACCGATCCGCCCACGCAGGACGAGATCGACGCCGCGACCGCCGACATCGACGAGCACATCGACGAGGCGTTCCGTACGGTTCCCGCCGGCAGGACCCGCACGATCATCGGCGTGTCCGGCACCGTCACCACGATGACCGCGCTGGCGCTCGGACTCAAGGAATACGACCACCGGGCCGTCGACGGCGTGCGGCTGGACAACGAGAAGGCCTACGAGGTCGACGACCGGTTCCTGCGCATGACCCGCGCCGAACGCCGCGAATACAAGACCATCCACCCCGGACGCATCGACGTGGTGGGCGGCGGCGCGCTCGTCTGGAACCGCGTGCTCGCCAAGGTATCCGCGGCCGCGCAGGCCGACCACGGCGAGCCGATCGACTCGTTCGTGGCCAGCGAACACGGCCTGCTCGACGGCATCGTGCTTGACTACGGTCGGCGTCTGCTTGCGCGATAGCGTACAATGATACGGTTGGCCCGTCGCCGGGCCGACGCCCCTGTGGCGAAATGGTATACGCAGTCGACTTAAAATCGATCGCTTCGGCTTGCGGGTTCGAGTCCCGCCAGGGGCACCTTCTCCGACAACGGACGCGGCCGCACGGATCTGCCACGGGCCGCGGCGGTCACGCCGTGCGGCGCGTCCGCGATGCGTCCGAAAACGGGTAGAATCAAATCCTTATGGGAAAGACCGTGATCCGCGTGACGTTCAACGACGACCTCGAAGCCGCCAGATTCCTGCAGACGTGCCGTCGCAAAGGCATGGACGCGATGGTCGAGGACCCCCGCCCCATAGGCCGCGTCAAACGCAACGGCCCCGACCTGGCGTCATGGCTGCTCAGGAACCCGGGATGGCACACCGTGCTCGAGGCGACGAACCGTCACGCCGCATGGAACGCCGCTTGGAAGATCAACCACGGGCAGCGTCGCGGATTCGAAACGCTCGCCTACGAGGCCCGCGCGGTGAACACCGACGGCGCATGGACCGTCGAGGCCAGACGCAGGCCCGCCGCCCGGACCGCGGCCCCGTCCGACGGCGACATGGACCCGCTGTTCTGAATCCGCCCTTTCAATCCGCCTTTTTCGAATCCCTCGGAAACATGGCGTTTTCTTTCGGCCGATAGACTGGCGCGCGTTGTTGCCGTAACGGCCGTGCGCGGCCGAAAGAACGAAAAGGAAACGAGCCCATGGCCGGTTGGTTGGACGTACGACGCGAATCGAAGGAATCCCTGCCCACGATGCTCGTGCAGGCGGTCGTCATCGCCGTCGCGCTGTGCGCGTGCGAACTGGTCAGCGCGCCCATCTACGTGAAGATGTCCGGACAACGGTTCAACGCCCTGCCATGGTTCCTCGTCGCATGCCTGTTTGCCGTCGCCTTCACCTACACCGTCGGATTCGTCCTGCTGTGGGCCGTCGAATCCCTCACCGACCGGCTCGATATCCCCAAACTCCTGCCGTTCGTCTACGCCGCGGCGGGTCTGATCGGATTCGCCGCCTGGGGATGCGCCGTGTTCCCCGCGGTCATCGACTCGGTCATCATGCCCGCCGGCGGAGTCGCGCTCACCGCATCCGCGAAACTCGGCATCGGCGTCAACTGCGCGGCCGCCGGACTCGTCTCGTTCTTCTTCGGCGCGATCCTGCCCGCCAGACTGTCCGCCCGCCGCGGCACCGTCATCGCGGCCGGCATCGCCACGATCGTGCTCGCCGTGCTCGGCGGCGTCATCTACGCCATGACGCTTTCGGCGCTGTCCTGAAACCGCCCGCCGCGGCTCGCGCGGACGACACCAGCGCGAGCCCGCGCCGCACCGACATATGCACTAGCTATACTGTCAACTGATGTTCAGCATTCTCGACATGTTCAAAATCGGCGTCGGCCCCAGCTCGTCCCACACCGTCGGCCCCATGGTCGCCGGCCAACGGTTCGCCTCGTCCCTCGCCTCATCCGGCGTGCTCGACCGGGTCGGCCGCATACGCGCCGTACTGTATGGATCCCTCGCTCTGACTGGCCTCGGCCACGGCACCGACCATGCGGTCATGGCCGGACTCGAAGGCGGCCTGCCCGCCACCGTCAACACCGACCACGTCCTGACTATCCGCCAGGAATGCGAGGCCAGCGGCACCCTCAACCTCGCCGGCAAGCACCCCGTGCCGTTTGACTACGACCGCGACATCGTCTTCGAACGGTGGCAGCGCATGGCCGCACACCCCAACGGCATGCGGTTCCAGGCCTTCGACGCCGCCGGCAACCTCATCGACGAACAGGTCTGGTATTCGATCGGCGGCGGATTCATCCGCCAGGGCCACACCGACGACCTCATGATCGGCATCCACGACCGGCCCCCGGCGGGAACCTCGTTCGCCGACCGGGACGAGGCGTCGGCCACCGACTTCGGCCCCGACGTGCCCTACGATTTCGCGACCGGCGACGAACTCGTCGCCCTGTGCCGTGAGCACGGCCTGTCCATCGCCGAACTCGTCTGGGCCAACGAAACCGCCACTCGCCCCGCCGATGACGTGCGCGCCGACCTGATCAAGGTCTGGCACACGATGCGCGACTGCGTCTCCAACGGTTGCGCCAGCGAACTGGCCACGCTGCCCGGCGGACTCAACGTGCCCCGCAGGGCGCCCAAGATGTACGCGCGTCTCGCCGCCAACAGCGACGTGCTCAAACGCAGCCATCGCCTCGACGCCGCGCTCGAAGCCTCCGACGCCGCATGGGTCGACCTGTTCGCGCTCGCCGTGTCCGAGGAGAACGCCGGGGGAGGGCGCATCGTGACCGCGCCGACCAACGGCTCGGCCGGCATCATCCCCGCCGTGCTGCAGTATTACTGGCATTTCGTCGTCTCCGCCAGCGAGGACGGCGTGGTCACGTTCCTGCTGACCGCCGGCGCGATCGGCTACCTGTTCAAACGCAACGCGTCGATCTCCGGCGCGGAGGTCGGATGCCAGGGCGAGGTGGGCGTCGCCTGCTCGATGGCCGCCGCCGGCCTGTGCGCGGTCATGGGCGGCACCCCGGCGCAGGTCGAGAACGCGGCCGAGATCGGCATCGAACACAACCTGGGACTGACCTGCGACCCGGTGGGCGGGCTCGTGCAGATCCCGTGCATCGAACGCAACGCGATGGCCGCGAACACCGCCATCAACGCGGTGCGCATGGCCATGCTCGGCGACGGCTCGCACATCGTCAGCCTCGACCAGGCCATCAAGACCATGAAGGACACCGGCGAGGACATGATGGCCAAATACAAGGAGACCTCGGAGGGCGGGCTCGCCGTCAACGTGGTCGAATGCTAGCGGCGGGCCGGTTGCGCGCCCGGCGCGCGACGGGTATCCTCATGTACGTTGTGCGTCACTAAAGGAGGAACACATGGCGAACATGCCCAAGGTCAACGCCGAATTCGGCGCCACCCCGGTCATCGAATTCGACGGCGAGGCCCCCGCCGGCCTCAAGGCCGTGGAACTGGTCGAAGGCGACGGCCCGATGGTGCGCCGCGGCGACACCGTGACCGTGAACTACCACGGCGTCGTCTGGGGCAAGACCGACCCGTTCGATTCGAGCTTCGCGCGCCACCAGCCCGCCAGCTTCGGCATCGGCGTCGGTCAGGTCATCAAGGGCTGGGACCAGACCGTGCCGGGCCACAACGTCGGCTCCCGCCTGGTCGTCTCCATCCCGCCGGAATACGGCTACGGTTCGCGCGGCGTCCCGCAGGCCGGCATCGGCGGCGGCGACACGCTCGTCTTCGTGATCGACATCATCTCGACCCGCTGACGTTCGTCGCGGGTCGCCCGCGCCGTTTTTCCGAAACGCGGACGCGCCGGCGCAAGTCGGCGCTTTTTTCGTACCATACACATCGGTGGCAGACCCCAGACCAAGGAGGACAACATGGGTGAGGAGAAAGTCGTCCCGCTGACGCAGGACGCCTACGACAAGCTGAAGAACGAGCTCGCCTACCGCGAGGGCCAGTACCGCGACGAGATCGCCAAGCGCATCGCCGCGGCGCGCGCCGAGGGCGACCTGTCCGAGAACGGCGGCTACCAGGCCGCCCGCGAGGAGCAGAGCAAGAACGAGGGCCGCATCAACGAGCTGACCGTCAAGCTGCGCAACGCGAAGATCGTCGAGGCGCCGAAGGCCGGCACCGTCGGCAACGGCTCGCTGGTGATCATCGAGCTCGCCGGCAACGAGATGACCTACGTGCTCGGCGCGCGCGACATGGCGGCCGTCAGCGAGTACGACGTGCTGAGCGAGGACTCGCCGATCGGCAAGGCCATCATGGGCGCCAAGGCCGGCGACACGGTCAGCTACCAGGCTCCCAACGGCCGCACGATCAGCGTGACCGTCAAGGAGGCCAGGCCGCTCGAGTAAGGCTTCGACCAGGATCGAGACATGCGAACGTCCCGTTCCCCGCATCGACAGGATGCGCTGAACGGGACGTTCGCGTATATGTGCATGGCCGGCTGACGGTCCGTCGCGCCGCGATGGGCGTTGCGCCCCTTCGGCCGACTGCGCCGACGGCTCCCCCTTCAGGGGGCGGGTGCGACGGCTAATGCCACAGCGACACGATCACCATGTAGATGGCGACCATGTGGCACGCGTAGCCGGCGACGGTGCCGGTGTGGAAGATCTCGTGGAAGCCGAACACGCGAGGCCATGGGTCCGGCCTGCGCAGGCCGTACACGATCGCCCCGGCGATGTAGCACGCGCCGCCGGACGCGAGCAGGATCACCACGGCCGGCCCGGCGTACGGCGACGTCCAGAACAGGCTCATGAACGCCACTCCGGACACGCCGAACACGATGTAGACGATCACGTACAGCCAGCGCGGGGCCCCGATCCAGATCACGTGGATGACGAGCGCCACCAGCGTGCACGCCCACATGCCGGCGATGATCGCGTTGCGCCAGCGCGGCTCGAGCGCGAACGAGACCGGCGTGTAAGTGCCGGCGATGAGCAGGAAGATGTTCATGTGGTCGATGCGGCGCAGCACGTCGGTGACGCGCGGCGACCAGTCGCCCAGATGGTAGGCCGCCGAATTGGCGAACAGCACCAGCGAGCAGGTCATGAACACGGCGCACGCCCATTTGAGCCCGGCACCCTGCGCCAGGCAGATCAGCACGATGCCCGCCGCCAGCGCGAGCGGGGCCGCGACCGCGTGGATCCAGCCGCGCAGCAGCGGCTTCGGCCGGCCGTGCACGTCGAGGCGGATCTTGCGCTCGACCTCGGCGGGGGAGATGCCCTCAAGGCGCGCGGCCTTCGTCTCCGCCTTCGCGATCACGGCGAGCGCGTGCTCCTCGCCCTTGCGGCGTATGCGTTCCGCCTTGGCCTTCGCGCGTACGCGCACCGCGTCCGCCTTCGCCTGCAGCGCGGCCTCGCGCGCCTTCGTCGCGGCGTCCCTCGCCGCGGCGATCGCCGCCCTCTTGCGGGCTATGTCCTCTTCGGAGACTGCCATCATGCTCCTCCCCGTTCGTCGTCGAGCCGGCCGTCGTGGACCGGCGGTGTCGCATCCATCATAACCTACGCCACCGTAACCTACGGTAACGTAATCGCTGTTTTTGTCAAGACTCTGGTTGCGGGGCGGCGGAAGGACGCGGACGATGGCGTGCCGGTCGCGCCCGGGCCGGCGCCGGGCACGAATGTTCGCCGCGACGAGAGGCGAGGGCGTCCGCGTTGCGTATGATGGAAGCCATGGCAGATTTCACACAAGTACTGGCGACAAGGCCAGATTTCGATGAGACGGACCGCGAATGGCTGCACCATCTGGTGGCCGACTGGCAGGTGATCGCCGACCTGAGCTTCGCCGACCTGCTGCTCATCCTGCAGGACGGCAACGGCGACTATGTGGTGGCCGAACAGTGCCGTCCGTCCACGGTGGCGACGCTGCGCACCGAGGACGTGGTGGGCAAGCCGGTGCCCGACGACATGGACGGGGAGCTGGACGCGGCGATGCGTTCGGCCGTCGTGTTCCGGTCCACCGTGCTGCGCAACGTGGGCAAGTCCACCGTATGCAACGTGTACGCGCCGGTGCGTCACAACGGCAAGACCCTCGGCCTGGTGGTGCGCGAGACCAACATGGCCACCCGCGAATCCAACGGCCGCAACGAGTCCGAGAGCATCAACGCGGGCAAACAGCTGTACGAGATGATCCCGCGCGGCCAGTTCCCGTACATGGACTCGGTGATGAGCCAGCGCCATAACGCGCGCGTCGCCGACGGCTTCATCGTGCTCGCCGAGGACGGCGTCGTCCGCTACGCCTCGCCGAACGCGATCAGCTGCTTCCGCCGTCTCGGCTCGCTCGACCCGATGCAGGGCAAGCTGCTGAGCGAGGTGGGCACGCAGCTGCTGCACGAGAACGACCCGCTGCCCGAATCATTGCCGCTGGTCCTCAGCGGCAAGGCCGCCATCGACTCCGAGCTCAACGCGAACAACTCGGCCGTCTCCATGCGTTCGATGCCGCTGTACGACGTGAACGGCCGGACCGGCGCCATCATACTGTGCCGCGACGTGACCGAGCTGCGCCGCCGCGAACAGGAGCTGCAGACCAAGGACGCGACGATCTCCGAGATCCACCACCGCGTCAAGAACAACCTGCAGGCCGTCTCCGCGCTGCTGCGCCTGCAGGCGCGCAAGACCAAGTCCGAGGAGGTCAAGAAGGAGCTCGAGGAGGCGCAGCGGCGCGTGCAGACCATCGCGATGGTGCACGAGGGACTGAGCCAGACCGCCGACGAGATCGTCGACTTCGACAAGGTGATCTCCAACCTGCTCAAGATGAGCGTCGACCTGGCCACGATGCGCGACCAGCACATCAACATCGAATACGTCGGCCAGTTCGGCATGATGCCCGCGCAGGACGCCACCCCGCTGTCCCTCGTGCTCACCGAACTGATCACCAACGCGGTGGAACACGGCTTCGAAGGCCGCAAGGAGGGACACATCGTCATCTCCGTGGGCCGTTCGGGCGCCAACCTCAACGTCGTCGTCGAGGACGACGGCTCCGGCCTCGACAACGAGGAAAGCCACGGCATGGCACGTTCGTCCGGCTCCGGCCTGGGCACGCAGATCATCAACACGTTCGTGACCAACGATTTCGGCGGCAGCGTGCGCTGGGAGCCGCGCCGCGACGGCGGCACGCGCGTGGTGCTGGAAATGAAGCTGCGCGCCGCGCAGGAGGAATAGGCCCCGGCCGAAACGGCCGTATACGAAGGAACCCCGGAAACCGAAAGGCTTCCGGGGTTCCTTCGTCCTGTACGCGAACGTGCGGATCAGAGGTTCTGCAACGCCTGCGAACGGCGGGCGCGCATGGCGCGGCGCTTGAGGGCGCGGCGCTCGTCCTCGCTCAGGCCGCCCCACACGCCGTAGTCCTGGTTGGTGTCCAGCGCGCACTTGAGGCACGCGTCGATCACCTTGCAGGTGCGGCACACGGCCTTGGCCTCCTCGATCTGCTGGTACGCAGCCCCCGTGTTGCCCACCGGGAAGAACAACTCCGGATCCTTGTCGCGGCACGCGGCCTTGGCGCGCCAGTCAAAAGCACTGCTCATCGTCTCGCCTTCCTTGTGGCCCACGCGGGCCCTTGATGAAATCCATTACACAGGTAACCACGAAACCGCCGACTTTTCAAGGGGTTTCGCCAACGGATTGCAAAAGATAGCATTGGACGGGCATCGCGCGGCCGCGCCCGATCAGCACCGCGCGCCCCGGCGTGCCGAAATCCTCATGCGTGAACCGGCCGAGAACCTCCTGCGGCACGCCGTCCATCAGGTCGGTCGGCCGATCCCCCGTGGGCAGCACCACGCGCGTCGCGCAATGCTCGGGAACCCGCACGTGACGCGACGATTCGACGGCGAACACCACCGTGACCCCCGGGTCGCGCAGCGCGTCGGCGAACTCCCCGCGCATCGGATCGTCTCCCAGCGGGTCGAGCAGTTCGTCGGCGTCGTCCGCCAGCCACACGACATGCGGCCCGGCCGGGGAAGCCAGCCCCCGCCCCGTCGAGGAACGTCCGCGCCGGCGCAACGTCACGCGCTCCATGCCATGCTCGCCGCGCCGGCTGAACCGCACCTGCACGCCGGGCAGGGCGCGCGCCGCCTCGGCGATCACCGACAGCAGCGTCGACTTGCCCCGTCCGGGCTGGCCGACGACCGCGACGTTGCCCTCGCCCAGACGCAACCGGGCCTCCTCGAGCCGCACCCCGTCGTCAAGCACGCCGAACGCCAGCCCGGAACGCATGTCGCGGCCCGGGCCGTCGCCGGAATCGACGTCGTGGCCGTCTCCCGGAGCGGCACGGCGCGGCCGCGGCATGACGGCCAGCCTCGGCAGGGGAGCGCTGAACAGCCGGCGTGCCGGCGGCGTCGCGCAGAACCGGCCCGCCGAACACACCGCGTTGGCCATCGCGTCGAGGTCGCGCGCCCGCGCGCATACCAGCGCCTCGACCCTCTCGCCGTCGGAACAGTACGCGGCGCCCGGCAGCGACGGGCTGATCGAGGCCGCGACGGGAGAGCCCACCAGTTCCGCCGACTGCATGCCGTCGCGCACGCGAAGACAGATGTTGACCGCGATGTTCGCCTTCATGTCCGCCGTGACCTGGCCGGCCGGGTTCTGCGTGCACGCCACCAGATGCATGCCCAGCGAACGGCCGAGCGCCGCGACCCGCACCAGACGGTCGACGTAATCCGGCAACTGGCTGCGCAGCGCGTGGAACTCGTCCACGACGACGACCAGCCTCGCCGGAGGATCGTCCAACTGCCCGATGTCGCCGGCGTGCCGTTCGGCGACGAGACGCTCGCGACGCGTGAGCTCGGCCTCAAGCGCCACTAGCGCGCGCATCGCATGCGCCAGGTCGAGATCGCACACGTTGCCCACCACGTGGGGCAATGCCGCCAGACGGTTGAACGCAGAGCCGCCCTTGAAATCAAGGAACACGAAATTGAGCCGATCGGGCGGATTGCGGCACGCCAACGCCAGGCACCACGTCTGCAGCAGCACCGACTTGCCCGAACCGGTCGTGCCCGCGACCAGCGCATGCGGGCCCCGACGGGCGAGATCGAGACGGAACACGCCGCCGGCCGCCATGCCGATCGCCACGTCGAGACTCGGCCCGGACAACCAGTCGCGCACGATACGCCGCCAGGCGAGCGGATCATGCGCGCCCGGCCACGCCAGATCCTCCCACGGGGGACAGCGGATGCCCCGATGGCCGATGTCGCCATCGCCTCCGGCTCGCTCCCCGAAGGACGCCGGGCGCTCGTCAGGCTCCGGACCACCGCCATCGCCGCCGGCGCGGCGTCCTCCCCGCAGCGACAGTGCCGCGGACGCGGCGCATCCCACAAGGCCGGGCACCACCATCAACGCGAACAGCCACCGTCCCTCGGCCAGCATCGCCGCCAGCATCACCATCTGGGCCGCCGCCGGCGCGACCGCGGCCACCAACGGCAGCACGCGGTCCCAGCGCCGCATCCCCGCGCGCCGCGCATCCCGCCTGCGCCTATGGCGCGGCGGTTTCCCCGTCCGTATCAGCGTTCCCGATCTGCCCATGGCACGAGTGTGCCGGGCCGCGGTCCGGCATGGCAAGCCGGAACGGGGTATGTGGTCGAACGCCCGCCATGCGGCGTGTCGCCTTGCGCGGCAACGCGCGACGGGACGACACGCCGAAAAGACGATGATCGGGAAAGGGATGCTCAGGGATATCCGGCCCGGGACGGCGGGCAGGGCCGGTCAGTTCTCGGCGAGCGTGCCGACCTCGCCCGCCGCGTGCCTGCCCGAGGCGAGCTGGGCGAACAGCTCGGTGTTCGCCGTGTCGTCCAGCAGCACCGACGAGCCGACGCCGTCCACGTAATAGTCCGGATTCGACCAGTACAGGCTTCCGGTCACGCCGGAGGCGCCCGTCGCGTCGCGGAACGCCATCGCCATCGCCGCCAGCGTCATCGGATCCGTGTCCTCGTCCACGGTCAGCGAGCCGAGACCCGCATCGGCGAGCCTGGCCACCTTCGACGGGTTGAGCAGCGTGCCGGCGCTCAGCGTCTTCTTCATCACCGCGGCGATGACCTGCCGCTGGCGTGCGGCGCGTCCGAAATCGCCCTGCGCGTCCGAATAGCGCATGCGCGAGAACGCCAGGGCCGTCGTGCCGTCGGCGTCATGGCATCCGGACGTCCACTTGAGCCCCGAATACGCGTCGTCGACGTCCTGGTCGTAGCACAGGTTCACGCCGCCGACCGCGTCGACCACGTTCTTGAGTCCGCCGAACTGGATTTCGGCCACATGATCGATCTTCTGGCCCGTGATCTGCTCCACCTCGCCGGTCAGCGCCTTGTTGCCGTACACCTGCGCCACGGCGTTGATCTTCATGTACTGGCCGTCGACCTCCACCAGCGAGTCGCGCGGAATCGAAATCAGCGAGCTCAGCCCGTTCTTCGGCCGGGTGAGCACCAGCAGCGTGTCGGTGCGGAAACCGGTGACCGTCTGGTCGTCCGCGCCGCTGACGCCCTCGGTGCTGTCGCGTTTGTCGGATCCGACCAGCAGCCACGACGTGGCGCCGGAGGAATCGGCCATGCCGGTCAGCCACGAATCCCGCTCGAGCTTGCCGTCGACCCAGTTCCATGCGCCGAACAGCGCGAGCGCGAGCAGGACGACCAACAGCATCAGCGTGGCGAACAGGATGCGCGCCGGCCGGATGCGACGGCGCGTCCGCGCCGCGGGGCGGGCCTGACCCGGCCGGCCCGGTACGGCGGAGGGCGCGTGGACGCCGTTGTGCGACGGTTCGGACGGACGGTATGATACGGCCGGAGAGACGGCCGGAGAGACGGCCGCGTTGCGCGACGAGCCGGACGATCGGCGTGCCTGCCGTGCCGCCGGGGGCGCGAAACTGCGCGGCTGCCCGGACTCGGACCCCTCGGGCCCGTCGTCCGCGCGCCGCGTCGAACCATGCTCCGCGTGCGCCGCATGCGAGCGGGACGGCGCCGCGTCGGACGACGGACGGCCCTGACGGGACGAGGCGGGGGAGAACGACGGCGGCGTCGCAGGATCGGCGCCGGACCGGGCCGTCCCGGCCGCATCGGCGCGAACGGCGTCGGCGCCGGGCCTGCGTCTGGCCCCGGACGGGGCGAAACTGGGCGGAATGGACCTGTCCGTACCGCCGTTGCCGTCAATCATGGAAAGCCTCCTCCGTTTCGCCCGCAAGCCGTCAATACCACATGACACTTTGACACAGGGGAACGCCGACTCGCCAACGGCGGGCCACATCCTGCGCAGGAACGGCACAATACATGCCGGCAGACCTCCGGTACCACACCGGCCGCCAAAGCGGGGTAATGACACGGGGCGATGGTCGAGGGATTTGACAAATCCCAAATCGCATGTGTGTAATTTAACGGTTGACAGCATAAGTGCATCGGTAAGGAGGAGACGAATGTGGGGTGTCGTCGATGATTCCGCCGAAGAGCCGCTGAGCGAACTATGGGGGCTGTTCCACCCGGACGGGGACCTGTCATGGCAGCACAAGGCCCTGTGCTCCCAGACCGACCCGGAGGCGTTCTTCCCCGAAAAAGGCGGGTCCACCCGCGACGCCAAACGCGTATGCGCGCAATGCGAGGTACGCGAGCAATGCCTCAAATGGGCCATCGACCACGACGAACGATTCGGCATCTGGGGCGGCATGAGCGAACGCGAACGCCGCCGTTACAAAAAGGAGCACAGGGAGAGGGCATGACGCCCCTTCCGCATCCATGCGTACACTGGAACACATGAATCCCACAGGCAGCAGCGAAATACAGCACATCCTCGCCGAACTGCTGGCGGACCGTCCATACTCCCACAAACAGGACGTGGACCCCGCCATCGCGGCGGTGATCACCGTGGAGGACGACCTGCGGTTCTTCCCCGACACGATGCGCGCGGTATTCGCGCAAACCGTGCTGCCCGGCACGATCGTCGTCGCCGACTGCGGCACCGGACGCGCGCAGCCCGTCACCGCCAGCTTCGACGTCATCCCCTCGCCGTCGGGACCGTTGCGCGCCGTGCCCGAAACGAAAACCGTCGACATCCGCGTCATCCCCGTGCACGGAGCCGTCTCCTTCGGCGACGCCGCCACCAAGGCCATGGCCAAGGCCGGCCTTCCCGACACCGTACGCGCCTGGTGGATGCTCCACGACGACTCACGCCCCGCCGACGACTGCCTGGCACGACTGACCGACACCTGGCGCAACAACCCCACCGCATCGCTCCTGGGAGCCAAACAACTCGACTGGGGCGGCGACAACCTGCACGACGTCGGCCTGTACGCGGGACGCCACCGCCTCGAATCGCTCGTCGTCGACGGCGAAGAGGACCAGGAACAATACGACTCCCGACAGGACGTGTTCGCCGTATCCCTCGCCGGCGCGCTCCTGCCCACCCAAACCCTGCACGCCATCGAAGGCATCAACGGCTGGTTCACCACCTACGGCGAATCCGCCGACCTCTGCCGACGCATCTGCCTCGACGGAGGACGCGTGGTCGTCGTACCCACCGCACGCATCGCCCACCGACGCGCCCGCTACGAAGGCATCCGCACCCGCAACGGACAACCGGTCGACGACAACGACCACATCCACTCCACCATGGCGGTCATCAGCGCCGGACAACGCTACCTATACACCGACATCCGCATGCTCTGGTGGCCGTTGCTGTGGCTGGCACGCCTCATCCACGCCATCGGCGCCGCCCTCGCGCACCTGCTGTCCAAACGTCCATGGCGCGCCGCATGCGAACTCTGCCTGCCCTGGAAAGCCATCATCTCGCTTCCCCGCGCCGCAGCCGCACGACGACTCGTCGCACGCCACAGCACCACACCCATGAACCGGCTCACCGCACTGAGCGTCAACCGCCAGCAACTCGGCCAATGGAAAGACCGCGCCCAAGCCCTCGAAGACCAACACAACACCATCCTCCTGAGCCCCCTGGCCCGCACGCACCTGCACCAACGCCTCATCCGCCGATGGACGCTGGCCGCCGGCATGGCACTCATCGCATTCCTGACCATCGCCATCAGCCACCACGACACGCTCACCGCCGCCCTCACCCACGGCGCCAGCCTCTACTCCGACCAACTGCCCCCAACCTCAGCCACCTTCGGCCAACTCGCCCAAGCAGCCACCACACCATGGGCCTTCGCCACCGGCACCCCCGCACCACCCGCACCCTGGCTGCTCATATGGCTCGCCGCATCCACCATCACCCTCGGCCACCCCGCAGCCGCACTCACCCTGATCTACTTCACCGCCGCACCACTGGCCGCACTCTCATTCTGGGCGCTCGCCGGCATCTTCACCAGATCGAACGGCATACGCGTCGCCGCCGGCCTCCTATGGGCCGCGCTCGCCATGGGCGCCGGCCTGTTCGCCACGGCCGACCTGCCGATGCTGACGGTCATGGTCTTCATGCCCGCCGCGTTCGCGTTCGCATTCCGCGCCGTCGGCATGTACCGCACCGAAGACCAGCTCAAACCCCACCAATCAGTGCAATCGGCCGCATTCGCATCACTGTGCTTCATCCCGGTCATCGCCGCCGAACCACAACTCCTGCTGCCCCTGATCGCCAGCTTCGTCGTCTTCCTCATCTTCGTGCGAGGACACCGCATCATGCTGCTGCTCATGCCCGTGCCCGCAGCCTTCGTCACCGCCCCGACCCTCGTCAACGCCGTCAAATACGCATCCGAAGGAGCCTGGCGACAGATCTTCGCCGACATGACCACCCCCACCGTCACCGCCGACGGACGCCCCGCCGCACTCACCCTGGCCGGCGCACTCGGACGAGTCTTCGCCCCCGCCGCCACCGACGGACTGAACGGCATGATCCACGACCCCGCAGCACTCGCCGCAGCCACGGTCCTCACCGCACTGGCCATCCTCTCGATCGCCTCGCTTGCCCTACCATTCGCCCTGCGAGCCTCCCGACTCATGTGGACGACCACACTGACCGGCGGCCTGCTCGCACTCTGCGCAACACGCATCGCCATCGCATCCGACACGAACACGGACGTGGCCGCATCCGCCACCCCCGGCATCATGATGATGATGCTCGGCATGCTCTCATGCGCATGCCTGGTAGCCGGAGCCGCAGTCAAACGATTCACGCCCCTACGCCAACCCACCGGCACCGACACCACCAACGACACCGCCGAACCCACGACGCCACACACAGCCCGACACCACGCCGCCCGCATCGCACGAGCCGCGCTCGCGATCCTGCTCGTCGCCTGCGCCGCGGCCACCGGATGGGCCTCGCTGTCGGACGGAAACCGAGACAGCGTCGCCGTCTCACGATCCGGACTGCCCATGGTCGCCTCCGACTATCTCGCACAGGGAGCAGACCACCGCATCCTCGCCCTGCACGCCACCTCGTCCACCAGCGTCGAGTACACCGTGATGCGATCCTCCCGAGGCGACCTCATCGACAGCTCGCCCGCCCAACGCCTGCAACTGACCCTCACGGCAAACACCACCGGCACAACCGACGACGACACCTCCGACATGGACGCCATCCTCGCCCGAAGCGCCGCAAAACTCCTAGCCGGCGCCGACGCGCAATCCATCAACGACATCAGCCGACTCGGCTTCGGAGGCCTGTTCGTCACCATCGACACCGACGACGACACCGACAGCGCCGCACAACGCCTCATCAGCAACGTCACCGCAACCGAAGGCACCCAATCAGTCGTATCAGCCACCAACGGCACCTACTACAGACTGACCATCAACAGCGCCGACAACCAGAACATCGACACCACGCGCCAACGACTCGCACAACACAGCCAATGGCGACGCGCCTGGCTGATCTGCGCCGGCACCATCACCGCACTCTACTGCCTCGTCGCACTGCCGCACCGCACATACCGCTACACGGGAGAAGAATCATGAGCGAGCAGAAGCCACGCCACCGCGCCGCACACACCGGACTGACCATCACCGTCGCAACCGTCAGCGCACTCGCCGTCATCGCGTCGCTCACCGCCATGACCACGCTCACGCCGGCCACCGGCACCGTCGACCACATCACCAACGGCGCAGCCACCTCGCACACCGTCAGCCAACTGCAACTGACCTCCTACTGTCCGGCACGCCTGAGCCTGCCCGACACCGAATCCTACGGGGACAGCGCCTTCCAAGCCACCGCCGGCGACCTCACCTCAGCCGCACGATACGCCGCATTCGGCTCGGTCTACCACTCCGTCATCGGCACCCTCGCCGGCACCGACAACGGCAAAACACTCGCCTCGGACGGCGAATCCACCGTCCTCACCGCCGACACGACCCCCGGCGACAAGGCCGGCATCCTCAGCACCCGCCTGCTCGAATCACGGGAAGGCACCGGCACCGCCTCCGCCTCCGCCTCATGGGCCACCACCGGCGACCTGACCGGCATCGCGGCGGCCACCTGCACCAGCCCATCCCTCAGCCACGAATTCCTGCTTCCCGGCACGACCACCGGCACCACGCAACGCCTCGTCATCGCCAACCCATCCAACAAACCCACCACCGTACAGGTACGGGCATGGGGCACCACAACCAGCGGACGCCTCACCCTGTCCACCGGAGAAAACGTGACCATCAAGGCAACCGGCGAAACCACCGTCGACCTATCCGCGGCAGCAGGCGGCCAACACGGCCTATACGTCACGGTCACCAGCGAACGCACCCCCGTCGCCGCCATCGTCAACACCGTGACCATGGACGGACTGACCCCCAAAGGATCCGACTACGACACGCCGACGGCACCGGCCAGCACCCTCAACATCATGCCGGGCATCCACGCCGACGACGCAACGACGCTCTACGCATACTCCGACGCCGACACCACGACATCCCTGTCATGGAGCACCGAACACGGACTGACCCCGATAGCCGACCACCGGATACACGCCGGCACCGTCACCGTCATCGACCTCGGCAAAGCCCCCAAGGACGCCCAGGCCCTCGTCGCCACATCGGACACGCCCATCACCACGGCCGCACGCACCGCACGCACCGGCGACAACGGACAAGAGGACTTCGCCATGACGAACGCCGCCACGGCATCCGCGGCATCCGCGCTCGCCGTGCCCGGCGCGTTGAGCGCATCGCTCACCCTCGCCAATACCGGGACCGACAAGGCGAAGGCCTCCGTCACGGCATACGACGTCAACGGAACGCAGGTCGGCAAACGGGACGTCACGATCGAGGCGAACGCCTCGACGCGTCTTGACGTCGCCGACATCGCCGACGATGCGGTGATCGTACGCGTGGACGCCGCGGATCGGAACGTCGTGTGGGGAGCCACGCTGACCAGCGACGCGGTGGACGATGCCTCCGCCGCCGGCCTGTCCTGGCTGCCGTCGACCGCGCTGGACGAGACCCGGGAACGGATACAGGTCACCCGCAATCCGTCCATCGTGCGCTGAGCCGGCATGCCCCGACGCCTATGGCATGGCGACAGAGGCCGCAGAGGTCACAGCCCCCAGTCGGGGTCGATCTCCTCGGGACGACGGCCGTACAGGTCGGCGATCCTGCCGACCAGTTCGTCCCGGATGATCAGCTGCATGTCCATGCGGTCGCGGGCCATCGTCTGGATCGGCATCCGGTACAGTACGACGCGCGCCGGCGTGCCATGCCCGGCGGGAAAATACTGCGAGTTCAGGTTCGGCTCCGGCTCCCAGGGCGCCGGCTGCGACGGGGGAACGTCCTCCACCGCGAACTGCACCGGCTTGATCAACTGGGGCCAGGCGCCGTTGAGACGGCGGATCTGGGCGGCCACCATGTCGTCGAACATGCCGCTGCGCGTACGATACCGGGGCAGACGCGTGCCGAACATGGGCGTTCGGGTGCCGCGCCCGTGACGGTTGCGGTAGACATGGGCGTTCCAAGGAGCTTCGATCATGCCATCCACCATAGGGCAAGGCGCCGGCAACATGCGTTAGGATTTTACTAACTATCGACGGTGAAGGCGGCGTGCGGCGCCGCGACGGGAACCGGAAAGGGCGGGAGACACGGTCATGGTGCATGCATGGGACGATGCCGGCGTCGTCGACGAGGCACGGCGCATGAAGGCGTTCGCCTTCGATCTCGACAACACGCTCGCCTCGTCCAAACGGCCCATGTCGCAGGCCATGACGGATCGGTTCGTCGAACTTACCCGACGGACCATGGTCGCGGTCGTCACCGGCGGCCGATACGAGCTGGTGGTCAGCCAGGTGCTTGACGCGGTGGGGGAACGCGCCGACCGCTCCCACCTGCATCTCATGCCCACCGGCGGGTCCAGATACTACCGGTGGAGGGGGCGGGCCGTGGAGGACGCCGCTGCGGACGCAGGGGAGTGGGAATGCGTGTACGCGCACGACCTGAGCGCGACGGACCGTCTGGCCGCGACGGCATCCTTGGAGGCCCGCGCACGGGAACTGGGATTGTGGGAAGAACATATCTGGGGCGAACGCATCGAGGACCGGGGCAGCCAGCTCACCTTCTCCGCGCTCGGACAGGAGGCCCCCGAAGAAGCCAAACGCTCCTGGGACCCCGACGAGACGAAGAAACGCGCGCTGGTGGCCGCGGTGTCCCGTGACCTGCCGCATCTGAAAGTGCGGGCGGGCGGCTACACCAGCATCGACGTGTCGCTGCCCGGCATGGACAAGTCGTTTGCCGTGCACGAGCTGGCCCGTATCCTGTCCGTGCCCGTATCGTCCATCGCCTTCGTCGGCGACCGCATGACGCCGGGAGGCAACGATTATCCGGCCGCCGAAGCCGGCGCCTATGCCATTGCCGTCACCAGCCCCGCCGATACGCTGCGTTTTCTCGATCGGCTGCTCGACGGGCCATTCGACGGTATCAGCTGACGGGACCGCCATGACGGTGACGACGGTGATGATGATGGTCCGCGACCTGCTGCTGCCGCGCGGTTGCACGGGATGCGACTCGCCGGACCAGGTGCTGTGCCGGTCGTGCCGGGATCTGTTCGCGCATACGGTGACCCGTCCGGCGCCCGGCACGCTTGAAGGAACCGGCTACTCCTGCGCCTGGTATCGCGGCGAGGCCAGGCGCGCGATCCTGTCCTGGAAGGACCACGGCGACGAGGAATGCGATCCGCCGTTCGCCGCGCTGCTCGCCGATCTGGCGGTTCGCAGCGGCGCCGTCTCGGGGAACGATCCCGTGCATCTCGTGCCGGCGCCGTCGTCGCGCGCGTCCATGATCCGCCGCGGACGCTGGCATATGCGCGACCTGACCGCGCTCATGGCCGTGGCATTGGCGGATCTGGGATATGAGACGGACATGCTGCCGGTGCTGCGCACCGGACATGTGGCGACGAAATCGGTCCAGACGACGAATGCGGCCCAACGTGCCGCGCGCATCACCGGCAACGTCCATGTGACCGATCCGGCCCGATGCGCGGGGCGCCGGATGATTCTTGTCGACGACATCATCACCACCGGCGCGACGATGCGTCAATGCGCGGCCGCGCTCGAACAGGCCGGCGCGAACGTCGCGACGACGCTCACCTTGGCTTCCGTGCCGAAGTGACGTCGTCGGCGATGTGGTATTTCGGCAGCCGGACCTCGAAATCGACGCCCCTGTCGTCGTCGACGACCCGGACGGTGCCGCCGTGCAGCTGCGCGGCCCATCGGGCGATCGACAGGCCCAGGCCGGTACCGCCCGATTCCGTGCCCGGTCCCGGCTTGCCCTTGACGAACCTGCGGAAAATGTCCGTACGTTCCGCCAAGGGGATCTGCGTGCCGAAGTTCACGACGTTGGTCACCACCATGCCGTGGTCGTCATCCTCATGGGCTTCCACCAGCACCGTCGTGCCATCGGGGGAATGCTTGAGCGCGTTGGCGATGATGTTCGTGAACAGCTGCCGCAGCCGGTCCTGGTCGCCTTCCATGAACACCTCGTCGTCGACGTTCATGATGATGTCATGCGCATGGCCGGCGTCCGCGATCTCCAGAGGCTTGATGGTCTCATCGAGAAAATCGTGGAAATTGAACTCCTCGACGTTCAGGCTCGCCGCTCCCGCCTCCATGCGGGACAAGTCGAGCAGATAGGCGATCAGATCGCTGAGCCGGTGCGTCTGGTCGAGGATGCTTTCCAGATTCGCCGGCGACGGTTCGGTCACGCCGTCCGCCATGTTCTCGACCATGGCCTGCAGGGCGGAGACGGGCGTGCGCAGTTCGTGGCTGACGTTGGCGATCATGTCGAGCCTCAGCTGGTCGGCGTGCTGCAGTTCCTCCGCCATGTCGTTGAACGCGCGTGCCAGACGGCCGATCTCGTCGCTGCTGTCGGTGGCCAGGTGCACGCGCACCGTGTAGTCGCCGTCGGCCATGGCGTTTGCGGCGTCGCGCATCTGGCGCAGCGGCGCGATCAGGCCGCGGGAGAAGAAGTAGGTGATGCCCAGCGCTACGACCAGCGTCAACGGCATCGCGATCCATCCGTTCCAGCCGAAGGTAAGCAGCGTCCACGACATGCCGAACGCGATGGCTGTGGCGATGGTGATGATGACGCTCAGCTCGACCTTCAGCGAGGAGAACATGCCGATGGGGCGCACGATGCTGCCGTGCGAATTCGGCCGGGGGAGTCCGCCCCGGCCTTTGGGACGACGGGATTTGCCCGCCGGAGAAGGGCTGACAATGGCCGAGGCGGCTTTCGGGGACCGTGCCGTTCCCGAAAGCCGCCTCGTGATGTTCGGACGTGCCAATCGACTCACCCGCCGTCACTCGGTGGGAGGCTCGAACGCGTATCCCACGCCGTGCACGGTCCGGATCGTCTCCGAGCCGAGCTTGTGGCGCAGTGCCTTGACATGCGAATCCACCGTACGCGTGCCGGACGCGTCGACCCAGTCCCACACCTCTTCGAGCAGCTTCTCGCGGGTGAGGACCGAGCGCGGCTTGCGGGCGAGCGTGGCCAGCAGGTCGAACTCGGTGGGGGTCAGATGCACCTGCTCGCCGTTCAGCGTCACGATGCGCTGGGCCGGATCGATCACCAGCGAGCCGAAGTCGAGGATCTTCTCGTTTTCGGAGTTCTTGGCGATCACCTTGGCGCGCTCCACCCTGCGCAGCAGGGCCTTGCACCGCGCGATCAGCTCGCGCATCGAGAACGGCTTGGTCATGTAGTCGTCCGCTCCCGCGCCAAGCCCGATCACCTTGTCGGACTCGTCGTCGCGGGCGGTGAGGATCAGCACCGGCACCGGACGGTCGGCGACGATCCTCTTGGTTGCCTCCAATCCGTCCATCACCGGCAACATGATGTCCATGATCACCAGATCGGGCCTGAGCTGCTTCGCCGCCTGGACGGCGCTGGCGCCATCCGAGGCGACCCGCGCCGTCCAGCCCTCGGCCGTGATGCGCTGGGCCACGGCCGTGGCGAGGGTGGGCTCGTCCTCGACTACCAGCACCGTGCGCGGCGTCGTGGAACGCGTTGGGGTATTCAGCATGAAGAAACCGCCTTTCAGTCTGTCGGTTCCAAGAATACCGCTCCCAACGCCGGAATCGTGAGTCGTGCGGACCATTCGCGCGAATGGTACTCTTCGGGCTCGGCCTCGAACGTGCCGTTGTGGATGTCCGAGCCGCCGTACTTGGCGTCGTCGGTGGTGAGCACCTCACGCCACTTGCCGCCCTGCGGCAGCGCGACCTGGTAGTTCTCCCACGCCTCGCCGGAGAAGTTGACGACCACGACCATCTGTTCGCCGTTCTTGCCGATGCGCACGAAGCTCAGCGTGTTGTGATCGGCGTCGTCGCTGGTGAGCCACTGGAAGCCGGCCGGATCGAAATCCTGGCTCCACAGGGCGGGGGAGGCCTTGTACAGCGTGTTGAGATCGGCCACGAGCTTCTGCACGCCGCGGTGGTCGGCCCAGTCGAGCGCCGCCCAATCGACGGAGCCGTCGTGATCCCATTCGCCCCACTGCGCGATCTCGTTGCCCATGAACGTGAGGTTCTTGCCCGGATGCGCCCACTGGTACGCGAAGAGCGAACGCACGCCGGCGTACTTCTGCCAGTCGTCGCCCGGCATCTTGCCGTAGAGGGAACCCTTGCCGTACACGACCTCGTCGTGGCTGATCGGCAGCACGTAGTGCTCGGAGTACGCGTACACCATCGAGAACGTGATCTCGCCGTGGTGCCACTTGCGGTTGATCGGCGTCTCGTGCAGGTACTGCAGCGTGTCGTGCATCCAGCCCATGTTCCACTTGAGGCCGAAGCCGAGGCCTCCCTCGTCGGTCGGCGCGGTGATGCCCGGGTACGCGGTGGACTCCTCGGCGATCATCATGATGCCGGGGTTGTTCTTGTACGCGGTGGCGTTCGCCTCCTTGAGGAAGTCGATCGCCTCGAGGTTCTCGCGGCCGCCGTAGATGTTCGGGCGCCACTGGCCGGGCTGGCGGCTGTAGTCGAGGTAGAGCATCGAGGACACCGCGTCCACGCGCAGCGCGTCGATGTGGTACTCGTCAAGCCAGAAGCTCGCGTTGGCGACGAGGAAGTTGCGCACCTCGCGGCGTCCGAAGTTGAACACGTAGGTGCCCCAGTCCGGGTGTTCGCCGCGCAGCGGATCCGGATCCTCGTACAGTGGCGTGCCGTCGAAACGGCCGAGCGCGAACGCGTCCTTCGGGAAGTGCGCCGGCACCCAGTCCATGATCACGCCGATGCCGGCACGATGCAGCTTGTCGACCAGATACTTGAAGTCGTCGGGGGATCCGAGACGGGAGTCGACCGCGTAGTAGCCGGTGACCTGATAGCCCCACGAGCCGGAGAACGGGTGCTCGGCCAGCGGCATGAACTCCACATGGGTGAAGCCCTCCTGCTCGACGTACGGCACGAGCTTGTCGGCCAGCTCTCGGTAGTTGGCGACGTCCTTGCGCCAGCTGCCGGCGTGCACCTCGTAGATGCTGACCGGGCCGTCGTGCGGGTTCGTCTTGCGGCGCTTGGCCATCCACGCCTCGTCGTCCCATTCATGGTCCGAATCCACGACGATCGAGCCGGTCGCCGGCGGGATCTCGTGTGAGCGCTCCATCGGGTCGGCCTTCATGACCCACTCGTAGTTGGCGTTGAGGATCTCGTATTTGTAGACCTCGCCGTCTCCGACGCCGGGGATGAACAGCTCCCATACGCCCGAGGACCCGAGCTCGCGCATCGCGTGGCGGCGTCCGTCCCAGCCGTTGAAGTTGCCGACGACGCGCACGGCGTGCGCGTTCGGGGCCCACACGGCGAACGCCGTGCCGACCAGCGGCTCGCCCGGGGTGCCGTTCGCCGAGCCCATCGGGTCGTCGAAGCGGCGCACGTGCGCGCCCAGCGCCTCCCACAGGCGCTCGTGGCGTCCCTCGCCGAACAGGTAGGTGTCCATGTCGCCGACGGTGGGCATGTAGCGGTACGGATCGTCCTCGACGATGCTGTCTGCCAGACCGTACACGGTGCGCACGCGGTAGTCCGGGACCGCATACCCGTTGTCCGTCTTTTCGGCCGGGACAACGGCGACGAACACGCCGTTGTGCTCGTGCAGGGCCTCGAAGGAGCCATGCTGCGTGAGGATGGTCACGGCCTTGGCGAGCGGGCGCAGCACGCGCACCGTCACCTCGCCGGCATGCTCGCCGGTCCCGGGGTGGCCTCCGAGGATCTCATGGGGGTTGTAGAAGCTCGCGTTGCTGACCGCGTCCAGGTCCGCCTGGTTCACGGGCACGGCAACGGTATCGTCATTGATGTTCTTGTTTGTAGCCATACCTAGAAAGTGTAAAACCATACCGGCGATAAATCGGCATTGTGGTGTGTCGTACCGGTTCGACGGCGCGTCGTCCCGGACGCCGGGGCGCAGGTCCACGCCGTATGACAAACTTGATCGGGTTTGTTATAGGCTCTCACGGAGGATTCATGGCTTACAAGGTCGGCGATATGGTTGTCTATCCGCGGCACGGCGCGGCGAAGGTGGAGGCCATTACCGAACGGACGGTGAAGGGCGTGACGAGGGAATACCTTCAGCTGTCCGTGCTGTCTTCCGATGGTCTGGTCATCAACGTGCCAGTGGACAACGCCAAGAAGGTCGGCGTGCGCGACATCGTCGATGCCAACGAGGTGGCGAAGGTGTTCGAGATCCTGCGCACCCCGATCGTCGAGAAGGAAATGAACTGGTCGCGCCGCTACAAGCTGAACGTCGAGAAGATCGCGACCGGCGACGTCAACAAGATCGCCGAGGTGGTGCGTGACCTCGCGCAGCGCGACGTCGACGACCACGGACTGTCGGCGGGCGAGAAACGCATGCTGACCAAGGCGCGTTCCATCCTGACGTCCGAGATCGCGCTGAGCGAGAAGCTCGACGACGAGGACGCGCAGCGCCTGCTGGACGTGAACCTCGGTTACGCCGAACCGCATCCGGGCGACGACAAGCATCACACGTTCGCTCCCGACGAGCCGGCCTCCCAGACGCTGGCCCGCATCGAGGCCGAAGGCAAGAAGTCCAAGCGCAAGTAAGCGAGAATCGTGCGGGGATGTGTTCTTCGCATATGAATGGAAGGCGGTTGCCGGAAATCGCCAGTCGATGACCGGCAACCGCCTTCCTGCATATCGACCGAAATGGCGCCGGCCCGCAAGGCCGGTTACAACGATGCCCCGCCGAGACGGCGACGAGACGGGAAAGGATGGCGGCATGCCCATAGGACAAGGATTCGACGCGCACCGTTTCGCGGAACCCGGTTCGCAACGCCAGCTGTGGCTTGCCGGGCTGCTGTGGGACGGCATCGGCATCGAGGGGGACTCGGACGGCGACGTGGCCGCGCATGCCCTGATCGACGCCCTGCTGTCGGCCGCCCACCTGGGCGACATCGGTATGTTGTTCGGTGTCGGCGCACGATCCGCCGGGGCCGGCCGCCACGGCGAGGCCATGCTGCGCGACACCGTCGCCTATCTTCGGGAACACGGGTTCGAACCCGACAGCGCCAGCGTCGCATTGATCGGCAACCGGCCGAAAATAGGCCCGAGACGAATCGAAGCCGAACGGGTGCTTTCCGATGCGGTCGGATGCCAGGTCTCCCTGACGGCCACCACCACGGACGGCATGGGCTTCACCGGACGCGGCGAGGGCGTCGCCGCCATCGCCACGGCGATCGTGCGCCCACGCTGACGCGCGCCGCGGGGACGGGCGGTTACGTCGCATCGGACGTCTGCCGTCGGCGAAGTTCCGGGAAACCACGGTGTGCCGTGCCCCGGAACCATTGCGTCATGGCAGTGGTTGGCCGGCCGGCACCCACCATAACGAGCGTTCGGTGCGAAGCTTCACAACGGACGTTGACAATGGACGCACGGCAATCGGCCCTCGCAGGGAACCTGCGGATGCCGGATGCCGGCAGCGCGGCAGATGCGATAGGTGGTCGCCGTCGATTGTTCCGGCACAACCATTTCGGGAAATCAGCCGCATCCCCCGGAAATTGTCGCACTGCCTCGTTCTTCGCGCAACAATTCCGGGGAATCGACCCAATGCTCCGAAAATAGTTGCGCCGGCCGGTTCCCATCGCAACTATTCCAGGAATGACGCGCCCTTGAGACATGACGCCATATCCGGTGGAAGACGTCAACGGATTTTCGGCACCCCGGCTTCGGCGAGTTTGTCATCCAGCCGGGTGACATCCGCCACATCCTCGAAGAAGAAATGCACGACGGCACTGACTCTCTGCGCGGCAAGATCCTGCTCTCTTCTTCGCTCGTAATCCAGCTTCGCTTGGAGACTGGCGCGTTTTTGGTTACCGGCATCGGCGTATTTGGCCATACCGTCATATTCGGCCACAATGATGCGTCCGTCGGCGAGTTTCCAACAGAAGTCGACTCGATACGGCATGTCCGGGGAATTCGGGTTGTCGAATTCGACCTGCATCATCGGCTCGGCGTAGCCAAGACCGACGATGCGGGCATACGCCCATGATTCGCCTCCGTTTTCCCGCAGGGGATTGACGTGCCGTAGGAGTTTGCGTATCGCCGGTTCGTCACAATTGGTCTGGACCATCAATGTGGCGACATCGGCTGCGGTCACATGCCCGGCACGTAGCGCGGAATCGAAGATCGACAACGCCTGGTCGAACGGCATGCCTGCGCAGTCGATAAGCGTCCGTGCGGGTGAGGTGACCTGTATGCCCCGACACTGCCAGCGCGGGACGGAACGCATGTAGATACGATGCAGCCGATCGGCGTCGTTCCGCCCGGATCCCTTGGGCGAGGCGATGCTCACCGAACCATCATGCAGCGAGTATGCATGATGATATCCATAGACGCAAGCGGCGCTCAGCCCGGCAAACGTCCATTTCGGATGAATGCGAGCCAGTGCCCGGATCATGTGCAATGATCGATCCTCCGCGTTGAGCGAATCCCAATACGCTATGTCCGCGAACAGATTCGGATACGGCGAAACGACCTCCCGCGATCCCACTCGGCGGCGCAAGGCATGGTACAGCGCCCTGTCGCCGGGAACCGCGCAACGATGCTCATGCTCGGCGTCCCGCAACAGCGCGATGACCTTTCGATGTCTTTTCATGATCCGACGTTAACCATACGGGTTTGGCCCGGGCAAGCCGAATCGGGGTATGTGGATAAAACCTTGGATTTCGGGCGTGTTGTGGATAACTCAGACATCCGAGGATATCCGGCATGCGCATGGAGACAATGCCGCATCGGTATGATCCATGATGCCTGGAACGCTCCAATGCAATAAAACCCGTGCCGATGTTCCCGGGATTGTCGCGCCGCAAACCGTTCAACGCAACAATCCCGGGAACAATGGGCTGATTGCCCGAAATAATTGCGTCAAGAGGACGGTAACGCAACTATTTCAGGCTGATACGGCCGATTCCCGAGAAAAGTCGCGCCGAGACCGTCAAAACGGAAAAACCCAGTTGATCTGACGCAAGAACCAACCGGGTTTTCCGGGACCGGGCCGGCACCGCAGACGATGATGCCGCAACCCCGGCAAAAAAGACGCCATCGCCATCGCCACGACCATCGCGTCACCGTTACCACATGCGCCGCGCAGGTCGCGATTCCGACGAACACCTACCGCCTGCGCAACGCGCCCGCCCCCTTGGCGAGAGCCCAGAACAGCGTCGACAGCGACACGATGATGAAACTCGGCGGAGCAGGGAACATCGCCGCCAATACCAGGCCACCCCAGATCGACACCAGACACAGCGCGCTCGCCAGCACCATCGCGCGCAACGGCGTCCCGGCGATGACGTTCGCGGTCGCCGCGGGCGTGATCACCAAGGCGAAGATCAGCAACGTTCCCACGGCCGGCACCGCGATCGTGATCACGCCGGCCATGATCGCCATGAACGCGACGTTCATCGCGCCGATCGGCACGCCCTTGGCCTGGGCGACCTGTTCATCCACCGAGCTGAACAGCAGCGGGCGGTAGATCACGGCCAGCACGGCCAGCAGGATCGCGTCGAACGCGGCGAACCCGATGATCTGGTCGGTCGTGATCGTCAGGATCGAACCGAACAGGATCGACTGCATCTGCTGCGATGCGGAACTCGACAGCCGTGCGAAGAACAGGCCGAGGCCGGTGGCGAACGCCAGCACCGTGCCTGTGGCGATCTCCCGCTGGGAGGCCCGTTTGCCGAGGGCGCCGATCACCAGCGCGCCCGCGAGCGCGAACGCGCCCAGTCCGAGCGATACCGGCAGCCCGAGCAATACGGCGCCGGTGGCGCCGGGCAGTCCGATGTGGGCGAGGGCATGGGCCGCGAACGTCGATTGCCGGGCAATGGTGAAATAGCCCATCACGCCGGCGGCGACCGCTATGCACAGCCCGGCGAGGAAGGCGTTGGTCATGAACGGCGCGCTGAGCGTGCCCATCCATTCGGGATCGAAGGCGAAACCGGTCATCGGGTCACTCCCGTCTGCTTCGGCGCATCGGAGGCGCCATGGGACCCGGCGTGATGGTGGAACTGCGCGACCTCCGCCGGATTGTGGGTGTCGGGCACCATGTCCTGTCGTTCGTCGGCGGTGGGCGTGACAAACATGTCGCCCTGCGGCGTCGTGATCACCTGCACCTGCGTGCCGTACAGGTGGGTGAGCAGCGACGAGTCGAGCACCTGGTTCATCGCCGCGTAGTGCGGGTGTCCGTCGAGCAGGTAGATCGCTCCGGTGAGGATCGGCAGCAACATGTTGAGATCGTGCGCGACGACCTGGATCGTCATGCCGAGTTCCTGGTTGAGACGGGCGAGTACGTGCACGACGGAGCGTTGGCTCGCCAGATCGAGGTTGGCGAGCGGTTCGTCGAGCATGAGCAGTTTCGGATCGGATACCAGCGCCTGGGCGATGGCGACGCGTTGGCGCAGGCCTCCGGACAGTTCGGACAGCCGCAGCCTTGCCTTGTCGGCGATGCCGGTGAATGCCATGGCCTCGCGTACCTTGGCCCGTTGCTCCTTGGTGACGAAATGGATGCCGAACCTCGTGCCGGTCAATCCCAGCAGCACCGACTGTTCGGCGGTGAGGTTCGAGTCGATGTCCGACGTATAGCTTTGCGGCACGTATCCGATAAGTCGGTTTGCCGCTCCTGCCGGGCGGCCGAGAATCGTGATCGAGCCTGACGTCAGGGGGAGCAGGCCAAGTTCGGCCTTCATCATCGTGGTTTTTCCGGTGCCGTTCGTGCCGACGATCGCGGTGACCGACCCTGCGGGAATGGAGAAGCTGCCGTGCTGCCAGATCGTGCGTCCGCCGCGGGCGACCGCAGCGTCGCGGAACACGATGGCGTCGGCCTCGGTCCGTTTGTTGTGCTCGTTGTTGTCGTCTTGTGCCATGGAATCCGTCGTTTCCGTTCCGGGCGCCCGCTTCGGGCGCGTCCGGTACGGGATTATGGCAAATGACGTTGACAATCATTCTCAATAATCTTCTCGACAACCGACTTTGGACGCCGTCGCGCCCGAGGCGTCACGTCAATCGGTACGTCGAGACCGGTTGGCATGACGCCGTCATTCGTCGGACTTCGACCGGTCGTCGTCCTTCGTGCCGGATGCGCTGCCGGAGCCGTTCGTCGCGTCATCGGATGACGAACCGGCATCCGACGTGTCCGAATCGTCCTCCGGTGCCTTGCATGATTTGACGTCGTTCGAATCGGCGTTATCGTCGTCGGCCTTGCCGTCGGCCTCGTCGTCCTTCTGGGCGTCGTCCGAATCGTCGTTTCCGCCGTCCGTCCCGTCGGCGTCATCGGTTTCGCACACGTCGAAATAGCCGGTGACCGTGTCGACCAGCGAACCGATCCACGTCGTCAGATCATCCTGATCCTCGGGCATCTGCTCGCTCACGTCGAACACCGGAACGTCGGATTTGCCTGCGGTCGACGTGATCATGTTCGTCGCGTCGGATGCCTCCTGCGTGTTGTTCACGAGCAGGTCGATCCCCTTGGACTCGATGAGCTTCTGGAACTCCTGCAGGTCGGCGGGTGCTGCCTCGCCCTCGGCGGACGCCGACGCGGCATAGCCCTCCGGGGTCTTGTCCTCGAACCCCATGTCGCTCATCAGATAGTATGCGACCGCTTCGGTGGCCGCATACGTGACGTCCTTGTGGGCGGACGAGAATTCGTCCATCTTCCGCTCCACGGTCTTCTCCTGGCTCTGCCACTGCTTGTAACGCTTCATGAACGCGGACTTCTTGTCCGGCAGCGCCTTCGAGAACGTATCGACCAGCTCCTTGGCCATGCCGTTGCGCGCGTCCTTGGAGAACCACAGATGGGGGTTGTCGCCTTCCATGGCCCCCACGATCTGCGCGGCCGACACGCTCGTCGTGTCCTTGCCGAGGCTCTTGGACGCCCACGAGTCATAGCCGGCGCCGTTGACCACGACGACCTGCGCCTTCGACAGCTTCGCCACGTCGGAGGTCTTCGGCTCGAAGTCATGGGCGTCGACGCTCGTCGAACTCAGGATCGACGTGACGTTGACGTCGTCGCCGCCGATCTGCTTGGCCAGCGAGCCCCACTGGTTGATCGAGGCGACCACCTCGATCGGCCCGGCGGGCTTCTGGGAGGGGGTTTCCGGCTGGGCCTGCGGCTCGGACACGGCACCGCATCCGCCGGCGACGGCCAGCAGCGAAGCCGCGACGGCAGCCGCGACGATCTTGGCCATGTGCGAAAAACGAATGCTCATCATGCCTGCTCCATCATGCGATCCGAAACCCGTGTCGAACGTCGGTATTGACCTCAATCCACGATAGCCTAACGCTAAGGCAACATGACACGGAAAGGCGGGCACATGACCATCAGACTCGACGGCAAGCAAACGGCCGCGAACATCAAGGCGAATCTGGCGGAACGCGTGACGCGGCTCAAGGCGCGCGGCATCGAGCCGGGACTGGGCACGCTGCTGGTCGGGCAGGACGCCGGTTCGGTCAAGTACGTGGCCGGCAAGCACGCCGACTGCGCCGAGATCGGCGTGCATTCCATCAGGCACGAATTGCCGGCCGACGCGGGATTCGACGACATCGCCGCAGTCGTGCGGGAGATGAACGAGGATCCGGCGTGCACCGGCTACATCGTGCAGCTGCCGCTGCCCAAGGGCGTCGACGAGAACGCGATCATCGACCTGATCGATCCGGCCAAGGACGCCGACGGCATGCACCCGTACAATCTCGGCGAACTCGTGCTGCACGTTCGCGGCGACATCACGACCCCCTTGCCATGCACCCCGCGAGGCGTGATCGAACTGCTCGGCGCGTACGACATCGACCTGAACGGCAAGGATGTGTGCGTGCTCGGCCGCGGCATCACCATCGGACGGACGATCGGTCTCATGCTCACGCGCCGCGCCGTCAACGCGACCGTCACCCTGTGCCATACCGGCACGCGCGACGTCGCCGACCATATGCGCCGCGCCGACGTGATCGTCGCCGCGATGGGTTCGGCGGGATTCGTCAAACCGGACATGATCAAGGACGGCGCGATCCTGCTCGACGTCGGCGTCTCGCGCGTCTTCGACGAGGAGGCCGGCCGCTGGCGCGTCAGGGGAGACGTGGACAAGGCCTGCTACGACAAGGCGTACGCCTATTCGCCGAACCCGGGCGGAGTCGGCCCCATGACCCGCGCCATGCTCCTCGCCAACGTGGTGGAGATGGCCGAACGCCAGCTCGGTCGATAAGTCGCGACACGCCCACGGAGCCGTTAAACGGACAGTCCGGTGGACTGTCCGTAGGCGACGCCGAGGGGATGGGACCCCGAGGGATGTCCTGTGTCCGGGCGACACGCCCGGACTCCGTTGGGTATTTATGGGCATGGCTACCGGTATTGTTGAGACTTGCGTGTGCGTGAGGTATGCGCGGATAACTGAAGAACGATTTTATCCACCAACTAGTTATTAAGAAACCACATTAATGGCAGAGAACAATAACGAAGTCGCCAAGGTCGCCATCAACGACATCGGCACCGAAGAGGACTTCATCAAGGCAGTCGATTCCACCATCAAGAACTTCGATGATGGTGATCTGGTCGAGGGTACCGTCGTCAAGGTCGATCGTGACGAGGTCCTGGTCGACATCGGCTACAAGACCGAGGGTGTGATCCCCTCCCGCGAACTTTCCATCAAGAAGGATGTCGATCCGGACGAGGTCGTCGAGGTCGGCGATCCGATCGAGGCCCTTGTCGTCACCAAGGAAGACAAGGAAGGCCGTCTGATCCTGTCCAAGAAGCGTGCCCAGTACGAGCGCGCCTGGGGCGACATCGAGAAGATCAAGGAAGCTGACGGCGTCGTCGAAGGCACCGTCATCGAAGCCGTCAAGGGCGGCCTCATCGTGGACATCGGCCTGCGCGGCTTCCTGCCGGCGTCGCTGGTCGAAATGCGTCGCGTCCGTGATCTCTCCCCGTACATCGGCCAGAAGATCAAGGCCAAGATCCTGGAGCTCGACAAGAACCGCAACAACGTGGTCTTGTCCCGTCGCCAGTACCTCGAGGAGACCCAGTCCGAAGTGCGCGAGACCTTCCTCTCGCAGCTCAAGAAGGGCCAGATCCGTGAGGGTGTCGTGTCCTCCATCGTCAACTTCGGCGCGTTCGTCGATCTCGGTGGCGTTGACGGCCTGATCCACGTCTCCGAGCTGTCCTGGAAGCACATCGACCACCCGTCCGAGGTCGTCAAGGTCGGCGACAAGGTCACCGTCGAGGTCCTCGACGTCGATCTGGACCGCGAGCGCATCTCCCTGTCGCTCAAGGCCACCCAGGAGGATCCGTGGCAGCGCTTCGCTCGCACCCACGTCCCCGGCCAGATCGTCAAGGGCAAGGTCACCAAGATCGTCCAGTTCGGCGTGTTCATCTCCGTCGAGGACGGCATCGAGGGCCTGGTGCACATCTCCGAGCTTGCGAACCGTCACGTCGAGAACCCGGAGACCGTCGTCAAGCCGGGCGAAGAGGTGTTCGTCAAGGTGATCGACGTCGATCTCGATCGTCGCCGCATCTCCCTGTCCCTCAAGCAGGCCAACGATTCCGTCGACCCGAACTCCGAGGACTTCGATCCGGCGCTGTACGGCATGCCGGCCGAGTACGACGAGGAAGGCAACTACAAGTATCCGGAAGGCTTCGACCCGAACACCAACGAGTGGATCGCCGGTTTCGAGAAGCAGCGTGAGGAGTGGGAAGCCCAGTACGCGGCCGCTCACGACCTGTGGGAGCAGCACAAGGCGTTCGTCGCCAAGGAGCTGGAGAACGCCGCGGCCTCCGCCGCCGAGGATGGCCAGGCCCCGAAGGAAGAGAAGGTCGAAGAGGTGTCCAACTACTCCTCCGAGTCCACTTCCACCGGTACCCTCGCCGACTCCGATCAGCTTGCCGCCCTGCGCGACCAGCTGCTCGGCAAGTGAGCGTCGCCTGAACGAGAAGAAGCGATTCAGTACTGAACCATCGGTCTGAATGAGAAGCCCGATCCCGAATATGGGGTCGGGCTTCTTGCGTATGTGATGTCGGCCGGGCGCGGTGACGCGATGCCGCGCGTTACCATGTGAAGCGTGATGATAAGGATCGGTTTGACCGGCGGGATCGCGGCCGGCAAGAGCACGGTGTCCCGCCGGCTGCGCGGGCTTGGGGCGACCGTGATCGATTACGACGCGTTGGCCCGGCTGGTCGTCGCTCCCGGAGGCGAAGGCCTGCGCAGGATCGTCGATGAATTCGGCTCCGACGCGTTGGCTCCCGACGGAGGACTGGACCGTGCATGGATGGCAGAGCATGTGTTCGGCATGAATGCGCGGGATGGTGCGCGAGAACGTCTGGATGCGATAGAGCATCCGTTGATCTACGCCGAGGCCGCACGAATGGAACGGGCCGCGATCGAGGCGTGCGGTCTCGGCGGTGACGACGAGGCTGGCGAAGGGCTTGTCGTCGTGCACGACGTGCCGTTGCTTGCCGAGGTGATCAGGTCGATCCCGTTTCGATTCGACCACATCGTCACGGTCGAGGCTCCGACCGGCGTGCGCATCGCACGCATGATGGGGGAGCGCGGCATGAGCCGCGAACAGGCCGAAGGGCGTATCCAGCACCAGAGCGATGAGGCGACGCGCCGAAGAATCGCCGATATCGTCATTGATTCAACGCAACCCATAGAACAAATGTTCGATGCTGTTGATAGGCTGTATGCCAATTGGACCAGCCGGAAGGAGCAATGATGGGCTTCAACATCGAACGATCGAACAAGCCGTTCGTGGTCAAATCGCCGTATAAGCCGTCCGGCGACCAACCGCAGGCCATCGAGGAACTCGCCACGCGCATCGAGAACGGCGAGAACGACGTCGTGCTCATGGGCGCGACCGGTACCGGCAAGACCGCCACGACCGCATGGCTCATCGAACGTCTTCAGCGGCCGACGCTCATCATCGAGCCGAACAAGACATTGGCCGCACAGCTGTGCGCGGAATTCCGCGAACTCATGCCGGACAACGCGGTGAGCTACTTCGTGAGCTATTACGACTACTACCAGCCCGAAGCGTACATCCCGCAAACCGACACGTACATCGAAAAGGATTCCAACATCAACGACGACGTGGAACGTCTGCGCCACGCCGCCACCGCGAACCTGTTGACCCGGCGCGACTGCGTGGTCGTCGCCACCGTATCCTGCATCTACGGCCTCGGCACGCCCGAGGAATACGCCGGTCGTATGCTGTTCCTCAAGGAAGGCCAGGAAATCAACCGCGACGACCTGCTGCGCCAGTTCGTCGCCATGCAGTACAAGCGCAACGACATCGCGTTCACCCGCGGCACGTTCCGTGTGCGCGGCGACACCGTCGAGATCATCCCCGTCTACGAGGAACTCGCCATCCGCATCGAATTCTTCGGCGACGAGATCGACCGCATCTCCACCTTGCACCCACTGACCGGCGACGTGATCGACCATGAGAGCGAGGTCCATATTTTTCCGGCCTCGCATTATGTGGCCGGGCCCGAACGCATGGAACGTGCGATCAAGACCATCCAGGCCGAGCTGGACGAGCGCACCGCCCAACTGCGCAAGCAGGGCAAGGAGCTCGAGGCGCAGCGCCTCACCATGCGTACCACCTACGATCTGGAAATGCTTGCCCAGGTAGGCGTGTGCTCCGGCGTGGAGAACTACTCGAGGCATTTCGACGGGCGCGAGCCCGGCACCCCGCCGCACACGCTGCTTGATTTCTTCCCCGACGACTTCCTGCTCGTCATCGACGAATCCCATGTGACCGTTCCGCAGATCGGCGCCATGTATGAAGGGGACGCCTCGCGCAAGCGCACGCTCGTCGATTTCGGATTCCGTCTGCCGTCCGCGATGGATAATCGTCCGCTCAAATGGCCCGAGTTTTTGGAACGTGTCGGCCAGACCGTCTATCTGTCCGCCACGCCGGGCGATTATGAGCTTGGCCTGTCCGATGGAGTGGTCGAGCAGATCATCCGACCGACCGGACTGTTGGATCCGAAGGTCGAGGTGCGCCCCACCAAGGGGCAGATCGACGACCTGCTTGCCGAGATCAAGGACCGTGTGGCCAGGAACGAACGTGCGCTCGTGACGACCCTGACCAAGAAGATGGCCGAGGACCTGACCGACTATCTGCTCGAACGGGGCATCAAGGTCGAATACCTGCATTCCGACGTGGACACGCTGCGCCGCGTCGAACTGCTGCGCGAACTGCGCGAAGGCAAGATCGACGTGATCGTCGGCATCAACCTGCTGCGAGAGGGCCTCGACCTTCCCGAGGTATCGCTTGTGGCGATTCTCGACGCCGACAAGGAGGGCTTCCTGCGCTCGTACCGGTCGCTCATCCAGACGATCGGCCGCGCGGCGCGAAACGTGTCCGGCACGGTCATCATGTACGCCGACGAAACGACCGAAGCGATGCACAAGGCCATCGACGAGACCGAGCGCCGTCGCGCCAAGCAGATCGCGTACAACAAGGAACATCACATCGATCCGAAGCCGCTCATCAAGAAGATCAGCGACGTCAACGACATGCTCGCCAAGGAGGATGTGGACACGCAGACCCTGCTGGCCGGCGGATACCGCAACGCCGGCAAAGCCGGCAACACGCATCTCGGAGTGCCCGCGCTCGACAGGGACGAGGCCGACAAGCGTCATGAGGAGATCCTCAAGGCCGGACTGCCGGCACAGGATCTCGCCGATCTGATCCGCCAACTCAGCGAACAGATGCACACCGCCGCCGAGCAGCTCCAGTTCGAGCTCGCCGCACGCCTGCGTGACGAGATCCGCGACCTCAAAAAGGAGCTGAGAGGGATGACGGAAGCGAATAAGTGAGCTTCCGTAACAGCGAACAGCGATAGCGTCGTGAGCGTCGTATGTGACGCGGAAGCGAATAAGTGAGCTTCCGTAACAGCGAGCAGCGATAGCGTCGTGAGCGTCGTATGTGACGCGGAGGCGAATAAGCGGGCTTCCGTGGACCCGCGTCAGCGCCTTTTCCTATGCTGGGAGCCATGTCTGAAACCCCTGTAGTGTTTATGGTCGCCACGTTCGTGGTGCTCGCGGCGTTCTTCGTCGTGGATCTGTTCGTCATCGGACGCAAGCCGCACGTGCCGTCCACCAAGGAGTGCCTGCAGCACATCGCGTTCTTCGTGGTCGCCGCCCTGATCTTCGGCGGCATCATGTGGGCCGTCGCCGGTTCCAAGCCGGCCATCGAATTCTATTCCGGCTGGCTCACCGAATACTCGCTGAGCATCGACAACCTGTTCGTGTTCGTCATCATCATGTCGAACTTCGCCGTGCCGAAGGTCCTGCAGAAATACGTGCTCTCGGTCGGCATCACCGTCGCGCTGATCCTGCGCGGCATCTTCATCCTCATCGGCGCCGCGCTGATCGAACGCTTTACCTGGATCTTCTTCCTCTTCGGCGCCTTCCTCATCGTCACCGCGGTCAAGCTCGTCACCGGCGGCGACGATGACGAGGAATACCACGAGAACGGCATCATCAAGGCCCTGCGCAAGGTCATGAGGATCTCCGACGAATACGACGGCGAAAAGCTGCGCACCGAAAAGAACGGCGTCAGGTACTTCACCCCGATGCTCGTCGTCTTTCTCGCCATCGGCACCACCGACGTCATGTTCGCCTTCGATTCGATCCCGGCGATCTTCGGCCTGACCAAGGACCCGTTCATCGTGTTCACGTCCAACGTGTTCGCGCTGCTCGGCCTGCAGCAGCTCTACTTCCTGCTCGGTGCCCTGCTCGACAAGCTCGTCTACCTGCCCCTCGGCCTGTCCGTCGTGCTCGGCTTCATCGGCGTCAAGCTCATCATGGAGGCGCTGCACGGCAACTCGCTGCCGTTCCTCAACGGCGGCCGGCCCGTTGCGTGGGTGCCCGAAGTGCCCACATGGCTGTCGCTCGCGGTCATCGTCCTGGCCATCGGCGGCGCCGCGATCGCCAGCGTGCTCAAGATGAAGTCGCTGGAAACCGCGGATTCCAAGAACGCGTGATGAACTGTCTGTGAACAATGCAAAACCCGTTGTGCGAACCCTTGTCGCGCAACGGGTTTTGCATTATCGGACAGCCTTGCGCTACAATAATGTGAGCGCTCACAACACACCGCGGAAAACAGTGGCCGTGTTCGTCGTGTGCTAGTACACTGAACCTCGGCAGCCGGGTCATTCCGACTCCGGCAAACACAAGATAGGAATAGGCAGGCATTCATGCGTAAAGCCAAGATCGTTGACACCATCGGTCCCGCGACCGAATCCCTTGAGGGCATTACCAAGCTCGTCGAGGCGGGTATGGACGTCGCTCGTCTGAACCGCTCCCACGGCACCCCGGAGGATCATCTTCGCGTCTACAACAACGTGCGCGAAGCCTCCAAGGCCACCGGCCGCAACGTCGCCGCGCTGGTCGATCTGCAGGGTCCGAAGATTCGCTGCGGATGGTTCAAGAAGAACGCCGAGGGCGAGGACAAGGTCCAGCTCCAGCTTGGCCAGGAATTCATCATCACCACCGATGACGTCGAGGGCGACGAGCACATCACCTCCACCACCTTCAAGGGCCTGCCGGGCGACTGCCACCCGGGCGACCCGATCCTGATCGACGACGGCAAGGTCCGTCTCGAGGTCACCAAGGTCGAGGGCAACAACGTGTACACCAAGGTCGTCGTGGCCGGTCCGGTGTCCTCCCACAAGGGCATCAACCTGCCGGGCGTCGCCGTCTCCCTGCCGGCTCTGACCGAGAAGGACGAGGCCGACCTGCGCTGGGCCATCCGCACCGGCGCCGACATCATCGCCATGTCCTTCGTGCGCTTCGCCACCGACATCGACCGCGCCCACGAGATCATGGACGAGGAAGGCCGTCGCATCCCGATCGTCGCCAAGATCGAGAAGCCGCAGGCCCTCGAGAACCTCGAGGAGATCGTCAAGACCTTCGACGGCGTCATGGCCGCCCGTGGCGACATGGCCGTCGAGTGCCCGCTCGAGGAGGTCCCGCTGGCCACCAAGCGCATCATCGAACTGGCCCGCCAGTACGCCAAGCCGGTCATCGTGGCCACCGAAGTCCTCGGCTCCATGGTCCACTCCCCGGTTCCGTCCCGTGCCGAGGCGTCCGACTGCGCCAACGCCGTCCTCGACGGCGCCGACGCGACCATGACCTCCAACGAGACCGCCGTCGGCGAGTACCCGACCGAGACCGTCGCCACCATGTCCCGCATCTCCGGCTTCGCCACCGAGCACGGCTTCGACCGCATCCCGGAGCTGAAGAACCTCGACATGTCCTCCACCGGCGCCGTCTCCTCCGCCGCCGTCGACCTCGCCGACAAGCTCAACGCCAAGGCCATCGTCGCCTACACCCAGACCGGCAACACCGTGCACCGCGTCTCCCGCGAACGTCCGGCCGCCCCGATCTACGGCATCACCAACAACGAGCACACCTACCACTGGCTCGCGCTGTCCTGGGGCACCGAGGCGTTCTACGTCCCGGAGGACTACCACGACAAGTCCCGCAAGGACCTCATGGCCTACACCGATTCCATCCTCAAGAAGGCCGGCAAGGTGTCCGACGGCGACAAGATCGTCGTGCTGAGCTCCGCTCAGGGCGAGCATGCCGCCGGCTCCACCGACACCATCTACGTGCACACCGTCGGCGACGCCGAGTGAGCGTAGCGTCGCCGCGTTGATCGCGTCGACCGCATGACAAGGACCCCGTCCGTTCTGGGCGGGGTCCTTCGCGTTTCATAGCGGTATGCGAGGCATCGTCGGATGCCGGGCATGCTCGGCGACGGCGGTCACTGGCCGAGATTATGCCCCGGCGCCGCATACAGACGCAGGACGGCGATGATCGTCTTGGCGTCCACGATCGTGCCGTTGACCACCATCTCGTACGCTTCGTCCAAAGAGAACAGCCGCACGTCCGGACGCGGCGTCTCCGGTCCGAAGCTGCCGCGGTCCGCAGGGGTCAGACCGGTGGCGAAGAACAGCGACGTATGGTAGGCGGCGAAGCTCGGCATGTTGATGAACCGGCCGAACTGCACGATCGATGACGCGGTGTATCCCGCCTCTTCGCGCAGCTTGCGTGCGGCCACGTCCGCCGTGGACTCGTTGCGCCGTATCGCCTGGCCTCCCGGGATTTCCAGTGTCCAGCGATGGTTGGGGATTCGGTACTGTTCGACCAGGGGGATGCGTCCGTCGTCGGTCTGCGCGAGCACTCCCACGCCGTCGCCGTTGGTGCTTTGCAGGACAAACCGGTCGAACCGTTCGGCCTTGGGCGTGGACAGCGACACCTGGTCGACGTTGAAATAATGCGTCGATACGATCTGCTTGCGGGATTCCTCCTTGAGCGGGGACACCCGCCATGGGTCGAACTTGCGATAGGTCTGCGTGTCGTTCATGATTGCTGAATACCTCCTTGTATGGCGTATTGCCGTGGACTGATTCCTATTGTATGGCGATATGCGGGGCGATATGGTGATCGCGTATGGCGTATCGGTGAATATTCCGCGTCTTTGCGCGTTTTCCCTTGTCGTTCCGGGATCCGACGTTGATGACGATGGAGAGGATCGACAGTGCCGTACGCGCCACGCTGAGGACGATGGCGGTCGCTTCGGTCGTAAACATGTGCTATCCTTCCGTAGGTGCGCCAAACGCCCTCGTATCCCAATTGGTAGAGGAAGCAGCCTCAAAATCTGCGCAGTGTGGGTTCGAGTCCCACCGAGGGCACGCAATTCGAGATGTTGGCGGCGCACGAACATCAACAAATGCACGACATAATCTATATTCGGCCGGGCATCGATATGCAGGAATGGCCTGGCTCATCGATGAAAGAGGTTGGCATGGTTGCAAGGAACAAGACCTCGGAAACGCCGGAATCATTGGGTGCGGTGTTGACGGACGATGAACTCAAGGCGGCGGCGCAGGCCGACGACGCGATCGACCAGAACGACGCCGAACAGGAGACCGCCGAGGATCGCCAGCGCACGGTCGTCGTCGCGGAGGATGAATCCGTCAACCGCATGGACCTCGTCGCCATGCTCGAAGACAATGGCTACAAGGTCGTCGGCGAAGCCGCCAATGGTGAGGAAGCCGTCGAGCTGACCCGCAAGTTCCGTCCGGACGTCGTGTGCATGGATGTCAAGATGCCGCGCATGGATGGCATCGCCGCCGCCGGCGTGATCTGCGACGAAAACATCGCGCCGGTCGTCATGCTCACCGCGTTCTCCCAGCCCGATCTGGTGCGTCAGGCCACCGGCGCCGGCGCCATGGCGTACGTGACCAAGCCGTACGAGGAATCCAAGCTGCTGCCGGCCCTCGAGGTCGCCATGGGTCGTTTCGCCGAGATCAACGATCTGCTCGACACCGTTGAGGGCGGCGAGAACAAGCTCAAGAACGCCCAGGAAGAGCTCAAGAAGATGGAGGCCCAGCTCAAGAAGGCCGAGGACACCCTTGAAGAGCGCAAGCTCGTCGACCGTGCCAAGGGCCTGCTGATGGACAAGGCGGACTTCTCCGAGCAGGGCGCCTTCCGCTGGATCCAGAAGACCTCCATGGATCAGCGCATTCCGAAGAAGCGTCTGGCCATGGCCATCATCGCCAAGTACGGCGACCCCAAGCCGGAAAGCAACGATGACTGAGGCGTCGCAAGACACACTTGACACGCGCGGAACACTGCTGGTCGTTGACGGCCATTCGCTAGCGTTCCGCGCGTTTTTCGCTCTGCCCGTCGAGAACTTCAGCACCGCGGCCGGCCTTGCCACCAACGCGGTGTGGGGATTCGCGACGATGCTTTCCCAGGTCATCGAAGCCGAAAAGCCCGACCATCTCGCCGTCGCGTTCGACGTCAAGGGCGGCACCTTCCGCAACGAGATGCTGCCCCAGTACAAGGGCACGCGCGATGCCGCCCCCGAGGACCTGCTCGCCCAGCTGCCGCTGATCCAGGATATGCTCAGGGCTCTCGGCGTCACCTACATCGAAAAGCCCGGCTATGAGGGCGACGACGTGATCGGCACGCTCGCCACGATGGGCGCCGACGCCGGCTATCACACGCTGGTGCTGTCCGGCGACCGCGACGCCTTCCAGCTGGTCAGCGACCGGATCACCGTGCTGTATCCCGGCCACCATTTCAAGGACCTCAAGCACATGACCCCCGAACAGATCGAGGAGAAATACCATGTGCGGCCGGATCAGTATCCCGATCTGGCGGCCCTGCGCGGCGAAACGGCCGACAACATCCCCGGAGTGCCGGGGGTGGGTGACGGATTCGCCGCCAAATGGATCAACCAGTACGGCGGCCTCGACGGCATCATCGAACATGCCGACGAGATCAAGGGCAAGAAGGGCGAAGCCCTGCGCGAAAGCATCGATCAGGTCAGGCTCAACCGCAAGGTCAACGCGCTCGTACGCGACCTTGACCTCGGTGTGGGTCTGAACGACCTGACCTTCGGTTCGGTGGACGTCGGCGCGCTGGACGCGCTGTTCAAGAAGCTCGAATTCGGCGCGCGCACGCGCAGCAAGGTGCTCAAGACCTTCAACGCCGGCACGACGGTGCCGTCCCATGACGGCGAGCCGGCTCCCGGCGACGTCGCATCGCTGAAGCTGCCCGAAGAAACCGTGGCCGAAAGCGCGGAGGACATCACGCGCTGGAAGGACGAACGTTTCTCCGATTCCCGGAGGGCCGAGCGACCCGCGGGATCCTCCGCGAACGAGGGGAACGAGGAGCGCGAGCATGTCTCCGGCGTCGCCGGCGCGACCTCGTGGGTCCTGCTTGCCGAAGGCAACTCCAAGCCCGGGGAAGGACGTCTCGACCGGATCGCACTGCTGGACGGTGATCAGGCGCTCATCATGAACGCCCCGATCACGCCGGACATGGCCCGCATCCTGCAGGACCTGCTCGACCGTCACCACGGCACGTTGACCGTGCACGGCTACAAGGAGCACCTGCACATGCTCGAAGCGGCCGGACTGCGGCTGCCGACTCCCGCGTTCGACACCAAACTCGCCGGATACCTCGCCCACCCGGACTTCCATGCCGACACGCTCGAACAGGCGGCGGCGCATTTCCTTGACCTGCATATCGAGGACAACGGGAAGGAAGCCGTACAGGGCCTGCTTGATCTCGGCGACGAGACCGAGTCGACGGGGGAGGACACGCGATCGCGCCTGCTCACCCACATCGCCATCGTGCGTGCGCTCGCCGAGCATCTCGCCCCGTTGCTGGAGCGTCGCGAACAGACCCATCTGCTGTCGTCGATCGAACTGCCGGTATCACGCGTGCTGCATGGCATGGAGGACGCCGGGGCGCAAGTGGACATGAGCCGGCTCGTCGCCATGCGCGACCAGTTCGCCGCCGATGCGCGTCAGGCGCAGGAGACCGCATGGGACTGCGCGGGCAGCCGCGTGAACCTGCAGAGCCCCAAGCAGCTGCAGAAGGTGCTGTTCGAGGACATGGGCCTCAAAGCCACCAAGCGCACCAAATCCGGTTCGTACACGACCAATGCGTCCGTGCTGCAGGACCTGTACGTCAAATACGTCGACGACGAACGGGCCAACGGATTCCTCGGCGCGTTGCTTCGGCATCGTGAGACGAACAAGCTCAAGCAGATCGTCCAGACGCTCATCGACGCGACGAATCCGCAGGACGGTCGCATCCACACCACGTTCGAGCAGACCGTGGCCGCGACCGGACGTCTGAGCTCGGTCGATCCGAACCTGCAGAACATCCCGAATCGCAACGACGCAGGCCGCGAGATCCGGTCCGCGTTCGTGCCCGGCGACGGATACGTGTCCCTGCTCAGCTGCGACTATTCGCAGGTCGAGCTGCGCATCATGGCCGACCGCTCCGGCGACGAGGCGCTGATCGAAGCGTTCCGTTCCGGCACGGACTTCCACCGCTACGTGGCCTCGCTCGTCTACGGCGTGCCGGTCGACCAGATCACGCCCGACCAGCGCAGCCACGTCAAGGCGATGAGCTACGGCCTGGCATATGGCCTGAGCACGTATGGGCTCGCCCAACAGCTCAAGATCAGGCCCGGCCACGCCGAAGAGCTCAAGGCCAAGTACTTCGCCACGTTCGGCAAAGTGCACGAGTACCTCGAATCATTGGTGGCCGACGCCCGGGCCAACGGATACACCGAGACGATGTTCGGCCGGCGCCGGTATTTCCCGGGATTGTCGTCGACGAGCCGTGCCGTCCGCGACGCCGCCGAACGAGCGGCGCTCAACGCGCCGATCCAAGGATCCGCGGCGGACATCATGAAGATCGCGATGATCCACGCCGACCGGGCGTTGCGGGAAGCCGGCGTGAAGAGCCGGATCATCCTGCAGATCCACGATGAACTCGTGGTGGAGATCGCCCCCGGCGAGGCCGAGCAGGTAAGCGGGCTCGTCGCCGACGCCATGGAGCATGCGGTCGACCTGTCCGTGCCGCTGGACGTGTCCACCGGCATCGGCGACGACTGGCAGCTCGCCGCGCACTGATTTTCCGTGGTCCGGCTTTTCCTACGGGAAGCCGGACCGTTTGTACAAAGGAGCTTTGATGGCCACGCTGAAACAGGTCGTCGACGTATTGGAAACGCTGTATCCGTTGCGTTACGCGGAGGATTGGGACGAGCCCGGTCTGATCGTAGGCGATCCGACCGCATCCGTCACGCGCATCGTCTTCGCGGCCGATCCGACTTCGGACGTGATTGACGCGGCGATCGAACGCGGAGCTGACCTGCTGGTATGCCATCACCCTCTGCTGTTCCGTTCGGTGCATCAGGTGTCCGGACTGGGCGTGCGCGGCGACATCGTACGCCGGCTGTACCAGGCCGGCTGCGCGCTGTGGGTCGGCCACACCAACGCCGACGCCGCAGTGCGCGGCGTCGGTCAGGCCGCGGCCGACATGTTCGGACTGATCGACCAGCATCCGCTCGTGCCGATCCGGGACGATATGGCCGATGCCGCGGGATACGAGGTCGGTCTGGGGCGCGTCGGACGTCTCAGTAAGCCGATGCGGTTCGAAGCGTTCGTCCGCCATGTCGCCGATGCGCTGCCCCGCACCGAACTCGGCGTTCAGGCGTGCGGGCCGCTTGACCAGATGGTCGAAACGGTGACGGTGCTGCCCGGTTCGGGCGATTCGCTGTTCGATGAAGTGCGCGCCAGCGGCGTCGACGTGTACGTGACCAGCGACCTGCGGCACCATCCGGCCACCGATGCGATCGAACAGGCCCGATACGAGGCGCGGATGCGCCGCAACGGCATCCCGCTGGGCCAGGGCGACGGACGGGTGCGCCCACTGCTCGTCAACACGCCGCATTCCGCCATCGAGTCGCTGTGGTTCCGCTACGCGATCGACGACGTGTCGAATGCGGTGGAACGGGTGACCGGAGAACGGCCGGACGTCGAATGGCTGCACATGAACACCGATCCGTGGACGCTGTCCATCGCATGACGGCCGCACGGGAAAGGGAATCAGACAGATCATGCATGACGTTATCGATATGAACGCGCCGGTCGAGGTGCGTTCGCGGGAAACCGTCTACCGCGGTGCCATCTTCTCGGTCGAGGACATGACCATCGCATTGCGCACACGTGACGGCGGCACCGTCGACATACGACGGCAGGTGCTGCGCCACGCGCCCTGCGTCGTCATGCTCGTTCATGACGAGACATCCGACCGGTATCTGGTCGAACGCGAATACCGGGTCGGTTCGGACAGGTTCGCCTACGGCATTCCGGCGGGACTGATGGACGACGGCGAGGATCCCCGCTCGGCCGCGCTGCGCGAACTCGCCGAGGAAACGGGCGTCGTACCGGACGGCGACGACGCCCTGACCATCGACCATGTCGGCGACTACTACTCGTCGGAAGGCATGACCGACGAACTCGCCCACATCATGGTCATGCACCTGCGTCGCTACACGACCGTGCCCCGCCATCTCGACGCCGACGAGCACGTCGACACCACGTGGGTCGGATGGGACGAGCTGCTCGCCCTGCCCGTCACCGCGTCCAATTCGATCATCGCGATTCAGCACGAGCGCATACGTCGTATGAACGAGTCGTGAATAATCGACGATCAATAAGCCGAAAGCCTGCATACGCACACGCAGGTGTCGGCAAACTTCATGATGAGGTGAGATACTGTACTCTATGCAAGTCAGACCAGGTTTGATGTATCCGCTCGGCGCCAGCTACGACGGCGCCGGCGTGAATTTCGCCCTCTTCTCCCAAGTCGCCAGCAAGGTCGAGTTATGTCTGTTCGATGACGACGACAACGAGACCCGTATCGAGATGACCGAACAGAACTCGTACGTATGGCACAACTACATCCCGGGACTTCAGCCCGGTCAACGGTACGGATACCGCGTCTACGGTCCGTACGACCCGGATCGTGGATTGAGGTGCAATTCGAGCAAGCTCCTGCTCGACCCGTACGCCAAGGCCATCGAAGGCAACATCGACGGGGACGAGAGCCTGTTCTCGTACTGGTTCGCGACACCGGGCGACGCCACGCGGCGCAACGACCTCGACTCCGCGTCGCACACCATGAAATCCGTGGTCGTCAACCCCTACTTCGACTGGAGCAACGACCGTCATCCGCATATCCCGTACCATGATTCCGTCATCTACGAAACGCACGTGCGGGGACTGACCAACCTCAACAGGGACGTGCCGCCGGACATCCGCGGCACCTACGCCGGCCTCGCGTATCCGACCGTCATCGAATACCTCAAGAAGCTCGGCGTCACCGCGATCGAACTCATGCCGATCCACCAGTTCGTCAACGATTCGTTCCTGCAGGAAAAAGGATTGTCGAACTACTGGGGATACAACACGATCGGTTTCTTCGCGCCCCACAACGCCTATTCGTCGTCCGGGGAGCGCGGTCAGCAGGTCAACGAATTCAAGTCGATGGTCAAGGCCTATCATCGCGCCGGCATGGAAGTCATCCTCGACGTGGTCTACAACCACACCGCCGAAGGCAACCACATGGGGCCGACCCTGAGCTTCAAGGGCATCGACAACCAGTCGTACTACCGTCTCGTCGACAACGACCAGCGGCACTACTTCGACACCACCGGCACCGGCAATTCGCTGCTCATGCGCTCGCCGCACGCGCTGCGCCTCATCACCGATTCGCTGCGCTACTGGGTGTCCGAAATGCACGTCGACGGCTTCCGCTTCGATCTGGCCGCCACTCTCGCGCGTCAGTTCCAGGAAGTCGACAAGCTGTCCGCGTTCTTCGACATCGTCGAACAGGATCCGATCATCAGCAGCGTCAAGCTCATCGCCGAACCGTGGGATCTCGGTTCCGGCGGCTACCAGGTCGGCGGCTTCCCGTCCAGCTGGTCCGAATGGAACGGACGCTACCGCGACTGCGTGCGCGACTTCTGGCGCTCGCAGCCGTCCACGCTGCCCGAATTCGCGTCCCGCCTCATGGGCAGCTCCGACCTGTATCAGATGAACGGACGCCGACCGGTCGCCTCCGTGAACTTCATCACCGCGCACGACGGCTTCACCATGAACGATCTCGTCAGCTACAACGAGAAGCACAACGAGGCCAACGGCGAAGGCAACCGCGACGGCGAATCCAACAACCGTTCATGGAACTGCGGCGTCGAAGGCCCGACCACCATCCCGGACGTGCTCGAACTGCGTGAACGGCAGATGCGCAACATGTTCGCCACGCTGCTCGTCAGCCAGGGCATCCCGATGATCTGCGGCGGCGACGAGGTGGCCCGCACCCAGCAGGGCAACAACAACGCGTACTGCCAGGACAACGAGATCTCGTGGACCAACTGGGATCTCAACGACTCGCAGAAGGATCTGTTCGAGTTCGTCTCGAAGCTCATCCACCTGCGTCTCGAACACCCGGTGCTGCACCGTCGCCGGTTCTTCTCCGGCCGCGAGCAGGGGGACGCTCCCGACAAGCTGCCGCAGGTCGAATGGTTCGACCACACCGGTTCGATCATGGACATGGACGACTGGCAGAACACGCACGCGTTCTCGGTGATGATCTACCTCAACGGCTCGAACATCCCGGAAATGGACTATTACGGCAACCAGCTCGTCGACAACGACTTCATCCTCATCTTCAACGCGCACTATGAGCCGATCATGTTCACTCTGCCCGACGAGAAATACGGGCACAAGTGGCAGCTCATCGTGGACACGCACAATCCGAAGGGGCCGGAGCTGAGCTATGAGGCCGGATTCGTGATCACCGCGCAGTCGCGCAGCTTCCTGTTGCTCAAAAGCGCGAAGGATCCGCGCAAGCAGCAGAATCATCTGTTCTAGATGATGGGGAGGCCGGTAGTCCGGCTCTCCCATCAGCGATCCGCAGCCAGTCGGGATTCGATCCTCTCGGCTGGCTGCTTCGTATTTGCCGCATGCTCCACCGCCTGCGCGTCCGCCACGCCGTTGGCCGCGGCCGATGCCGCGATGCCGAGACGTTCGGTCTGTACGCGCACCAGCTGCATCTGCACGCGGTCCGCCTCGATCGCGGCGATCTGCCTGGAGAACACGATGAACCAGCCGAGGAAGAACGCGCAGGCCAGCGCCTCGAGGTTCGTGAGCGTGTCGTAGCCGCGCAGCATGTAGATGCCGAATCCGGCGCAGATCGCGATCGCCAGATCGGAGATCGCGTACATGGCCTTCGGCATGCGTGGGGAGAGCCAAGGCAGCGCCAGCAGCAGCACGCCCATGACGAGCGGCAGGCCCTTCGCGCACACGTTGTGCATGATGTAATGCGGCGTGTAACGGAACACGCCGATGCCGATGAACGCCAGACCGGATACGGTGAGCAGCAACGACAGGATCGCGATGCGGATCGTGAAATGGCTGATCTGCGGATGGTCCATCGCCTCGCCGTACTGCTCATGCCACAGCCTTTCGAGCCGTTGCGTGGTGATGAGTTCGGACACGGCGAAGTAGCTGACGATGATGACGCACGTGCCGGCAAGGATCAGCGTCGCGTTGAACATGTTCGCCGCGAATGTGGTGCGGTCGCCCAGCTGGGAGAAATTGTTGTGGTACCAGTACGGGTCGTCGGTGGTCAGTCCCGCGGTGCTCACGCCGGAGATCACGAAGAACGGCAGCAGTGAGGCGAGCGTCTTCGCGTTCATGAGCTCCGCCTGCACGAACGTCATATAGCCGGCGACCCCTGCGAATCCCGCGCATGCGGCGGGCATGTAGCCGGCGAGCAGATGCATGCCCATCACCGTGTTCACCACGCTGAACAACGCGAATGAGGACAGGAAGATCGTGGCCGCGTACACGACCGACAACGCGAGGATCTCGAAGACGCGGCGGACCGGCACCCACCAGCCGCTTTTCAGCGTGAACGAACGCGAATTGCTCGCATAGCCGATCACGAACGAGATCACGCCGCACGCCGCGATGACGGCCGCGGCGGCCATGAACCGGCGCTGCGTCACCTGCCAGATGGCCGGAGCGAGATCAAGATACAGCTTCATGCCGAAGAACGCGACGATCGCGCAGATGAGGAACGACACCAATCCCAACGTCTCCGCCCGCTGATGCCGTCCCATCGGTTCGTTCCTTTCATGCCGTTGCCGTTCCGCCCTCATTGTAGTAGGAACGTCGGCCGGGATGCCTTCCCGGCGCATGACCTGCGCGTGAACGTGCATGAACGGGAGCGTTCGGTCCATGCGTCCGGTACAATGGATGACTGTCGTTTCGCGCGGTCTGTCCGCGCGCGTCGGCATCGGGGCGTAGCGCAGTTTGGTAGCGCGCCTGCTTTGGGAGCAGGATGTCGCAGGTTCAAATCCTGTCGCCCCGACCGAAAGGCCCTGCTTCTGGTACGGAACGCAGGGCCTTTGTCGTATGCGCGGAGCGCCTATGCGGTGCGGGCCGCGCGAGGGTCTATATTGCAGGCTCGCCGCATCATGCGCGTGTCGTGATTTGACGAAGTCCCGATTGCCCGATACAGTACCTACCTGTTGTCTGAACAACGACACTCGTCCGGGTGGCGGAATGGTAGACGCGCTAGCTTGAGGTGCTAGTGCCTATTTTATACAGGCGTGTGGGTTCAAGTCCCATCCCGGACACGAGCGAGACCCCGTGGAAACACGGGGTCTTCTTGTATCCGCCGTGGCCGTCTGCAATACATGCCGTCCGCGTTCGTCCGAATGAAAGGAACTCACTCATGCTCGTGGCGTCATGCGTGTTCGCGATGCTGGCCGGACTGCTTCACGTGCTGATCTTCGTGCTGGAATCGTTCCGGTGGACCGATCCGAAGACGATGCGGACCTTCTCCATCGACTCGGCCGAGGAAGCCGAAGCGACGAAGGAGATGGCCTACAACCAAGGGTTCTATAACCTGTTCCTCGGCGTCATGGCCTTGGCCGGCGCCGTGACCGTCCTGTCCGGACGGCATGCCGTCGGCATCACGCTGATGTCCGCCGGCACGCTGTCCATGACGCTCGCGGCCGTGGTGCTGTTCACGGGCAGCCCCGACAAGCGCGGAGCGGCCACCAAGCAGTTCGCCTTCCCCGCCCTCGCGCTGGCGTTCCTCGTTCTTTCCGTGATTCTGTAGAAGAGAATCGGATCGGGGCTTTTGCGAGCCTCGGCCGCCCGGTAGTCGAAGGGATATGAGTGGAATCTCCGGTATCATTGCGCATCCGGTCATACCGGTCGGACGATGCCGCCGCGACGATGGACGTGTTCCGGCGAAGCGTCACCGGGATCGCATCGCACGATTACGACGACGAGCAGATTCGCGTATGGGCCGGCAATACGGGAACGCCGACGCAATGGGATATGCGGAGGTCGGCCGTGCATACCTGGGTCGCCGAGACGACGGGTTGCGATCCGGCGGTCGTAGGTTTCATCGACATCGACGACACCGGATACATCGACATGCTGTTCGTCGATCCTTCGGCCGCTCGCCGCGGCGTCGCCTCTCAGCTGCTCGATCATGCGGAACGGTACTCGGCAGCCAACGATATTGCACGACTCTCCGTCCACGCCAGCGTCACCGCGAGACCGTTCTTTCGACGTCACGGATTCCGCACGGTCGAAACACGACGACCGCAGATCGGCAACGTCGTGTTCGTCAACTATCTCATGATCAAGCCGATGCCGGTATGATCGACGTCATGCGCATTGCGATCATCGGATACAGCGGCAGCGGCAAATCGACGTTGGCGAGGAAGCTCGGCGAACGGTTGGCCATCCCGGTCATGTACCTTGACCAAGTACACTGGCTGCCCGGATGGAAAGAACGTGATGATGATGACGCTCGTGCCGTCGTCGCCACGTTCATGAACGATCACGAATCGTGGATCATCGAAGGCAACTATACGAATTTGCTGTATGACGAACGCATGACGCAAGCCGACGTCATCATCGTCATGCTGTTCGGCCGATTCCGATGCTGCGCGCGGGCCGTTCGCCGCTGGCTGCGCTATCGCGGCGCCAGTCGACCGGACATGACGCCGGGCTGTCCGGAGAAGATCGATGCCGAATTCGCGTGGTGGCTGCTCGTCAAGGGACGCAATGCCGCCCGCCGGCAACGATTCGTCGACACGGCGCATGCACATCCCGACACGGCGGTCATCGTACGCAATCCCGCGCAACTTGCCCACGTATACGTCGATATCGGATGATCCGCGGGAACGACCGGCAGTCGGATGCGGCGACGGCTGCGCGACCATATCGGAATCACCGTTGATGCAGACGTCCGTCATGCAATGGGCGTATTGCCGGTATGCGGCAAACGTAGCATCATGATCGTCGGTCATATGTGAGACGCATGGTTGAAACGGTCAGAAAAAGGGAAGGGACGGCATATGGTCACGTCACATCGCAGTCGGGTGGTGATCGTCGGCACGGGCAGCGTCGGCGCGGCGACCGCCGGCGTGGGTGATTTCGTCGACCTGCATCTCGACGAGAACGAACTGGCCAAGTTTCATCGATCCGCACGTATCGTGCGGGAACATTGCGCGATGATCTCGGATCGCCTGTAGGGAGACGCTTGACCCGGGCGACGGCTCCCACATACGTTCGCGCATGCCGATCGTTGACATCGCCGCGACGATGTCCGTGTTCCGCCGTGCCATTGCCGATGGGCGGGCCGATGCGCGGCATAATGGATGGCGGAACCATTCGCATCGTCAAGGAGGAGCCAATGGCCATCGAGAACGCCAAGGTGCTGATCATCGTGAACAACTGGGGCATCGAGGAGACGGAACTGACCCGTCCGCTGCGCGACCTCAAGGCCGCGGGCGCCAAGGTCACGCTCGCCGCGACCGAACTGGAGCCGTGCGAAACCGTGCAGCACGATCGCTACGAAGGAGAGACGCTCACGCCCGACGTGAAGCTGTCCGACGTGCAGGCCGCCGACTACGACCTGCTCGTCGTGCCCGGCGGCACCTGCAACGTCGACCGTCTGCGCGTGAACGAGGACGCGATCAAGCTCGCCCAGGAATTCGCGCACGAAGGCAAGCCGATCGCCGCGATCTGCCACGGCGCATGGCTGCTCGTCAACGCCGGGCTGATGGAAGGCAAGACCGCGTCGCCGTGCCGCTACATCGCCGCCGACATCGAAAACGCGGGCGGTCATTACGTCAACGAGGAAGTGACCGTCGACGATGCGAACGGCTGGCGGTTCATCACCTCGCGCACGCCAGCCGACCTCGACGCGTTCGTCGGCGCGATCAAGGACACGCTCGCCTGAGGCATATCCCGTCACACGACGAAGCGCAGGTAGGTGCGATCGTCGAAGGACTCCTGACCGGGGGCGAAGCCCTTCGTGGTGCGATAGTCGCGGATCAGCTGTGGGTCGTCGCGATGCAGACGGTCCAGTTCCCGCTCCGATTCGGCAAGCGTCGGACGCAGCAGGGGATAGCCGTCCGAGGCGAGCACCACCTCGTCGCCCGGATTGATGGGAACCGTACGGATCGGATACGTCGGGTCGGTGAACCCGTCGAACACGAAATATCCGTATTCGCCGCGCCGGTTCGCGAACCGCGACTGCAATCGCAGGAACGGCAGGATCATGTCACGGGCCGGATCGTCCGCGTCATGCGCCTCTGCACGGCCGGCAACGCCGGATGCCGCTGACGACGTCGTCGTATCGCCATCCTGCGTGCGGTCCGACCCGTCACCGCCCACCGCCAACGCCTGCGCGGCGAACGATCGCAATGCTCCCAACAACTTGTCCACGTGTTTCACCGTCGGCGTCTGCACGCCGTTCACCATGATCTGGCAGTCGCCGAACAGCCACGCCTCATGCCGCGCCGCACTGTAGACCACCGCATTCGCCTGCAAACGCTCCCACGGTTCACGCTCAAACATCATTGCATCGCCATCGACTGTCGCATACCGCGCTCGCAAACGACCATCCAGACATGACTGCACCTGCCGCATCGTCGCATCCGCAGGCAAGCCGGCAATCGCGGCCAGCAGCAAATCCTTCGCGACAACCCCGCCGCTCGGCAGCCACAACCGCCGCACGCTTTTGCTCGTCACCCCATCGACCACGGCAGCAAACCCATCCGTAACGATCAGCCCGTCCTCGTTCAACGACTGATCCGTCTTCTTGCCCCGGCAGAACCGTTCGATCACACGCATGCCTCAACCATAGCGCGCGAACGCGGACGCATGATCGCCATATACCGTCGAACCCGATACGATACATCGTATGAACGAAACGACCTATCCCGATCCCTGGCCCGCACCAACGGCGAACGGGCCGATCAACGCCACCGTCACCATCCCCGGCAGCAAATCGCTGTCCAACCGCTATCTGATCCTCGCCGCGCTCGGCTCCAAACCGGTAAAACTCGTCGGCCTGCTGCGCTCGCGCGACACCGAACTCATGATGGGTGCGCTTGAGGCGCTCGGCGTGCGCTGCGACGTCGATCCGAACGTCGAGACCACCGTCACCGTCACGCCGCCGGAAAACGGCCGGTTCCGCGGCAACGTCGACGTATACTGCGGTCTTGCCGGCACGGTCATGCGCTTCGTGCCCGGTCTGGCGCTGTCCGCAGACGGGCCGGTACGTTTCGACGGCGACGAACAGGCGTACGCGCGTCCGATGAAGCCGGTGCTCGACGGGCTTGAACAGCTCGGCGCGACCATCGACTACCACGGAGAGACCGGACGCCTGCCGTTCACGATCACACCGCCCGCGCGGTTGCCGGGCGTTGACGGCGGCGCCGGCGTTGCGCATGTCGCGATCGACTCGTCCGGCTCGTCGCAGTTCATCTCCGGACTGTTGCTGATCGGCTCGCGGCTGCCCGGCGGCCTTGAGCTCACGCACACCGGTGAGAAGACACCGAGCCTGCCGCACATCCGCATGACCGTCGCCGACGTGAACAGGGCCGGCGGACACGCGCTCGCCGACGAGGACGCCCGCGTGTGGACGGTGCAGCCGGGCGCGCTGCAGTTGCCGGAACGGGTGGTCGTGGAACCTGACCTGTCGAACGCCGCGCCGTTCCTCGGTGCCGCGCTGATCTCGGGCGGCACGGTGCGCGTGCCGCATTGGCCGATCGAAACGACCCAACCGGGCGGACTACTGCCGGGATATCTGGAACGCATGGGCGCGACCGTCACGTTCCCGGAACACGATGGGATTCGCTACTGTGAGGTGACGGCCGCTGCCGGTGCGGTTCGCGGCCTCGGCGACTTCGATCTGACGGCGGCAGGGGAGATCGCGCCGTCGCTGGCGGCGATTCTCGTATTCGCGGACGCACCCACGCGCATGATCGGCATCGGGCATCTGCGCGGGCATGAGACGAACCGGCTTGAGGCGCTGGTCACTGAGATCCGACGTGTCGGGGGAGAGGCCCGTGAGCTGCCGGACGGCATCGAGATCACACTGGTGCCGCGCGAACGGTTGCACGGTGCGGTGATGGAATCGTACGCCGACCACCGCATGGCCACGTTCGCCGCGATGATCGGACTCGCGGTGCCGGGCGTGGAGATCGTCAACGTGGCGACCACACGAAAGACGCTGCCTGATTTCGTAGGCATGTGGACGGGCATGCTGGCGTAGCATGCTTTCCGCCACGCATCAGGAACGCTGACGGTTTTTGCTCGCTCAGTGACGCTTCAACGAGCAAAAACCGCTGGTAAGAAGATTAAGACACCGGCACATGTGTCGACGGTGACATATGCAACGAGGGGGTGCTGCCGATCCCGTATCGGGAATCAGCAGCACCCCCTCGTGATGTTTCAGTCGTTCAGCGAATCAGCGACTCACTTGGCGAACTTGTTGCCGTAGGTGTCCTCGCCGGCTTCCGCGATGGCGGCGGACTTGCGGGCGATGGCCAGCTCCTCGTTGGTCGGGATCACGGCGATGACCACGGAGGAATCCGGGGTGGAGATGACGCGCGGCTCCTTGGAGCGCTTCGCGTTCTTCTCCTCGTCGAGCTTGACGCCGAACGGGGCGAGCTTGTCGCACACCATCTTGCGCACGATGTCGTCGTTCTCGCCGACGCCGGCGGTGAAGGTGATCACGTCCACACCACCCATCTGGGCGGTGTAGTTGCCGATGTAGCCGACGATGCGGTGCACGTACACGTCGAGGGCCAGCTTCGCGTCCTCGTTGCCCTCGGCCACCAGACGGTGCACCTCGCGCAGATCGCCGAAGCCGGTCATGCCCATCATGCCGGAACACTTGTTGAACAGGGCATCCAGCTCGTCCACGTTCATGTGGGCGTTGCGGATGAGGTGGAACACGACGGCCGGGTCGATGTCGCCGGTACGGCCGCCCATCATCAGGCCCTCAAGCGGGGTCAGACCCATGGAGGTCTCGACCGGCTTGCCGGAGATCTCGGCGGAGGCGGAGGCGCCGTTGCCGATGTGCAGGACGATCTGCTTGAGGCCCTCGGCCGGCTTGCCGACGACTTCCGGCACCACGGAGGAGATGAACTCGTGGGAGGTGCCATGGGCGCCGTAACGGCGGATGTGGTACTGGTCGGCGATCTCCTTGTTCAGCGCGTAGGTGCTGGACGCCTTCGGCAGCTGGAAGAAGAAGGAGGAATCGAACACGAAGATCTGCGGCACATCCGGCAGCAGAGCACGCATGACCTCGGCGCCCTTGGCCTCCGGGCCGTTGTGCAGCGGGGCGAGCACGGCCAGATCCTTGACGGCGTTGATGGTCTTGTCGTTGACCAGCGCCGGCTTCGGGAAGAGGGAACCACCCTGGACCACGCGGTGGCCAACGGCGACGATGTTCGCGTCGGCGAGCTTCGGGCCGTACTCCTCGAAGAAGCCGAGCACGCGCTTCAGGCCCTGCTCGTGATCGTGGATGGGCTCCTCGAGCTCGTGCTTCTCGCCGTTGTACTCGTGCTTGTAGTGGCCGTCGACCGGCTCGCCGATCTTCTCGACGAGGCCGGACGCAAGGCCTTCGCCGGACTCGAGATCAACCAGCTGGTACTTGATCGAGCTGGAACCGGAATTGATGACAAGGACGGTTTTCGCCATTGTGGGCATCCTCCATATTGTTTGCCGTGCCGCGAAACGCGACTTTCCAAATCTTCAGATTACTCGTTGCTTGCTACAAAACGGCCATAGAACGTGCGGTGACCGCGCCGGAGCGGAGATGTTCGTTAACGACACGCTCCGGCGCGGCGCGGCCGAGTCTTACGGTCGTATAACGAACATCCCCGCTCCAGCACTTGATTCGTCGTTACGTCGCGTTCGTTACCGCGGTTGACTTATGGCGCGGCGGACTACTGCTGGGCTTCGATGGCGGTGAGGGCGATCGTGTTGATGATGTCCTGCACGAGCGCGCCGCGCGACAGGTCGTTGACCGGCTTGTTGAGTCCCTGCAGCACCGGGCCGATGGCGAGGGCCCCGGAGGAGCGCTGCACGGCCTTGTATCCGATGTTGCCGGCGCACAGGTCGGGGAACACGAACACGTTCACATGGCCGGCGATGTCGTTGCCCTTGGCTTTGGTGGCGGCCACGGTCGGCGACCATGCGGCGTCGAACTGGATGGAACCGACGACCGGCAGATCCGGCGCCTTCTCCTTGACGATCCTCGTGGCCTCCTCGACGACGTCCACGTCCGGGCCCTTGCCCGAGCCGAGCGTGGAATAGGAAAGCATACCGACCTTCGGTTCGATACCGAAAGCCTTGGCCGTCTCGGCGGACTGGATGGCGATGTCGGCAAGCTGTTCGGCGTTCGGGTTGAGATTGATCGCGCAGTCGGAGAACACGGCCACATGGTCCTTGAAGCACATGAGGAACGCGCCGGAGACGAGCGACTGGCCGGGCTTGGTCTTGATGACCTGCAGCGCCGGGCGCACGGTGTTCGCGGTTGAGTTGACCGAACCGGACACGAGGCCGTCCGCGTAACCGAGCACAACGAGCATCGTGCCGAAGTAGCTGGCGTCCTTGAGCTGCTGGCGCGCCTGATCCTCGGTCATGCCCTTCTTGGCGCGCAGCTCGCACAGCTTGGCGACCATGGGCTTGAGGATGTTCTCGTCGTTCATCGACTGGAACCGCGCCTTGTCGAGCGAATGCAGGCCGAGTTCGGCGCCATGGGCGAGGATCTCGTCGCGCTCGCCCACGATGATGAGGTTCGCCACCTCGCGTTCGAGCAGGTAGTCGGCGGCCTTGAGGATGCGGTCCTCCTCGCCTTCGGGCAGCACGATCGTCTTCTTGTTGACCTTCGCCCGGCCGAGCAGGCTGTGCTGGAACGCGTACGAGGTGACGGGGAATTCGATGTCGACGTCGAGCGCCTTGAGCACCTCTTCGGTCGGCACGTTGTCCTGGAACGCCTTGAGCGCGGCGTCGGCCTGCGAGGCTTCGGTGAACGGGGTCTGCGGGATGGTCCACACGGGCAGGCCGAATTCGGCGAGCGTGTCCTTGACGAACACCGAATGGCGCGGGTCGCAGCCGGTCACGAAGATGCCGAGCACCTTGTTGCCGGCGGCTTCCATGCCTTCGATCGACAGTTGCACGGTCTCGCGCAGCTCGTCGGGCCAGCGGTCGATCGTGCATACGGCGAGGAACACGCCGGCCTGCAGATCGGCGGCGATGTTCGCGTTGAACTCGTAGGCGGTCGGATCGTTGACGTGCGACTTGTCGGTGCCGACGATGAGTGCCGCGTCGGCGCGCGAGACGCTCATCGCATCGTCGAACGCCGCGACGATGTCGCCGCGCGACGCCTCCTTGTCCCGGCGAACCTTGTGGATGTCGAGGCCGGAGGACAAGGCCACGCCGAGTCCGGCGTTCGACGCGTTGAGCAGGATCGGCGTGAAGTGGTCGTGGTTGGAGACGGCAGGGCGGAACACCGCGGTCTTGTACTTGGTGGTCAACGCCTTGAGCACGCCGTATGCGACGACGTTGCGGCCGTTGGCCCCTTCGGGAGAGGCGATGTAGATGTTGGTGACTGCCACAGTGAACTCCTTGCTTGGGATGATGCTGCCGTGTGACCACGCTGTTCACACTTATCGATCATTCTAGTACGCGGCCGGATCGGATACGGTTTGCCCCGCAATGTGACCTGCGTCACACTTGCGGGGCAAAACTTCGTCGTCAGAGCACGCGATTACTTGTGGTAGAGGCTCACGCGCTCGTACTTCGGTTCGCAGCACACATTGATGCCGAGCTTGCGGTACAGCGCCTCGTCGGTCGGGGAGATGATCACCGAGAAGAACGCGTCGCATCCGCGCAACTGCTCCAACCCGGCGATCACCTTGGCGGCGATCGGGCTGACGGAACTCGTGATCGACAGCGCGATCAGCGTCTCGTCGGAGTGCAGGCGGCGGTTCGTGCTGTGCAGATGCTCGGTCTTGAGTCGGCAGATCGGTTCGATCGTATTGTCGTCGATCACCGGCAGTTCCGCGTCCACGCCGGTCACGGCCTTGAGCGCATTCATGAGCAGCGCGCTGGCCGCGCCCATGAGCACGCCGGTCTTGCCGGTGACCACGCGCCCGTCCGGCAGCACCATCGCGCCGGCCGGAGCGCCGGTCAGCTCCTCCTTGCGCAACGCGGCCCCGCGTGCGGGCGACAGGTTCTCGTCCACGCCGGCGCGCTGCATGATCGAACGCAGACGTTCGACCTGCTCCTCGCCGGTGCCGGTGCGCCTGAGCTGTTCGGTCGCGGTGAAATAGCGCCGTACGATCTCCATGTTCGCGGCCGCGCGGCATGCGTCGTCGTCGCAGATCGCGCGGCCGGCCATGTTCACGCCCATGTCGGTGGGGCTTTGGTAGGGGCTTTCGCCCAGAATCCGCTCCATCATGGCCTTGAGCACGGGGAACGCCTCGACGTCGCGGTTGTAGTTGACCGTCGTCTTGCCGTACGCTTCGAGATGGAACGGGTCGATGATGTTCGCGTCGTCGAGGTCGACGGTCGCGGCTTCGTACGCGATGTTGACCGGATGGTTGAGCGGCAGGTTCCAGATCGGGAACGTTTCGTATTTCGCGTAGCCGGCCGTGATGCCTCGCTGGTGCTCGTGGTAGAGCTGCGACAGGCAGGTGGCGAGCTTGCCGGATCCGGGGCCGGGCGCGGTGACGACGACGAGCGGCCGGCTGGTCTCGATGTAGTCGTTGCGGCCGTAGCCTTCCGGTGACACGATGCGTTCGATGTCGTGCGGATAGCCGGCGATGGGGTAATGCAGATAGCAGGTGATGCCGAGCTGCGCGAGCCTGCGACGATAGACGTCGGCGGCCGGCTGGTTCGCGTACTGCGTGAGCACGACCGAGCCGACGTGGAAGCCGCGTGAGCGGAAGACGTCGATCAGGCGCAGCACGTCCTCGTCGTAGGTGATGCCGAGATCGCCGCGCATCTTCGCCTTTTCGATGTGGTTGGCGTTGATCGCGATGACGATCTCCACGTCCTGCCTCATGCTTTCGAGCATGCGGAACTTGGTGTCCGGTTCGAATCCGGGCAAGACGCGCGACGCATGGTAGTCGTCGAACAGCTTGCCGCCGAATTCCAGATACAGCTTGCCGCCGAACTGCGCGATGCGCTTTTTGATGTTGTCGGCCTGCAGCGCGATGTACTTGTCGTTGTCGAATCCCTGTCGCATGGGCGCCCATCCTTTTCGAACGTCGTAAACGCAAGGATTATACCGGAAAATCAACCCGTCCGCGACATACAAAAGTAGGTCGGAACCATTGCGATTCCGACCTACTTGCTGTTACGTTCCTTCAACTGGAAAGAACCATCTTATGAAGGATTCCAGAAGGAATAATTGAACAACGTGTGCGGCCTCTAGGCGCACCGAGGGAAGGCGTACTCAGTACGCCGACCGAGGAGCAACGACGAGGACGCTCCGTTGTTCAATTATTCCCATTCGATGGTTGCCGGGGGCTTGGAGGTGCAGTCGAGCACGACGCGGTTGATCTGGCGGCATTCGTTGGTGATGCGCGTGGAGATCGTGGCGAGGACGTCGTAGGGCAGGCGAGACCAGTCGGCGGTCATGGCGTCTTCGGAGGAGACGGGGCGCAGGACGATGGGGGAGCCGTAGGTGCGCTCGTCGCCCTGGACGCCGACGGAGTGGACGTCGGCGAGGAGCACGACGGGACACTGCCAGATATCGCGGTCGAGGCCGGCCTTGGTGAGTTCCTCGCGGGCGATGGCGTCGGCCTCGCGCAGCAGGTCGAGACGCTCCTTGGTGATCTCGCCGATGATGCGGATGCCCAGGCCCGGGCCGGGGAACGGCTGGCGCCAGACGATTTCGTCGGGCAGGCCGAGCTCGGTGCCGATGGCGCGCACCTCGTCCTTGAAGAGGGTGCGCAGCGGTTCGACGAGCTGGAACTTGAGGTCCTTGGGCAGGCCGCCGACGTTGTGGTGGCTCTTGATGTTGGCCGCGCCGTCGCCGCCGCCGGATTCGACGACGTCGGGGTAGAGCGTGCCCTGCACGAGGAACTTGACTTCCTTGCCTCGGGCGCCGGCTTCTTCGAGGACCTGGCGCTGCGCCTTTTCGAAGGTGCGGATGAACTTCTCGCCGATGATCTTGCGCTTCTTCTCCGGCTCGGAGACGCCCTTCAATGCGGTGAGGAAGTCGTCGGCCGCGTCGACGGTGATCAGGCGGATGCCGGTGGCGGCGACGAAGTCGTGCTTGACCTGTTCGACCTCGCCCTTCCTGAGCAGGCCGTGGTCGACGAACACGCAGGTGAGCTGGTCTCCGACGGCCTTGTGCACGAGGGCCGCGGCGACGGCGGAGTCGACGCCGCCGGACAGGCCGCAGATCACTTCGGCGTCGCCGACCTGTTCGCGGATCTTCCTGACCTGGTCTTCGATGATGCTGGAGGCGTCCCAGTCGTTGGGCAGGCCGGCGCACCGGTGGAGGAACGTCTCGATGAGCTGCTGACCCATCGGGGTGTGCTTGACTTCAGGGTGCCACTGCACGCCGTAGAGCTTGCGGGATTCGTCCTGCATGGCGGCGACGGGCGCGCCTTCGGTGTGGGCGAGGACTTCGAATCCGGCCGGAGCGGTCTTGACGGCGACGCCGTGGCTCATCCACGTGTTCTGCTCGGCCGGGGATCCGGCGAGGATGCCGTCCGCGTGGTCGATGGTGGTTTCGGTCTTGCCGTATTCGCCGAGCGCGGCCTTGTCGACGTCGGCTCCGAGCGCGTAGGCCATTGCCTGGAAGCCGTAGCAGATGCCGAGCACGGGGACACCGGCCTCGAACAGCTTCGTGTCGACGCGCGGCGCGCCCGGCTCGAAGACGGAGGCGGGGCCACCGGACAGGATGATGGCCTTGGGATCCTTGGCGAGGATCTCGTCTGCGGGCATGGAGTGGGGCACGAGTTCGGAGTACACGCCGGCCTCGCGCACGCGGCGCGCGATGAGCTGGGCGTACTGGGCTCCGAAGTCGACGACGAGCACAGGACCTGTTGCCATAATTCTCCCTTTATATACCGAGATGACTGACGGACGGATAACAGATCCATTGTGGCGGCGCAAGGCGACATTGGCGCGTATCGCCACGCTGGTCAAGCCGTTGGCCGGAATGTGACATCACGTTATGTTCAGTTGAACAACACGCGCGTGTCTATTGGCTAAAACGAACGCGCCGAAACGGTTCGAGATGCCGTTTTCGCGCGGAATGATGCCGTTTTTGGGTTACGGTAGGGTGAATTCCGTGTTCACAAAACAACCATGAAAAGCAAACAAAATAGAAAATTTCTATAACAATTACGAACATACATGCAAAAAAACGGCCAAAAGTCGGGCTGCGATCGTATGATGCCAAGTGATTGGGATTGAGCACGGCTAAATCGCAAGGTTCGGCACGGTTCATGACCTACCGATAACAATCAATCGCACAACACAGTGCAGGAGTACAGGAGTACATATGACGAGTCCTGTTATTGGCACCCCTTGGAAGAAGCTCAACGCTCCGGTTTCCGAGGAAGCCCTCGAAGGCGTTGACAAGTACTGGCGCGCCGCCAACTACCTTTCCATCGGCCAGATCTATCTGCGTTCCAACCCGCTGATGAAGGCGCCGTTCACCCGTGAAGACGTCAAGCACCGTCTGGTTGGCCACTGGGGCACCACTCCGGGCCTGAACTTCCTCATCGGCCACATCAACCGCTTCATCGCCGACCACGGCCAGAACACCGTGATCATCATGGGCCCGGGCCACGGCGGCCCGGCCGGTACCTCCCAGTCCTACCTGGACGGCACCTACACCGAGACCTTCCCGAAGATCACCAAGGACGAGGCTGGTCTGCAGAAGTTCTTCCGTCAGTTCTCCTACCCGGGCGGCATCCCGTCCCACTTCGCTCCGGAGACCCCGGGCTCCATCCACGAGGGTGGCGAGCTGGGTTACGCCCTGTCCCACGCCTACGGCGCCATCATGGACAACCCGTCCCTGTTCGTGCCGGCCATCGTCGGCGACGGTGAGGCCGAGACCGGCCCGCTGGCCACCGGTTGGCAGTCCAACAAGCTCGTGAACCCGCGCACCGACGGTATCGTGCTGCCGATCCTGCACCTCAACGGCTACAAGATCGCCAACCCGACCATCCTGTCCCGCATCTCCGACGAAGAGCTCCACGAGTTCTTCCACGGCATGGGCTACGAGCCGTACGAGTTCGTCGCCGGCTTCGACGATGAGGACCACATGTCCATCCACCGTCGCTTCGCCGAGCTGTGGGAGACCATCTGGGACGAGATCTGCGACATCAAGGCGACCGCCCAGACCGACAACGTGCATCGTCCGTTCTACCCGATGCTCATCTTCCGCACCCCGAAGGGCTGGACCTGCCCGAAGTACATCGACGGCAAGAAGACCGAGGGTTCCTGGCGTTCCCACCAGGTGCCGCTGGCTTCCGCCCGCGATACCGAGGCCCACTTCGAGGTCCTCAAGAACTGGCTCGAGTCCTACAAGCCGGAGGAGCTGTTCGACGAGAACGGCGCCGTGAAGGAAGACGTCACAGCCTTCATGCCGAAGGGCGAGCTGCGTATCGGTGCCAACCCGAACGCCAACGGCGGCGTGATCCGCAAGGATCTGGACCTGCCGAACCTCGAGGACTACGAGGTCAAGGAAGTCAAGAAGTACGGCCACGGCTGGGGCCAGCTCGAGGCCACCCGTACCCTCGGCGCCTACACCCGCGACATCATCGCCCGCAACATGCATGACTTCCGCATCTTCGGACCGGATGAGACCGCTTCCAACCGTCTGCAGGCTTCCTACGAGGTCACCAACAAGCAGTGGGATGCCGGCTACATCTCTGACGAGGTCGACGAGCACATGCACGTCTCCGGCCAAGTCGTCGAGCAGCTGTCCGAGCACCAGATGGAAGGCTTCCTCGAGGCCTACCTGCTGACCGGCCGTCACGGCATCTGGAGCTCCTACGAGTCCTTCGTGCACGTGATCGACTCCATGCTCAACCAGCACGCCAAGTGGCTTGAGGCTACCGTCCGCGAGATCCCGTGGCGCAAGCCGATCGCCTCCATGAACCTGCTGGTCTCCTCGCACGTGTGGCGTCAGGATCACAACGGCTTCTCGCACCAGGATCCGGGTGTCACCTCCGTCCTGCTGAACAAGTGCTTCCACAACGACCACGTCATCGGCATCTACTTCGCGACCGACGCGAACATGCTGCTGGCCATCGCCGAGAAGTGCTACAAGTCCACCAACAAGATCAACGCCATCATCGCCGGCAAGCAGCCGGCCGCCACCTGGCTGACCCTCGACGAGGCTCGCGCCGAGCTCGAGAAGGGTGCCGCCGCCTGGGATTGGGCTTCCACCGCGAAGACCAACGATGAGGCCGAGGTCGTGCTTGCCGCCGCCGGCGATGTCCCGACTCAGGAGATCATGGCCGCTTCCGACAAGCTGAAGGAGCTGGGCATCAAGTTCAAGGTCGTCAACGTGGCTGATCTGCTCTCCCTGCAGTCCGCCAAGGAGAACGACGAGGCCCTGACCGACGAGGAGTTCGCCGACATCTTCACCGCCGACAAGCCGGTGCTGTTCGCGTACCACTCCTACGCCCACGACGTGCGCGGCCTGATCTACGACCGCCCGAACCACGACAACTTCAACGTCCACGGCTACGAGGAGGAAGGCTCCACCACCACGCCGTACGACATGGTTCGCGTCAACCGCATCGATCGTTACGAGCTGACCGCCGAGGCCCTGCGCATGATCGACGCCGACAAGTACGCCGACAAGATCGCCGAGCTCGAGGCCTTCCGTCAGGAAGCCTTCCAGTTCGCGGTCGACAACGGCTACGATCACCCGGACTACACCGACTGGGTGTACTCCGGCCTGAACACCGAGGAGAAGGGCGCTATCACCGCCACCGCCGCCACCGCCGGCGACAACGAGTGACGATAGCCTGATCGCTAGGTCATAGGGAGTAACGCTCCCCGGGGAAACCCGGGGAGCGTTTTCCATTTCCGCGGGAACATATCCGGAAAAACGGCAACACGACACGAATAACATGACTACGTAGCTACGTATCGTATACAATCAGACTGTTTGCTTTCCGCCCCTCGAAGAAGAAGGACCGATTCCCCGTGGATGTGTCCCTGTCGTATTTCGTCCAACAGGTGCTTTCCAATCCCGCATTGGCCGTCACGACGTTGCTGACGCTCGGCGTCATTTTCGTCAACGGATGGACCGACGCACCCAACGCCATCGCCACCTGCGTGACCACCCGATGCATGCGTGTGCGTTCGGCCGTCGTCATGGCCGCCGTGCTCAACTTCCTCGGCGTGTTCCTCATGACGCAGCTCAACGCGTCGGTCGCCTCCACCATTTCCAACATGGTCGACTTCGGCGGCGATACGCACGCCGCGCTTATCGCCTTGTGCGCGGCGCTGTTCTCCATCGTCATCTACAGCGTCGGCGCATCGATGCTCGGCATCCCCACGTCGGAAAGCCATAGCCTCATCGCAGGCCTGTCCGGCGCGGCCATCGCCATTCAGGGCGGCATGGGCGGCATCAACATGGGCGAATGGGTCAAGGTGCTCTATGGCCTCGTCGCCAGCCTGATCATCGGCTTCGGCATGGGCTGGATCGTATGCAAGGCCGTCACCCTGATCTGCGCGGGATTCGACCGGCGTCGCACCAACGGATTCTTCACCTACGCGCAGATCGTCGGAGCGGGAGCCATGAGCTTCATGCACGGCGCGCAGGACGGTCAGAAGTTCATCGGCGTGTTGTTCCTCGGCATGGCGTTCTGCAACGGCCAGTCGAGCGTCGCGGGCGTCGTGATCCCCGTATGGCTCATGATCCTGTGCAGCACCATCATGGGCGTCGGCACGTCCGTCGGCGGCGAGAAGATCATCAAATCCGTCGGGCAGGACATGGTCCGTCTCGAAAAATACCAAGGATTCTCCGCCGACCTGTCGAGCGCGCTGTGTCTGCTGCTCATGACCGTACTCGGCATCCCCGTCTCCACCACGCATACCAAGACCAGCGCCATCATGGGCGTCGGAGCGGTCCGTCGCCTGTCGGCCATCAACTTCGGCGTGGTGCGTGACATGATGCTCACCTGGGTGTTCACGTTCCCCGGATGCGGCATCATCAGTTTCGTCATGGCCAAATTGTTCATGTTCGTGTTCTAGACCGCCACATTCGAATCAGTTCAGGAGGAACCCGCAATGGCACGAAAAAACGACTCGTTCTATTTCGACGGATTCAAGCAGAGTGCCGACTACGCCTGTCAGGCAGCGCATCTGCTGAGTGACGTCATGCACACGTTCGACCCGGCGCAGCTGCGCGAGCGCATGGACGACATGCACCGCATCGAACAGGCCGCCGACGAGGTGCGCCATCGGATGCTTGACGAGTTGGTTACCGCGTTCATCACGCCGTTCGACCGCGAGGACATCGCCGAGCTGAGCCACATCCTCGACAACGTCACCGACAGCATCGAAGGCGTGCTCGACCGCATGTACTACGACAACGTGACCGTGATGCGCGAGGACGCGTTGCAGATGGCCGACATGGTCGTGCGCGCCTGCGAGCGGATAGCGGCTCTCGTCGGGGAGCTGCCGCAGTTCAAACGCTCCAAGACCCTGCGCGAACTGGTGTTCGACATCAACACCATCGAAACCGACGCCGACCATGTGTTCATCGAGGCGATGCGCACCCTGCACACATCCTGCGATGATCCGATGCAGGTGCTTGCATGGCACGACGTGTACCGCCATCTCGAGCAGTGCGCCGACGACTGCGAGCATGTGGCCGACACCGTCGACAGCATCGTCATGAAGAACAGCTGACGATGGTCGTTTCCGGTCGCTTACGGGCGCCGGAAGTTTCTCTCGGCTCGGTTTTGCCTCGATCGAAATGACACGGTGACGCCGGGTCGGGGAGAGCATCAGCGGTGCGCGTTGAGCCAGAGGATCGCGAGCTGGGTTCGGTTCGTCAGCCCCAGCCTGTCGAGAATGCCGCTGATGCGATTGCGCACCGTACCTTCGCTCAGGAACAGCCTCGCGGCGATGTCGCGATTGTCGAGTCCTTCGGCGACCAGTGCGGCGATGTCGCGATCGCGGTCGGACAGCCCGGTGAATGCTTCACGGTCGGCCGCATGATCGGCCTGCGCGGGGGAGTCGGTTTCGTTGTCGGACAGTTTGCCGAGCACCTCGGCGCCGAGCACGATCTGGCCGGCCATCACGGCCTGCAACGCGGGGCCAACCGACGCGACGTCCTGCTTGATGAGATAGCCGCGCGCACCCAACGCCACAGCCTGCGTGATATACGATTTGTCCGCGAACGTCGTCAGAAACAGGATTCGTGCCGCCCTGTCCTTGGCGAGAATCTCACGGGCGGCCTCCAACCCGTCCTTGCCGGGCATCTGCACGTCGATGAGCAGCACATCCGGTCGGCTCGACGGCGAGCGGAAGTATTCCCGTACCGCCGCATTCCCGTCGTTCGCGGTCCACAGCACATACGCCGTACGTGTCGCCGTCAGGATCGTCGCCAATGATTGGCAAACGATCGGATCATCATCGGCAATGGCCGTTTTCATGTCAGCTCCTTGACGTGTTCCGTTCGGCTGGTGCGCCATGCTTCCCGTCAGCATCATGGTACGTCCACCGCCGTTTGGGAACCGTGACGAACACGCGCCAGCCATCGCCATACGGGCCGCTCGATGACGTGCCGTCGAGCGCGCGCACGCGGCTGTCGATATCGGCCAGTCCCATGCCGCGCATGGATTCGGCGTCGTCCGTGCCATGATGGGCGGATTCGGGTTTTGCGGGCCCCGGATCCTGCACGACCAGTTGCCAGATCGCCGGGAAATCACGCAACGTCACGCTTGCCGAACGCGCATCGCTGTGCCGGGCCACGTTCGACAGCGATTCGCGGATCACGGCGGCGAAGCAACGTGCGACCGGCGCCGGTGCATCCGTGATCTCGTTCGACAACGTCACGGCGAAACCGGCGGACGTCTCGCCGAACGTGTGCGCCGCGTCCTCGATCTGGGCGGCGAAATCCGTGCCGTCGTCTTCCAGATCATGGACGGAGCGCCGCACCATCGTCATCGCCTCGTTCAACGTGCCGCCCAACGCGTCGAACCCTTGCGCGGCGACCGTGTCGCCCGTCGCGTCGGCCACCGCCTTCCCGGCCTGCGCCTGCATGATCGCGCGGGTAAGCAGATGGCCGACGTTGTCATGGATCTCACGTGCGATCCGCGTCCGTTCGTTCAACGTGGCCACCCGCACCGACTGGGAGCGCTCCTCGGCGATGTCGGCCATGCGGCGACGGTTGGCACGATTGCCGTCGCGGGCCAGGTCCTGCGTGCGCCGCAACGACCGGCGCATCCTCATGACGTCGGCCCGCGAACGCCCCATCATCATGCCCGCGACGCAGACCAGTCCGGCCACCATCAGCGACGGACGGTCGGCGGCGGCCATATGGGGCATCGCCACGGCCACCGGCACAAGAGACGGCAGACATCTGGCCAGCAGATCGGCGCGATCATCGCGCAGCAACGCCGGCGAACGTGCCATGTCATAGGCCACGACCGGCAGAAAGGCGCACCAGCGCGGCATGAACAGCGCGGCCGCGATGCAGACGCCCGCCGGCAGCGCCGTCACCGCCCGGGAAGTGCGGCGGGCCATCAGCCATTCATCCAGACAGGACATGGAAATCGTCGTCAGCAGGCCGACCAACGAAAGCACATCAAAGCCGGAGATCGCCGCAACGGCCGTTCCGCAGGCCAGAAGCAGGGCCTTCTCCAGCAAGATGAGCATGCCCTCATGGTAGCCGGTTCCCGGGATTCGGCACATATATCCCGGGAACCAAAACTCGTGACAAATGTCACGCCCGGTCGTCCATGTCGTGACGGATGGCTGTGGCGTCACCGCCTCCGACGCGCGATGATGAAAGCATCCCAAGGAAAGGAGCGGACATGACCGACAACGCACCGGCCGTCCACGTCAGCCAACTGGTCAAACGATACGGCGACATGGTCGCGCTCGACTACTTCGATCTCGACGTCAGCCAAGGCGAGATCTTCGGCCTGCTCGGACCCAACGGCTCCGGCAAGACCACCGCGATCAACTGCATCCTCTCGCTGCTCACCTACGACGCCGGCACGATCCGCGTGTTCGGCCAGCCGATGACGCCGACCAGCTACGCGCTCAAACGACGCATCGGCATCGTGCCGCAGAACGTGGCCGTGTTCAACGAACTGACCGTCACCGAAAACATCGACTACTTCTGCTCGCTGTACGTACCCAAAAAAGCCGACCGCGCACCGCTCGTCGAAGAGGCGATCGACTTCACCGGACTTCAGGATTTCCGCAGGTTCCGCCCCGGCAAACTTTCCGGCGGCCTCCTGAGACGACTCAACATCGCCTGCGGCATCGCGCACAGACCCGACCTGATCTTTTTCGACGAACCGACCGTGGCCGTCGACCCGCAAAGCCGCAACGCCATTCTGGAAGGCATCCGGAAACTCAACCAGGCCGGTGCGACCGTGATCTACACCAGTCACTACATGGAGGAGGTCGAACAGATCTGCGACCGCATCCTCATCATGGACCACGGCCGCCATCTCGCACTCGGCACCGCCGACGAACTGAAGGCCATGATCGACACGGGGGAGCGGATCACCATCGAAACGTTCGACCTGACCGACGATGCGCTCTCGACCGTGCGCGCGCTTCCGTTCGTGATCGATGCGACGTACGACGGGCACGAGCTGACCGTGCGATGCCGCCGCGGCGACCACAACCTCGTCGACCTGATCGGCGTGCTGCGCGGCGCAGGCGCGAATCTCGGCCACCTGACCAGCCGGCCGCCGAGTCTCAACGACGTGTTCCTCGAACTGACCGGCAAGGCGTTGCGGGATTGACGGGAACGATCCCGCACCCTCCAGCAAGGAAAGGAGAACGCCATGTGGAGCACCTTCATCGTCACCCTGAAAACGAACCTGCGCAACAAAAGCGCCCTGTTCTGGCTCATCGTGTTCCCGATCGCGCTGTCGACCATGTTCAACGGCGTGTTCGGCGGACTCGATAAGGCGATGAGCATCACTCAGGTGTCCGTCGCCGTCGTCCAGGACACGAACTGGACGAACGCGGTCGGAGCGGACACGCTTATCACCGCGCTGTCCGGCGGCGGCCGATCCTCGGACGGCAAGACCGACGGCAACGCGGATGCGGTCATCGGCGACATCGATCTCGGCGTGCGTCTGCTGGACGTCACCAAGGTCGACACCGCCTCGCAGGCCCGCGACCTGCTGGCCGACGGCACGACGAACGGCATCATCGCCGCGGACGGCAACGGACGCATCGCGCTCACGCTCAGCTCCGACACCGTAGCCACCGCCAACGACGGCACGCAGGACGTGGGACTCGACGTCTCCCTCGCCGCGCTCGACAACGTGATCGACCAGTACAACCGCACCAGCGCAACCGTGAAAACCGCGTTGGACGACAACCCGACCGCAGCCCTCACACGCACGTTCTGGAACGGCATCGGCTCGGCCATGAACGGCACCAAGGAGATCACGCTCACCAACTTCAAACCCGACGTGATGGCGAGATACTATTACGCGCTCATGGGCATGGCCTGCCTGCTCGCCATGTCATACATGATCCACACGGTCACCACCGCCCAGGCGAACCTCTCCGCACTCGGCATCCGCCGCACCGTCGCGCCGCTCGGCCGCGCCAGGCAGCTTCTCGCCGGATTCCTCGCCGGATGGCTGTGCTCCTGCACGTGCCTGCTCGTCGCGCTCGCCTACATCCGCTACGTGTGCGGCATTGAGGTCGGCGGGCGCGAACCATTGGCCGTGATCGCCGTGCTCGTCGCCTCGTTCATGACCTGCTCGTTCGGCACGATGATCGGCGCGATCCCCAAGCTCACGGACGGCGTCAAACAGGGCCTGTCCACCGCGATCGCCTGCGGACTGTCGCTGTTCAGCGGCCTGTACGGCGGGTTCGCGATGGAACTGAGCGACCTGATCTCGCGCAAGGCCCCGGTCCTCGCCATCATCAACCCCACCCAACAGGTCACCGACCTGTTCTACTCGCTCATGTATTTCGACAGCATCCAGCCGTTCATCCGCACCTGCGCCATCCTGTTCGCGATGAGCGCGGTGTTCCTCACGGCCGGCGTGATCATGCTCCGGAGGCAACGCTATGAACACCTGTAAGGCCACCGTGCGCGTCCTGCTTGCGCACCGCACGTACATCATCATCTACCTCGTACTCATGGGCGTCATGATGTTCACGCTCAGCTGGTCGCAGATCACCGACGCCAACCGTCCCGTCGTCGACACGTACGAGCCGGCCAAGGTCAACGTCGCCGTCGTCGACCGGGACGGGAATCGCGGCGATATCGCCGAGTCTTTGCGCGACTATCTGTCCGAATCCGCCACGCTGGTCGATCTGCATGACGATGCCGAATCGCTGCAGCAGGCCGTCGCCTCGAACTGGACGGATCTCATCGTCATCATCCCGAGCGGATACGCGGACAGGTTCCTGGCGGCCGCCCGTTCCGGCGACGACATGCCGCAGGTCGAGACGGTCACGAGCTACACGTCCGGCGCCGGCACGATCGGCGGCATGAACGTGAACGGGTTCCTCTCGCTCACCCGCATCGCGCTGATCGGAGAGCATACGCACGTCGATCAGGACGCGCTGAAGGACTGGTACGTGACGATGAGCGGGGGAGCCGCCGCCGGGGCGTTCGCGGATCCGAGCGTCGGAGCCGACGTCGACTGGTCGAAGATCGCGATCGATTCGTCCTCGTTCGACATCGAGTCGCTGCCGGAAGGCGCACTGTCCGATCTGACGATGGACGATGTGGGCGAAGCGGCCGGGAACGCCGCGAAGACGGCGCATGACGCGGACGTCAATCGTCCGGTCGCCGTGGAGAAGATCACGTCGAAGGACGAACGGGATGCCGGTGCGGCCAATCCGGTCGCGTCCGGATTCGGCGACACGATGAAGACCGCGCTCTACCCGCTGTTCCTGACGCTGAGCGTGTGCGTGAGCCTCGTGGCCCGCGTGTTCGGGGCGGGGGAGCTGCGTCGCAGACTGGCGGCGTCCCCGGCGGCGGCGTCGATCGGATTGAAGCGCATGGGCGTGCTGTGCGTGTTCGCGCTGCTGATCTGCGTGGCCTACCTCATCGCCGCACTGGGCCTGACGGCTGCGGCCGGTGCCGATCCGACCGCCCTGCCGCCAGCCGGCGTGGCGATGGCGTTCGGATCGGTGTGCATGTTCGGCCTCATGTGCGTGGCCTGCGGATTCATGCTCGGCGAGTTCGGAGCCAGCGACACGGCCGCCAACGGGTTCGCCAACGTGTTCGGACTGCTCATCCTGTTCACGTCGGGCATCGCGTTCCCGATCAGCATGATGCCCGATGAGATCATCCCGTTCGTCAGACTGACGCCCGGCTGGTGGTACACGTCGTCGATCGACGCGGCGCTCGGCGTCGGTCTGAACGGGTCGGACGCCATCGGCTGGCTGAACGGGATCGGCATCGTCGCCCTGTACTCGGTGACGTTCGTGTGCATCGGACTTGCGGTCGGACGGGTGCGCAGGATGCGTCCCGCGAACATGACCGCCGTGACGACGCAGCTTGCGGAGGCGTGAACTCCGGGCAGCCGGTCATGAGACTCGACCGATGTTCAACCGGTACCGCTGGGCCGGGTCATCCTGGAATCGCACCGGGATGACCCGGCCTTCGCGCAGCAGCTCGCGCAATCCGGCGGTGGCGGCGAGCGGCGTAAGCTGCAGCTCGCGCATGATCTCCTTGGCGCTCATCGCCGAATGCCGCTCCAACACGGCCGTGATCGCCTTGGCGATGTCGCTCGGACTGCCGGACGTGACCACGCGGTGCCTGGTGATCGTCATCGTGAACGTATTGATCGTGTTCACCGTCGTCGCCGGTTCGATGCCGGCCTCCCGCAGCGAGGCGGCGATACGCTGGTAGCCGTCGCCGCCTTCCGGATTGACGAAGCCTCCGCCCGGATACGGCGTGGACTCCAGCAGCGTGAACAGGAACTGGTTTCGGGTCGATTGGAACGGCATCCCCGACACCGGATGCGGATCGGTGAGCACGTCGTGCGTGACCGTGCCGTACAGGCCTCCGGGATTGACGATTTCGATGCGGTCCGTGAACACGTTGACATGCACCTGCGTGCCGCGCGCGTCAGGGGAGTAGTCGCGGTGGGTGAGCGCGTTCGCGATCGCCTCGCGCAGCGCGTCGGGCGGATAATCCGGCTTCTTCGCGCCGATCCAATGCATGAGCGACTCCACCGCATCGTCGATCATCACAGGGATCGGCCCGACGATCGACTTCGAGGCGACCAGCCGTTCGTCGCCGCGAAACACGTCATCCCTGCCGATCCCCGGGAACACGGCGATCGAAATGCCGAGTCGAGGATAATACTTCTGCGGATACCGCCCCAACGCAAGCAGTCCGGCCAACGTCGGCCTCAGCACGCCGCCGACCGTCGCGGCATCCGAATCGTCATGACGCAGCACCTGCAGATCGATCAGCGTATCCGTGTCGGTGCGGTCGGCGAACACATGCGGATGCTGTTCGCGTACGCGCGACAACAGTCCCGACGTCAGCACGGGATCGAGATCGTCGATCGTGGCGTGCGGCACGGTGTCCAGATCGTAGGTCGGCTGCAGATGCTCCTCGATCAGCCGATCGACCTCGTACGAGTTCATGTGCCGGTCGCCGTCGCCGGTGCGGATATACGATCCGTTATACGGCCCCTGTTCGGTCAGGAAACACGGTTTGTCACGGGGCAGCATCTCATCCACGCGGGCGAACACGAGATTCGTGCCCTCGAACGGGCATGTCACGATCGTCGGACGCACGACCGGCGTCATCTTTTCGCACGCCTGGCTGAGCGACTCCTGCATGGCGCGCGCGTTGAAGCCCTCGACCGGCGTGAACCCCGCCTTTTCGGACAATCCCAGGATGATCCAGCCGCCCGAGCCGTTCGAGAAGGCGGACAGCGTGTCGGTGATCGTCGACGATATGCGCCGTTTGCATTCCTTGACCTCGCACTGCTGCGTATCGTTGCCGATCAGACGCATCAGTTCGATCAGTTCGGTCATCTTCGCGGTGTAGTCGTCGGTCATGGCCAGCCTCCTTGACACCATTGTGCCGCAGCGCTGGCCGCCGGAACGGTGGTTCATGGAGAATTCACATACAGGAAAGGCTTCCCGTCATCAATCGGCGGGAAGCCCTTAGGTGGTGATCATGCCTTGCGGTGAGCGGTGAAGCGGTGCCGTTTATTCCTTCGCGGCGGTAGCGCTCAGGAAGTGGTCCTCGCTCGGAAGGACGGCGTTGAGGATGACGGCGACGACGAAGGCGACGGCGATGCAGTTCGAGGCGAAGATCTGCTGGAAGAGGGCCGGGAACTGGCTGAAGATGTCGCTCACCTGCGTGAAGCCGATGCCGATCGTCAGCGACAGCGCGGCGATCGTGATGTTGCGCTGCGAGAAGCCGGCCTCGGCGATCATCTGGAAGCCGGAGAGGATGATGTTGCCGAACATCATGATCGTGCAGCCGCCGAGCACGGCCTGCGGCAGCGAGTTGAACACCTCGGCGATGGCCGGCACGAAGCTCGCCAAAATCAAAATCAGACCGCCGGAGAGGATCACCTTGCGGTTGACGACCTTGGTCATGGCCACCAGGCCGATGTTCTGCGCGAACGAGGTCAACGGCAGGCAGCCGAACAGGCCGGACACGGAGGAGATCAGGCCGTCGCCGGCGATCGCGCCCGCGGTCTCGCGTTCGGTGGGCTGACGGTTCAGGCCGACCTTGGTCAGTGCGGCCGTGTCGCCCAGCACCTCGACCGAGGAGACGACGTAGAGCAGGCCGAGCGAGATGATCGAACCCCAGTCGAACGTCGGCTTGAACGGCATGAACTGCGGCAGGGAGACGATCGCAAGGTTCTGGAAGCCGGAGAAGTCGACCTTGCCCATGGCAATCGCGACCACATAGCCCACGACGAGGCCGAACAGCACGGACAGCTGCTTGGCGGTGCCCTTCATGAGCAGCTGGAACGCGAGGCAGGCCACGAGAGAGATCAGGCCGAGCGTGAGGTTCTGCCACGAACCGAAGTCCTTCGCGCCCGAACCGCCGCCGAACGAGGTCGCGCCGACGTTGAGCAGCGAGAAGCCGATCGACGTGACGACGATCGCGGAGACGATCGGCGGCACGAACCGGCGCCAGTACTTGGCCGTCAGACCCAGCACGAGTTCGAGCAGACCGCCGACGATCACCGCGCCGACGACCGCGCCATAGCCTTTGTCGGCCGCGATCGCGCAAGCGGCCGCGACGTACGTGAACGAAATGCCGGTGACCATCGGGAGCCTCGAACCGATCAGCCACGCGCCGTACAGCTGCAGGCAGGTGCCGAGGCCGGCGACCAGGAGACCGGCCTGGATGATCGCGGCGGACTGGGCGGCATCCATCTTCGCCGCCGACGCGACGATGAAGATCGGGGCGAGGTTCGCCACGAACATGGCCATGACGTGCTGCAGGCCGAACGGAATGCCCTTCCAGAACGAGACGGGCGCGTCAAGACTGCTCAACGCCTCGAACGAGACGGCTTCGGTTTGCTTCTTCTCAGACAATGGGGTCCTCTCTTTTCGTCTTCTTGTTCTTCTCTTAGGAATCAGTGACGGAATTCGATGTCGCCGGTCTTCGGGTCCATCGATTCGACTATCGCCAGCGAATCCACGTCGTAGCCTTCCTCGCGCAGCTGGTCGCCGCCGCCCTGGAAGCCCTTCTCCACGGCGATGCCGATGCCCTCGACGGTCGCGCCGGCATGCTTGCAGATGTCGATCAGGCCGTGCAGCGCCTTGCCGTTCGCCAGGAAATCATCGATAAGCAGCACGTGATCTTCGGGGCCGAGATACTTGCGCGAGACGATCACCGGGAATTCGCGCTGCTTGGTGAACGAATACACGGTCGTCACGTACTGGTCTCCGTCGAGGTTGATCGACTGCGCCTTCTTGGCGAACACGACCGGCACGTTGCCGAAATGCCGCGCGGCCACGCAGGCCATGCCGATGCCGGATGCCTCGATGGTGAGGATCTTCGTGATCTGCCTGCCGGCGAAATGCTCGGCCCAGGCCTTGCCCATGGCGTCGTAGAGCGCCACGTCGCACTGGTGGTTCAGAAAGGCGTCCACCTTCAGCACGTTGCCTTCCTTGACGGTTCCTTCCTTGCGGATGCGCTCCTCGAGTTCCTGCATGCCACTCCTTTAAACGGTACGGTGGATGAAATATGACGTAAGCCGCCAGTCTACGCCGTCCAGATGACCGTGCCGTCGGCATGGCGGGGCGGACGCCGCGTGCCGAGCCGGACGGTTCTGTCCGCTCGCGTCGTAACATTACGGGGTGATGGAAACGCAAGAACAATCAATGCGGCAGCATTCCGCGTCCCGATACCGTTGCATGGACGGCATCAAGGGATTCGCGCTGATCGGCATCATGTGGTATCACCTTTCGCAAAGCACGTTGTCGGGCGGTTTCGTCGGCGTCGACGTGTTCTTCACCGTTTCCGGATTCCTGCTGGGCACGAGCCTGCTGCGTGAAATCGACCGTGACGGCGGAATCGACATCGGATGGTTCTACCTGCGCCGTCTGGCCAGGCTCTGGCCGGCCATGGCATTCATGATCCTCACATCGGTCGGTCTGGGATGGCTGGTCGACCGCGATACGCTGGTGCATGCAGGCGGGGCGAGCCTGTCCTCGGCGCTGTTCGCGACGAACTGGTATGAGATCGCCACGGGCGGCAGCTATTTCGACTCGACGTCGCCGCAGCTGCTGCGCCATCTGTGGTTCGTGGCGCTGCTTGCGCAGTTCACCATCATCATGCCGCTGCTGGTGTTGCTGCTGCACCGCATCCGTCCCTGTGCGCCCCGCGTGTGCGTGACGGTCGCGCTGGCCGTGCTGTCGGCCGTCGGCATGGCGGTGCTGTTCCGTCCCGACGCCGATCCGACCAGGGTCTATTTCGGCACGGACACCCATTGTTTCGGACTGTTCATGGGCCTGGCCCTGGCGATGTGCGTGCACCGGCTGGAGGAAGGGCGGGATGCGCTCGCCGTCGGCGATGCCCCGGCCGTGCCCGGCAGGACCGTAATGCGGTGGGCGCGCATGTGCGCCCCGTGGCTGGCGACGGTCGCCCTGGTGACGTTGATCGGCCTGATGATGCACGTCGGTCAGGATGCATCCGCCTTCCGGGGCGGCCTGTTCGCGGCCTCGGTCCTGTCGCTGGTCCTGATCGGCGGCAGCATCGTCGACGGATCCTGGATGGACGGCCTGTTCGCATGGCGGCCGCTGGCGTTGCTCGGCAAGTACTCGTACGGCGTCTATCTGTGGCATTGGCCGCTGTTCCTGCTCATCCAACTGTTGCTGCCGGCATGGCGTGGCGACGGCATCTGGCTGATCTGGTTGCTGACGCTGGTCGCCAGCGGACTCATGGCGGCGCTGTCATGGTGGATGATCGAACGTCCGATCGCCGAAGGACTCGCCTCGCTGCGCCGGCGTCGCGCCGACAGGGCCGAAGCGCCTGCGCAGGCGCGCATCGTGACCAACGTCGTCCCCCAGTCTTACGACGCGCCGGCATATGCGCCGCCGATGTTCGTGCAGGAGTCGGTTCCCGCGCAGGAGGATGCCGGCGCGCGGGCGGAACGCCCGGTTTCCGTGGGGTGGCTCCGGGCGACGGCCACGGTCGTCATCGTTGTCCTGGCGGCGGTCGGTTTCCTGATGGGCGTGAAGGACGCTCCCGCGAAATCCCGCATCCAGATGGAACTGGAACGCAACCAGGGCGCGCTCAACGCTCAGGCGGACAAGCGGCAGAGCGACGCCGAGGCCGCCAAGGCGGCCGCGGAGGCGAAGAAGCGGGCCGAGGAGGCCGCGCGCAAACGCGAACAGGCCAAGCAGGAGGAGCTGAAGAACCTTGACGGCAAGGACGTCACCGTGATCGGCGATTCGGTCACGGTCGGCGCCTCGCCTGCTCTTAACGAGCTGCTGCCCGGCATCGTCATCGACGCGCAGGTGTCCCGGTCCGTGCTGAAGGGGCCCGGCATCGTGTCCACACTCAAATCGCAGGGTCAGCTGCGCAAGTACGTGGTGATCTCGCTCAATACAAATTCGCAGACCTCCGCGGAGGACCTGGACGCCATCGTGAACGCGGCCGGCGACGGACATGTGTTCGTGCTCGTCACCGCGCACGGCGACAGGGCATGGATCCCGCCGGCGAACCAGGCGACGTTCGACTATGCGAGCTCGCATGCCGCCAACGTGACCGTGGCCGACTGGAACGCCGCCATCGGCGAACATCCCGAGATGCTCGGCAGCGACGGCATCCATCCGGGACCCGAAGGGCAGAAGATCTACGCGCAGACGGTCAAGGACGCGATCGCCGGCTGGATCGTCGACCACTGACCGCCGCCTGTGGTAGACAAGTAGGGCCGCACACGATCTGCGGCGACCGTCATCGACAGGCAAGGGGAGCAGCGTGCAACAGGATCCGGACCTCATCGTGACCAGCGCGGACGAACTCGTCGGCGACCTCAACCCGCAACAGGCCCAGGCCGTGCAATACCGCGGGCCGGCCCTGCTCATCGGCGCGGGCGCCGGCTCCGGCAAGACTCGCGTGCTCACCCGTCGCATCGCGTACATCCTCAGCCAATTCGGCGCATGGCCGAGCCAGATCCTCGCCATCACGTTCACCAACAAGGCCGCCGCCGAAATGCGCGAGCGTCTCGCCACGCTCATCGGCCCGGTCGCCGAACGCATGTGGGTGTCCACGTTCCATTCGGCCTGCGTGCGCATCCTGCGCCGCGACGGCAAATCCATCGGCCTGGCCTCCGGTTTCTCGATCTACGACACGGCCGACTGCGAACGGCTCGTCAAACTCATCGCCGCCGATCTCAACGTGGACGTCAAACGCTATACGCCGCGCGCGATCCTGAGCCGCATCTCGGACTACAAGAACAATCTTGAAGGCTGGCAGAGCCGTCTCAGGCAGCACGCGCCCGACTACAAGCCCGGCCAGCGCGGCTACCGGATCGGCAACCCCGGTGACGTCGAAGCGCTGTATGCGGTCGTCTACGCCGAATACCAGCACCGGCTCGCCGCGGCGAACGCCGTCGACTTCGACGACCTGATCGGCCGCACCGTCGAACTGCTGCGTACCGATCCGGCCGTCGCGGACTACTACCGTCACAAGTTCCGCTACATTCTCGTCGACGAGTACCAGGACACGAACCACGCGCAGTACGTGCTCGTACGCGAGCTGGCCGGCGTCGACGCGGCCCGGCAGACCGCTCCCGCCGCGCAGCCGACGGTCGGCGGAACCGCTCCCTCCGTCGCTCAGCCCATGCCGTTCCTGCCGCCGGCAGCGCCGCAGGACGAATGGGACGATTGGGGCGGCTGGGAGGATCAGGCTGATCTGCCGATGATGCCGGCCGTCGGCGGCATGGCGAACACCGCGCCCGCTCCCGTGCCCGCCATCCGGCCGCAGGCCGCGACCGAACCGCGCAACGCCGGACGCGACGGCCAGGCATGGATCACCGTCGTCGGCGATTCCGACCAGTCGATCTACGCGTTCCGCGGCGCCGACATCCGCAACATCCAGGACTTCGAACAGGACTTCCCCAACGCGAAGACCATCATGCTCGAACAGAACTACCGTTCCACGCAGACCATTCTCGACGCGGCGAACGCGGTGATCGCCCGCAACGAGGGCCGCAAGCCGAAGAAGCTGTGGACCGCGCTCGGCAAAGGCGAGCCGATCGTTGGCTACGCCGCCGACAACGCGCAGCAGGAGGCCGGCTGGATCGCCAACGAGATCGCGCGGCTGCACGGCGAGGAAGGCATCGCGTATTCGGACATGGCGATCATGTACCGCGCCAACGCGCAGTCGCGCTCGCTGGAAGAGGGGCTGATCAACGCCGGACTGCCGTACCAGCTGGTCGGCGGCACGCGCTTCTACGAACGCCGCGAGATCAAGGACGCGATCGCCTACCTGCAGGCCATCGTCAACCCGGCCGACAACGTGAACATGCGGCGCATCCTCAACGTGCCCAAGCGAGGGCTTGGCGCACGGGCCGAAGCGGTCGTCGCCGGATATGCCGATGCGAACGCGATACCGTTCTACGGGGCGATCGAACGGCTCGACCGGATCGAGGGCGTGCCGACCCGCACCGCGAACCAGTTGCGTGCCTTCCGCGATCTGATGGACGGATTGCGCAAATTCGCGGCCGAGCCCGCCAACAAGCCGAGCGAGATCGTGGCCGAGGTGCTCGCGAAGTCCGGCTTGCTCGACGAGCTGCGCAAGTCAGAGGACCCGCAGGACGCCTCACGCGTCGAAAACCTGTCGCAGCTGCAGTCCGTGGCGGCGGAATTCGAACAGAACACGCCGGACGCGACGCTGGCCGGATTCCTCGAGACCACCGCGCTCGTCGCCGACTCCGACCAGTTGCCGTCTGAAGGCGAGGATTCCGGCAAGGTGACGCTGATGACCCTGCACACCGCGAAGGGACTGGAATACCCGGTGGTGTTCCTCACCGGCATGGAACAGGGCACGTTCCCTCATTCGCGTGCCCTGGAGGATACGAGCGAACTGGCCGAGGAACGACGCCTCGCCTATGTGGGCATCACGCGCGCCAAGCGACGGCTGTACGTGACGCGCGCCGCCGTACGCGCCCAGTGGGGACAGGCCAACGACATGATGCCGAGCCAGTTCCTCGACGAGATCCCGGCCGAACTGATCGACTGGAAACGCCGCGAGGCCGGCGTCGAGCGTATGCGCGGCGGATGGCAGGGCGGCTTCGGCGACGATGACGAGTTCGGCGGCTGGGGCGACGACGATTTCGGATCGGACACCACATTCGGCGGGTCGACGTTCGGTGGATCATCCCGCGGCGGGTCATCCTACGGCAGGGGCGGCTCGTCGTACGGTTCCCGCGGATACGGTTCGTCGGGACGCTCCACCTACGGCGGATCCTCGTATGGTTCGGGATCGTCCTACGGATCCGGATCGACCGGCCGGTACGGCTCGGGGAACGGTTCTCGCTCGTACGGTTCCGGCTCGTCGTACGGTTCCCGGTACGGTTCGTCGTCCGGGTCGTCCTCGTCTCGCGGCGGCAAGGTGACCACGCGTCGCGTCGCGCCGAAAACCGGCGGTTCGTCGTCGGCCGGCGTGCCGTCGTCGTCGCTGAACAAGGACAACCAGCTCAACATCGCCGATTTCCATGTCGGCGACCGTATCACGCACGACCAGTACGGCCTGGGCAAGATCGTCGACACGCAGGACAAGGGGCGCAACTCGATCATCACCGTCGACTTCGGCTCCGCCGGCGTCAAACGACTCATGCTGCGCGTTGCTCCGATTGAAAAGCTCTGACGAGCGTTTCAATCGGAGCCTTCGCGGCGATGCCGCTCACTTCGCCTACGGACAGTCCGCCGGACTGTCCGCTTGACGGCTCAGCCATTGAAAAGCTCTAGCGAGTTTTCAATCGGAGCCTTCGCGGCGAAAGACGTAGCAGAAAAAGCGGATAAGTCAAGTCTTGTTTTTCCGTTTCGTTGATGGAATAATCTGCACAGTTCGCAGAGCAACAACGAGAGGAAGACATGACCCGCAAACTGTTCGCAACCCTGCCCGCCATCGTGCTCGGAGCGCTGATCGCCATCGCCCCGCAGACCTTCGCCTACGTGTGCAAGGTGGAGGACGGCATGAAGATGGCCTGCCACTACACCGCGCAGGCCGCGCTCGGCCTCGGCGTCGTCATCGCGCTGCTCGGCATCCTCGGGCTGTTCGTCGCCCCTCAGGTCCGAGCCGGTCTCAACATCGCGGTCATCCTCAATGCCGCGCTCGTCGTCGCCGTGCCGACCGTGCTCATCGGCGTGTGCAAGGGCGCGATGATGCACTGCCACATGGTCACCCTGCCCACGCTCATCGTGCTCGGCGTCCTTTCGGTCGTTCTCGCCGCCATCGCGGTCTGGTTCGACATCCGCGACACCAAGACGGCGCGGTGATCATGCCTCGCATCACCCTTGGGCGGCTGCCCTTCGAGAATCTCAGACGCAAGCCGTTCCGCACGGCCGCGCTCGTCATCGTCGTCACCATGCTCACCGTCGCGTTCTACGGCGGCGCATTGCTTGCGACGAACCTGAAAACCGGGCTGAACAGCATGCAGGAGCGCATGGGCGCCGACCTCATGGTCGTGCCGCAGAACACCGGCTCCAAGGCCGAGGCGCTGCTCACCAGCGGCACCTCGAGCACGTTCTATTTCACCAACGACATCGTGAAGCTCGTCGCCGGGGCCGACGGCATAGGACAGGCCACCAGCCAGACGTACATCTCGTCGCTCGCCGCCGCCTGCTGCGACGAAAAGGTGCAGATCATAGGCTTCGACCCGGCCACCGACTTTGTCATCGAACCGTGGATCACCTCGCAATACGACGGCACGCTGAAGGACGGCGAGGTCGTCGCCGGCGCGAACATCAACGTGTCCGAAAACGGCGCCATCAGGCTGTACAACCATGATTTCCCGGTCGCCGCGCAGCTTGCGGCCACCGGAACCAGCCTCGACAATTCAGTGTTCGTCAACGAGAACACCATCCCCGCGGTCGTCTCGTATTCCGCCAAGGTCGGCCACGCCGCCATCCCGCAGGAATACGCCGACAAGGCCGTCTCCGCCGTGCTCATCAAAACCGCGGACGGCTACGATGCGCACACCGTGGCGGGCAACATCGCCAAGGCGAGCGGCATAAGCACGCTCGGATACGTATATCCGGGCGGCGTGACGGCCTCGACCCGCGCCAGCCTCAACGCGCTGGTCGGCTATGCGGGACTGTTCCTCGCCGTGTTCTGGACGATGGGGCTGGTCGTGCTGTTCGCCGTGTTCGCCTCATCCATGAACGAACGCAAACGTGAATTCGCCGCCTACCGCATCATGGGCGCGACGCGCGGCATGCTCGTCGGCCTGATCGTCAGGGAATCCGCGACGATCGGCCTCATCGGCGGCGTGATCGGCATCGCAGCCGCATCGCTGGCGATCCTGCCGTTCAACACGCTGATCGGCAAGCAACTGCAGCTGCCTTACCTGCAGACCGGAATCGTGACCGTGCTCGCACTGGTCGTCGCCGGACTGGCGTTCGCCGTGGCGACCGGCCTGATCGCCTCGATCGCGACCGCCGTGAAACTGTCCGCGCCGGAAACCTATCTGACCTTGCGAGAGGGGGAGTGAGCCGTGGCGGTATTGGAGATTCATGACCTGACGCGCGAATTCAAACGGCGGGGAACGCCCTTCGCGGCCGTCGACCATGTGAACCTGAGCGTCGATGCAGGCCGGTTCGTCGCGATCGTCGGGCGATCCGGCAACGGCAAAAGCACGCTGCTCAACCTCATCACCGGGCTGCTGAAACCGACCTCGGGCACGGTGAGCGTCGACGGACAGGTGGTCGGATCGCTCGGAGACAGGGACATGGCGCGGCTGCGCAACCGCACCATCGGCTTCGTCACCCAGTCGGCGACGCTGCTGGCGAACCTGACGGTGCTGGACAATGTGATCCTGCCCGCCGTGATGATGGGGGAGCCGCTCGCCGAGGAGTCGTCGGATGCCGGTCGGGACGACTGCCATCCGACGCGGAACGGGAACGAATCGGATCTCGACATGCCCGACGTGATCGCGCCGGCGGAAGAGGAACCGGCGCATGAGGACGGGTTGGCTCGCCGTGCCCGTATGCTGCTCGAATCGTTGCAGGTGTCCGATCTCGCCGACTGCTATCCCAAGGAGCTGTCCGGAGGGGAGATGCGCCGCGTGTCGATCGCCCGCGCGCTGATGAACCGTCCGAAGCTGCTCATCGCCGACGAGCCGACCGGCGACCTTGACGCCGACAGTACGGCGATCGTCATGCGACTGCTGCGAAAGACGGCCGATTCCGGTGCGGCCGTGCTCATGGTCACGCATGATCCCGACGCGCTCGATTACGTCGACCTTACCTGGCGTATGGACCGCGGCATACTGACTGCCGTTTAGCCTGTCCGTACCCTGTGTGTATAGTTGACGATTGGTGTGTGCCGCGAGGCCATGCCGTCTGGGAGCCTTAGCCCGTCAGCGGGTCGGCGACCGGGAACCGCAAGATTCCCTGCCGTTCGCGCGTCGCGCGAGACAAGCGCTGGAGAGGCCGGCTCAGCGTGGGCGTCACCCGATGCCCGCGTTCCGTTCAGACAACGACAGAACAACCAAAGGATTACATCAATGACGAACGTTCAGCGTTCCCGCCGTCAGGTGCGTCTTTCCCGCGCCCTCGGCATCGCACTGACCCCGAAGGCTCAGCGCATCTTCGAAAAGCGCCCGTATGCCCCGGGCGAGCACGGCCGCACCCGTCGCCGCACCGAGTCCGATTACGCGGTGCGTCTGCGCGAGAAGCAGCGTCTGCGCGCCCAGTACGGCGTGTCCGAGAAGCAGCTGCGCCGCGCCTACGAGCAGGCCACCCGCACCGCCGGCCAGACCGGCAACGCCATGCTGTCCGATCTCGAGACCCGTCTCGACAACCTGGTCCTGCGTGCCGGCATCGCCCGCACCACCGCTCAGGCCCGCCAGTATGTCGTGCACCGTCACATCCTCGTCGACGGCAACATCGTGGATCGCCCGTCCTACCGCGTCAAGCCGGGCCAGACCATCCAGGTGAAGGCCAAGAGCCAGACCATGGTTCCGTTCCAGATCGCCGCCGAAGGCGTGCACCGCGACGTGCTGCCGCAGGTCCCGGGCTACCTCGACGTGAACATCGCCTCCCTGAAGGCGACCCTGACCCGCAAGCCTGAGGCCGAGGAGATCCCGGTGCAGGTCAACATCCAGTACGTCGTCGAGTTCTACGCTCGCTGATCTGGATCCTCTTCACACTGTAACTATTTACAGCTTAAGGACATACATACGCACGAACGCCCCGTGGCCTACGCCCGGGGCGTTCGTGTATCCGCGGTGTCCCGTGCGAGCCGCGACCATGCGCGGTGCCATAATCGAACCATGATTCTGCATCTGCATCTCGTCCGCCATGGACAGACCACATTCAACCGATACAACCGGCTGCAGGGATGGTGCAACGCGCCGCTCACCGAATCCGGACTCGCCGACGCCGACAAGGCCGGGCACAAGCTCCAGAGCTATGATTTCGCGGCCGCCTACTGCTCCGATACGTCGCGCGCTCAGATCACCGCGGCGCGCATCCTCGACATCAACGAAGCCGCCGGACACGTCCGCCCCGAACTCGTCTCGGACATGCATTTCAGGGAACAGTGCTACGGCTATTTCGAGGGACAGGACATGTCGCTCGCATGGACCGCGGCCGGAGGCCCCCATGGCGCCAAGAACTACAACGACATCGTCGCCAAGTTCGGGCTCGCCGCCACGCGTGACTTCCTCAAGGAGGCCGATCCGTTCCATGATGCGGAATCCGACGCCGAATACTGGAGCCGTGTCGAAGGCGCGTTCGCGCTGATCGCGGCGAATCCACGCCTTGCGGACGGCGATGACGTGCTGCAGATCTCGCACGGCAACACGCTGCTCAGCCTCGCCCATCGCTTCGGAGGCGAAGGACTCGACCTGAGCGAGCGGCCCGCCAACGGATCGGTGACCGACGTCGATTTCGATACGACGCAGCCGTTCGACCGGGCGTTGACGATCGTACGCTACAACCAGTGACCGGACGGCGTCGCTTGCGCGCGTCGCGACCGTTGGTTAGGCTTGTGCGGGTATTGTGTACACGGCCCTGCGGCCGTGATGCAGGAAAGAGGTTCAGATGGGTGTTGGAGAAATCGCCGGGCTGATCGCCGCGATCGCGTTCGCCGTGCTTGCCGGATTCATGATCTACCCGCTGATCCGCCTCGGCAAGCTGTTCGATCAGATCTCCGAGACGGTCAGGGAATCGGGAGAGCATGCGATTCCGGCGATCGACGAGGGCGTGACCACCGTCAAGCAGGTGAACAAGTCCCTTGAGGACGTCAACCGCATTTCCGCCGCGGCCTCCACCACCGCCAACAACGTCGGCGCGCTCACCGACCTGTATGGATCGTTCCTCGGCAAGCCCATCATCAAGATCGTCTCCGCCACCTATGCGCTCAAATCCACCGCGCGGTCCTTCCTCGCGAAGCAGACGGCCGGCAAGACGACCAAGGGGGAGTGATGTTCAAGCGACTCTTCTGGATCGGCCTCGGGTTCGCGGCCGGCGTGATCGCCGTGTCCAAGGCGAACGCCTACGTGAAGGCGAACACGCCCGACGCGATGCGCCAGTTCGTGCTCGGCCCCGATCAGGATCATGTGACCATGCGCACGCTCGAAGGGCTGGTCAACGAATTCAACGCGACCCGCCGAGCCCGCGAGGCTGAGCTCAACCAGGCGTATACGGAGCGTGCGGGCCGGTAGCCGCGCGCGAACGAACCGCCATCAGCACAGCCTATCGGACGGCAACGCAACCATTCGGACGGGCCGCAAGGGTTCTCGTCCAACGACAAGGAGTTCAAACCACCAATGCGCACTTCAGAAATCGCGAAGCGCTATCTTGACTATTTCGGCAAGCACGACCATCTCATCGTGCCGTCGGCGTCCCTGATCTCGCCGAACCCGACCACTCTGTTCACCATCGCCGGCATGGTGCCGTTCATCCCGTACCTCATGGGCGAGCAGACCCCGCCGAAGCACCGCATGGCCTCCAACCAGAAGTGCGTGCGCACGCTCGACATCGACGAGGTCGGCAAAACCACCCGTCATGGCACCTTCTTCCAGATGCTCGGCAACTTCTCCTTCGGCGACTACTTCAAGGAGGAGGCCATCCACTACGCGTGGGAGCTGCTGACCACCCCGCGCGAGCAGGGCGGCTACGGCTTCGATCCGGAGAAGCTGTGGATGACCACGTTCACCGACGACGAGGAAGCCCGTTCGATGTGGAAGAACGAGGGCGTCGACCCCGAGCACATCCAGATCATGGGCATGGAGGACAACTTCTGGACCACCGGCGGCCCCGGCCCCGGCGGCCCGTGCTCCGAGATCTACGTCGACCGCGGCCCCGAATACGGCGTCGAGGGCGGCCCGATCGCCGACGAGAACCGCTACATCGAGATCTGGGACCTCGTGTTCGAGAACTACGAGGTCGACAACGTCAAGTCGAAGACCGACCTGCACATCGTCGGCGAGCTCGAGAACAAGAACATCGATACCGGTGCCGGCCTCGAGCGCCTCGCCTACCTGATGCAGGGCAAGCAGAACATCTACGAGACCGACGAGGTCTTCCCGGTCATCGAGGCCGCCGAACGCCTGTCGGGCCGCAAGTACGGCGAGGACGAGAAGGCCGACGTGAAGTTCCGCGTCGTGGCCGACCACGTGCGCTCCGCCCTCATGATCATGTCCGACGGCGTGCGTCCGTCCAACGTCGGCCGCGGCTACGTGCTGCGCCGTCTGCTGCGCCGCACCATCCAGGCCATGCGCGTGCTCGGCGTGACCGATCCGGTCATCCCCGAGCTGCTGCCGGTTTCCAAGGACGCGATGGTCGCCAGCTACCCGGAGCTCAACGACACCTTCCACGACGTGTCCGAAGCCGCCTACGGCGAGGAGGACGCGTTCCGCCGCACGCTCGACAACGGCATCCAGATCCTCGACGTGGCCGTCAAGAAGGCCAAGGAATCCGATGCCGACGCCACCGTCTCCGGTGCCGACGCGTTCACGCTGCACGACACCTACGGCTTCCCGATCGAGCTGACCCTCGAAATGGCCGCCGACCAGGGCGTGAAGGTGGACGAGGCGAAGTTCCGCGAGCTGATGAGCGAGCAGAAGTCCCGTGCCCGTGCCGACGCGCTCAAGAAGCGTCACAACGTGGACCTGTCCGTCTACGACGACTTCAAGAAGACTCTCGCCAAGCCGATCGACTTCCTCGGCTATACCGAATTCTCCGCCCGCGGCACCGTGCTCGGCATCATGCAGGAAGGCAAGGGCTCGGTTCCGGTCGTCATGGCTCCGGCGAACGTCGAGGTCATCCTCGACCGCACTCCGTTCTATGCCGAGGCCGGCGGACAGCTCGCCGATCAGGGCGAGATCCTCACCGACGACGGCGCCGTGCTCGAGGTGGACGACGTTCAGAAGCCGATCAAGGGCCTGACGGTCCATCAGTGCCGTCTGACCGAGGGTACGCTGCGTGTCGGCGCACCGGTCAGCGCCAGCATCGACCTCGACCGCCGCGGTGCGATCGCCCGTTCGCACACCGCCACGCACATGGTGCACAAGGCGCTGCGCGAGGAGCTCGGCCCGCAGGCGACCCAGCGCGGCTCCGAGGATGCCCCGAACCGTCTGCGCTTCGACTTCCAGTGGTCCAAGGCCCCGTCGAAGACCGTGATGAACGCGGTCGAGGCCCGTGTCAACGAGAAGCTGCGCGACAACCTCGCAGTCACCACCCGCGAAATGAAGTTCGACGATGCGATCGCGCTCGGCGCGATGCACCTGTTCGGCGAGAAGTACGGCGACATCGTGCGTGTCGTCTCCATCGGCGAGGACGGATGGAGCCGTGAGCTGTGCGGCGGCACCCACGTCGATCACGTCGGCAAGATCGGCATGGTCAACATCATGTCCGAGGCCTCCATCGGCTCCGGCGTGCGTCGCGTCGACGCGCTCGTCGGCGCGGGCGCGTACGACTTCAACGCCCGCGAGCACGCGCTCGTCTCCCAGCTGAGCGACAAGCTCAACGCCCGCCCGGACGAACTGGCCGATCGCGTCAACACGCTGCTCGCCAAGCTCAAGGAATCCGACCGCCGTCTCGCGGCAATGTACGAGAGCCAGCTGGCCGCGGCCATGCCGGCGCTGGTGGCCGAGACCCGTGCCTCCGCGGCCCCGGTCAAGGTCGCCGCGAAGAACGTCGGTCACTTCGGCTCGTTCGACGCCCTGCGCAAGACCGTGCTCGACGTGCGCGCCCAGCTGGGCGATGAGGCCCCGGTCGTCGTGGCCCTCGCCGGCGTGTCCGAGGACGACAAGCCGATGGTCGCCGTGGCGACCAATGAGGCCGCCCGCGAGGCCGGCATCAAGGCCGGCGACCTCGTGCGCGGCGCGTCCAAGATCCTCGGCGGCGGTGGCGGCGGCAAGCCGGACTTCGCCCAGGGCGGCGGCGCCGACGCCTCGAAGATCGACGAGGCCGTCGCGGCGCTGAAGAACGAGGCGCAGAAGGGCTGAGTCGCCTAGTGGTATGGCTCGGCGTTGATCTGGGTGATGCCCGGGTCGGACTTGCTTTGTCCGACCCGGAGCTCACCCTTGCGCACCCGGCGGGCAATGTGCGGGTGTACGGAGATTCTTTTCAGGCCCTCGACGAGGTCATCGACGTCATCGAAGACGAATCGGTGGAGCATGTCGTGATAGGGCTGCCGTTGATGTTGGACGGTACGGAAGGCAAAAGCGCCAAGAAGGCACGTCGTTGGGCGTCGAATCTGACGACACGCATTCAGCGTCTGATCGACGACGGCGAAATCGCCCTCGATCGGGTTCCCCGGGTAACATTGCTGGATGAGCGGCTGACGACGGTCAGCGCGCATCGGCAACTGCAAGAGGCGCAGATATCCGGCAGGAAACATCGTCCGATCGTCGATCAGCAATCGGCGGTCGTGATTCTGCAATCGGCGTTGGACGGCCGCGGCTGAGGCGGCGCATAGAGGAAGACAGAGGAACGGAAGTGGCTGAGGATTTCGACGAATTCTTCTCCGACAACACCCAATGGGTCGAGGACCATGGTTCGGCGGTCAGCGCCTCCGCGCCGCCCCGTCCCCCGAAATCGCGTAAGGAAATGCGTCGCAGGCGTGCGCAACGCCGTCGCAGATCGCTGATCTCCGTCATCGTGACGCTCGTCGTGCTGGCGCTGATCGCAGGCGGCGTTCTTTTCGGATATCACAGGCTCAAGGCATGGAGCGAGGCGCGCGACACGACCACCATCGTCGAAGACTATGCCGGACCGGGTACGGGGGACGTCGCGTTCACCGTCGAATCCGGACAGGGGCCGGCCGAAATCGGACAGAACCTCGTCGATCAGGACATCGTCAAATCCGTCATCGCCTTCACCAACGCGGTGGCGTCCTCCAACGCCACGCTGTATCCGGGCACCTATCAGCTCAAGCAGCAGATGAAGGCTTCGGACGTGGCCGCCATCCTGTCCGATCAGACCAAGGCGGGAGGCTTCCTGGAGATCAAGCCCGGCGAGCGTGTGAGCACCGTACTCGCCAACGTGGCGAAGATCGACGGAGCCAACGTCGACGATTTCACGACCGTGCTCAAAGGCAAGGGCGACGGCATCCTGCCGAGTGAGGCCGCGGGCAGCTTCGAAGGATGGCTGGAACCCGGCGTCTACACGGTGACCAACCGCAGCGCCTCGGACGTCGTCAAGGACATGGTCGACGCCCGCGTCGCCAAGCTGGATGATCTCGGCGTCGCCGCGTCCGATCGCAAGCGCGTGCTGACCATCGCCTCGATCGCCGAGGCCGAGGTCAACAAGGACGAATACTACGGCAAGGTCACACGCGTGATCGAAAACCGACTGGCGAAGGACATGACGCTTGGCATGGACTCGACCGTCGCCTATGGCAACGACGTCGAGCCGTCCATGATCACGCAGGCCATGTTGGACGATGCGAGCAACCCCTACAACACACGCCAGAACAAGGGATTGCCGCCCACTCCGATCAGCAATCCCGCGGACAAGGCCATTCAGGCCGCGATCAACCCCGAGGACGGCGACTGGCTGTATTTCGTCACCGTCAACCTGACGACGGGCGAAACGAAGTTCACCACCGGCACGGTGGACGAACAGAACGCGCAGTTCGAACAGTACGTCAACGAATACAAGACCGGAAACGAGAACGCGAATTAGACCATAGTCGTCAGAGGAGCGATCAGGCCCGCGGCCACGATCACCGGAGCGAACGGCACCTTGCCCGCATACGGCGTATCGGACTGCGGGTCGAATCGTATCCACCACGCCATCCACGCCAGGCCGATCAAGCCCATGGCCAGCCACCAGGCCACCATGGCCGTCAGACCGAGCAGACCGACGCCGAGGCCGGTCATCAACGTGCATGTCACGTCGCCGAACCCCAGCGCGCCCGGTTTCGCCACGGCCAACAGACATTGCAGCACGGCCGCGATAGCCGCGAACAGCAACGACTGCACGACCACGAACAGGCTGTTGATCGCCAGCCCATAAACGACGTTTGCCGCCAGTTGCGCTAGAACACCGACCGCGATCCACGCACGCGGCACGCGGCGACGACGCACGTCTTCGACACCGACCGCCAGTCCACAAAGCAGACTCGGCAACAACGCAAGGTAAGGCATACCGCTATGCTAGTGCGAAGTCAATGACGGTGAGCAACCAAAAGGAGAACGGCATGTTGCGCTGGCAGACGGCGGGCGAATCACACGGCGAGGCGCTGGTCGCCATGATCGAAGGACTTCCGGCAGGCGTGGAGGTGGCCAGCGGCGACATCGTGGACGCGCTGGCACGCCGTCGTCTCGGATATGGCCGCGGCGCGCGCATGAAATTCGAACAGGACAAGGTTCGCCTGCTCACCGGCGTGCGCCACGGCAGCACGCTCGGTTCCCCGGTGGCCATCGAGATCGCGAACACCGAATGGCCCAAATGGACCGAAGTGATGAGCGCCGACCCGCTCGACCACGACATTCCGCGCGAAGGACGCAACGCGCCGCTGAGCCGTCCGCGTCCGGGCCATGCCGACCTGACCGGCATGCGCAAGTATGGCTTCGACGATGCGCGCCCTGTGCTGGAACGTTCCAGCGCGCGCGAGACCGCGTCCCGTGTGGCGCTCGGCGCGGTGGCCGCGAAGTTCCTCGAGCAGACGCTCGGCATCCGCACCGTCGCGCATGTGCTGTCGATCGGAGGCGCCGGCGTGGACGAGACGGCCGCGGGCCGCGTGCTGCCGACGCCCGACGACGTCGCCGCTCTGGACGCGTCTCCCGTGCGCACGCTGGACAAGGAGGCCGAAGAGCGCATGATCGCGCGCATCGACGAGATCAAGGCGAACGCCGACACCGTCGGCGGCGTGATCGAGGTCATCGCCTACGGCGTGCCCGCCGGCCTGGGCACGTATGTCGAATCCGACCGCCGCCTTGACGCGGCCCTGGCCGCGGCCGTGATGGGCATCCAGGCCATCAAGGGCGTGGAGATCGGCGACGGCTTCCTGGAGGCCGTGCGTCCCGGCTCCGCCGCGCACGACGAAATGGTGCCGGGCGAAAACGGTCGCATCACCAGACTCACCAACCGTGCCGGCGGCATCGAAGGCGGCATGTCGAACGGCGAACCGATCCGCGTGCGCGCCGCGATGAAGCCGATCCCGTCGATCCCGCGCGCGCTGCGCACCGTCGACGTCGCTTCCGGCGACGCGTCGTCCGCCATCAACCAGCGTTCCGACTCGACCGCGGTCCCGGCCGCGTCCGTCGTGGCCGAGGCGATGGTGCGGCTCACGCTGGCGCAGTTCGTGATCGAGAAATTCGGCGGCGACAGCGTGGCCGAGATCCGACGCAACGCCGAAGGCTATCTCGCCTCGTGGCCGGAGCACATGCGATGAGCGATGAGAGCGGTCGTCCCATCGCCGTCATCATCGGCATGATGGGAGCGGGCAAGACCCGAGTCGGACGTGAGGTCTCGCAGATGATGGGCGTGCCGTTCAAGGACGCCGACATCGAAATCGAGCACGAGATCGGCATGGGCATCCCCGCGTATTTCGAACGGTACGGCGAACAGGCGTTCCGCGACGTCGAAAGCACGCTGATCCGCAGGACGCTGGAAGGATTCGACGGCATCTTCGCGCTTGGCGGCGGAGCACCCATGACGCCCTCCACGCAGGAGGCGCTGGCCGACTACATCGCCGACGGCGGACGCGTGATCTACCTGCAGGCCGATCCCAAGGAGGCCATGGAACGAGCCAACCGCGGCGGCGGCAGGCCGATGCTCAACGGCGGCGACGCGAACGAACGCTGGATGCGCCTGTACGAGCAGCGCGACCCGGTATTCGACCGGATCGCCAACGTGCACGTGCGCACGCATGGTTCGACACCGCAGATGGCGGCGAGAAAGGTGATGAACATGATCGAGGAGAGGGTCGTCCACGTCGACGTCGTCGCATCCGACGATTACGACGTGCGTATCGGCGAGGGCGCGCTGAACCATCTCGCCGGCATACTCGGTTCCAAGCCGGTGCGCATCGCGCTGATCCATACGCAGCCCGTGCAGCGCCACTCCGACCGTGCCCGCGCGCTGCTGCGTCAGGCCGGTTATCAGGTGTCCGACATCGTCATCCCCGACGCCGAGGCCGGCAAGACCATCACCGTGGCGAACGGCATCTGGGAGCGGCTCGGCAACGAGGGATTCACCCGGTCCGACGCCGTGGTCGGCGTGGGCGGGGGAGCGGCCACCGATCTGGCCGGATTCGTCGCCGCGACCTGGATGCGCGGCATCCGCTACGTGAACTGCCCGACCTCGCTGCTGGCCATGGTCGACGCCTCCACCGGCGGCAAGACCGGCATCAACACGAAGGTCGGCAAGAATCTCGTCGGCTCCTTCTACACGCCGGCCGGGGTGCTTGCAGACACGACCACGCTCGCGTCCCTGCCGAACGACATCTTCATCGAAGGCCTCGGCGAGGTCGCCAAATCCGGATTCATCTCGGATCCTGAAATCCTGCACATCCTCGAAGAGCATGCCGGCGAGCTGCGCGCGTTCGACGGGGCGACGCTCATCGGCTCGCCGCTCGAGGACGTGGTGTCCGAGCTCATCGAGCGCACCGTGAAGGTCAAGGCGCGCCACGTCTCCGCCGACCTCAAGGAAGCGGGCCTGCGCGAGTTCCTCAACTACGGGCACACGCTCGCGCATGCGATCGAAAAGCTCGAGCATTTCCGCTGGCGGCACGGCAACGCGGTCGCGGTCGGCATGGTGTACGCCGCCGAACTGGCGTCGCTGCTCGGCTACATCGACCGCGATCTGGTCGACTACCACCGTTCGCTGCTCGCCTCGCTCGGACTGCCTACCTCGTGGAACGGCGGCTCGTTCGAGGACGTGATCGCGCTCATGCACCGCGACAAGAAGGCGCGCGGCAACAAACTGCGCTTCGTCGTGCTCGACGGCGTTGGTCATCCCGTGCATCTCGACGATCCGCCGGCGGACGCCGTCGAAGAGGCTTTCCGCCGCATTCAGCACTGAACCGCCAGTAACCCGTAAAAGGAGTCATCATGACCAAAGTCATCGTCGTCAACGGGCCGAACCTCGGACGTCTCGGCGTCCGTCAGCCCGACGTCTACGGACGTCAGGACCTTGAGGAACTGCGTCGTCTGTGCACCGGGTGGGGTGCCGAACTCGGCCTTGACGTCGAGGTGCGCCAAACGGACGACGAGTCCGAAATGGTGCATTGGATGCATCAGGCAGCCGACGAAAAGACGCCGGTCGTCATGAACCCGGCGGCGTTCACGCATTACTCGTACGCGCTGTCCGACGCCGCCCACATGGTCGGCGACGCCGGCCTGCCACTGATGGAGGTGCATATCTCCAACCCGTCCGCCCGAGACGAGTTCCGCAAGCGCTCCGTCATCAGCCCGGTCGCCACCGGCACCATCACCGGACTCGGCTTCTTCGGATACAAGCTCGCCCTGGAGGCCATCGCGCATCTCATCGCCGAATAGCCGGTGCAACCGTCGGCCGGTGAATTTCGGCCGAACGTCCTCGAACGGGCCGGTCCACATGCGTGTCTGCATGCGGGCCGGCCCGTTTCCGGTAACACGCCGGGTCATACGCGGATGATACAATGAAATTCCATGGTTAGAAGACAACATGGCAATTCCCAAGAACACGTCACCAAGCACATCTTCGTCACCGGCGGCGTGGTTTCCTCCCTCGGCAAGGGCCTGACCGCATCCTCGCTCGGCCGCCTGCTGCGCAGCCGCGGCATCCATGTCCTCCAGCAGAAGCTCGATCCGTACATCAACGTGGACCCGGGCACCATGAACCCGTTCCAGCACGGCGAGGTCTACGTGACCGAGGACGGCGCCGAAACCGATCTCGACATCGGCCACTACGAGCGTTTCCTCGACGTCTTCCTGTCGCAGAAGGCGAACGTGACCACCGGCCAGATCTACCAGGAGGTGCTGCGCAAGGAACGTGCCGGCGAATACCTCGGCCAGTGCGTGCAGGTCATCCCGCACATCACCAACGAGATCAAGTCCCGCATGCGCGCGCAGGCATCCGACGACGTCGACGTGATCATCACTGAGATCGGCGGCACCGTCGGCGACATCGAATCCCAGCCGTTCCTTGAGGCCGCCCGCGAGGTGCGCCGCGATCTCGGCGCCGAGAACTGCATGTTCGTGCACGTCTCCCTCGTGCCGTACATCTCCGCCGCCCACGAGCTCAAGACCAAGCCGACCCAGCACTCCGTCATGATGCTGCGTCAGCTCGGCATCACCCCGGACGCGCTCGTGCTGCGTTCCGACCGTCCGCTCAACAAGTCCATCAAGGACAAGATCTCCCTGATGTGCGACGTGGACGAGGAGGGCGTGGTCAACTGCGTGGACGCGCCGAGCATCTACGACGTGCCGAAGATCCTGTTCAACGAAGGACTCGACGCGTACGTCGTGCGCGAGCTCGGACTGCCGTTCCACGACGTCGACTGGGACGAATGGGCCGACCTGCTCGAACGCGTGCATCACCCGAAGCATGAGGTCAACATCGCGATCGTCGGCAAGTACATCGATCTGCCGGATGCGTACCTGTCCGTCACCGAGGCCATCAAGGCCGGCGGCTTCGCCAACTGGGCCAAGGTCAACGTCAAGTGGGTCGCGGCCGACAAGTGCGAGACCGAGGAAGGCGCGGCGGCCGCGCTCGACCAGGTGGACGGCATCGTGATCCCCGGCGGTTTCGGCATCCGCGGCATCGATGGCAAGATCGGCGCGCTCAAGTACGCCCGCGAGCACAAGCTGCCGGCGCTCGGACTGTGCCTTGGCCTGCAGTCGATGGTCATCGAATACGCCCGTCACGTCCTCGGCATCGAGGACGCGAATTCCACCGAGTTCGAGCCGGAGTGCGCGAACCCGGTCATCGCCACGATGGAGGAGCAGAAGGACATCGTCGCGGGCCACGGAGACATGGGCCACACCATGCGACTGGGCAGCTATCCGGCCGTGCTTGAGGAGGGTTCGCTCGTAGCTGAACTGTACGGCACCACGCATGTGACCGAACGCCACCGTCACCGTTACGAGGTCAACGTGGCGTACAAGGACCGTCTGCGCGAGGCCGGTCTGCGCATCTCCGGCCAGAGCCCGGACGGCGAGCTCACCGAGTTCGTCGAGCTGCCGCAGGACGTGCACCCGTTCTATGTGGCCACGCAGGCCCACCCGGAGTTCAAGTCCCGCCCAACCAAGCCGCACCCGCTGTTCGCGGGCCTCGTCAAGGCGGCCCTCGACCACCAGGAGGCCGGTCGCGCCTGAGCATGGTGCGTGTACCGGACGTGACCGGAACACGATGTGATGGGATTCACATAGAGGCGCGCTGATCGCATGGCCATGGACTCGTTCGAGTTCATGGCCATGTTGCATAATGAGGGGCAACGCATAACGGGCCGGCGGCGTCCGGCGACAAAGGGAATGAACAGACAGCATGAACGAGAATAACGAGATGAACAGGGCAGGCGCCTTCGCCGATGGCGAGGCGACGGCGGTGTTCGCGCCGCTGGACATGAGCGCCTTCGCCACTCCGGCATTCGAGGAGGGCGGCAGGTCTGCGAGCAGACGACGCAAGCGCCATGCCGTATGGCCGTGGATCCTGCTTGCCGTGGTTGTGGTGCTGGGTGCCTTCGTCGGCGGGGGCATCTGGTTCTTCCAGTCGCATGCGTTGCCGGGCGTCACCCTGTGGGGTCATTCGGTGACCGGCAGCTCGTATGAACGGGTGGTGTCCCGGATCGATGCCGCCGTTGACGATGCCACGGTGACCGTGTCCTATGACGGCAAGACCGCAAAGGTCTCGCTCAAGGATCTCGGACTTTCCGTGGACTCCGAGTCCATCGCCCGTCAGGTCATGGACGCCAAGCGCGACGAAGCCTGGTGGCAGCGCTACGCCTTCTGGAACACCGCCGATATCACCGTCGAGCCGGCCAATGCCAAGGCGGCGGTTTCCGACACGCTCAGCCAGAAGCTGTCGATCGACGAGGTCAAGGCGACCGATGCCTCCCTGCGGCTCAACGAGGACGGCACCGGCTTCGACGTGGTGTCCGGACAGCAGGGCCAGGGCGCCGACCCCGCGCCGGTGGCCAAGGCCGCGATCGCAGCCGTGGAGACACTCGGTTCGGCACCGGCGAAAACCGTGACGGTCGAACTCAAGGCCATCGACCCGTCCGTGACCGACGACATCGCCGCGAAGGCCAAGGCCACGCTCGACGGACTGGCGAACAAACCCGTCGACATCAAGATCGGCGACCATACGATCGCGACGCTCGGCGCCCAGGCACTGGCCGCATCCACGCGCATCGACGCCAACGAGAACGGCAAGCTGGCCGACAATGAGACGCGTAACGGCTATGTCGTGTTCGACGCGGACAAGTTGCAGAAGTATTATGACGACTCCGTCAAGCCCAACCTGCAGTCCGGCCGCGAGGACCGGGAGGTCATCGTCAACGGAGTGGGCGAGGAACTGAAGGTGCTCAAGGAGGGCCATGACGGCGTGACCGTGGCCGCCGGAGCGGATTCCTCGGTCGGCGCCGACGCCGTTCAGGCCTTCGCCAAGGGCGGCGGATCCGTGACCGTCGAAGGCACGGTCGACCCGATGAAGACCAAGTCCACCAAGCGCACCGTCGTCATCGACCTGTCCGATCACACGGTCACCGCATACGAAAACGGCAAGGCCATCATGAAGTTCAATGCCGGCATCGGCCGCGGCAACGATCCGACCACCGGCGAATGCACCGGCGAACTGTGCACGCCCACCTACTGCGATCCCAACACCTACGACAACTGCACCGAAAACGGCGACTTCAAGATCTGGCTCAAATACCAGAGCCAGAACATGAGCGGCAACCTGACGCTCAGCGACGGCAGCAACGAGACCTGGGACGCCAAGAACGTCGGCTTCGTCAACTACTTCTCGAAGACCGGATGCGCCATCCACCGCGTCGCCACCCAGACGGCCATGAACAATTCGCAGCTGGTCAAGGGCGGCGGATTGTGGTCCCATGGATGCGTCGGCATCGGCTGGGACGTCGCCCAGCAGTTCTACGAATGGGCGCTGATGGGCACCACCGTGCACGTGCAGGCATGACGGATAGGTTCCGATCCGTCGAACCATTATCATCGCAAACCCCGCTTCAGGCGGGGTTTGTTCGTAGAAGTCGCTGTTCGACGGCATGCTATCCCGCCATCTGCCGGCCGGTATTCGGTGTCGCGCGCATCACGTTTGCGCTGAGCCAATATTCGGCGCGGATACTAAAGTCGGACCCCGGTATCTGTTAGGTTTACGTAGGAACGTTGTGAAGTCGATTGGAGGGAAGCGTACGGTGAGCGAAAACCAAGCGCCAAACGCCGCGGCTGACGTGGAGATGAGCCAGTATGTGGCCGATCGCGCCCGCGTCAACGAGGAGAAAATCAAACAGGATGACGAGATCATCCAGCAGTTCGGAGACTACAGCTACGGTTGGCATGATTCCGACGCGGCCGGCGAGGCTGCGAAACGAGGCATCGACGAGAACGTCGTGAGAGCCATCAGCGCCGACAAGGGCGAGCCGGAATGGATGCTCGATATGCGTCTGCGCGGCTTCAAGGCGTTTCTCGACAAGCCGATGCCCGACTGGGGCGTCGATCTGTCCGGATTCAACGCCGATGACTTCAAGTACTACGTCAAGCCGATCGACAAGCAGGCCAAGACGTGGGAGGAGCTGCCGGACGACATCCGCTCCACCTATGACCGTCTCGGCATCCCCGAAGCCGAAAAGAAGCGTCTCGTCTCCGGAGTCGCCGCGCAGTACGAGTCCGAGGTCATCTACAACTCCATCCAGGAGGATCTCAAGAAGCAGGGCGTGATCTTCGTCGACACGGACACCGCCGTGCGCGAGTACCCCGATCTCGTCCGCAAGTACTTCGGCACCGTCGTCTCCCCGGAGGACAACAAGTTCGGCGCGCTCAACACCGCCGCGTGGTCGGGCGGCTCGTTCGTGTACGTTCCCAAGGGCGTGCACGTCGACATCCCGCTGCAGGCCTACTTCCGCATCAACACGCCGGCCATGGGCCAGTTCGAACGCACGCTCATCATCGCCGACGAAGGCTCCTACGTGCACTATGTCGAAGGCTGCACCGCACCGATCTGGTCCGAGGACTCACTGCACGCCGCCATCGTCGAGATCATCGTCGAAAAGCACGCCCGCGTGCGCTACACCACCGTGCAGAACTGGTCGAACAACGTGTACAACCTCGTCACCCAGCGCGCCTACGTGCGCGAGGGCGGCACGATGGAATGGGTCGACGGCAACATCGGATCCAAGGCCACGATGAAGTATCCGGCCTGCATTCTGGCCGAGCCGTATGCCACCGCGTCCACGATGTCGCTCGGCTTCGCCGGCAAGGGCCAGTACCAGGATACCGGCGCGAAGATGATCCACCTCGCTCCGCACACCAAGTCCACGATCGTCGCCAAGTCGATCTCGCGCGGCGGCGGCCGTTCCGCCTACCGCGGCCTCGTCAAGATCGTCGACGGCGCGTACGGCTCGTCGAACTCGACCGTGTGCGACGCGCTGCTCGTCGACGACTTCAGCCGTTCCGACACGTACCCGCATGTGGATGTGCGCGAGGACGATGTGACGATGGCGCACGAGGCGACCGTATCCAAGGTCTCCGAGGACCAGCTGTTCTACCTGATGAGCCGTGGTCTTGAGGAGAAGGAGGCCATGGGCATGATCGTTCGCGGCTTCGTCGAGCCGATCAGCCGCGAGTTGCCGATGGAATACGCGCTCGAACTGAACCGTTTGGTCGAATTGCAGATGGAAGGATCGGTGGGCTGATTCCCATGGCATCGAATACTGCTGAACTCAACATTCCCGTTGCGGATCCGAACGACCCGTATGCGATCCCGGCGGCCATGCCGTCGAGTGCCGACAAGGAGCCGCGCTCGTTCGACGTGGCCGATTTCCCGATGCCGACCCGCAAGCAGGAGGACTGGCGGTACACGCCGCTCGATCGCATCGAGGAATTCTTCGACGTGTTCAAGCCGAGCGGCGAGACCACGCTGGTGATCTCCAACGTCGACGGCACGCCCGTCGATCCGGAGCATGTGACCGTCAGCCAGACCAAGCTCGGCGAAGGCGGTTCCGGCACCGTGTCCAAGCCGAACGACCGCGCTTCCGTGGTCGAATGGAACTCGGGCCACACCGCCACCGTCGTCAACCTGACCGGCGAACTCGCCCAGCCCGTGCTCGTCCGCGTGATCGGCGGCGGCGAGGACCTCGACGCGCTGCATCTGGTCATCGCCGCGGCAGACGGCACGCACGGCGACGTCGTCGTCGAGCACAACGGCACCGCGCGACTCGCGGAAGGCGTCGAAATCACCACCGGCAAGAACTCCCACGTCTCCGCCACGTTCATCCAGGAATGGGACAAGGGATCCAAGCACGTCGGCAACCATCGCATCCATGTCGGCGAGAACGCCTCGCTGCGCCACTCCGTCGTCACCCTTGGCGGCGATGTCGTGCGCATCCGCATGGATCAGGACTTCGGCGGCCCGCAAGGCGACCTCAACATGCTCGGCATCTACTTCGTGGATCCGGGCGAGCACATCGAACACCGCACGATGGTGGTGCACAACCATCCCGAATGCAAGTCGCGTGTGGTCTACAAGGGGGCGCTCGACGGCAAGGACGCGCACTCCACATGGGTCGGCAACGCGCTGATCGCGCCCACCGCGCCCGGCACCGATTCCTACGAACTCAACCGCAACCTCGTGCTCACCCCGGGTGCCATCGCCGATTCCGAGCCGAACCTCGAAATCGAGAACGGCAACATCATCGGCGCCGGCCACGCCAGCTCCGTCGGCCGTTTCGACGACGAGGAACTGTTCTACCTGCAGTCGCGCGGCATCCCCGAAACCGAGGCCCGCAAGCTCGTCGTGCGCGGTTTCTTCGGCGAACTCGTCGAAGAGATCGGCGTGCCCTCCGTCGCCCAGCACCTCATGGACGTGATCGACCGCCGCCTCGCACGCGGCGAGGACGCGGCCATGCAGGCGGTGCTCGAAGACAAGTAACCCAATCACAGACTTTTCATCCGTAAGTAACAGGAGAATTCAATGTCCACTCTGGAAATCAAGGACCTGTACGCCTCCGTCGAAACCAAGGAAGGCCGCAAGCAGATCCTCAAGGGCGTGAACCTGACCGTCAACTCCGGTGAAACGCACGCCATCATGGGCCCCAACGGCTCCGGCAAGTCCACGCTCGCCTACACGCTCGCCGGCCACCCCAAGTACGAGGTCGACTCGGGCGAAGTGCTGCTCGACGGCGTCGACATCCTCAAGCAGACCCCGGACGAGCGCGCCAAGGAGGGCCTGTTCCTCGCCATGCAGTATCCGGTCGAGGTGCCGGGCGTGTCGATGACCAACTTCCTGCGCACCGCCAAGACCGAGGTCGACGGCAAGGCGCCGGCCATCCGCACGTGGACCAAGGAACTGTCCGAAGCCATGAAGCGCCTGCGCATGGATCCGAAGTTCGCCACGCGTTCCGTCAACGAAGGCTTCTCCGGCGGCGAGAAGAAGCGCGCCGAAGTGCTTCAGCTCGAACTCCTCAAGCCCAAGTTCGCGATCCTCGACGAAACCGACTCCGGCCTTGACGTCGACGCGCTGCGCATCGTGTCCGAAGGCGTGAACCGCGCCAAGGAGGCCAACAACTTCGGCATTCTCATGGTCACGCACTACACGCGCATCCTCAAGTACATCAAGCCGGACATCGTGCACGTCTTCGCGGACGGCCACTTCGTCAAGACCGGCGGCCCGGAGCTGGCCGACGAACTCGAGGAGCACGGCTACGACGCGTACCTGCCCGAAGGCGCCGATTCCGAATCCGCGCTGGCGTAAGTCGTGACCACGATTGCTTCGCGGTTTTGCTCGGAGCATATCGATAGGTTTCGACGATGACCGCGTGGGGCTGGGATGTTCTATTCCCGACACGCTCCGGGCCGCTCGGCCGAGTCATACGGTCGTGAACAGAACATCCCAGCCCCACGCTCGTGAGCGTGTATACGTTGCGTGATACAAGCGCAAGTTCTGCACGACGTAACGATGATACGCGAGGTAGCGTGGGGTGGCGGGATGCATGTTGAGACCGTAAAGACTTGGCCAGAGCGGCCCGGAGCGTGTCACAATATGCATCCCGCCACCCCACGCGGCAACGCTGGAACTCGTAGTGAAACGGAAAGCGCATAAATAAAAGGGGAATAATGGTTGATTTCAAGGTGATTCGGGAGCAGTTCCCGATTCTGGATCAGGAGGTGCACGGGCATCCGCTCGTGTATCTCGATTCGGCGGCGACATCGCAGAAGCCGCAGTGCGTGATCGACACGGAGGCGGACTTCTACCGCACGATCAACGCGGGCGTGCATCGCGGTGCGCATGAGCTGGCGGCCCGTTCGACCATGGCGTTCGAGGATGCGCGCGCCAAGGTCGCGCGTCTGGTCGGCGCGAACGCGGAGGAAGGACAGGAGGAGGTCGTCGTCACCGGTGGCGCGACCGCCGGCCTGAACCTTCTGGCAACCGCATTCGGCAACGCGAGCCTCGGACGCGGGGGAGAGGCGGCCAAGCGGTTCGCGTTGAAGCCCGGCGACGAGATCGTCGTGTCCAAGGCCGAACACCATTCGGTGCTGCTGCCGTTCCAGGAGCTTGCCTACCGCACGGGGGCGACGCTCAAATGGTTCGACCTGACCGAGGACGGACGCGTCCGCTCCGATACGGCCGATGAGGTCATCACCGAGCGCACCAGGGTCGTGGCGGTCACGCATGTGGGCAACACCACCGGCGCGATCACCGACATCGCGCCCATCGTGCGCCGAGCCCATGAGGTGGGCGCCGTGTTCATCCTTGACGCATGCCAGTCGGTGCCGCATCTCAAGGTCGATTTCCATGCGATGGACGTCGACTTCGCCGCATGGAGCGCGCATAAGATGTACGGTCCTACCGGCGTCGGGTTCCTGTACGGCAAGCGCGAACTGCTGGAGGCGTTGCCTCCGGCGAACTTCGGCGGATCGATGGTCGAACTGGCCTGGATGGATCAGCCGGCGCAGTACATGGAGCCGCCGGCACGCTTCGAGGCCGGTACGCAGCCCGTCGCGCAGGTCGTCGCCGCCGGCGTCGCCGCCGAATGGATGATGGGCATCGGCTTGGAGAACATCGAGGCGCATGAGAGGACGATCGCCGCCGAACTTCTGAAGCTCGGCGACATCGACGGCGTGCGCATCCTCGGCCCGCGCGAGAACGTGGACCGTATCGGTACCGTCGCATTCGACGTGGCCGGCGTGCACCCGCATGATGTCGGCCAGTTCATCGACGCGCAGGGCATCGCCATCCGTGTCGGCCATCATTGCGCCCAGCCGGTGCATCGTCATTTCGGCTTGTATGCGTCCAACCGCGCGTCCAGCGGCGTGTACAACAGCGTCGATGACGCGGCGGCCCTGGTCGAGGCCGTGGCGAAAGTCCGTCCGTTTTTTAAGGTGTGATGTATGAACGATTTTGGCATGAGTGGCGACGATCTGGAACAGATGTATCAGGAGGTCATTCTGGAGGCCGCGCGCGATCCGCACGGCAAGGAATCCTTCGCTCCGGATCTTGCATCGGAAGACAGTGCGGCGGCGGAGACGACGATTCGTGCGTCGCATGAGTATTGCACTCCGGGCGAATCCCACCAGTTCAACCCGACCTGCGGCGACGAGGCCACCGTCCATGTGGAGGTGTCCGACGCCGAACCGCATCGCATCGAACGTCTCGTGTGGGACGGGCATGGCTGCTCCATCTCGCAGGCGAGCCTGTCGGTTATGGTCGACCTGTGCGCCGGCAAGACCGTGGACGAGGCGATGGATCTGTTCCGTGACTTCCATGAGCTGATGGAGTCCCGCGGCGCCGGCCTGAACGACGACGCCAAGGAGGAGAAGCTCGAAGACGCGGTCGTGTTCCAAGGCGTCTCCAAGTATCCGATGCGCATCAAGTGCGCCCTGCTCGGCTGGGAGGGCATGCGCGACTCGGTGGCCAAGGCTCTGGCCGCGAAGTAATGGTCCGGCTCTCCCGCGGGAGAGCCGGGAGTATATTGGAAACCGATCTTTCAACGACGTTTGGAGTGATATGAGCGACAATCTGGTTCCCGAACCCGCGCCGTCGGTGTTCGATGCGGTGAACAAGGTGCTGGGAGATGAGGAAGCCGCACGTCGCGTGATGGCCAACCCGAATCTGGCCGCGGGATTCCCGGGCGGTCGTCCCGCGCCGGCCGCCGCGGACGGAGACACCGAGATGTGCGCGTGCGGCCGTCATCCGAAGAGCGAATGCGGCCATGAAGGCGAGCACAGCAGCGAGGACGACATTCCGCTCAAGGCCGTGGACGACATCGGCCGCGCCACTGCGGAGGACGTCAAGGAGGCTTTGCATCAGGTCATCGATCCCGAGCTCGGCATCGACGTCATCGATCTGGGCTTGGTCTACGGCATCGAAATCGACGAGCTGGGCCGTGCGATCATCACGATGACGCTCACCACGCCGGCTTGCCCTCTGACGGATCTCATCGAGGACGAATGCGCGAGCACGCTGGCCGGTCTGGTCGAGGAGTTCCGCATCGACTGGACATGGCAGCCGCGCTGGACGATGGACAAGATCACGCCGGAAGGCCGCGACCAGCTGGCCGCGCTCGGCTTCAACTTCGATAACCTGCCGAAGTACTGAGAATCTATCGCCCTGAACCGGATTCGGCGGTGTGACGGATGCGTATGTCCGTTACGCCGCCGTTTTTCATATCGAGTATCGGCGCAACAGGAAAGCCCCGACCTTACGCGGTCGGGGCTTTCCTGTTCGTTGGGATCTGTTTTCCGATCAGTCGTCGACGATCGTGCCCTTCGGCACGACGGTGATGCCTTCCGGAGTCACGGTGAAGCCGCGGGCGAGATCATGCTCGGTGTCGATGCCGACGGTCGAGTTCTCGGTGAGCACGACGTTCTTGTCGAGGATCGCCTTGTACACGCGGGCGCGACGGTTGACGATCACGCCGTCGAACAGCACCGAATCGACGACCTGCGCCCACGAGTGGATGCGCACGTTCGGGGAAAGCACCGAGTGGTGCACTTCGCCGCCGGAGACGATCACGCCGGGGGAGACGATGGAATCGGTCGCGTGGCCCAGACGGTCGCGGCCTGCGTGCACGAACTTGGCCGGCGGCAGGGTGCCGGAATCGGTGTAGATCGGCCACGCCTGGTTGTACAGGTTGAACTCGGGCACATAGGCGATCAGATCCATGTGCGCATCGTAGAACTGCTTGATGGTACCCACGTCACGCCAGTAGGCGTGATCGGTTTCCGTGGCGCCCGGAATGACGTTCGTGTTGAAGTCGTACACGCCGGCCTCGCCGCGCGCCGCGAAGTACGGGGCGATGTCGCCGCCCATGTCGTGCTTCGTGTCCTCGGCCTTCTCGTCCTTGGCCAGCGCGTCGAACAGCGCGTCCGTGTTGGCCACATAGTTGCCCATCGAAGCGAGGAACGAGTTCGGATCGTCCGGCAGGCCCTCGGTCGTGGCCGGCTTCTCCTGGAATTCGCGGATCTGGTTGGGGTGATCCGGGTCAACGCTGATCACGCCGAACTGGTTCGACTGGGCGATCGGCTGGCGGATGCCGGCCACCGTGAACTCGGCGCCGGATTCGATGTGCTGCTCGACCATCTGGCCGAAGTCCATGCGGTAGACGTGATCGGCGCCGACGATCACGACGATGTCGGGCTGCACGTCCTCGATGATGTTGATGGTCTGGTAGATGGCGTCCGCGGAGCCGAGGTACCAGTGCTTGCCGAGACGCTGCTGCGCCGGGACAGGGGAGACGTAGTTGCCCAGCAGGGAGGAGAAGCGCCACATCTGCGAGATATGGCGATCAAGCGAGTGGGACTTGTACTGCGTGAGCACGATGATGTGACGGTAATCCGAATTCACCAGGTTGCTCAGCGGAAAATCGATCAGACGGAACACGCCTCCGAACGGGACTGCGGGCTTCGCGCGATCACGGGTCAACGGCATCAGACGAGTTCCCTCACCGCCTGCAAGGACGATGGACAGGATCTTCTGCTTGTTTTTCGCCATCCGATGTTCCTCTCTTCCGGTCATCCACAGCGTCTTGCGACACCGAACTGCTTGCGCCCGCGCATCCTCGCGCGGGGACACTGTCAATACTCGCACAAATTCGGCGACACGCAAGGCAGCCGCGTGGGCATGTCGCCCGACTTTCGTGACTTTTCAGCGAATCCTGGTCGAATAGAATGCGACGGCGCTCGATGCGGCCACGTTGAGCGAGTCGACGCCGTGGCTCATCGGGATCTTCACCGTCAGATCGGCGTTGGCGATGGTGTGCCGGCTCAGACCGTCCCCCTCGGTGCCGAAGATCAGGGCAAGCTTGTCGATATGGTCGGGGTCGGCCGCGCCGTTGTTCAGTCGACGTACCAGTTCATCCAGGCTGATCGAATCGTCGGTCAACGCCATCGCCACGGTGGTGAAGCCCAGGTCATGCAGTTCCTTCAGACCGTCGAACGGCCATGCGTGCTTCGATTCCATCCCGATGCGCGTCCACGGGATCTGGAAGACGGTGCCCATGGACACGCGTGCGGCACGTCGGTACAGCGGATCGCCGCATGACGGGGTGACGAGTACGGCATCCACGTCAAGCGCCGCGGCGGAGCGCATGAGCGCGCCCACGTTCGTGTGGTCGACGATGTTCTCCATGACGGCGACGCGTCGGGCTCCGGCGCACACCTCTGCCACGGACGGCAGCGGCCATCGGCGCATGGCGGACAGGGCGCCGCGATGCAGACGGTACCCGGTCAGCTGTTTCAGCTGTTCCGGGGAAGCGACGTAGACGGGGATGTCGGGACCCCAATGGTCGTCCACGAACGCGAACGTATCGGCCATGCCTTCGATCCACGGCTCCTCGACGAGCAGCGAGATCGGTTCGCGGCCTGCGGCCAGCGCCCGGTCGATGACTTTGGGGGATTCCGCGATGAACAGTCCCTTGGCGGGTTCCAGCCGGTTGCGCAACTGGATTTCGGTTAGGTTCGTGTACGCCGCGACGCGATCGTCGTCGATGGAATCGATGGTGATGAACCGCAAGGAAGCCTCCGCCGGTCGTCGCCGGACATGCGCCGGCGGTGTATGGATGTGCAGATACAAGAAAACCCCGTGTTTCCACGGGGTTTCGCTCGTGTCCGAGATGGGACTTGAACCCACACGCCTGTATAAAATAGGCACTAGCACCTCAAGCTAGCGCGTCTACCATTCCGCCACCCGGACGAGTGCGTTGTTCAGACAACGATTGATTACTATACTCATTCGGGCTCAGACGTCAAATCAATGATGCTATACGGCGTGTTGCAAGTGTTTTCAATGGTTCGTTACTCGTTGCGGGGTTTGTGTAGCCTAGTGCCCATGACGAATCCTCTGTTTCTTCTCGACCCCGAACGCGATGACGTGCCGGTCAACAGCGACGAGCTCAATACGGGATGGAAGCTCACGCTGCCGTCCTCCGTGCGCAGGCATGCCATTCAGGCCATGAGGCTCGGCGACGGCGACGAGCTCGATCTGTCGGACGGCGAAGGTCTTCGCGTCAGGGCGGTGATCTGCGATGCGGCCAACGGTCTGGCCCAAGTGCGTGAGGTGGGGCGCGAACCCCGGCCGGTGACGCGTCTGGCGCTGATCCAGGCGCTGGCGAAGACGGGGCATGACGAACAGGCCATCGACATGGCCACTCAGATCGGCGTCGACCAGGTGATCCCTTGGCAGGCGGACCGTTCCATCGCCAAATGGAAGGCCGGCCGCACCGACCGCAAATGGCATCAGGTGCTCGCGGCGGCCACCGAACAGTCCCGGCGCAGCTGGATGCCGGAACTGTCCGACTGCATCACCAGCAAGCAGATGCTCGCCGTCTGCAGAAGGGCCTGCGTGCATGGCGATCTGGTCATCGTGCTCCATCAGGACGCGACCGATACCTGGGACGGCATCGAGCGGCAGGTCCGGGAACTCGCCGACCGTTGTCTTGAGGACGGGCGCCCTCGCACCATCAACGTGATGGTCGGCCCCGAAGGGGGCATCAGCGACGCCGAGGTGGAGGCGTTCCGTGATGCCGGAGCCCACGTATGCGTGCTGGGTTCCACCATTCTGAGGGCCTCCGCGGCGGGTCCCGTGGCGCTGACCCTGCTGTCGCGTGCGCTGGGACGCATCTGACGGGAGTGCGCGTTCCGCGCCGCCGGTTCCGTCCTGCGCATGACGGGACGCGAATTCGGCCCATGGCGCAACGGCCGTCGCACGTGAGCCGAATCCGGCGCCAATGCCGGCAAATGACAAGCCTGCGCAATAGCATGGGCGTAGTCGGACAATGTAATGAAGGAGCGATATGAGCGAGTCGACGGACTGCCTGTTCTGCAAGATCATCAAGGGGGAGATCCCCAGCGCGAAGGTGTACGAGGACGAGACCACCTACGCGTTCAAGGACATCAATCCGAAGGCCAAGGTGCATGTGCTGGTCGTGCCTCGTCGTCATTACGCGAACGTGGCCGAGCTCGCCAAGGATGATCCGGCCGAGCTCGCCCACATCGTCGAGGTGGCCCAATCCATCGCCGACAAGGAGTTCCACGGCGCGTACCGCCTGGTTTTCAACACCGGCCTCGACGCCGGCCAGACCGTGTTCCACGTGCACGCTCACGTGCTCACCGGCGAGACCCTGGACGAGTAGCCCGTGGCGACGACGACACGAACCATCGCCATCCCGACCGAACTTGACCCGGTCGCCGTTCTCGGTCCGGTCGACGAGGTATTGCGCGAGGTGGAACGCGCGTTCCCCGATCTGACCATCATCGTGCGGGGCAACCGCATCGCGATCGTATCCCACGGCAAACAGACCGAATCCCAGGCGGCGCAGGCCGCGGACGTGATCGACACGATCATCCGGACCGCCTACAGCGCGCCGATGGACGCCGACACCGTGCGCCGCATGCTCGATCAGCAGGTGCTGCCGAACCGCGTGCGTCATGAGCGTTTCGGACAGCATGCGGCGTCCGGACAGCCCGTGAAGGCCCGTCGCGCCGATGACGCGGAGACCCACGATGCCGATCGCCGTGCGTCCGCGCGCGACGGCGCGGGATCCACGCAACGCAAGCCGCGCATCCCCGGCGTGATCACCTATGCGCTCGGCGTTCCTGTCCGCGCGAAGACCGCGGGCCAGATCTCCTATGTCAACGCCATCGAATCGCATACGATCACGTTCGCGATCGGCCCGGCCGGCACCGGCAAGACGTATCTTGCGGTCGCCAAGGCCGTGCAGGCGTTCCAGGAGAGGAAGATCAGGCGCATCATCCTGACGCGTCCGGCCGTCGAGGCGGGGGAGAACCTCGGCTTCCTGCCCGGCACGCTCAACGAGAAGGTGGATCCGTACCTGCGCCCGCTGTACGACGCATTGTCGGACATGCTCGGTTCCGACCAGCTGCGCCGGTACATGGACGACGGCACGATCGAGGTCGCCCCGCTCGCGTACATGCGCGGCCGGACGCTCAACGACGCGTTCGTGATCCTCGACGAGGCGCAGAACACGACCGAACAGCAGATGAAGATGTTCCTCACCCGCCTCGGATTCAACACGACGATGGTCATCACCGGAGACATCACGCAGGTGGACCTGACCGTGCCCCGGTCCGGTCTCGCCACGATCGAACATATCCTCGGAGGCATCGACGACATCGCGTTCGCCCATCTCGAAGCGGCGGACGTGGTACGCCATCGGCTCGTCGGACAGATCGTCGCCGCGTACGAGCGGCATTCGGCGATCGCCGGGGACCACAGCACGAAGGCTCGCCGCGAACACGGGGAAATGAAGCAGCACCGCGCATATGCCGTATCGGACGTGCTCGGTGACGACGGAAAGGATGAGCGCCGATGAGCGTGGACGTCACCAACGAAACCCAGTGGACCATCGACCCGAAGGTCTTCTCCGATCTCGGCGTGTGGGTGATGGACCAGATGCGCGTGAGCACGCAGTCCGACCTGACCGTCATGTTCGTGGATCCCGAGCCGATCGCCGAGCTTCACGAACGCTGGATGAACCTAGAAGGGCCGACCGACGTGATGAGCTTCCCGATGGACGAGCTGCGTCCCGGTGACGGCAAAACCGTCATGGAGGGCGTGCTCGGAGACATCGTCATCTGCCCGTGGGTCGCCGCCCAGCAGGCCGCCGCGGCCGGTCACAGCACCCTTGAGGAGATGCTGCTGCTCACCATCCACGGCATCCTCCATCTGCTCGGCTACGACCATGTCGGCCCCGAACAGGAACGTCAGATGTTCGGACTGCAACGGCAGCTGCTGCTCACGTTCATCGCGGTGCGCCACACCATCGGCGCGCCGGTGACCCTGCCGTCCGGGACCCCGGACGTCCTTGCCGAATACGACCGGGTTCACGGGGCCAACCGCCAGCTCGGCCACTGACCCGGCCCCACGCCGGGCCGTCCGCACGTCATAATCAGATCCGCAACGACCGTTTTCATTCACGCAAAGGAACCCACGATGTCCTCCGATACGTCGGCGATAGCGCTGACCGTTATCCTCATCCTCGTAGCCGGCCTGCTGGTGTGGCTGTCACTGTCGCTGGCAGCCGCCGAAGGGGCCGTGTCCCGTGTGACGCGGGCCAGCCTGAACAATCTCATCCTCGAGGTACAGACGGATTCGGAAACCTCGCAGTTCCTGAAGATGAAGAAGATCGATCGGATCCACAAGGTCCAGCATCTGATTTCCGACCGATACGCGACGGCCGGCTCCTGCGCGTTCTTCCGAATCACCTGCAACGTGCTCGACGGCGTGCTCGTCGCCTGCATCGCCGCTCTGTTCGAGGCTCCGATATGGGCGCAATTGCTGGCCGGATTCGTGGTGGCGATCATCGTCGGCGTCGTGTCCATCCTCGTGCGTCCGCGTTCGGCCGGAGCGCTTAAGCCGGTCGACATCATGCTTGGCCGTGCCACGCTCGTGTCGGTCGCCGCATGGCTGACCCCGTTCGCCCGAATCGGAGGGCAGCGAGATCCGAAGAAGCGCGATCGCGACTCCGATCTGTCTGATGACGAGGAATTGGAGAAGATCCAGCTCGAACAGGGACGCGCGACCATCGACCGGCTCGTCGAGGCGAATGACTTCGACCCCGAAGTCTCGGAAATGCTGCGCAACGTGCTCACGTTGTCGGAGACGCTCACCCGCGAGATCATGGTGCCCCGCACCGACATGATCTGCATCGAACGCACCGAGACGCTGGAAAGCATGCTCAAGCTCTGCTCGCGTTCCGGATTCTCCCGCGTGCCGGTCATCGGCGACGACGTGGATGACCTGATCGGCGTCGCCTATCTCAAGGACGCGGTGCGCGCCACCGCGTTCAACCCCGCGGCCATCAGCCGCAAGGTCGAATCGATCATCCGCGAGCCGATGCTCGTGCCTGAATCCAAGCCGGTGGACGACCTGTTCCATGAAATGCAGCGCACGAGGCAGCACGTGGCGGTCGTCGTGGACGAATACGGCGGCATCGCCGGACTGGTCACCATCGAGGACGCGATCGAACAGATCGTCGGCGAGCTGGAGGACGAGCACGACCGCACCCAACGCGCGGAGCCGGAACGGATCGGCGACCACAAGTGGAGCATGCCGGCGCGTACCCCGATCGCCGACTTGGAGGAGATCTTCGAGATCGACATCGACGAGGACGACGTGGACACGGTGTACGGTCTGCTGACCAAGCTGATCGGAAGGGTGCCGATCGTCGGCGCGTCCGCGGTGACCAGAGGCCTGCGCCTGACCGCCGTGGACTCCGCCGGGCGACGCAAGAAGGTGTCCACGATCGTCGTGGAACCCGCACACGTCGAGGGCGTCGGGGAAGATGGCGATTCAACGGATGAAGACGACAACGCCCGGGGAACCTCCGCGGACGACAAGGGTCGCGCGGGCCGTGACGACGACAAGGAGTGACATGAGCGACGAACAGCAACGCATCGATGACGCGGACGAGGCGGCGGATCTCGCACCGAAGCCATATCGGTCCGGATTCGTGGCCGTGGTGGGCCGTCCGAACGTCGGCAAGTCCACGCTCATCAACGCCCTGATCGGCAAGCAGATCGCCATCGCGTCATCCCGGCCGGAAACCACGCGCAAGGCGATCCGAGGCATCCTCACCACCGACAACGCGCAGCTCGTGCTCGTCGATACCCCCGGTATCCATCGTCCGCGCACGTTGCTCGGCCAGCGTCTCAACGACATCGTCGAGGAATCGCTGTCCGACGTGGATGTCGTCGCGTTCCTGCTGCCCGCCGATCAGGAGATCGGACCGGGCGACCGCCGCATTCTGAGCAGGCTTCGTACCGATTTCGCGACCAAGCGCGACGACGGCACGTTCAAATGGAAGGTGCCGCTCATCGCGATTGTCACCAAAATCGACGAGCTGAATCGCGAACAACTCATCAACAAGCTCATCGAGGTCAACGAGTTCGCCGATTTCTCCGACATCGTGCCGGTGAGCGCGCTCGAGCACGACAATCTGAACGAAGTGAAGAACGTGCTCATCGACCACACGCCCGAAGGCCCGCAGATGTACCCGGAAGACCAGATCAGCGAGGAGCGTCCGGCGGAGACGATCGCCGAACTCGTGCGTGGCGCGTTCCTGGAGGAACTGGACGACGAACTGCCGCATTCGCTGGCCGTGGTCGTCGACTCGATCGAATACCCGCAGGACAACGAGTCCGGGGCATCCTATGACGGCAAGATCCAGGTGATGGTGTCCGTGTACGTGGAACGCGACTCGCAGAAGCCCATCATCATCGGCAAGGGAGCGGAGCATCTCGTGCGCGTCAAGAAGAAGCTGCGCACGCCCGTCAACCGCATCGTCGGCGGCAAGGCCAAGCTCGACCTGCACGTCAAGGTCGCCAAGGGCTGGCAGTCCGATCCTAAGCAGTTGGAGAAATTAGGATTCTAATTTCTCCAACTGCTTAGGATCGCTTCGCGGCGCGCTACTGCGGCCGCTCACTTCGCCTACGGACAGTCCACTGGACTGTCCGCTTAACGGCTCGCCTTCGGCCCTGCAATTTAGGACGCGCTACGCGCGCGTATATATTGCTCGCTTTGCTCGCCTTCGCCTACGGACAGTCCACTGGACTGTCCGCTTAACGGCTCAGCCAAGCAGTTGGAGAAACCGGGATTCTAGTTTTTTCGACTGCTTAGGATCGCTTCGCGGCGCGCTATTTCGGCGTATATGAGAAAAGCTCCCGATCGGGAGCTTTTCTCATATACGGAACCGAACGCTACTTGCGCTTGGTGTACATCTGCGTGTTGAGCAGGGTGGAATAGCGCTTGATGACCTTCGGGCGAATCACCTTGAGGGAAGCGGTCAGCAGGCCGTTCTCCTGGGTGAAGTCTTCGGGCAGGATGATGAACTTGCGCACGGACTCGGCGCGGGAGACACCCTCGTTGGCCTGATCGACCCACTTCTGCACTTCGGCGCGCACGGCCGCGTTGGCCGCCGCATCCTCCAGCGACATGTCACGGTCGAGGCCCTTCGCCTCAAGCCACGGACGCAACGTCTCCTCATCCAGCGTGATGAGCGCCGAGATGAACGGACGCTTGTCGCCGAGCACCAGCGCATGCGAGACGAACTCGCACCGCTGGATCACCTCTTCGATCGGGCCGGGGGCCACGTTCTTGCCGCCTGCGGTGATGATGAGGTCCTTCTTGCGGCCGGTGATGTACAGGAAGCCGTCATCATCCAACCGTCCCAGATCGCCGGTCGCATGCCAGCCGTCCGTCGTGAACGCGTTCTCGGTCGCCTCGTCGTTCTTGTGATAGCGGTGGAACACGACCGGACCGCCGACCTGAATCTCGCCGTCCTCGGCGATGCGAATCTTGAAGCTCGGGAACGGCACGCCGACCGAGCCCTCGTGGAACGGCACGCCGAGCGGGTTGAACGCGCACGGCGCGGTCGTTTCCGTCAGGCCGTAACCCTCGTAGACCGGGATGTTCGCGCCGCGGAAGAAGTTCATCAGCTCCGGGTCGAGCGGGGCGCCGCCCGAAACGATCCACTTGGCGCGTCCGCCCAGCGCCTCGCGCAGCGACTGGTAGACGATCGGGTCGAACGAGGCGCGGCGCATGGCGGTCAACGTCTTGGCCTTGCCGAACTCGCTGACCTCCTTCATGTACTGCTGAGCCGCGGTGACCGCGGCCGCGAACACGACGCCTTTCGCGCCGTGGCCGGCCTTCTGAGAGGCCGCGTTGTACACCTTCTCCAGCACGCGCGGCACCACGATCATCACGGTCGGGCGAGCCACCTGCAGGTCGGCGAGCAGCGTCTTGATGCCGGTCGCGATGTAGATGCGCATGTTGCTGGCCACGCAGATGTAGTTGATCGCACGTGCGAACGTGTGCGCCTGCGGCAGGAACAGTAGGATGGAACCGGACTTGTCATGCTGGAGCAGGTCGGGCATGTAATCGCGCAGGTTGAACGCGTCCGTGCAGTAGTTCTCGTGCGTCATCTCGACGCCCTTCGGCGCGGACGTCGAACCGGACGTGTAGATGATTGAGCACAGGTCGGTCTTCTTGAGCGAGTTGATGCGTTCGTCGAGCTGTTCGTCGCTCACCGAACTGCCGTATGCGGCGATCTCGTCCAGACCGCCCGTCTCGATGCAGATGATGTGCTCGAGCGACGGGCATTCCTCGATCGCGCCGTCCGCCTTCTCGCGCATGGCGGTATCCTGCACGATCAGCAGGCGCGCGTCGGAGTTGTTCACGATGTTGCGGATCTGTTCGGCCGAATCGGTGTCATAGATCGACGCGAGCACGCCGCCGCAGGCCATGATGGCGGCGTCGGCCAGATCCCATTCGTACGACGTGCGACACATGAACGCGACCGCATCGCCCTTCTTCAGCCCGTAATGGATCAGTCCCTTGGCGACTTTGCGCACCTCGACGAGGAACTCGTTGGCGGTCTTGGTCACCCATTCGCCGTTCGACTTGAACGTGTAGAGCGGATCGTCACCCATGCGCCGGGCGCGGTCCTCGTACACGCTGTAGATGGTCGTATGCTCGTCCAGCGGCGGGTTGCCGGCGGTTTCCGCGGTCAGCAGGCCGGTCGCCGGGTCGATGAACGTGGTGGTCGGGTATCCCGGTCCCCATTCGTCGGTGTGCGGCAGGGACCGGTTCTCGTCGACGATGTCGTCGGGGGAGACGTAGTCGGGCGCGTCGGACGAATCGTCGCTGATCGGGTGAACGAAATCACCCCCCAGCCGCAGTGCCTTCTGCACAAGACCGGCCGCTTGCTTGTTCAATGAGGTGATGACGGACACGAAAATTCTCCTTGGGTTGCGTGAACCACCGCTGATGGTCTTCTCAATCCTTGAATACTAATCGTTGTTTGCCGTCTCGTCACCTTACGGTAGCGTAGGAAACCTTGTCATATGTCGGCCGTTCCCGACGATGCGGTGGTCGTCGGGGGATTCGTCTGATGGGACGAGCCGCGCCGAGATTCGGCTGTTCGGCTAGACTGTGGCGATGCAAGCAATGACTGCTTGGTCATGGATGGAAAGAAAGGGCTCTCATGGCTGAAACCCAGGAAGCCGCCGTGGTTTTCGGTGTTCTCAACGAATCATCGGCGCACGAGTCCCGCGTCGCGTTGACGCCGGACATCGTCACACGGTTGCGCAAGGCGGGCGTGTCCTGCCTGATCGAACGCGGCGCGGGACTTGCCGCACAATACACGGATGACGATTACGTCAAGGCGGGAGCGCAGGTGCTGTCCGCGGACGAGGTGATTGCCGGGGCGGACGTGCTCGGATTCGTCGACAGGCCGTCCTCCTCGCTGGTGGGCCGGCTCAAAGCAGGTACGTGGGTGATCGGTATGCTCGGCTCGTTCACTGATGCCGATTACGTGGCATCGCTTGACAAGGCCGGACTCGTCGGCGTGGCCATGGAGAGACTGCCGCGTCAGCTCAGCTCCGCGCAGTCGATGGACGAGATGACCTCGCAGAACTCCGTCATGGGTTACAAGGCCGCGCTCGTCGCCGCCAACGCCTACGGATCGTTCTTCCCGATGATGACGACCGCCGCCGGCACGATCCGACCGGCCAAGGTGCTCATCCTCGGCGCCGGCATCGCCGGTCTGCAGGCCATCGGCACGGCGCGTCGTCTCGGCGCGGTCGTCACCGCGTACGATGTGCGCCCGGCCTCGCGTGGCGAGGTCGAATCCCTCGGCGCGAAGTTCCTCGATCTCGGACTCGACTTCTCCGCGGGGCAGGGCGAGGGCGGCTACGCCCGTGCGCTGACGGCCGAGGAACAGGCCGCACAGCAGGCCGCGGTCGACGAGAAGGCCGCCGGCTTCGACGTCATCATCACCACGGCAAAGGTGCCCGGCCGCAAACCGCCGGTGCTGCTCACCAAGGCCGGCGTGGACGGTCTCAAGCGAGGCGCGGTGATCGTCGACTGCGCGGCCAGCGAGCTCGGCGGCAACGTCGAAGGCTCCGCGGTCGGCACGAGCGTCACCGACGGCGGCGTGACCATCATCGGCGCGCCCTATCTGGCCAGCGAGGTGTCCAACACGGCCGCCAACCTGCTCGCCCGCAACGTCGCCGACGTGCTCGCCCACTTCGTGCGCGACGGGAAGCTGTCCATCGATCTTGGCGAGGAACTCGACGACGCGCTCGTCGTCGCCGGACGCCCGGCCAAATCCGTCGCGTCCGCAGAGGCATAAGGGAAAGGGGAACGACATGGATATCGTAGTCGCGATCACGCTGTTCGTCCTGGCGCTGCTCATCGGCGTCGAAGTCATCGGCAAGGTGCCCGCCACCCTGCACACGCCGCTCATGTCCGGCGCGAACTCCATCCACGGCATCGTCATCGTCGGCGTGGTCATCGTCGCCGCTCACGCCACCAGCCCGCTCGCATGGGTGTTCATCTTCCTGGCCGCCGTGCTGGGCACGATGAACGTCGTCGGCGGCTATGTGGTCACCGACCGCATGCTCGAGATGTTCAAGTCCGACAAGACGAAGAAGAAGGATTCCGAGAAGAACGGGGAGGCCAAGTAAATGGGTACTCTGGCACAGACGCTGGGCACGCCGCTCGGCGTCGTCGAATGGTTCGTCTATCTGCTGGCCGCCGTCATGTTCGTGATCGGCCTGCACCTCATGAACTCGCCCAAGACCGCGCGCCGCGGCAACCTGATCTCCGCCGCCGGCATGGTCATGGCCTGCGCCATGGCGTTCATCGTGCTGTTCGTCGGCGAGATCGGCAACGGGTTCCGTCACGGCGTCGCCGTCGCGCTGCTCATCGCCGGCATCGCGATCGGCGCGGTGGCCGGAGTGTGGAGCGCCAAGAAGGTCAAGATGACCGACATGCCGCAGCTCGTCTCCGTGTTCAACACGGTCGGCGGCGGCGCCGCGGCCCTCGTCGCGCTCAACGACATCCTCAACTCCGAGGACGCCGCCGGTCCGGGCCTGGTCGTGCTCATCACGGCGGGCCTCGGCATCATGATCGGCTCTGTCACGTTCACCGGCTCTCTCGTCGCCGCCGGCAAGCTGCAGGGCGTCAGGTTCCTGCGCAAGCTCACCTTGCCGGCCAAGGGTGTGTGGAACGTCGCGTTCATCGTGCTGACGATCGCCGCGTTCGTCATGCTGTGCGTGCAGCCGGCCAACGCCGTGCTGTGGTGCGTGCTGACCACGCTGTTCGCCCTGTGCTACGGCCTGGTGTTCGTCATCCCGATCGGCGGCGCCGACATGCCGGTCGTCATTTCCGTGCTCAACGCGTGCACGGGCACCGCCGTCGCCATGAGCGGCCTGGCGATCAACAACATCGCGCTGATCGTCGCCGGCGCCCTCGTCGGCGCGGCCGGCGTGACCCTGTCCATCGACATGTCCAAGGCCATGAATCGCCCGCTCATGAGCGTGCTGGCCGGCGGCTTCGGCGGCGGCTCCGCCTCCGGCGCGGACGCGGAAGGCCCCGAAGGCACGATGAAGGAGACCACCGCGGACGACGTGGCCGTCCAGCTCGTCTACGCCGACAAGGTCATCTTCGTGCCCGGCTTCGGCCTGGCGCAGGCGCAGGCGCAACGTGAGCTCGCCGATCTCGGCGAACTGCTCAAGGGCCATGGCGTCGAGGTCTCCTATGCGATCCACCCGGTCGCCGGCCGAATGCCCGGCCACATGAACGTGCTGCTCGCCGAGGCCAACGTGCCGTACGAGGAACTCGTCGACCTCGACGACATCAACCCGCAGTTCCCGACCGCCAACGTCGCGCTCGTCGTCGGCGCCAACGACGTGACCAACCCGGCGGCGCGTCGCCAGGGCACCCCCGTGTCCGGCATGCCGATCCTCGACGTCGACAAGGCGCAGAACGTCGTCGTCATGAAGCGCGGCCGCGGCAAGGGATACGCCGGCATCGAGAACGAGCTGTACTTCAAGGACAACACGCAGATGCTCTTCGGCGACGCGAAGGCCGGTCTGCAGGCCGTCATCGCCGCGGTGAAGGAGCTCATCGCGTAACGTGAGCCGGTGTGACGGTGGTTCCCCTCCGAGAAGGGGAGCCACCGTTTTTGTATTACGTCACACCACGTATCGCGGTATTGCGAGCTTTGTAATTAGTCGTTTACAGCGCGAACACGTCACGGACGAAGCCGGTGACTTTGCGCCAGTATGTGTTCGGGGAAGTGCTGGCGCTCATCGCATGTCCGGCTCCGGCAATAAGCAGCCGATCCCTATGCAGGCTCGCGCATGCCTGGTAGTTGCGGTCAAGGAACGACGGATCGACGAAGGTGTCGGCCGAGCCGTGAATGAACAGCATCGGGATCGTGGCATGTCTAAGCGACGACACGCTCGACGCCTCCTTGAACCCGTATCCCGCCGCCCGACGGCATGCGGCGCTCATCGCCTCGACCACCGGCACGGCAAGCCATTTGTTCGGCAGCCGGTACATCCCCTTCGCGTTGAACAGGAACTGATCCCACACGGACGAATACCCGCAGTCCTCGATCGCCGCGACCACGTTGCGCGGCAGATCGGGCTCGCCGACCGTCATCATCACGCACGCCGCGCCCATCGACAGGCCGTCCAGCAGAATCCGCGCGTCGGGATCGCTCTCGACGATCAACCGTATCCATGCCATCAGATCGCGTCGTTCCAGCCAGCCCATGCCGGTATACCGCCCCTCGCTCAGTTCGTGGCCTCGCATCGCCGGTGTGAGCGCCGTGAACCCGAGACGTGCGAACCGGTGCGCATACTTCGCCATCTCGGACGGGGTCCCCGTGTAGCCGTGCATGCAGATCGCATATAGGTGCGGTTTCGGCGCCGCGCAGTCGGGATCGAGCAGCCATCCATGCAGCCGCAACCCGTCCTCGCTGAACGTGACGACCGGTTGTTTCGACTCGTCGAACCATCTCGCCGCTTCGGCCTCCTCGTCGGCGTCCCGGTGCACGCCCTCCAAATCCGCGCCCTTGACCTTGCCGGACCTGACGAGTTTCATCATCGACCACGGAAACCGCGTGTCGATCGTGAACCGAAACATGAACTCGCCCGCCCCGCACAACAGGCCGGCCGTTGCCGCGGCGACCCCGGTGCCGATCAGAACATTGCGCGTGACCCGCCTCATCGCATCCTCGATTCCGTATACGGGGCCGAACGACCCTGTCTCGCTCCCGGCGTGGCGGTTTTCGCTCGCCGACATGGGTGTCGGCGAGCGAAAACCCCCACGGCTCAACTGCCGTATTCCATTGTAGATCCGCATGTCCGGCATCCGTGTATACTGGTGAGCTGTTGCTTTGGCAGGCCGAGCCGTTAAGCAAACAGTCCAGTGGACTGTTTGCAGGCGAGGGGAGCGCGGCATCCGCGCGACCAGACCGAGCCGAAGCGTGTTGCTTTGGCGAGGGAAGATGCAGTCTCGTAAGAGTCCGTGCCTTCCGTAATCGACTCGGCGTATGGATCACCTCCTTGGTGCGTTCTGCGGCGCGTCGTGGCGTCAAACAGACAGAACGACAAGTAACACAACCAAGGAGACCAATCATGGCTACCACCATCAAGCTCGAGGGCGAAGTCCGCGACGAGTTCGGCAAGGGCGCTGCCCGCCGTATGCGCGTCGCCAAGCAGATCCCGGCGACCATCTACGCCGGCGGCGAGGCCCCGGTGTTCGTCAAGCTCCCGATGAAGGAGACCACCCTGTCCCTGCGTCACACCAACGCGCTGTTCTCCATCGCGTTCGGTGACCAGACCAAGATGGCCGTCGTCAAGGACGTGCAGCGCAACCCCGTCAAGCGCATCGTCGAGCACATCGACTTCTACGAGGTCAAGGCCGGCGAGAAGATCGACGTCGAGGTGCCGGTGTTCGTCGAGGGCACCCCGAAGGGCGTCGCCGTCGCGTTCGTCGACGTGCAGGAGCTCAAGGTCCGCGCCGATGTCGCGAACCTGCCGGAGAAGATCGTCGTGAACGTGGACGGCCTGACCGACGGCACCAAGATCCTGCTCAAGGACGTCGTCCTGCCGGAAGGCGCCGAGCTCGACATGGATGACCTCGAGGAGTCCGTCGTCACCGTCGAGGTGCCGGAGGATGCCACCGAGTCCACCGCCGCTCCGGAAGCCGCCGCCGATGCCGCTCCGGCTGACGCTGCCGCCCCGGCCGCCGACGCCAAGTGATCGTCGCCGGATAGCCGGCTTGTGATCGAATAGGGGAGAAGTCCGTACGAGACGATCTTGTACGGACTTTTCCATATCCGCTCCCGGTGTCCCCGGCATATTCTCGCATAATTCATAATGTGAAATCCCGCACGTCCGCATCACCGGGTGTGTGAGAAAGTATCAACCAGAACCGGTGCCAGAAGCGCCGGCTGCACCTACCAGCACATGCCGGTCATGGCGTACGCAGCATAACGACGGCCACGACGGGCATTTGTCAAAAAGAAGTTAGCAATGACTGAACAATCACATCACGATCCCGCGGCACTCGACAAGCTCACCGAGCCCTTCACCGTCCTGCCGAACGACAATCCGGCCTCCGACGAGAAGCGCCAGTCCCTTATCGACAAGCCGGCCTTCGGACAGGTGTTCTCCGACAACATGGCCCACATGACCTGGACCAAGGGCGAAGGCTGGGGCGATCGCCGTATCGAGCCGTACGCGCCGCTGAAGATGGACCCGGGCGCATCCGTGCTGCACTATGCGCAGGAATGCTTCGAGGGCCTCAAGGCCTACCGCCACGCCGACGGTTCCACTTGGCTGTTCCGTCCGGACGCGAACGCCGAGCGTTTCCAGAACTCCGCCAAGCGCCTGTACCTGCCGGAACTGCCGATCGACGACTTCCTCGGTTCCGTGGCCGCGCTCGTCAAGCGCGACGCCAACTGGGTGCCGTCCCGTCGTGAGTACACGCTGTACATGCGTCCGTTCATGTTCGCGTCCGAGCCGTTCCTCGGCGTGCGCGCGCCGCAGGAGGTCGACTACTGCGTGATTGCCTCCCCATCCGGCCCGTACTTCCCGGGCGGCGTCAAGCCGGTGAGCATCTGGGTCGAGGACAAGTGGTTCCGCACCGGCCCCGGCGGCACCGGTTTCGCCAAGTGCGGCGGCAACTACGCCGCCTCCCTGCTCGGCGAGTACACGGGCATCGCCAACGGCTGCCAGCAGGTGTGCTTCGTGGACGCCGCCACCAAGACCTACCTTGAGGAGCTCGGCGGCATGAACATGATGGTCGTGCACAAGGACGGCCACGTCGAGACCCCGTCGCTGACCGGCAACATCCTGCCGGGCGTGACCCGCCGCTCGCTGATCCAGCTGCTGCAGGACAAGGGCCACGACGTCGTCGAGACGATGATCGCGCTCGACCAGCTGCTCGAGGACATCAAGTCCGGCGAGGTCACCGAGGTGTTCGCGTGCGGCACCGCCGCCATCATCACCCCGATCGGCCGCTTCAAGTCCGAGAAGTTCGACGTGACCGTCGCTGACGGCGGTTCCGGCGAACTGACGCTGGCGCTGCGCAACGAACTGCTCGGCATCCAGCTCGGTGAGATCGACGATCCGCACAACTGGATGTGGAAGGTTTGCTGAGATTGATTCTCAGTATTAATTAGATGAAGACCCTCACGGACGCTCATCGCCCGTGAGGGTCTTGTCGTATATGCGCGGCGCACGTTCCTGCGGCATGGTCGATCGTTACTTTTTTTTTTAACATAGACTTCCTATGCTGGCCGATCGTGTGTGAGAACAACGGTGAGAAGAGGAATGACGGCAACCGGTTGCGGCCGTTTCGTGACGCGGTGGTGACGTCGTGGCGCACGAGCGCGTACGCGTTGCGCAAGCGGCCGGTGCGTACGGTGGTGATGTGGCTGTCGATGCTGGTGATGATGGCGATGCCGTCGTTGCAGGTGTGGATGATCGGTTGGGCATGCGGTCCGGATGGGCTCGGCATGGGATCGGCTCTTGGCACGGGCCGGTTCGCGCTGATCCTGGTGGTGCTGACGGTGGGCGCGGTGCTGATGTCGGTATCGTCGTCGCTGGCGCAGGACATGCGTGATCTGCTTCAGGAACCGTTGATGGCCGAGTACCAGTCCGATCTGACCGATGCGCTGGCCAACCTGACGCCGGCGCAGACATTGGATGACGAGGTGACCGCGCAGGTGCGCGCGGCGCGTGACGCGATCCCATACAACGTGGCCTCGCAGGCGGCGGACGCCACGTCGGTGGTGGGCGCGCTGGCATCGATGGTCATGCTGGCCGGGTCCCTGTGGCACATGCATCCGTTGGCGGCGGTCATGATCGCGGTGGCGATGATCCCGGAACTGTTGGCTCAGTTCGGCGTGGAAAAGCTGGCGAACGAGCTGTGGCCGAAGCGCGGCAAGGAGTCACGCCGCGCAAACTATTTCGAACGGCTGCTGGATTATCCTCCGTCGAGCACGGAGATCGCGGCCACGGCCGGTTCGTTCGGCATCCCGGCACAGGCGCGTGTCCGGTATTTCACCATGGCAGGCATGTGGGAGCGCGTCTCATGGCGCAGGGTGCAGCTGACCGGGGTGAGTTCGTTGGCGTTCGCACTGCTGACCGGAGGTGCGTTCTGGCTGATCCTGACGTCCGGTCATGCGGCGGCCACCAGCATACCGGCGGCCCTGGTCGGCATCATGACGGGACTGTCGGTGACGCGCACCACGGGTGAGGCGTTCGGCAACCTCATGGCGTCCACGCCGATGATCCTTGCCTTTGACCGGCTCATGGACATGCTGCACGCGAATCATGCGATCCCTGAGACGGCCGGTCCGGTCGGCGTGCACGTGGAACATCTGACGTACGCGTATCCGGTCGCGGTCAAAAGCGACGGCGAGGACGATGACGCGGATGATGCGCATAAGTCGGTCACGGCCGTTCGCGGTCCGGCATTGGACGACGTATCGCTGGATATCGCGCCGGGGTCGATCGTCGCTCTCGTCGGGGAGAACGGGTCGGGCAAAACCACGCTCGTCAAACTCATCGCAGGCATCCTCGACGCGCCGGACGGCGCGGTCGGCCTGACGTCGGGGAAGTCCGGTGACGGGCATTGCCTGGATTCATGGGCGGAACGATTGGGTGCGTCGAGCATGGTGTTCCAGGACTTCACGCACATCGAGGTGACCGTGCGCGAATTCATCGATCCCGCATCCCGTCACACCGACGAGGAACTGCGTGACGGATTGCGCCGCGCCCGCGCGCTCGACATCGTGAACGCGCTTCCGGACGGACTCGACACGCAGCTCGGTCAGGAATGGGGCGGCGTGGGATTGTCCGGCGGACAATGGCAGCGCCTCGCGCTGGCCTGCACGTTCCTGTCCGGCAAGCCGTTGTGGATTCTGGACGAGCCGACCGCCGCGGTGGATGCGACCGCCGAGGCCGCGATCTGCTATGACCTGATCGCCAACCGCCCCGCAGACACCACCGTGATCGTCATCAGCCACAGGCCGCGAGTCCTGACCGACATGGACCGGATCATCGTCCTCGATCACGGCCGCATCGGCGAAACCGGCACCTATCGGCAGCTGGTCGATCGCAACGGCGCCTTCGCCCGACTCACGCGCGACAGCCTCGAATAGGGTGATCGGCAGCCACTGGCCTGGCTATGCCCGTTACGTCACAGGTCCAAGGTGTCGGCGTCAACGGCGACGCGGACACGGGCGACGGTACATGGAGCCGTCGCGCAAGATTTGACAAAGGCGGAAAACACGTTCTATGGTGATCCCGTTATGGATTGCCGTGATATGTTCGAGCGCGTACGGATCGTCAGCCGTACCAAGCGTTGGCAGAATGTGCTGCCGACGTCGCTTGAACATGCCCTCAAACGGCTTGCGTCCGTGAAGACGATGCCGGCGCCGTTCCGACGGTATTTATGCCGGATCGCCGGAACCATATCCAAGCCGGTAAACGCATAATTCGAAATCGGGCCATGTCCTGACCGCATTACCGTCATCGTGACGGCCGGCAGAGGATACCCCGCATCAATCATCCCTTCCTCCTGAAGTCCTATGCGCCGTGATGGCGGTTTGCCATTGTATATGGGCGCTCCACGCAGGACGGCCGCATACGGCAGCCTGATGCGCGTCGGTTCAGGAAAAACGGCAGGGGAGCAACGGACGATCTTCCGTATCGGAGACAAAACAGACAAAGCAACAATGGAAAAGAGACGACGATGAAGTACTTCACCACAGACACGCATTTCGGCCATCCGCTCGTCAGCGTACTGCGCGGATTCACCACGTTCGATCCCGGTCGTGTGCAATACGGGCGCATCCTTGCCGAACAGGGCCGCAAGGCCGCCGAAGACTGGGCCAAGGGCATCGTGCTGGATGACTCCCGACTCAATTTCCGCAAGGCCGCCGACACCGACGCGCACGACGCGGCGATCGTCGCCAACATCAACGAGATCGTCGGTCCGGACGACGAACTGTGGATCCTCGGCGACATCGGATACCGCACATCCGTAAACCATCTCAAGGACTGCCTGCGCCAGCTTGTGTGCCGTCACCTGCACGCGGTCATCGGCAACCACGACGACTGGTGGCTGGACGACAAGCCGGCCCGCAACCTGTTCGAAAGCATCGAGGCGAACGATACGGTCGAACTGAGCGGATTCGGCGGAGAGGACTCGTCTGCCGCAACCGAAATCGTCAACCTGTCGCACTTTCCATATCGCGAGGATCTCGCGTACGGCTGGCCCGACGACGCCGTGCGATTCCACGATCAGGCGTTGCCGTTCGACGGTCGCAAGCTGCTGTACGGACACACGCATCAGCTGTCGCCGGCCGGTGCGCGTCCGCAAGCCCTCAACGTCGGCCTCGACGCATGGAACCTGACGCCGGTATCGCGCACGCAGATCATCGGCTGGTTCCGCGGCCTTCGGAACAGCGAGGGCGATGGTGATGGTGAGCGAAATGAAGGAGACAACGGTATTCAAGAAACGAACAGTATCCGAGAAACGAAGGACGGTGAAACATGGCAAAGCTGATCATCCTGCGCGGACTGCCGGCCTCCGGCAAATCGACGTGGGCGCGGCAATGGGCGGATGACCCGGTCAACACATGGCCGCACTGCGTGATCTCGCTCGACTCGATCCGGCTGATGGTCGCCGGTTCCGTGGCGAACCGCGACCGCATGCGATTCGGGTACGGACGCGGATTCGAAAGCATGGTGGTGGCGATGGGTCGGCATATGATCGCCGATGCACTCGACGCCGGTTGGGACGTGGTGGCCGACGCCCAGCATGCGAATCCTCGGTATGCGAACGAATTGGCGAGACTGGCGACCGAACGCGGCGCGTTGTGGGAGACGAAGGACTTCGATGTGCCGTTGGATGAGCTGTTGCGGCGCAACGCGGAACGACCGGATGAGGACCGTGTGCCGGAGGAGTATATCCGGGCATCGTGGAAGCGGTTTCATGCCGTGCTGTTCCGTCCGCTGGAACCGGGCGACCCGAACGGCAACCTGCTTGATCGCATGCGGGCCGATCCCGATGTCCGTGTCGTGCCGGTGCGTGGCGAGCACGGTATATACGCATGCAACTTCACGCCGGAGGCGTTTCGCGAAGGACGGTGGAACGTGCGTATGATCAATGCGCGCGGCCTGTTTGTGGACTCGGACGGACGCGTGGTGCAGCGCGGCTTCGAGAAGTTCTTCGCCGTGGACGAGACGACGGCGACCTCGCTCGACAAGGTGACCGGCTACGGCGACATGCATCCGGGAGCCTTTCCGGTTCGTGTGGAACGCAAGGAGAACGGTTTCCTGGGATTGGTCGGCGCCGCCGAGGAACCGGGACGATTCCGTTTCTGGTCGAAGTCCGGGCAGACCGATTATTCGGTGCTGATCGAACGGCTGTTTCCAGCCGACGAATCCGTGCGCGACCGGCTGTGGAGGCGGTTGCGTGAATGGAATGACACGGCGGCGTTCGAGGTGGTCGACGTGGAATCGGACCGGCATATCGTCGGCTACGACCGGTCCGGTCTGCGACTGCTGCATCTGATCCGCAATCAGGAGTCGTTCGCCATCGACTACGGGCATGAAGCGGAATTCGCCGGGATCGGTGATTTTACAAGGCCTGACGTGGTCGCGGTCTGCGATTCGTCGGCGGGCGTGGCGCAAGCCATTGACGACGCCCGGCGAACCGACCGCGAAGGCGCCGTGCTGTATTTTGCGGACGGCTGGATGGTGAAGGTCAAGTCCGACCGTTACAAGCTGGTCAAGTCGTTGCGGCCGCTTCTGCAGCGCGCCATCCTGCGTGGCAGGCCGATCAACAAGAACAACGCAACGGCCGATCTGGCCCGTCGCGTCCTCGACTACGCCACGGCCAACGGCATTGACTTGACTTACCGCCGTCAGGCCTTCGACGAGCGTGACGTCGATATGACCAAGGTTGGCGGAATATTGGACCTGATCAGCTCCGACTGACCAGGTCCGGGCCGCGTTCCTTTTCCTCGCCCAGCCGTGCCCGTCATATGAATTCATATGACGGGCACGGCAGCATATGTGAAATTCATAGGTTGTGCGTCAGCGTGACGACCCGTACAGTTCGAATCATGATGAATGATGATGTGACATTTCAGCATGACGACGTTTGTGATAAGCCAAAAGGCGTGGATGATATCCATACTCAGATACGTCGTCTTATATTGAAACAATTGGAGCCGGAGAGTGGACGTTCCCAGATGAAAAGACATATCGGCAAAGCCGGTGAGACGCACGGCGGAACGCGGCGCTGCACATGTTTCGACGAGTTGAATGATCTGTTTGCCGGTTCGTTTCCGGAAGGAGAGGGCGTCGCCAGAATCGCGCAGGTGGCGCGTGACCTGAAAGCCGAGGATGCGATGCCGGTTCCCGATGCGGAACAGAATGCGCAGTATGCGGATACGATCGATTGGCTTCGCGACGGAGAGGCGTTCGGCGATGAAAGCTCTGTTGCCGTGACGGCCTTGTCTCAGGTAATCAGGGTGCAGGCCGAGGCCCTGTTGAGAGGGAGCCTTGACTATTGGGCGTATATGCTGGTCAAATTCGCCAAAAGTCGGGGATTCCTATTGGATGAGCGACTTGCCTGCGTGTGGCTGTGCAATAGCATGATGGGCGTGGTGAAGGATATGTTGGAGGAGCAGGCCGGCGTTGCGTTCGGGGTCGGTCATACGCTGACGAACATCGCAAGGGCCGGCGGCACGTCTCAGTCGAACGTGCGTACCAAGTGGCCGAATATCCGTGAATACGCCGATGCGTATCGGGCGATGAAAGAAGATGGCGGCGAACATGATGTCGTGATCGGTGATCGTCGTGTGACGTTTGGTCCGTCGGATGACAAGGAGTATATGGAACGAGCCGAACGGATCGTGAACGAGCATATGAAGGTGCGGATGTTTCCGGATGATGACAGGCGATCGGAAGATGGTTCCTATGTCGATACGCCACCGGTCCAGCATATGAGCGTCGGATTGAAGGCGCTGTCCGATTCGACGGATCCTGAGTCGCCGCTGCGTGTGGATCAATCCGTCATCGATGACCTGATGAAGCCGGGCGATTGCCTGTGGACTCGGTCCGTAGACGGCTGCGGTGAGGGTGCGGTCCGGCGCGCCATAAACCGTACGGTGAAGGGGCTGGTCATGGACACGAATCTGGGCGAGGTGCATGGAGCGTTCATGGCTATCTCAGTTCCGTCTGAAATGCTGGACATGGAACAGATGAATGAGGCTCTGAACGTGGTGAGAGACACATGGCCCAAGATGACACTGGTCTGGCAGGTAGGCATGAACGAGGACGAATCCGACAAGGCCGTGCACGTCGTAATGCTCGCCGCAGGCAACAAGGCTTGAGAGACGCCCTTCAGTCCTTTGGCGGAACATAACCGTGACATGTACCAGGCGGTATGCCGCCGCATGATCGAAATGCGTGAGCAGGCCGGACTGGATCTTGATGAGATGGAGCGGCGTACCGGCGTCTCGTCTTCCGAATTGTGGAAGGCGGAGAATGGGTACAGCCGCAATCGCCTGTTCGACTATCTCGCGGATTACTGCACCGCTCTCGGCAAGACCTTCACCGTCACCATTGATGATGCGGAAGGGCGACGGTGAATGGGAATGGCGGCCCGGTACCGTTACAGCTAGGTGCAGTCTCTAAGGGCACTGGTTCAGTGTTGTGTTGGCTGCGCGTACGGCAATAAGTACAGCCAACACAACAAGCACACGCACCTTACGCCTAATGCCATATAGTAGTCAGTTATCGCTGCATGGTGCCATGCGGCCGCGGGCATCGTTTCTGGCTCGGCAATCCTCGATGGCCTGATGTATCTCCTCATCAGTGAACCCCATCGCGGCCATGAGATTGACTGTCGCCTGAATCACGTCGGCACATTCGTCAATCAGGTCATGTCGTTGCTTGGCTGTCTGCCCGTGCTTGTTCCAGTCCTTGAATGCTTCTACCGCTTCGGCGGCTTCTTCAAGCACTTTCAGTGCCTGTGTCTTATCTTGATGCAGCAGTTCTATGCGGAATGGTTCCACGTCTCCGATATGAATATGCTTCATCCGCTAGCTCCCATCTCTTCAATACCGTGATATGTTGCTGGGTCTCAGCTCGCGTAACGATGGTACTCTTGATTGACTATGAATCCAGTTGGCTGCTTTTGGATCGATGGAACGGGCTATCCAGTCGAGATTGGCGTACTGCTCATCCAGATAGTGGTTCTCGTCGGCAAAAGCATCAAGTACGATATGTTCCTGATGCGATAGACGGTTACGCAGGTCGCGCATCATCTTGACGTGGCTCTCGAATATGGCCCGCTTGCGCGGTTGATAGTTTGGCATGCCGCCATTCGCCGGATCTCGTAACGATTTCCACACGTATAAATCAATCGTGTCACAGTCGGTGGCTTGGGCCGAGCGCACATAGGTGTCCATGCGTTCGGCCGAGAATCATCGTTGCATGTCGATCAGCGTAACTGGTTGACTTTTTGAGACTCATGACAGTTATACTGCCGACGAATGCCCCGGAACGTCACTCATGCGAAATATCATGAAACCCCGGGGATTTTTCTTTTCGGTATTGTTCGATCCTGTCGATGAGGGACTGCGCGTAGACGGGATCTGGATATCCGTTTTTGTCTAGTGGGATGTCTTCGGCTGGTGTGCGTGCGGCACGCGCTTCATGCTCCGCACGTCTCTGCTTTGCCTGCTCGTTAAGTTCGTCCATTGTCTTATTGAACGGACTGAGCCGGCGCTGCTTGTCGATGTACATGAGTCGGTCGCTGCGTTCTTCCATGCAGTCGTCGCAGATCAGTGCGGCCACTTGCGTGCCGTCGTCGCAAGGATCGAAGAACGCGGTGCCGTAATGACCGTATGACGTCATTTCGATGGCGCCGAGGGGGAGCAGGTCACTGTCGTCGTGGCCTTCCTCCGGCAGCTGATCGATTGTGCAGATGCGATGGTCGATGCAGACTTCCGCCGTTATTGCTTTGCCGCAGATCAGGCAGCGGAACTTGAATGGTTCTGTGTTGTCGTTGTGCATGGTCGTTCTCCGGTTGAAGATGTTCAGGTCGTCAATGGCCCGCTCAAGCCGTCGGCTTGGGAGAACCGCATCAGATTGCAACATACGCGATTTGGACACGGCGATAGCTGACGATATTCTTGATCGTCAGGCAGCGATGCCAATGAAAAATGGCGAGATAACGCCAATCACGATGGGGAGTCCAATTATGGGAGGTTAACCAATGAGATACATGGCACAATACAAGGGAGAAAAGTTTCCGGTGGAAGAGTTCCGTGCATGGCTTGTCGCTGATCCGGTACGGGCGGAGACGATATTGAGCGGGTTGCGGCTCATGGACGAAGCGGAAGCAGCACGGCGAATGCAGGACAGCCGTACCCGGCTATTATGCGCGCGCCCGTCATATTGATGTACTTGTGGCGGCGATGGAGCAGGGCATTATTCCGAATGATTGGGTCGTTTGCCGCACGCCTGAAGAATCGGATGCGTTCATGCGGGACATCCTTGACAATTCGGATGATGAACCGGGTCATCAAGAAAGCGTGTCGGATGTGCTGAGCGAAATGCTGGGATGGGAGCCCGCATACACGCCGGCCGATAAAGCGAAAGCGCTAAGAGATGCAGAATTCCTGAAACTCAAGAATCTTGGAACATACTGGACTATCTGCAAGCAAATGAAAAAGATGCGAGAAGATGCCGGCATGAGCTACGACGAAATGGCACGTCGTACCGGGCTGAGTGCGGTCGCGCTGTGGAACGCTGAGCACGATCTCCATCGCACGGGACTGCTTGATCTGCTGCCTGACTACTGTGCTGCTCTTGGTAAGACTTTCACCATCACCATTTATGATGCAGAGCGCGATGCGGACTGAAACCGGGGTCCGATGCCGAGCCGTATGACTGTACACAGTATGAAAACTGCTATTAAGTGTGCCTCTTGTTGTGCTTAGCTACACTTATCGTGATAAGTGTAGCTAAGCACTTACAGTCCGCGCAATATTCGATGACTGAGTAGCCCCTTGCTAGGGTGTGTTTACTCTAAGGGTCGTTTGAGGTGGATGGCGATGAGCGCGAGGTGAACATCGGAGAGGTAGGTCTCC